>NZ_BAAAOW010000002.1:0-678630 GCF_039530785.1 Brachybacterium phenoliresistens
GGCGGGCGTCCTCGCGCCGGGCCGCGCGGCGGGCGCGCTCCCGGCGCCGGGCCTCGCGCTGCTCCTGGTTCCGCCGCTCCTGCTCCCGGCGCCGGAGCTCGCGCTCCTCCTGCGCCCGCTGGTCCTGCGCCCGCTGCTCCTGCTCGCGCAGCTCCTGCTCGCGCTGCTCCTGCTCGTGCGGCTCCTGCTCGGGCCGGCGCTCCTGCGCCGCGGCCCCGCGGGCGTCCGGCTCCGGCTCGGACCGCGGGGCGTGCGGCGGCGGCGCCGTCACAGGCCCAGGCTCCTCTGGGCGCTGCGCAGCGCCGCGGCCGATGCCTCCAGGCGCGCCTGCTCCGCATCGTCCATCGGCACCTCGAGGCGGCGCAGGACCCCGCCGCGCCCCACCACGCTCGGCACGCTCATCGCGACCCCGGAGATGCCGCGGTAGTCCGACAGCGGCGTGGACACCGGCAGCACCGCCTGCTCGTCGGACAGGATCGCCTCGACGATCCGCGCCCCCGCCACGCCGATCGCCAGGTTCGTGGCGCCCTTGCCGGCGATGACCGTGTACGCGGCCCCGGCGACCTCCCGCTCGAGATCGCCGAGCTCGGCGTCGGACAGGGCGCGGGCGCCGTCCGGGTCCGTCCACTGCCGCAGCGGGACCTCGCCGATCGACGCGGAGGACCACAGCGCGAACTCGCTGTCCCCGTGCTCGCCGATGATCGTCGCGTGCACCGAGCGGGAGGAGACCCCCAGCCGCTCCGCCAGGCGCCAGCGCAGCCGGGAGGTGTCCAGCACCGTCCCCGAGGACATCACCCGGCCGTCGGGGAGGCCGGCGATGCGAGCCGCCGCCAGGGCGAGGACATCGGCCGGGTTGGTGACCAGCACGTACACCGCGTCCGGTGCCTGCTCGAGCAGGCGGGGCAGCAGGTCCCGGAGGATGTCGACGTTCGTCCCGGCCAGCTCCAGGCGGGTCTGCCCGGGCTTCTGGCGGGCGCCCGCGGTGATGACCACGACATCCGCCCCGGCCACGCAGGCCACGTCGTCGCCGCCGATGATCCGGGCGGGGGAGGTGGACGGCGCGGCGAGGGAGGAGCCGTGGGCGAGGTCCAGCACCTCGGCCTCGACCTTGGCGGTCGCCACGTCGTACAGGGCGATGGTGCGGGCGCTGCCGCGGAGCATGGCGGCATAGGCGACGGAGGCGCCCACGCTCCCGGCGCCCACGACGGCGAGCGTGGAGGTCCGGGCGGGGGCGGCGGCGGGCTGGTCGATGCTCATGGCCCCAGTCTCGCGGATCCCGGCGCGCGGAGCACGCGACGCGTCCGCGGGCCTGCGTCGCGGGGAGGCCGGAAAATCGCGTGACGTCCCCGCGCGGGGCGCCCTACAGTGGCGTCCATGACGATCTGATCAGCCTCCCGCTGCCCGCATCCCGCGAACCTCCAGGAGCTGATCCATGCCCCAGACCCCTCTGCATCTGCGCGCCGACGGCGTGTCCGTGTCCTTCGGCGACCGCCGCGTCCTCACCGACATCACGCTGTCGGTCCCCGCGCAGAGACCCACCGGTCTGCTCGGCGAGAACGGCAGCGGCAAGTCGACGCTGCTGCGGGTCCTCGCCGGACGGCTGCGGCCCGATGCCGGGTCCGTCGCGGTTCCCGGGCCCATCGGCCTGCTGGACCAGGAGATCCCCTTCCCGCCGGAGACCACCGTCGCGCAGGTCATCGCCGATGCCCTCGAGAGCGCCCGACGGCTCGAGCGGGAGCTGCAGGCCGCCGGCGACGCCCTCGTCGACGGGGACGCCGCCGCGGCGGCCGTCTACGACGACGTCCTGGCCCGGGCCGTCCTGGCCGACGTCTGGGGAGCGCCCGCCCGCGCCGAGCAGGTGATGACGGGCCTGGCCCTGCAGGACGTGGACCGCTCCCGCCGCCTGGACGAGGTCTCCGGCGGCCAGCGCGGACGCCTGGCCCTGGCCCGCCTGCTCATCGCCCGGCCCACCACCCTGCTGCTGGACGAGCCGACCAACCACCTCGACGACGACGGCGCCGCCTTCCTCACCGGCATGCTCGCCGAGCATCCCGGCCCCGTCCTCGTCGCCAGCCACGACCGCGCCTTCCTCGACGACGCGACCCGGGTCCAGCTGGACCTCGACCCGGCGCCCAGCCCCCTGGACGCCGAGCCCGGCGGCGTCACCGCGTACGAGGGCGGCTTCAGCGACTACCTGCTGGCCCGCTACGACGCCCGCGACCGCTGGGCCCGCCAGCACCGGGACGAGCAGGAGGAGCTGGACCGTCTGCGGGTGCAGGTGCGGGAGTCCCACAGCGTCGGACACGAGGGCCGCGGGCCCCGGACCGAGGCCCGCGCCTCCAAGAAGTTCTACGCGGACCGCAACGCCGCCGTCGTCTCCCGGCGGGTGCGCGATGCGCAGCGCCGCCTCGAGGAGCTCGAGCGCACCCAGATCCGCAGGCCTCCGGCGCCGCTGGCGCTGTCCCACCTGCCCGCGGCCGAGGGCCGTCGCGGCGGCGTGCTGCTGGCGGCGTCCGAGGTCGCGGTGCGAGGGCGCCTGGCTCCCACCTCGGTGGCGCTCTCCTCTGGGGAGAAGCTCCTGGTCACCGGTCCGAACGGGGGAGGGAAGTCGACCTTCCTGCACACCCTGGCCGGGCGGCTGGAGCCCACCGGCGGCAGCGTGTCCCGGCCGCGCGGCGCCCGGGTCGCGCTGCTCGAGCAGGACACCCCGGTGCCCGAGGGGACCGTCCGCCAGGTGCTCGCCCGGGCCGCCGGGGTGCCGGAGGCCGATCACGAGCCCGAGCTGTTCGGCCTGGTCCACCCGCGGGACCTGGTGCGCCCGGTCGCCGAGCTGTCCCGCGGGCAGCAGCGTCGCGTCGAGCTCGCCGCCCTGCTCGCCGACCCGCCCGAGCTGCTGATCCTCGACGAGCCCACCAACCATCTGGCCCTGGAGATCGCCACCCAGCTCGAGGACGCCATCGGCCGCTGGGACGGGACGGTGGTCATCGCCTCCCACGACCGCTGGCTGCGCCGGCGCTGGGAAGGACGCGTCCTCGAGCTGGGCTGAGCGCGGGCCGGGCGCGACGACGCCCGGCGCCGCCCCCGGGGGGGCCCGCGGTCACAGCCGTTCACAGTCGTGGACGGCCGTCACGAACCCCGCAAGACTGCACGGACGAGCACATGCCGTCCTCACCTCAGGAGCCCCGATGTCGCAGAGCACGCAGAAGTTCGAGACGCTGACGATCCACGCCGGCCAGGAGCCCGACCCCGGGACGGGCGCTCGCGCGCTGCCCATCCAGCAGACCACGAGCTTCGTCTTCCCCAGCGCGGAATCCGCCGCCGACCGCTTCGCCCTCGCCGAGGCCGGGAACATCTACACCCGCATCACCAACCCGACGCAGGGAGCCATCGAGGACCGGATCGCCGCGCTCGAGGGCGGCGCGGCCGGGCTGCTGCTGGCCTCCGGGCAGAGCGCCATCACCCTGTCGATCCTCAACGTGGCCCGCAGCGGGGACAGCGTCGTGGTCTCGCCCAGCCTCTACGGCGGCACCTTCAACCTGTTCAAGCACACCCTGTCCCGGCTCGGGATCGAGCCGCTGTGGGTGCAGGACCCGACCGATCCCGAGTCCTGGCGCGCGGCCGCGACCGAGAGCACCGTCGCCTTCTTCGCCGAGACGATCCCCAACCCCCGCCAGGACGTCCTGGACATCCGGGCGGTCGCGGACGTCGCCCACGAGGTCGGCGTGCCGCTGATCGTCGACAACACGATCGCCACCCCGTACCTGCTGCGCCCCCTCGAGCACGGCGCGGACGTCGTCGTCCACTCGGCGACGAAGTTCCTGGGCGGGCACGGCACCTCGATCGCGGGCGTGATCGTCGACGGGGCCAGCTTCGACTTCTCCGCCCACGGGGACCGCTTCGCGAACTTCGTCGAGCCCGACGAGTCCTACGGCGGCGTGGTCTACGCGGATCTGCCCGCCCCCTTCGCGATCCGCGCCCGGGTCCAGCTGCTGCGCGACATCGGCCCGGCGATCTCCCCGTTCAACGCCTTCCTCATCGGCCAGGGCCTGGAGACCCTCCCGCTGCGGATCGACCGGCACCTGGAGAACACCCACGCCGTCGCCGCCTTCCTGCGCGAGCAGCCGGCCCTGACCTCCGTGCGCTGGGCCTCCGATCCCGACTCGCCGTACAAGGAGGTCGCGGACCGCTACCTCCCGCGCGGCGCCGGGTCGGTGCTCGGCTTCGTCCTCGAAGGCGGGGCGGAGGCCGGCCGCCGCTTCGTCGACGCGCTCGAGCTGCACTCCCACGTCGCCAACATCGGGGACGTGCGCAGCCTGGTCATCCACCCGGCGACCACCACCCACGCCCAGCTCGGCGAGGAGGAGCAGCGCGCCGCCGGCGTCGAGCCCGGCTTCGTGCGCCTGAGCGTGGGCATCGAGCACATCGACGACATCCTCGAGGACCTCCGCCGGGGCTTCGCCGCCATCGCCTGATCACCGGCCTCCGGGCTCCGGGCGGCGCGGATACCCTGGGGGCATGAGCGATCTCCTCGAATCCGTGCCCCTGTCCGCGTGGCCGACCGCCTGGACCCCGCAGGCCGTGGTCTTCGACCTGGACGGGACGCTCGTGAACACCGAGGCGGAGTGGGTCGCGGTGCAGGACCGGTACCTGGCCGGGCACGGCGCGCGGATCACCGAGCAGGAGCGGCGCGACATCACCGGGCGGGCCGCGGAGGTCGTGGTGCTCGCGATCGCCGCGGCCGTGGGGAAGGACCCGCACGTGGTCGGGCGCGAGCTCGTGGACGCGCACCGGGAGGGCATGCGCGGCAAGGACGGCTTCGCGACGCTGCCCGGGGCGCTGGAGACGGTGCGCGCCATCGCCGCGAAGGTGCCGGTCGCGATCGCCTCGAACTCGCCGCGGGACATGCTGGACCACAAGCTCGCGGCGACCGGGCTGGACGCCGTGGTCGACGCGCACCTGGCGATCGAGGACGTCGCCCTGCCCAAGCCGGCCCCGGACATGTACCTCCGCGCCGCGCAGCTGCTGGGCGCCGCCCCCCGGGACTGCCTGGCGGTGGAGGACTCCGAGGCCGGGGCGCAGGCCGCCATGGCCGCAGGGCTGAACCTCATCGCCGTGCCGTCGCTGCCCGGGCAGGATCCCCAGGCCCACCTGCGCCTGGACAGCCTGGAGGATCCGCAGCTGCAGACGTGGATCGCCGGCTGGGAGAGCGTGCGATGACGGACCGGTTCCGCGACGCGTTCGGGGACTGGACCCCGGAGGCCGTGGTCTTCGACTGCGACGGCCTGCTGCTGGACACCGAGTCGGTGTGGGAGCGCACGCAGTCCGTGATGCTCGCGCGCTACGGCGTCGCCGAGGAGGACACCGACCTCGACGCGCTGGTCGGCTCGACCCTCGAGGAGGCCGCGGCGGCCATCGCCCGCGCCGCCGGGAGGGAGGAGGCGGCGGTCCTCGTCGAGACCCGGGACCTGTTCCTCGAGCATCTCGGCGGGGAGATCCGGGTGATGCCGGGGGCGCGGGCGGTGCTCGAGGCGACCGCGGCGCGGGTGCCGATCGCCTGCGCCTCGAACTCGTGGCTCGAGGCGCTCGAGGACAAGCTCGAGCGCAGCGGCCTGCGCCCGCTGTTCCGCGCCGTCGAGGCGGCCGACACGGTGGCCCGCCCCAAGCCCGCCCCCGACATGTACGTGGCCGCCGCCCGGGCCCTCGGCGCCGACCCGGGACGGACCCTCGCCTTCGAGGACTCGGCGACGGGCGGCCGGGCGGCCGTGGCCGGAGGGCTGCGCCTGATCGGCGTGCCGCCGGCGGGCGTCGCCCTGCCCGGGGCCGCGCTGCACCTCGAGGACCTCGAGGATCCGCAGCTGCTGGACTGGATCGCGAGCTGGCCCGCGCGGCCCGCGCGCGAGGCCTGATGCCGTCGCCGACCGGACTCCCGTCGGGCCCCGCCGGACGTCGCACATGTCGCGACGAGTTGGCGCGTCGGCATCCCGGCGGTGTTCACTGGTGCGCATGACCTCGAACTCGGACCCCAGCGACGGCACTCTGGATGCGCGCGTGCGCGGGAGCGCCCTGCGCGGCCGCGGCTGGCTGAACACCGGCGGCGCGGAGCTCGGCCTGGAGGACCTGCGCGGCAAGATCGTGCTGCTGGACTTCTGGACCTTCTGCTGCGTCAACTGCCTGCACGTGCTGGACGAGCTGCGCCCCCTGGAGCAGAAGTGGTCCGAGGAGCTCGTCGTGATCGGCGTGCACTCGCCGAAGTTCGAGTTCGAGAAGGACCGCGACGCGCTGGTGGCGAACATCGAGCGCTACGAGGTCGAGCATCCCGTGATCGACGACCCGGAGCTGCTGACCTGGTCGGAGTACGGGGCGAAGGCCTGGCCTACCCTCATGGTCCTGGACACGCACGGGCGGATCGCCGGGAACCTCTCCGGCGAGGGGCACGCCCAGAACCTCGACCAGCTGATCGGGCGCCTCGTCGCCGAGGGCGAGGCCGACGGCTCCCTGCGCCGCGGCCCCGCGCCGACGGTGCTGGCCGAGCGGACCCCGCAGACCCTGCGCTACCCCTCCAAGCTCGCCGCCCTGCCCGACGGCCGCCTCGTGGTCAGCGACGCCGGCCAGCACCGCCTGGTCGTCTTCGGGCCCGACGGCGCCACCGTCGACGAGATCATCGGCTCCGGCCTGCGCGGCCTGGTCGACGGCGAGAACGAGCACGCCCGGTTCGCCGAGCCCAACGGGGTCCTCGCGCTGCCGCCGGAGATCGCCGAGCAGGTCGGCTACGACCTCCTGGTCGCCGACAGCGCCAACCACGCCCTGCGCGGCGTGCAGCTGGGCGCGGACCGTCTGCTGCGCGGCCGCACCGCGAGCGTGGTCACCACCGTCGCCGGCACCGGGGAGCAGTGGATGCAGGGCTGGGACCTGCCGCGCGGCGAGGGGGAGGCCCGCGGCTACGCCCTGTCCACGCCGTGGGACATCACCTGGTCCCATGCGCTGCACCGCGCGGTGATCGCCATGGCCGGCATCCACCAGATTTGGACCTTCGATCCCGTCACCGGGGCGCTCGCCGTCCTCGCCGGCACCACGAACGAGGGCCTGGTCGACGGCCCCGTCGTCACCTCCTGGTGGGCGCAGCCCTCCGGCGTGACCGAGGCCGCCGACGGCGTGATCCTCGTCGCGGACTCGGAGAGCTCCGCGATCCGGGCGATCGACCCGTTCAGCATGACGGTGTCCACCATCGTCGGCGAGGGCCTGTTCGACTTCGGCCACGTCGACGGTCCGGCCGCCTCGGCCCGCCTCCAGCATCCGCTGGCCGCGACCGTGCTGCCGGACGGCCGCATCGCCGTGGCGGACACGTACAACGGCGCGATCCGCCTCATCGACCGCGAGGGCGCGACCGACGGCACGGCCACCGTCGTCACCGTAGCGACGGACCTGTCCGAGCCCTCGGGCCTGATCGTCGGCCCGCCGGTCGACGGCATCGGCCAGCTGCTGGTGGTGGAGTCGGGGGCGCACCGCGTGACCTGGGTCCCCGTCGCGAAGGCCGCCGAACGGGTGATCGACTCCGGGGCGCAGCGCTCCGAGCGTCCCGCGACGGAGGTCGGCCCCGGCCCGCTCACCGTCCGGGTGCTGTTCACCCCGCCCGAGGGCCACAAGCTCGACAACTCCCTCGGTCCCTCGACGCAGCTCAGCGTCAGCACCACCCCCAGCGCGATGATCACCGACGGCGCGGGCACCGGCACCGACCTGGAGCGCCGCATCGAGCTGGACCCCGCCTACACCGAGGGGGTGCTGCACGTGAGCGCGCGCGCCGCCTCCTGCGACGCCGATCCGGCCGTCGAGTTCCCCGCCTGCCACATGCATCAGCAGGACTGGGGAGTCCCCCTCCGCGTCGTCGACGGCGCACCGACCACCCTGGACCTGGCCCTCCTGGGCTGAAGGAGCCGCAGTGGAACTCATCACCGCGTTCGCCCTCGGCGACGACGTCGCCATCCTCCTGCTCGCCGTCGTGGCGATCGCCGTGGGGGCCCTCGTGGCCTCCGTGGTGCTGATGCGGAGGTGGTCGGCCCTCGAGGACGCCGTCGCGCCCTCGCCCTGGCTCGGCTCCCTTCTGACCTCCGGGGTGAGCCTCGCGCTGTGGGCGGGCGTGCCCGCGCTGGCGCTGTCGCTGCTGGTCGTCGACGCCATGCCGGGCCGTCTGCTGCGCGCCGCCATGATCCTGCTGGGCCTGGCGCTGGGCGGCGTCTCCGCGTGGCTCGGACAGCGCCTGCTGCTCGCGGCGCGCAGCACGATCGATCCGGCCGATGCGCCCGCCGCCTCGGTGCGCACCGGCGGCCTGCTCGCCTCCTCCGCGGTGGCCGTGGTGGCGCTGCCCGCCGCCGTGACGGTGTGGCTGCTGCGCCAGGGTGCGGGGGAGATGCTCCTGGCCCTGGCCCTCGGCGCCGCGCTCACGGCCCTCGGCCTGCGCGTGGTGGCGGCCCTCGCGGAGCCCGCGGCCTCGGCCGCGACGCTGCTCGCCGGCGGCCATGAGCTCGAGCTGGCCCGCGAGGACGAGGCCAACCGCTCCGCGACCGTCCTCTCCGACGCGGAGATGCTGCGCCACGGCGCCGGCCGCAGCGCCCAGATCAGCGCGGTCACCGCGATCGCGGTCGGCGCGGGCCTGACCGTGGGCGTCCCGGTGATCGCGACCGAGGGCATCGTCGTGGCGATGCTGGGCCTGGGCGTCGCGATGGCGGCCCCGCTGCTGGCCATGGTGATCCCGCAGGTCGGGGCGCCCGGCCGGGAGGTCGCCGCCTACCGGATGGCCGGGCTGATCCCCGCCCTGATCGCGGCGGCCGGCACCGTCGCCGCGGCGGCGCTGTGGCTGCCGGGGCAGTACCGGAACCTCCGCTTCGACGGCGTGGGCATGGGCAGCTTCACCGATCCTGCGGTGACCAGCACCCCGCAGCCGCGCGCCGACATCGCCGATCAGCTCGTGACCGCCGGCGCGGATCTGGGCACCTACGTGTCCCAGACCGACGAGTCCCGCGGCGCGAGCGCCTTCCTCGACGTCCTCGCCGCCTACACCACCCACCCCAACACGCTGGTGGCGGTGTCCATCGCGCTGGGCGCGGCGGCCGCCATGTGCGGCCAGCTGCTGATCGCCGCGCACGCCGCGCCGGGCGGTCCCGCCGCCCGCCGTGCCGCCCGCACCGCCCGGACGGGCGCGAGCATCGGCATCCTCGCCGCCCTGGGCGGCGCCGCCCTGTGGGCCGGCCTGGTGCTGAGCATCCTCGCCCTCGTGATCGCCGCCCTCGGCGTGCTCGCCGCAGGGATCCCGCTGCTGGCCCTGGCCCTGTCCGCCTTCGCCGCGCTCGGCGGGCTGCTCGCGGTGACGGCGCAGGCCGCCTCCCACGCCGCTCCCGTGCTCGTGGACCGCCCCGGGGTCGAGGAGGACTGGCGCACCCTGGTGCGCGGCCGCTCCGACGAGGGGGCGACGGGCCTCGGCATCGTCGCCGCGCTCGGGGCGATCGCCCTGATCGCCCCGATCGTCGCCGCCGTCCAGGCCGCGCCGCGCGCCGCCACCCTGTGGGAGGACCGCCTGCTGCACGCGATGACCCCCACCTCCCTCAGCGTCGTCGCCGGCGCCGGGCTGGGCGTGGTCACCGTGCTGATGATCGCGTCCTTCGTGCTGGACGGCCAGCGCCGGCTCTCGGCGGCCGCCGTCCTCGAGGCCCGCACCGCCCACCTCGAGGAGCGTCCCGACGTCTCCTTCGACGGGCTCGGCCTGGACGCCCGCCGCGCCGGCCTGGTGGTCCTCGCGGCCGCCGTGCTGATGCCGATCGTCGCAGGGTTCGCCCTCGGTCCGGCCGCGGTGCCCGCCTACCTCGCCGCGCTGATCATGGTGGGCCTGGGCCTGTCGCTGTGGGCCCACGCGGCCGCCGGTCCGCTCGCGGGCGCCGTCGACCTCATCGAGGCGGGCCGCTACGGCGGCCGCGGCTCCTGGGCGCACGGAGGGGCGCTCAACGGCGCGGTGCTCGGCGTGAGCCTGCGCGCCGCGCTCGGCGAGCTGCTCGTCCCGGCGCTGCTCGCCGCGAGCCTGACCTCCTACATCGTCATCACCATGATGGTGGGGACCGTCGCCGAGGGCGTCTCGGTGTACCTGCGGGTCGGGATCGCCCTGGTCGCGGCCCTGGTGGGCCTGTGCTGCTGGCTGTTCGCCCGCACCGCGCCCGAGCCCGATCTCGAGGACGGCGAGGCCACCTTGGCCCGCCCCCTGTTCGCCACCCAGGTGGACGAGGATCCCGAGGGCGGCCTGCTCGAGATGAGCTGGGACGACGAGGACGAGGACGAGACCGCGAAGGCCCGCACGCCCCGGCGCGCCGCCGTCGCGCTGGCCGAGCCGGATGAGGACGCCGAGGACGCCGACGACGAGGACGCCACGGAGGATCCGGAGGACGCCGAGGACGTCGAGGACGGGCCGCCGCCGGCGAAGCCGAAGCGCGCGCGCCTCCGCCGGCGCCGCTGATCGGGCGGCGCCCCGACCGGACCGAGGACCCGTCCGCACGGCATCGTGCAGGCGGGTCCTCGTCAGTGCAGGGTGCGGCGGGGCGCGACCGGGGGATCGGGCCGGGCGCCGATCAGGCGCTGCGGTCCTGGGGCTCCGCGAGGCCCGCGGCCCCGGGGACGGCGCCGAGGCCCGAGAGGATGAAGTCCTCGAGCGCGCTGTCGTCGAGGCGTCGGGCGCCGGCCTGGCTCACCAGCAGGGAGTTGAGGATCCGCACGGTCGCGTCGATGTCGAGATCGCCGCGGAAGTCACCGCGGTCCATGCCGTCGCGCAGGATGGTGCGCAGCACGTTCTCGATCACCACCACGTGCTCCCGCAGCCGCTTGGCGGTGTCCGGATCCAGCGTCGCGCCCTTGCCCTGGCGGGGCATGTGGAAGGTGATGTGCAGCTCCAGCTGCCGGCGCACGTAGACGCGGATCGCCTCCGGCGGCGAGTCGATCCGGGAGAGATCGTCGCGCAGGGCGTCCACGAAACCGGCCGTCTGGTGCATGGCGTACTCCACCAGCAGCGCTTCCTTGTCGGGGAAGTGGTTGTACATGGCGGTGCGACCGACCTGCGCCGCCGTGGCGATGCGGGAGAACGTGATGCGCTCGAACGCGTCGCGCTCCAGCAGCTCCTCGAGAGCGCTGAAGATCTTCTCGCGCGTGCGCTCGCGATGCTCCTCCAGGGAGCCGCCGATGATCTTGGGCATGTCGCACATTGTTGCACCGTGTCAGCATCCGTCCAGCGGCACTCGCGGGATCGTGCCGTCCCCGCGCCCCTGAATCCCGCCCGAAAGCCGCTGTGACCTGCAGGATGTGGATGAGTCGGGGGTGGTCGTCACCCGAGATGCTTCGATGACGTCATGCCTGCCTCGACGGTCCCGACGCCGCCTCCGCTCCTGCCCCGCCGCTCCCTCCTCGCCGCAGGGATGCTCCTGGGGCCTCTCGCGCTGACGGCGTGCGAGGAGGGAGCGGAGGAGGAGCCGCCCCCGTCCGCCGCGCCGGCCCCGCCGCCGGCCCGGCTCACGCTCGCTCCGCTGACCACCGCCGCGGAGCTGATGCCCGAGCATCCCGTCCGGGTGCGCGAGTGGCCCCTCTCCCGCACCGCCGACCGCCCGCTGGGCCTGCTGCAGCGGCGGGCGCGATCGTACGAGGCCACGCTGCGCGTCCTCACCGACCAGGACCCCGAGGGCCGGGACGTCCCGATCGACCCGGCCGCCTCCACCGTGGCCGTGGACGGCGAGGGAGCGCTCGTCCGCGTGCTCGTCGGCACGGTCCGGGACGGGGAGATGGTCCATACGATGCACCTCTCCCGCGACCTGGTGGAGTGGAGCACGGTCGAGCTCTCGGCCCCGATCGGCCGATGGGCCCTCGTCGCCGGCGGCGGCCTCGTGATGGGCGACCCTCGCGGCACCCAGGCCCACGGGTGGCGGATCGATGACGACGGCACCGTGGCGGCGCTCGCACCGGTCCCCGTCCCGGACGGCGCGACGGCGAGCATCCGGTCCGTCGCGCGGAGCGCGGAGACGATCGTCGCCGTGCTGGACATGACGACCCAGGGATCCTCGTCCCCGGCAACGGTCACCTCGCACGACGCCGGGCGGTCCTGGGGCGACCCGGTGCCGCTGCCCGTCACCGGGGAGCGCACCGGGGCACGGCACGTCCGTGCGCTGACCGGAGGGTTCGTCGTCACGGGCGTGCACCGGGTGACCCCGTCGTGGAGCACGGAGGGATTCTCCCGCCCCACGGCATGGTCCTCGCAGGACGGCACGGACTTCCGACAGGAGGAGGTGCCCCTGCCCCTGTGGCAGCGGGACGGGTGGACGCACGACGACATCGGCGAGCTGGAGCGCGGCCGTCCCATCGACTTCCGACGCATCGGCGCGGACCTCCCTGCCGTCGATGCCGACGGGGGCCGGCTCCATCAGACGATGAACGTCCTCGACGAGGCCTGGGTCGCGACGCGGGACGCGGACGGCTCCTGGCACCTGGACGGGGGGATGCTCCGGGCCCGGGGCGTCGTGCAGACGTCGATCGCCGACGGCGACGGGCGCATCCTGCTCGCCGCCGGCAGCGTCCAGGCGCGGGGGACGGACGGCAGGCCCCTGCGCGGCGGATCGCCCGTCGCCCCGCGACGGGAGACGACGGGGACGCGCGGCCGTGCCGATGCGGCGGCCGCCGGCGTCGTGGCCTGGAAGGAGGACGGCCTCGTGGACAGCGGCGACGGATGGTACGAGGAGGGCCGGTACCGCTGCCTCGCCCTGCGCATCGCGGGGGAGCGGATCGAGGCGGTGCCCGATCTGCCTGCGGAGGTCGAGGCCTGGGAGCGGCCGATGCTGCACGCCCTCGCGCCGGAGCTCTGCATGGTGACCGGTCACAGCGCCCCCGAGGACGCATCGGTGCAGGCGCGGGTCCATGCGGACGGGCAGTGGCGGGCGGTGACGGGGCTGGACGCCGATGCGGTCGGCTGGGTGGGCCCGCTCACGACGCTCGACGGCAGGCTCCATCTCGCCGTCGTCACCGGCGAGGAGCGCGAGGGCGGGTCGATCTCCTGGGCGCCGCGGATCTTCGCCTCCGAGGACGGGATCGGCTGGGCACCCGCCCTCGAGGGGCCGGTGCGCGTCGCCGAGGAGGAGCGGGCCTCACGGGGCGGGGGGATCAGCTGCGTGGCCGCCCTCGGCGACGCCGTCGTGGGGATCGGCGCCGTGGTCGACGAGGACGAGGTGAACCGTCCCATCGTCGCGATCCACGACGGGGACGGCTGGGCGGCGTCGATCCTCCCCGATGCCCCGACCGGGATGCTGGACCATCTGACCCGGGTCGGCGGGGAGGCCGTCGCCTGGAAGGCCGGGGACGACGGGGCGGTGGTCTGGGCCGTGGCCGCCGACGGTTCGGCGGCGGAGTCCTACCGGGCGACCGATCGCGCGTCGCGCGGGCCCGTCCTCGACCTCGGGGACGGCGTCCTCCTGGCCGGCGGCTGGATCGACGTGGCCGCGAGCGAGGCCGAGGACGGGCAGCAGCACGGCATCGGGGCCTGCATCTGGGCGAGCCGGGATGCGGGCGCCACCTGGGGCGCCACCCTGCTGCCGCGCCAGGCCGGCCGCTTCCCCGCGGTGCATCTGATGCAGGAGGGGGAGGAGGACGTCATCGTCTTGCTGGACGATCCCGACGGTCCGCGCGGATATCGCATCCCCGCGGCCCGCGCGGACGTCCTCGAGGGCGGCGCATGACCTCGTCGGGCCTGCCGATCCCGGCGCCCGAGGTCGCCCGCCCGGCCCTTCCGCGCGAACCTGTCCGCTCCGACCTGTCTGCTGGGACCTGTCTGCTGGGGCCTGTCCGCTGGGACCTATCTGCTCGGGACCTGTCCGTTCGGACTTGTCCGCTCAGACTGCTCCGAGCGGGACCTCGGCGACCGTCTCCCATTCGTACATGCGGCGATCACGGTGCATCCGGATCAGCGAGACGCTGCGATAGGTCGCGGGGGCCGGCTCATCGGGCTCCGCCGCCTCGCACGCGGCGCGGATCGGGGCCGCGTCCGCCGGAGCGTTGCTGTAGGCGATCGAGACGTGCGGCCGGAAGGGAGGCGCCTCGTCCTCCGGGACGCCGAGGGCCTCTGCCGTCCCGGCGCGCAGCTCCTGGACGAGGGCGGCGAAGGGGGCCGGATCCTCGGGCAGGAGCATCACCCCCTCCCGTCCGACGTAGGAGGGGCCGAACGCCGCGGAGATCGGGGCGAGTCGGCGAAGGCGCCGCGTGACCTTGTCGACCACCTGATCCCGGTCGGCCGGTTCCACGTCCTGCACGTGCCCGACCCCGTGCAGGGTCATGTGCAGCCACGGATCCGGGATCGGGTCGAGGGTGGAGAAGGCGCGCACGGCGCCCCGGAGCGTCCCGGCCAGGGAGACCAGCGCCGGCTGGTCCTCCTGGGTGAGGTGCCACGCGTAGAAGCGGGTGCCGACCTGCCAGCCGGGCCGCCACCACCAGTGGTCGGCCATGGTGGTGTGACGGGGGTACTGCGCGGTCATCGGCCGTCCTTCCTCGGGGCGTCGACGGGATGCGCCCCGTGACGACGAAGGCCCCGGATCCGGCGTCTGCCGGTCGGGGCCTTCGGTGCTGCTCGCAGCTGGAGCGGGTGACGGGAATCGAACCCGCGCTGTCAGCTTGGGAAGCTGAAGTTCTACCATTGAACTACACCCGCGAACTCGCCCACTGTAGCGCGAGCCGAGGCCGGAGTGGAAATCGGGCGGCCGCCGCGTGAGACCGATGACTCGCCCAGCGCGGTGAGGCTAGGCTGGGCGGGTGCTGTTGAGCGATCGTGACATCCGGGCCGAGATCGACGGGGACCGCGTGCGCCTCGATCCCTATGACGAGGCGATGATCCAGCCCGCCTCGGTGGACGTGCGCATCGACCGCTACTTCCGGCTCTTCGACAACCACCGGTACGCCATGATCGACCCGGCGGAGCACCAGGAGTCCCTGACCCGCGTGGTCGCCGTCGATCCCGACGAGCCGTACATGCTGCACCCGGGGGAGTTCGTCCTCGCCTCCACATACGAGCAGGTCACCCTGCCGGAGGACATCGCGGCCCGGCTCGAGGGCAAGAGCTCGCTGGGCCGCCTGGGGCTGCTGACGCACTCGACCGCCGGCTTCATCGACCCGGGGTTCAGCGGCCACATCACGCTGGAGCTGTCGAACATGGCGACCCTGCCCGTGGCCCTGTGGCCGGGCATGAAGATCGGCCAGCTGTGCTTCTTCCGCCTCTCGAGCCCGTCCGAGCGGCCGTACGGATCCGAGGGGAACCTCAACCGCTACCTGGGGCAGCGCGGCCCGACGGCCTCACGCTCCTGGCAGAACTTCCACCGCACCCGGATCCCCCTGGACGAGGAGCTCTGACATGACCTCTCTTCCGGAGAGCACCGAGACCCCGCAGCGCGAGGCCGAGCTCCGCATGACGGCCCACCGTCTGCAGCTGCCGCGCTCGACGAACCCGCAGGACATCCTCGCGATGGTGCGCAACGTGCGCCCGGAAGCCGAGCTGAGCGACGGCGTCCTCGACCTCGGCGAGGGAGCCCGCCTCGTCCAGGACACCGACCCGCGGCGCGGCGGCCGATGGAGCATCGAGGTCCCGCGGGTCCGCGAGGATCCGCTGCCGGCCGGCATGACCGACTCCCACGGGTACGCCGCCGCGTTCCCGGACGGGATGCCCTTCGGCGTGGAGCGCGAGGTGCTGGACCTGTGCTGGTCCCTGGGCCGGCGGCTGTTCGGCGCGGTCGTCACCGATTCCGGGGTGCGTCTGGAACCGCATCCCCATCAGGTGCGCGATCTGATCGTGGTGAGCCCGCACCGGGTGGACAACGTCTCCCTGGCCGAGCTGCTCGCGAACATCGAGAAGGAGATCTCCGTCGTCGGCTCGCCGGAGAAGACCGCGCCGCGCTACGCGCTCACGGTCCCGCTGGGCGACGACGAGATCCAGGTCCGGGTGGGGGAGCGGTCGCGACCGGTCGCCCTGCGCGAGCAGCGATGGATCGCGACGTCCTCGGACTACGAGATCGTGCACGTCACGGCGGATCCCGAGGAGGACGCCATCGCCGCTCCCGATGCGGCGACGCAGGCGCGGTGGGCGGAGGCCTACGCCCGGATCGGGCGCATCGCCGCGGTGCTCGTCGAGAACGTCGGCGGCTATGTGATCGACCGCGAGGGCTTCCTGGTGGCCCCCTCCGACCTGGCCTGACCCGCTCAGGCGGCCCGGGGCGCGGGCCGGCCGGCCGCGCCCAGCCGGATCGGGAGGAAGGCCAGCAGCCCCAGCGCCATCACGACGATGATCCCGAGGATCCCCAGCCGCGTCTGGCCGAGCACGGCCACGGAGAGCGAGAACGCGCCGGTGCCCAGGAATCCGAGGGCCCGCCCCGTGGTCGCGTACAGGCCGAAGTTCTCCGTCTCCCGACCGGGCAGCGACAGCCGGGTCAGCAGGTTCCGCGAGGCGGACTGCACCGGTCCCACGAACAGGCTGATCGCCAGCCCCGCGGCCCAGAACGCGGCCTTGGCGTCGAAGGCCAGGACCACCACGCCCAGCGAGATCACGCCCAGGCAGCCGGCGATGATCACGGGCCGCGGCCCGAAGCGGTCGTCGAGCTTGCCGCCGAGGTACACGCCGAACCCGGCGACGAGGTTCGCGGAGATCCCGAAGATGATCACCTCGACCGTCGAGAAGCCGTAGGCGATCGCGGCGAGCACCCCGGCGACGGAGAACACCGCCCCCAGCCCGTCGCGGTAGACGGCCGAGGCCACCAGGTACTGCAGCATCACCGGTTCGTCGCGGAACGCCCGAACCACCCGCGTGATGATGGAGGCGTAGCCCTGCCAGGGGGTCCACCGCTGACCGGCCGCCCGCGCCGGATGCCGCGGCGCCCACAGCATCAGCGGCAGCGTGCCCACCAGGATCCAGGCGGCGACGAACAGCGGGATGGCCCGCAGGTTCCAGCCGGCCTCGTCGGTGATGCCCAGCAGCCCGGTGCCCGGCATCACGAACAGCACGAGCACCAGCCCCAGGCACACGATCGACCCCCAGTAGCCGATGGCCCATGCCGTGCCCGAGACGCGCCCGCGCGTGGCGGGGGTCGAGACCTCCGGCAGCACCGAGTTCACGAACACGCCGGCGAGCTCGGAGAACACCACCGCCAGGGCGATGAGCACGGCACCGAGGGTCAGGTAGTCGGCATCCAGGGCGACCAGCGGCATCAGGGCCACGGTGACCACGGTGAGGATCGTGGTGATGCGCAGCAGGGCGTTGCGGGCGCCGCCGGCATCGGCGAGGTTGCCCAGCAGCGGGGCCAGCAGCGCCACGGCGACCGCCCCGGCGGCCTGCCAGGCCGTGAGGACCTGCGAACCGTGGTCCTGCGCGGCGGTGATCGCCTGCTCGCCCACCGCGCCCTCCGCCGCGACGGCGCTGGTCACGTACGTGGCGAAGACGAAGGTGAGGATCACCGAGCTGAACGCGGACATGCCGCCGTCCCACAGGGCGAAGGAGATCAGCGAACGGCGCAGCGAGGGCCGGGACACGTCGGGAGCGGCAGGATCGGCCGCGGACGGGGACATGCGCCCACTCTACGGAAGCCCGGGAGTCCGCCGCGCCGCCACGGCGAGGTCGTCGCCGAGTCGTCGCCGCGGGGAGTCGGCGCCCGGGTCGCCATCGCGGGGAGTCGTTGCCGAGGGGTCGTCGCTGCAAGTCGGCGCCGAGTCGTCGTCGCTGCGTGCCGGTGCCGCTGCGTTCCGGAGCTGCTTCGTGTCGGCGGCGCTGCGGGGCCGGCGCAGGGGAGGCGGGACGGCCTGCTCGGCACCGAGCCCCGGTGCAGCGTCCCTGCGCGATCCGTCGGAGTGATTCCGTCGCTACCTCGCGGGGAAGCGACGCGATCACTCCGAGCGTTTGCGTAGCGACGACTTCACTCCGATCGTTTCCGCGGATCGGGAGACGGGGCGGGTCGGGAGACTGCGCGGGGCGGGTCGGGAAACTTCACGGTCCGGGGCGCGATGCCGGTGACGCGCGGCGGGTCGCGAGACCGGGCGGGGCTGGCAGGACCGGAGGTCACGGAGATGTCGCGGCGACGGGTCCCCAGGTGGCGCGGAGGAGCGGGCCGATAAGATCGTCGTGCCCCTTCCCTTGCCCCCTGGACATGGACGGAAGACGCGTGATCCCGATCCTTCTCGCGCACCTGGTCGCGGCCCTGCTCGGCCCGTTGCTGGTGCGGAGGCTCGGCCGGAACGCCTTCTACCCCCTGGCCCTCGTGCCGGCGGGGTCGGCGGCGTGGGCCGCGACCCTCGACCCCCGCGCGCTGGCGGACGCCCCGCGCACCGTCGAGATCCCCTGGATCCCGCAGCTGGGCATGAACGTCTCCTTCACCCTCGACGTGCTGGGCTGGGTGATGCTGCTGATCGCCTCGGGGATCGGGGCGCTCGTTCTCGTCTACTGCGCGCGCTACTTCAAGGACACGGAACCGGGACTGGGACGCTTCGCGGGACTGCTGACCGCCTTCGCCGGGGCGATGGTGGGCCTGGTGCTCGCGGACGACGTCATGGTCCTCTACATCTTCTGGGAGCTGACCACGGTCTTCTCCTACCTGCTCATCGGCCATTACGCCGACAAGCAGGCCTCGCGCCGCGCCGCCATGAACGCGCTGATCTCCACCACCCTCGGCGGGCTGGCCATGCTGGTGGGCCTGCTGATGCTGGGCGCCGAGGCGGGCACGCTGAGCATCGGGGGCATCCTCGCCGACGACATGTGGGCGAGCCCCGGCCCTCTCGTGGTGACCGCCCTGCTGCTGGTGGTGGCCGGGGCGGCGTCGAAGTCGGCGCTGGTGCCGACGCATTTCTGGCTCCCCGGGGCGATGGCCGCGCCGACTCCCGTCTCGGCGTACCTCCACGCCGCGGCGATGGTGAAGGCAGGGGTGTACCTGATCCTGCGCCTGGCCCCGGCGCTCGGCCAGGTCGAGGCGGTCGGCGCGCTCGTCGCGGCGCTCGGCGCGATCACCATGGTCGTCGGCGGCTGGCGCGCCCTGCGCCAGCACGACATCAAGCTGCTGCTCGCCTACGGGACCGTCTCCCAGCTGGGCTTCCTCTGCGCCGTCGCGGCGCTGGCGACCCGTGAGGCGGTGCTGGCGGCGCTGGCCATGATGGTCGCCCACGCCGTGTTCAAGGCGCCCCTGTTCATGGTCGTGGGCATCATCGACAAGAAGTGCGGCACCCGGGACCTGCGGGTCCTGTCCGGGGTCGGGAGGGCGGCCCCCGTCGTCGCGGTGATCGGCACCGTCTCGGCCGCGTCGATGGCCGCCGTCCCGCCGCTGTTCGGGTTCGTCGCCAAGGAGGCCCTGTACACGGCGCTGTGGGAGGGCGGCACCGGTCCGCGCATGCTGCTGCTGGCCCTGGTCGCCGGCTCGATCCTCACCGTCGCGTACTCCTGGCGCTTCGTGCAGGGCGCCTTCGGCCGTGCCCCCGGGGCGCCCCCGGTCGCCCGCCCTGCCGTCCCCGTGCTGTTCTGGCTCCCGCCGGCCGTGATCGCCGTGCTCAGCATCGGCCTGACCGTCCTGGCCCATCCGCTCGAGGGGATCCTGCGCGGATTCTCGGACGCCCTGCCGGAGGCCGGGGCCGCCGTCCACCTCGCCGTCGTGCCGCACCTGGGCGTCCCGCTGCTGGCCAGCGCCGTGACCCTGGGCGCCGGAGCCCTGCTGGCCGGGCTCGCCCGCCCGGTCGAGAACCTCCAGCACGCGATCTCGCCGCAGCGCTGGGGGACGGGCCGGGCCGCCGATCTCGTCGATGCCGAGCGCGGCTTCCGGCGGCTGATGCGCGGGGTGGACGCCCTGGCCGTCGCCGTGACCCCGCTGTTCCAGCGAGGCTCCCTGCCGATGACGCTGGGCACCATGCTGCTCGTGCTCATCGCCGTCGCCGCGCCGGTCGCGATGCTGCGCGCCCCGCTGCCGGACAACCTGGTGGTGTTCCACCACCCGATCGAGGTCGGCCTGCTGGTGCTCGCCGTGGTCGCGGCCATCGGCGCGGCCCGCGCCCGCCGTCGCCTGCGGGCCGTCTTCCTCATCTCGGTCACCGGGTACGTCGCGGCCGTGTACTTCCTGCTCGCCGGCGCCCCGGACGTGGCCACCACCCAGATCCTGGTCGAGACGATCATGACGGTGGTGCTCGTGCTGGTGCTGCGCCGCCTGCCGATCCACTTCTCGCGCCGCCCGCTGCGCCTGGACCAGTGGGGCCGATGGGGCATCGCCATCGGCACCGCCGTCGTGCTGTGCGGCGTCACCCTGTACGCGGCCGATGCTCGCTACCTCGACCCGCTGGGGCCGGGCCTCATCGAGACGGCGTACACCATCGGCGGCGGGCACAACGTCGTCAACGTGACCCTCGTCGACGCCCGCGTCTGGGACACGATGGGGGAGATCTCGGTGCTCCTGGTGGTCGCCACCGGCGTCGCCTCGCTCATCTTCATCACCCGGCGCGAGCAGCGCATCACGCGCATCCGCGAGGAGGACGAGCACCTGACCATCTGGCGGCGGCGCAGCGACTCCGACCTGCCGCGCAACGTGCTGCGCTTCTACGCGGGGGAGCAGGAGGAGACCGGCAACCGGTGGCGCACGTGGCTCTCGGCCGGGCGCACCCTCGCCCCGGAGCGACGCCTGGTGGTCGTCGAGGTGATCACCCGCATCAGCTTTCCGCTGATGATGATGTTCTCCGTGTACCTGCTGATGGCCGGGCACAACCTGCCCGGCGGCGGTTTCGCCGGCGGTCTCGTCGCGGGCCTCGCGATCACGATGCGCTATCTCGCCGGCGGCCGCTACGAGCTGTCGGAGGCGGTGCCCGTCCAGGCCGGCCTGGTGCTGGGGGTCGGGATGGCGGTCGCGGTCGGGGCCGGGGTCCTGCCGCTGCTGCTGGGCGGCACCTTCTTCGCCACCGCCACCCCGGTGGTCCACGTGCCCGTGCTGGGGGAGCTGCACTTCCCCAGCGCCCTCATCTTCGACATCGGCGTGTACCTCGTCGTGCTCGGGGTCGTCCTCGACATCCTGCGCAGCCTCGGCTCGCAGATCGACCGCCAGCAGGAGGCCGAGTCCGATGCCCGTTAGCCTCATGCTCCTGCTGACCGCCGGCGTGCTCATCGCCTGCGGGGTGTACCTGATCCTCGAGCGCACGCTCACGCGGATCATCCTCGGCATCGTGCTCGCCGGCAACGGCGTGAACCTGCTGTTCATCGTCGCGGCCGGCCGCCCCGGGAAGCCGCCCTTCGAGGGCACGGCCCCGGCCGAGGACATGACCGACCCGCTGCCCTTCGCCATGGTGCTCACGGCCATCGTCATCACGCTGGGGATCACCGCCTTCGGGGTCGCCCTGTCCTACCGGGCCTGGCAGCTGTTCGGCCACGACGAGGTCCCCGACGACGTCGAGGACCGCCGGGTGCTGCGCCGCAGCCAGCGCCGCAGCGGCATGGACGAGGACCCCGAGGATCCCGGCTCGCAGGGCCTGTCGGAGGAGAGCCGGCGCGGAGCCCTGCTGCACTCCCAGGGCCACCGGGCCCGCCGCGACCCCCTCGGCACCGACCTCTCCGGCGCCGAGGACGCCCCCCAGGACTACACCGAGGCCGACGAGCGCGAGGACGTGCGCCGCGGCCGCGAGACGGAAGCAGGTGGCCGATGAGCGCGGACATGCTCCTGGCCCTGCCCGTCATGCTGCCCCTGATGGGCGCCGCGATGGCGCTCCTGCTGCGCCACCATGCGCGACTGCAGATGTGGGTCTCCATCCTCACCCTGGTCGCGATCCTCGCCTCGGCGCTGGTGATGGCGCGCAGCGTGCTCGAGGTGGGGATCCTCGTGCTGCAGATCGGCCGCTGGACGCCGCAGCTGGGCATCGTGCTGGT
The DNA here is from genome assembly GCF_039530785.1 of Brachybacterium phenoliresistens. NCBI lineage: Bacteria > Bacillati > Actinomycetota > Actinomycetes > Micrococcales > Dermabacteraceae > Brachybacterium > Brachybacterium phenoliresistens. The sequence continues at coordinate 21,917 of NZ_BAAAOW010000002.1, forward strand.
CGCGGACCGGCTGACGGTGATCATGCTGGTGGTCTCCAGCGTCGTCACCCTGGCGGTGCTGGTCTACTCCAGCGCGCAGACGGTCTCCGAATCCGCGGAGAAGACGCCGGTGGCCATCTACCACCCGACCTACCTGGTGCTGGTGGCCGGGGTCTGCAACGCCTTCCTGGCCGGGGACCTGTTCAACCTGTACGTCGGCTTCGAGGTGCTGCTGGCCTCGAGCTATGTGCTGCTGACCCTGGGCGGCTCCGCCTCGCGGATCCGCGCGGCGACGACCTACGTGATCGTCTCCCTGCTCAGCTCGGTGATCTTCCTGGCCGGCATCGCCGCGGTGTACGCCGCCGTGGGCACCGTGAACCTCGCCGAGCTCGCCGTGCGGCTGGACGGCCTGGCCCCCGGCACCCGCATGACGCTCGAGCTGGTGCTGCTGGTGGCCTTCGCGATCAAGGCGGCGATCTTCCCGCTGAGCGCCTGGCTGCCGGACTCCTACCCGACCGCGCCCGCCCCGGTCACCGCCGTCTTCGCGGGACTGCTCACGAAGGTCGGCATCTACGCGATCATCCGCCTGGAGACGCTGCTGTTCCCCGCCTCCCAGACCTCGACGCTGCTGCTGGTGGCGGCGGGCCTGAGCCTCGTGGTGGGGATCCTCGGCGCGGTCGCGCAGACGGACCTCAAGCGCGTGCTGTCCTTCACCCTGGTCTCGCACATGGGGTTCATGCTCTTCGGCATCGGCATGAGCACCCGCCTGTCGATGGGCACGACCATCTACTACGTCGCCCACCACATCACCGTGCAGTCCACCCTGTTCCTCGCCGCGGGGCTGATCGAGCAGCGCGGCGGCACCACCAACCTGGGGCGCCTGGGAGGCCTGGCGAAGCTCGCCCCCGTCATCGCGGTGCTGTTCTTCATCCCGGCCATGAACCTCTCCGGGATCCCTCCGCTGTCGGGGTTCATCGGCAAGGTCGGCCTGATCGAGGCGGGCATCCGCGTGGACACCCCCGCCTCCTGGACCCTGGTCGCGATCAGCGCGATCACGAGCCTGCTCACGCTGTACGCGATCGCGAAGATCTGGAACCGCGCCTTCTGGCAGGAGCCCGAGGAGGACTTCGTCCAGGGCCTCGCCCCGGTGCCGCGGGTGATGACGGGGGCGACCGCCGCCCTGGTCGGCGCCTCGCTGCTGCTGACCGTGTTCGCCGGCCCCCTCATCGACTTCGCCGACGACGCCGGCCGCGCGGTCCTCGAGCGCACCCCGTACGTGAGCGCGGTGCTCGGGGACGAGGCCGCCGCCGAGCTCGTCTACCGCATCGGCGACGAGGGCGAGAAGATCGGCGACGGCGACGAGGAGGTGCAGCGGTGAACCGGCGCCTGCGGGACCTCCCGCTGAACTGGCTGGGCCTGACCGCCTCGATCGGGTTCTGGTGCCTGCTCTGGGGCGGGGTGGATGCCAAGAACGTCCTCGGCGGGCTGGCGGTCGCCCTGCTCGTGTTCGTCCTGTTCCCGATGCCGCCGACCGGCCGCGAGATCACGGTGCGCCCGCTCGCGCTGATCATCTGCCTCGGCCGGTTCCTGGCGGACATCGTGGTCTCCTCGGTGCAGGTGGCCTGGTACGCGGTGCGCCCGGGGCCGCAGCCGCCCAGCGCGGTGATCGCCGTCCCGCTGGCCTCGCGCTCGGACCTGTTCCTCACCGGGACGGCCATGCTCGCCACCCTGATCCCCGGGTCCGTGATCGTCGAGGCGCAGCGCTCCACCGGCACCCTGTTCCTGCACGTGATCGGGGCCCGCACCGCCGAGGACGCGGAGCGGGCGCGCCGGCGCGTGCTCGCCCAGGAGCGCCGACTGCTGCGGGCCCTGGCTCGCCGCGACATCCTCGAGGAGGCGGGACTGGCATGAGCGCCGTGGACCTGACCCTGACCGTCCTGGCGGCGCTGCTGGTGCTCGCCGCCCTGCCGACCGTGCATCGCATGATCGTCGGCCCCACCATCCTGGACCGCACCGTCGCCACAGACATGCTAGTGGTGCTCGTGGTGCTGGGCCTGGCCCTGTACTCCGCGGCGACCGGCACGACCTGGGCGGTGACCTCGATGCTCGCCCTGACCGCCTTCGCCTTCGTCGCCACGGTCGCGGTCGCCCGGTTCGTCGCCCGCGAGGAGCCGCGCGGCGCCCGCGCCCGCGCCCTGCATCCCGCGGGGCGGGGCGGGACGATGACCGCGCAGCACGATGCGATCCATCCGGAGATCGCGGAGATCGCGGAGACGGCGGAGGGACGCGAGGGCTCGGCGCCCGCCGATCCGGAGGAGCCGGGCTCTCCCGGCGACGGCCGGGACACGACCCTGTGGGACCAGGACCACGCGGACTGGTCCGCTGCGCGCGCCCACCCGGCCGGGATCGACGCGGAGGACGAGTCCCCGTCGGCGGATGCGCTGGCCGATGCCCTCGACAGGGACGGCGCCGGCGGCGGCTCCTCCGGAGCGGATGGTCCCGACGCCGCCTCGGACGAGCAGCAGGGCGGTGATCGCCGATGACCGCCGGGGATCTGGTGGCGCTCGTGCTGATCGGCCTGGGCGTGGTGCTCGCGGTGATCGCCGCGATCGGCCTGCACCGCTTCGACGATCCGCTCACGCGGATGCACGCGACCTCGAAGCCGCAGACCCTCGGGCTCATGCTGGTCCTCGCCGGGGCCGCGCTGATGGGCCGGTCCTGGGCCGGGGCCGGCATGATGCTGCTGGTCCTGCTCGCCCAGATGGTGACCGTCCCCGTGGCGAGCACCATGGTCGGCCGCGCGGCCTTCCGCCGCGGGTTCGTGCGCGGCGGGCAGTACGCGATCGACGAGCTGACCCCGCGCCTGGCCACGGCCGATGACGTGGACGACGACGAGGACGGCTTCCTGGACGAGTACGTGCCCGCCGTCGAGGAGGGCTCCGCCGCCGATCAGGACCGCTTCCCGGAGAACGTCGTCGCCTCCGAGACGTCCGCCGCGGACCTCACCACGATCCGCAACTGGGCGGAGCCCGAGCCCGAGGAGCTCGCCGCCGGCGAGGACGCCCTGGACGTCGACATCGACGACGAGACGGAGCTCGAGGCCGAGCAGCTCGCCGAGCAGGACCGCTGAGCCCGGCCCGCGGCCTGTCGGGACCTGGCCGCGGCCTGCCGGGACCTGCCCGCGGCCTGTCGGGACCTGCGCTCAGAACAGGCCGACGGCCCGACCCTGCGCGTCCACGCCCATCCGCAGGGCGGCCGGCTCCCGCGGCAGCCCGGGCATGGTCATGATCGACCCGGTCAGCGCCACCACGAAGCCCGCGCCGATCTTCGGCACGAGGTCCCGCACGTGCAGGGTGTGCCCGCGCGGAGCGCCGAGCCGGGACGCATCGTCGGAGAAGGAGTACTGGGTCTTGGCGACGCAGACCGGCAGGGTGTCCCAGCCGTTGCGCTGGAGCCGCCGCAGGGCCGCCGGGGCGGCATCGACGTACTGCACCTCGGCGGCGCCGTAGATCTCGGTGGCGATGGTGCGCAGGGACGCCTCGATGCCCTCGGCCGGGTCGTACAGCGGATGGAAGTCGCGGCCGCCCCCGGCGGCGATGACCTCGAGGACCTGCTCGGCGACGGCGACGCCGCCGCTGCCGCCCTCGGCCCAGACCTCGCTGAGCGCGGCGCGCAGCCCCTGCTCGCGGGCCCAGCCGAGCATCGCGTCGAGCTCGGCCTCGGTGTCTGTGGGGAAGCGGTTCAGGGCGATCACCGGCTCGAGGCCGAAGCGGCGGATGTTCTCGGCATGGCGAGCCAGGTTCTCGGCGCCGCGCAGGGCGGCCTCGACGTCCTCGGCGGCGAGATCGCCCTGGGCGACGCCGCCGTGCATCTTCAGCGCCCGGACGGTCGCGACGAGCACCACGGCGTCGGGGCGCAGGCCCCCGGTGCGGGCCTTGATGTCCAGGAACTTCTCGGCCCCGAGGTCGGATCCGAACCCCGCCTCGGTGACCGTGACCTCGGCGAGGGAGGTCGCCAGCCGGGTGGCGACGAGGGAGTTGCAGCCGTGGGCGATGTTCGCGAACGGCCCGCCGTGGACGAGGGCCGGCGTCCCGCCGAGGGTCTGGACCAGGTTCGGACGGATCGCGTCCTTGAGCAGCATCGTGATGGCGCCGTCGACCTGCAGGTCCCGCACGGTGACCGGTTCGCGGGAGCGGGTCAGGCCCACGACCACGTCGCCGATGCGCCGCTGGAGGTCGGCGAGGTCCGTGGCCAGGCACAGGATGGCCATCACCTCGGAGGCGACGACGATGTCGAAGCCGTCCTCGCGGGGGACGCCCTGGCCGGGCCCGCCCAGGCCGATCACCACCTCCCGCAGCGCGCGGTCGTTGACGTCCAGCACCCGCTTCCATTGGATGCGGCGCGGGTCGATGTCCAGGGCGTTGCCCTGCTGGATGTGGTTGTCGACCAGGGCGGCGAGGGTGTTGTTCGCGATCTGGATGGCGTGGAAGTCGCCGGTGAAGTGGAGGTTGATGTCCTCCATCGGCACCACCTGGGCGTGGCCGCCGCCGGTGGCGCCGCCCTTGATGCCCATGATCGGGCCCAGCGACGGCTCGCGCAGGGCGACCATCGTCCGGTGCCCCAGCAGGCGGAAGGCATCGGCGAGGCCGACGGTCGTGGTGGACTTCCCCTCTCCGGCGGGGGTGGGGGACATGGCGGTCACCAGCACCAGTCGGCCGGGCCCGTCGCCGGGCGGGACGGCGGCGATGTCGATCTTGGCCTTGTCGGTGCCGTAGGGGATGAGCGCCGCCTCGGGGATCCCGGCGCGGCGGGCGATCTCGGTGATCGGCTGCAGGGTCGCTGCCTGGGCGATCCGGAGATCCGGGTTCTCTGCGGTCATCGGGGGTGTCTCCTTCGACTGCGAGCAGCGGGCGACGGTGCCCGCGCGGTCCGGACAGGATAGGGGACCGACCTGGTGCCCGACGAGCGTTCGCGCACAGCGCTGCGTGAACCGCAGGGGAGGGCGACGTCGCAGGGGTGCGGTCAGAGCAGACGCCTGCCTTCGCCTGATTCGATGAGTGCTTCGAGCCCTTCCGGTGCCGGCTCGTAATCGGGTTCGAGCTCCTGCCTCCACCGTGCGTACACCGCATATGCCGACAACGCTGTGCGCGGACCCGAGGGCGGTCTCAGAACAGCGAGAGCCTCCTCTGCGCGGGGGTCGAAGATCGTCGCGTAGCGATGATGGCTGCGACCGTGTTCTCGATCTGCACTGATCATGCTTTGCACGAGAGCTTCCCGCAGGATCCCAAGTGTCAGGTGCAGCCCGATGAGGTCGTTGCCGCGCCCGAAACGTACGGCCGCGAGCGCGGCGTCGAACCTGATGGCGTTGTCGATCGGTGCTCGGGGGAGTTCCGCTGATGCTCCCTGGACCGTGAGGTCGACGCGCCGACCATCGGCGAGCACCGCCCGCACGATCTGCGTCGCTCCCTCTGACGTCTCCTGGAAAGCCCAGAGAGGCGTATCGATCAGAGCCTCGAGCTCGATGGAGTCGTGGAGCGACATCGCGACATCGAGATCGCTCCATCGATCCAGAAGCTTCGGATCCGTGGCCGACCCGTACGCGGTGACCTCGGCATCGGGGAGCCGGGCCCTGAGGTGCTCGAGCAGGTCGATCTGCCAGGTGCTCATGGTCGAAGAATACGGTCCCTCAGCCGTGCCGGCCGGAGGCATCGGGCCCGGGCAGCCGGCGCCGCGAGGCGCTCAGGTGCGCGCGCATCGCGGCCGCCGCCGCGACGGGGTCCTCCTCGCGGATCGCGGCGAGGATCGCGGCGTGCTCGGCGTCCACCCGTGCGGCGTGCTCCCGGCCGCCGGCGATGCGGGCCGGGGGCATGGGCACCATGGTCGGACCCAGGTCCCGCAGCGCCGCATACAGGTAGGGGTTGCGGGAGGCGCGGGCGATGAGACCGTGGAAGGCGACGTCGGCCTGCAGGGAGTCGGCGGCCGTGGTGCCCGCGGCGCCGACGAGCGCGCGGGCGGCCTCGAGCTCCTCGAGATCCTCCGCGGTGCGGCGCCGGGCGGCGAGGGCCGCCGTCTCCGCCTCGAGCGCGCCGCGGAACTCCAGCAGCGCCGCCTGGTCCGCCGGGGCGGACTGCCCGGACCTGACCGATGCGGCCGATGCGCCCGGGTCCCGGGGCGCCGTGAGCACGTAGCTGCCGCTGCCGCGCACCGAGCGCACCAGCCCTTCGGCCCGCAGCCGCTCGAGGGCCTCGCGGACCACCGCCCGGCTCACCGCGTGCTCGCGGATCAGATGCGCCTCGCTCGGCAACCGGGACCCGGGCGCGAGCTCCCCGGTGAGGATCCTGCCGCGCAGCGCATCGGCCACCCGAGCGGACAGCGCGGTCATGATCGCCGCCCGGTCCGCCGGTCCCGCCGGACCGGGGTCCGGCGACGTCCGTCCGCGGTCATCGGGTCCCGATCGTCACGGTGTCGGTGGTCCAGGCACGGGCCTGCTCGCTGAGGGTGATGCCCAGGCCGGGACGGTCGGGCACGATCATGCGGCCGTCGCGGGTCTCCAGGCGCTCCTCGAACAGCGGGTCCAGCCAGTCGAAGTGCTCGACCCAGGTCTCTCGCGGGTAGCAGGCGGCCAGGTGCAGGTGGATCTCCATCGCGAAGTGCGGGGCGAGGTCCAGCCCCGCCTCGTCGGCCAGGGCCATCAGGCGCAGGAAGGCGGTGATCCCGCCGATGCGCGGGGCATCGGGCTGGATGATGTCGCAGGCCCGGTGGCGGATCAGCTCCGTGTGCTCGGCGACGGAGGCCAGCATCTCGCCGGTGGCGATGGGGGTGTCCAGGGCGGAGGTCAGCCGCGCGTGGCCGGCGTGGTCGTAAGCGTCCAGCGGCTCCTCGATCCACACCAGGTCCAGCTCGGACAGGATGCGGCCCATGCGCAGCGCCGTGGACCGGTCCCATTGCTGGTTGGCGTCGACCATCAGCGGCGCATCGCCGATGTGCTCGCGCACCGCGCTCGCGCGGCGGATGTCCTCCCGGTCGTCGGGCAGGCCCACCTTGATCTTGATCCCGCCGATGCCCGCGGCGAGGGAGCGCTGCGCGGCCTCGGTGACCGCCCCGATGTCGGCGTTCAGGAACCCGCCGGAGGTGTTGTAGGTGCGCACGGCGTCGCGGTGGGAGCCCAGCAGCTTCGCCAGGGGCAGGCCGGCGCGGCGGGCCTTGAGGTCGTACAGCGCCACGTCGATCGCCGCGAGCGCCTGCGGCGCGAGGCCGGAGCGGCCGACCGACGCCCCCGCCCACAGCAGCTTCGTGATCAGCTTGCCGATGTCGCTGGGATCCTCGCCGAGGGCGAGGCCGGCGACCTCCTTCGCGTGGGCGTACTGGGCGGGGCCGCCGGCCCGCTTGGAGTAGCTGAAGCCGATTCCCTCGAAGCCCTGCGCGGTGGTGATCTCCGCGAACAGCAGGACGACCTCGGTCATCGGCCTCTGCCGGCCGGTGAAGACCTTCGCATCGGAGATCGGGACCGCCAGCGGCAGGGTCACGGAGGACAGGGTGATCGCGGTGATCGCATCGGCTGCGCGGGTCATGTCGGCGCCTCTCGGCCGCGGGGCGGCAGGCTGTGTCGGACAACTCTCGGAAGCAGTCTGACAGCTCTGCGGGGCCGTCTGTCCAATGCCGGGCGGGTATCGCGTGAGTCCGAAAGGGGCTTGGACAGGCATCAGCGGCCGTTCCTAGGGTCGGGGACGCCCTCGGGAGGCCCGGCGCCTCCCCCTGACCGCACAGGAGCAGCCTCCCCATGAACCAGCTCGCGCCCCGGGACCTCGCCGCGCACCTCGCGCAGGGCCTGCTCTCCTTCCCCGTCACCGCCTTCCGGCCCGATCTCTCGGTGGACGAGGACGCCTGCCGCGAGCACATCGCCTGGCAGTCGAGCTACGACGTGGCCGGCCTGTTCGCCGCCGGCGGGACGGGGGAGGGCTTCTCCCTCGCCCCCGAGGAGACGGCCCGCGTGGTCCGCATGGCCGTGGAATCGGCACGGCCCGGGGTGCCCGTGCTCGCCTCCGCCGGCGGCGCGACCTGGCAGGCGATCCGGAACGCCGCCGATGCCCGGGCCGCCGGCGCCGCCGGGGTGCTGGTGCTGCCGCCGTATCTCACTGCCTGCGATCAGGACGGGCTGTTCGCGCACGTCTCCGCGATCTGCTCCGCGACGGACATCGGCGTGATCGTCTACAACCGCGGCACCGCGGTCTACGCCCCGGAGACCCTCGCCCGCCTCGCCGAGGCCCACGAGAACCTCATCGGCTTCAAGGACGGGATCGGCGACATCGAGCAGCTCGCCCGGGTGCACGCGCTGATGGGGGAGCGCCTGTTCCTGCTGGGCGGCCTGCCCACCGCCGAGACCTTCGCCCTGCCGCTGCTGCAGCTGGGCATGAGCACGTACTCCTCGGCGATGTTCAACTTCGCGCCCGAGTTCGCGCTGGCCTTCTACGCCGATGTGCGCGCCCAGGACCGCGCCGCGGTGACCGAGAAGCTCACCCGCTTCGTGCTGCCGTACATCACCATCCGCGACCGGGCGAAGGGCTACGGCGTCTCCATCATCAAGGCCGGGCTGCGCGCCGTCGGCCGGGACTGCGGGCCCGTCCGTCCGCCCCTGCAGGATCTGAGCGCCCGGGACCAGGCCGATCTCGCCGCCCTGATCGAGTCCGCCGGGCTCGTCCCGGGCGTCGCGGCCGATGCCTCGCCCTCGGCCGCCCCCGCATCGGTGCTCCCGGGCCCGGCGGAGGGCCGCGCATGAGCGCGCCGGCCGCCGGACCCCGGATCGCGGCGATCGAGGTGGTGCCCGTGGCCGGGCACGACTCGATGCTCCTGAACCTCTCCGGCGCCCACGCCCCCGTCTTCACCCGCACCATCGCGATCCTCACCGACAGCGACGGCCGCACGGGCCTCGGGGAGGTGCCCGGCGGCGAGGCCATCCGGGCCACCCTCGAGGACGCCGCGCCCCTGCTGCTGGGGAAGCCGGTCGCCCGCTTCCGCTCCCTGCTGCGGGAGGTCCACGCGCGCTTCGCCGCGCGCGATGCGGGCGGGCGCGGGGACCAGACCTTCGACCAGCGGATCGCGATCCACGCCGTCACCGCCCTCGAATCCGCCCTGCTGGACCTGCACGGCCAGCACCTCGGCGTCAGCGTCGCGGAGCTGCTGGGGCAGGGCCAGCAGCGCGAGAGCGTGCCGATGCTCGGCTACCTCTTCTACGTCGGGAACCCCGACCTGACGGACCTGCCCTATCGGCGCGAGGGGGAGGCCGGCGGCTGGTGGTCGCGGCGGCGCGAGGAGGCGATGACCCCGGAGTCCGTCGTCGCGCTCGCCGAGGCCGCCCTGGAGCAGTACGGCTTCCGCGACTTCAAGCTCAAGGGCGGCGTGCTGCCGGGCGAGGTCGAGGTCGAGACGGTCATCCTGCTGAAACGGCGCTTCCCGCAGGCCCGGATCACCCTGGACCCCAACGGCGGCTGGCTGCTGGCGGACGCGATCCGCCGCGGCCGGGCCATGTCGGGAGCGATCGCCTACGCCGAGGATCCCTGCGGGGCCGAGGGCCGTTTCTCCGGGCGCGAGGTGATGGCGGAGTTCCGCCGCGCCACCGGCCTGCGCACCGCCACCAACATGGTCGCGACCGACTGGCGGGAGATGGCGCACGCGGTGCGCGAGGCCTCCGTCGACATCCCGCTGGCCGATCCGCACTTCTGGACGATGGCCGGCTCCGTCCGCGTCGCCCAGCTGTGCCACGAGTTCGGCCTCACCTGGGGCTCGCACTCCAACAACCACCTCGACGTGTCGCTGGCGATGTTCACCCACGTCGGCGCGGCCGCGCCGGGGGAGATCACCGCCCTGGACACCCACTGGATCTGGCAGGACGGGCAGGGGATCACGACCGCGCCGCTGCAGATCGTCGACTCCGAGATCGCCGTGCCGACCGCGCCCGGCCTCGGCATCGAGCTGGACCGGGACCGGCTGGCCGCCGCCCATGCGCTCTACCTCGAGCACGGGCTGGGCCGTCGCGACGACGCGATCGCCATGCAGTACCTCATCGAGGGCTGGAGCTTCGACCCCAAGCGCCCCGCGATGGTCCGCTGAGCGGCCCGAGGGGTCGCCGCGGCCCGCCACGGGGGCGCTCCGCAGCCGGTGATAGTCTCACGGCACTCACCGGACAGCATCGATACTCCGACTGCATGGAGCCGCCGTGTACACCCTCGACCAGGTGCGGTGCTTCGTCGCCGTCGCCGAGCACCTGCACTTCGGTCGCGCCGCCGCGGAGCTGAACATGACCCAGCCGCCGCTGAGCCGCCAGATCCAGAAGCTCGAGCGCGCGGTCGGGGCCGAGCTCCTCGCCCGCGACAACCGGCGGGTCCGTCTCACCCCGGCGGGGCAGCAGTTCCTGGGGGAGTCGCGCAAGCTCCTGGCCCTGGCCGAGCGCGCGCCCGAGGGGGCCCGGCAGGCGGCCGCGGGCACCCGCGGCACGGTCACGATCGGCTTCACCGCGGCCAGCGGGTTGTCCCTGCTGGGCCCCCTGCTGTCGCGGATCCGCGACGCAGAGCCCGAGATCTCGATCGAGCTCGTCGAGATGGTGACCTCCCAGCAGCTGCAGGCGCTCGAGGAGGAGCGCATCGACCTCGGACTGGGGCGGACGCGGACGGCTCCCGAGGGGATCGCCCGGCGTCTCCTCCTCAGCGAGCGGCTGGTGCTGGCCCTGCCGTCCACGCACCCGCTGGCCGATCCGGAGCACCGCCCGGTCCGTGCGGACATCGCCGGGCAGAAGCTGATCCTGCACTCGGCGACCACCGCGCAGTACTTCTACGACGTCGTCGTCAAGCACTTCGACATCGACCACCAGCTCGTCCAGCACTCGCTGAGCCAGATCATGACGATGATCCACCTCGTCGCGGCCGGTCACGGCATCGCCTTCGTCCCGGAGTCCGCACGGTCCATCGCCGTGCCCGGCGTGGTGTTCCGCCCCGTCGAGGATCTCCAGGAGGAGGTCGTCGAGCTCCAGGCCCTGTGGCGTCGCGACGCGTCGCACCCCGCGCTGCACCGGGTGCTGGCCGTGATCGCGCCGTGAGCCGCCGGGGCTCCCGGGCCGAGCACCGGAGCGGCCCGGTCCGATCCTGAACGGTCACCGGATCGATGCCGATCGGAGCCACCACAGGACGTCCGCAGCAGCGGGCGCGGTGTCTGCCTGGCGCGCAACATTCTCCGCCGACTCTGCGGCGAGTTCCGAGGGGAATGGCGGCGTGCACGTTGCGGTCTGCGCAGCCCTCTCTCTGGTTCCCTGCGATGCAAGGATTTCCGTCAGCATTCTATTCTACAATAACACACTTGCGAGTGGAAAACAAATGGATGCAGTCGGCTCAGGGCTTTACAAGTGTCGCGCAGTGGCATATCTTGAGAAAGGTCGGTGGCGTCGATGTCGCCGAAAGAAGGAAGGTTTACGGAGATGGCACCCAGGCTCGCAACGAACGTCGATCCCGACATATGCAAGGTCGTCCCGAGCATCGCGAAGGGTGACGGCGTCGACCCTGAAGTTCCCCGGAAGGCGACCGCTGGGGGCGCGCCTCAGCGGACTGGTGATCTGATCCATGAGGGCCCCGTCGGTCAGTGCGGGCTGAACTCGGCGACGGTCCCTGCAGGCGCCGTTCCGGATATCGCGGGGCCGGCTGGCCTCAAGGATCTGACCCTCGCGTCGTGGAGGAGCCGTGACCGCGCCGCTCGGGGGCGATTTCTCCGGCACGTCGAGAGCATCACTCCCGCCGCGCCTGTTCGTGGGGAGTCCTGGTGTTGATGCGGGAGTCGCTGGACATCCTGTCTGCCCTGCGGGAGGGGATCGGTGCGGGCGAGAGCGCGCACGTGCTCGGACTCCGAGCCGAGCTGCTGGATGCAGTGATCCGTCGTGAGGCCGCACGTGCTCGCAGCGAGGGCGTGTGGCAGGGGCGGGCCGAAACGCCCGGCGAACTGCGGATCCGGGAGCGGGACGAGTCTCTCGCCGCCGTTCACGAAGCCAGGATCGCGCAACGAATCGACGCCGCCCTCGACCAGGATGGGTGACCGGTGCTCGGTGGTCATGGCCACCCACCGGCCTCGCGCCCTTCGAGCGATTTCCTCTCTGCTGCCAGGGGCGGGCTTGACCGGACTCCACGATGGCGGCCGCGCCGTCGTCGACTCCCGCGGCATCATTCCCTGTCGATATGCCGAACACCTCGGCTTCTCGAATTCTGCATGGAGGCTCGCAATGTTGAATCTCATCCACCGTCTGCTCGGTATCGACGTGCTCAAGGCCGAGAACGAACGCCTGCGCGTCGATCTCGACACCGCGCTGCACGACGTCACGGTGCTTCGTCTCTGGCGCGTCGCCGTTCAGTCGAAGAACCCCGGTCTCGGGAACCTCCTGCCCGAGCAAGAACACCTCGACTACGCCGAGCGTCGCGACCACTGAAGAAGAGCGACCTGACGGGGGAGGGACCGTTCCTGGGCGCGCGACCTCGACCGGTCTCTCGGCTCCGAACGCGTCGCCGCTCTCCATCGGTCTCGAGGTCTGCTGACGCGGAATGGCTGGGCTGGGTCCGAGTCCACCAGGACCGACACCCGTGCCTCGCTCGACCGGATCATGCACCTCCGCGTCGACGTCGGGCTCGTCCTGGTCGACCCCGCCCACGTGCCTGATGGGCCGTGCCGGTCGACCTGCCAGGCGTTGGCCTGCACCGGGCGCCATCTCGGATGAGCTGCCCCTCTCACGCCCCTCGACATCATCCTGAACGAAAGGGTGATCGACGTGGCCCGGTCTCCCAGTCCCACAGGAATGGACGCCTCGTGGCGGAGGTGACGAAGCCGGGCGATGCACCGAAGAGCAGGCACCGAACCGATCTCCATCGATCCAGGCGGGGGAGCCCTCGATGCCTCGGACCTCGCCCGACCCATCGGCCTGTCCGAGAGGCGTGACGACGTGACGGCGTACCGGCCAGGTGAGGGCCGCGGCAGCAGCACCACCTGGGCGACGGGCGTTCGCGATCATGGCGAGAGAAGCCATGTATCCGGCAGGTGGCGTGCACCATGTCCGAGTACGCAAAAACCCCCGCGTCAGCAGGGGTTTCGCTTGGTGGCTCCGACCGGCGTCGATCCGGTGACCTTTCGATTTTCAGTCGAACGCTCTACCAACTGAGCTACAGAGCCGTGGTCACCGCGGTGACCGGAGATCAGATTAGCAGGGCCTGCGCTCCGGCATCCAATCGGCGCGGGCCGATGAGAGGCACGACACGCGAACGCCCGCGGAGCCGCCGGTCGCGCGGGGGTTCACCCCCACCCGAGCTCGTGCAGCCGGGCGTCGTCGATGCCGAAGAGGTGTCCGAGCTCGTGCAGCACGGTCACCGCGATCTCCTCCACGAGCTGCTCTCGGCTGGCGGACATGCGCTGTAGCGGGCCGCGGAAGATCCAGATCCGATCCGGCTCCCGGAACCCGTCGAAGGTGCTGCGCTGGTCCAGCGGGATCCCCTCGTACAGACCCAGCAGCTCCTCGCCGCCGCCGCGATGCCGCGGCTCCTCCTCGACCAGGATGGCGACGTTGGCCTGGGCGATCGCGCGGGCGACCTCGTCGGGAAGGGAGTCGAGGGCGTCATCGACGGCCTCCTCGAACTCTGCGCGGCTGATCTCCACCATGGGTCCAGCCAACCAGGCCCGGCAGGGAACAGCAGGGATCGGCGCGCGGCGGCTGCGAGGACCATGCGCCTCCGGCCCTGACCTGCACGCGCAGGGGGCCCGGGGGAGTCGTCCCGAGGGAAAGGGGTGCTGGGTGCGACGGCGATCTGCGCAGCTGCGGGGCGGAGCGCCTGGTCGCGGGTGGACCTGCGGGGCGCCGATCGGAGGCGGGGCGACCCGGCCCTCGATCAGCGCCCCCGCAGGTCAGCGGTACCCCCAACGGGATTCGAACCCGTGTCGCCGGCGTGAAAGGCCAGTGTCCTAGGCCGCTAGACGATGGGGGCGCACGGCAATGGTACAGGTCACCGGGCAGCGCCCGCGGCAGCGCCGGGCTCCCTGAGGTGCACGCGACATTCCGTGCCGGCACGACCCGGCCCACGGGGCAGTGCCTGCCGCACGATGCCCGCCGGACCGTGCCTGCCGCACGATGCCCGCCGCACGATGCCCGCCGCACGATGCCCGCCGGACCGTGCGCGCCGTACTGCGCCTGCCGGAGGGGGCGGCCCGCTGCTGCGGAGGGCGGTCGCCTCGCGGAGCGTCCCGGGAGCCGCCGCGCCGAGCTCGGGGAGTCTGCGTGCCGTCTCCCGGGAGCGCCGGACCCACCGGTGCGGGGGAGCGGGCCCCATGGGCCGAGTCCTGCCGGGGCGGCAACGGCGCCGGCGGGCAGAGGGCCTGTCGGATGCCCGGATCCGGGGGTGCAGGGCGGTGGCCTCGCGCGATGCGAGGCGGCTCACAGTAAAAGTGGCACGAGCGGCCCCGAACGTCCGGTAGAGTTTTCTCTGTCAGCGGCACGGAAGTGCGGATGACGAAGAGAATGGCCCTGTAGCTCAGTTGGTTAGAGTGCCGCCCTGTCACGGCGGAGGTCGCCGGTTCAAGCCCGGTCAGGGTCGCCCAGTGCGAAGGCCCCGGAACACACGTTCCGGGGCCTTCGTCGTTCCCGGGTGCGCGACGCGGCGGCCCGTCGAGGCCGCAGCCCCGCGAGGCCGCCCCACCCCGCCGGATCTCCCGCCGCGACGATCGCCGCGCGCCCTGCCCGGGCGCGCGCCCGCCGACGGATCAGACGGGATGCTCGTCGATGTCCGAGAGCCCCGCCTCATGGGCGATGATCGCGATCTGCACCCGGTTGGTGCAGTCCAGCTTCGCGAAGATCTTCGAGACGTGCGCCTTCACCGTCGCCTCGCTCATGTAGAGCCGCGCCCCGATCTGGGCGTTGGACAGCCCCGCCCCGACGGCGCCGAGGACCTCCGTCTCCCGCTCGGTGAGCAGCTCCAGCCCCGGGTGCCGCTCGGGGCGGGCGCCCGGGTTCGCGTGCGAGAAGTGGGAGAGCATGCGGCGCGTCACCCCGGGGGACAGCATCGCGTCCCCGCCGGCCACCACCCGCACCGCACGGATCAGGTCCTGGGGTGGCGTGTCCTTGAGCAGGAAGCCGCTGGCCCCCGCCTCGAGCGCCTGGAACACGTACTCGTCCAGGTCGAAGGTGGTGAGCATGATGATCTTGGGGGCCCCGGGCAGGGCCGTGACGGCCTGGGTGGCGGTCAGGCCGTCCATCGTCGGCATGCGCACGTCCATCAGCAGCACATCGGGCCGATGCTTCTGCACCAGCGGCACCGCATCGCTGCCGTCGGATCCCTCCCCGACGACCTCGATCTGCGGATCGGCGCCGAGGATCATCGCCAGGCCCGCCCGGACCAGGGAGTCGTCGTCGATCAGGCCGATCCGTGTCACGGAGTCTGCGCTGGCCATGGAATAACCGCCTTCACTTCGAATCGACCATCGGAGGTGGGGCCTGCGGTGATGGTCCCTCCCGCATGGCTGACCCGGGTCTCGATCCCGGACAGCCCCATCCGCGCCCCGGGCAGGTCGGTGGTGAACCCCCTGGGAAGCAGGTTACTCACCTCGACGATCAGCTCGTCACCGGGCTCGCCGATCAGGGCCACGCGGGCCTTGGTGTGCCGGGCGTGCTTGTGGATGTTCGTCAGCCCCTCCTGCACCACCCGGTAGGCGGTGCGCGCCAGCGGATCCGGCACGGGGGCGTCGATGAAGTCGTACAGCTCCACCCGGATCCCGGCCTCCTGGCTGGTGGTGACCAGGCGCCGCACGTCCTCCCAGGTGGGCTGCGGCGCCAGCGGCGCGGATTCCTCCGTGCCGCGCAGCACGCCGAGGACCTGGCGCAGCTCGGTGAGGGCATCGGCCGCCGAACGCCGCATCAGCCCTGCCGCGGCGGCGACCTGCGCCTGGTCCAGGTTCTGGTTGACCTCGAGCGCGCCCGCCTGGAGGGCGATCAGCGAGATCTTGTGGGCGACGATGTCGTGCATCTCCCGGGCGATGCGGGTGCGCTCGGCGCGGCGGGCCTGCTCCTCGGCGACGGCGCGGCCGTGCTCGGCCTGCTCGGCACGGGCGCGCAGCTGGTCCAGCAGCTCCCGTCGTGCCGAGGTGTACATGCCCAGCACCGCCGAGGTGAGCGTCATCAGCACCAGCAGGATGACGAAGACGACCGTCCCCGGCTCGCGGCTGAGCACCAGCGGCGGCAGCGCCGTGGCGACCGCGCCCAACAGCGTGACCAGCGCGATGAGCACGCGGGACGAGCTGCGGGTGGCGAATCCGTAGACGGCCACCACCATCACGGTGAACGAGGTCGCCAGGGCGTTCAGGGCCAGCAGCAGCGGCAGCAGCCAGCGCCAGCGCCGATGCCGCAGCAGCAGGGTCGCGACCAGCGCCATCCCCAGGGCCGCGCCCACCCACCGCCAGGGCTCGCTCGTGAGCAGCAGCCCGAAGACGCCCTCCGCGGCGCCGCACACCAGCATCAGCGCCTCGATCCACCAGCGGCGCGCGGGCATCACCCCGCCGCGGGGGACCAGGGCCGCCGTCGCCCCCTCCCCGGCTGCGCGCGGACGCCGGGCCGGGGATGAGGAGGGTTCGCGTTCGCCGTGCACCGGCCCAGCCTAAGACCTGGCCGCACGCGCGCACCCCCTCCCTGGGGCGAGCATCTGCCGTCCTCTCGGCGAGGGGTCCACCCCGTACGATGAGTCGAGCCGAGGGACGACGAGAGGGCAGGAATGCACGACGTGCGACACGGACGGGCGCCCCGCGCGATGCGATACCTGGCGACGGCGGCGGCGGTGCTGCTCGTGGTCGCCGGCTGCGGGCCGCTGGATCGGATCGGGATCGGCGGGGGAGGGGACGAGCAGACCACCGCACCCGCCGCCGGCGACGGCACGAATGTCGAGGGCGAGGCCACGCCTCCGCTGGCCGAGACCGGGACCTCCGCCGCGGCGGAGCTCCCGCAGGACCCGGCCGGCGACGCCGCCTACGCGGCCTACTACTCCCAGCAGGTCGCCTGGGCCCCGTGCGACGACTCCGTCGACGGCCCGGCCTCTCTCGAATGCGGCACGGTCACGGTGCCGAAGGTCTGGAACGACCCGAGCGCCGGTGACCTGCAGATCGCCGTGACCCGGCTGCCGGCGACCGGACAGAAGCAGGGCTCGCTGCTGACCAACCCGGGCGGCCCGGGCGGTTCCGGCGTCGACTTCGTGGCGGGATCTGCGCAGACCCTGTTCAGCGAGGAGGTCCGCGGCGCCTACGACATCGTCGGCTTCGACCCCCGCGGCGTCTCCCGCTCGGCCGGCATCACCTGCCTGGACGATGCCGAGACCGACGCCTACCGCGCCGAGACCTTCGACCTGGCCGATCCGGAAGGGCTCCAGGCCGCCGAGGACGCGTTCACCGAGCTCAGCGCCGCCTGCGAGAAGAACTCCGGGGACCTCCTGCCCTACCTCGACACCTACTCCGCCGCGCGCGACCTCGACGTGCTGCGCAGCGCCGTCGGCTCGGAGAAGCTCGACTACGTGGGCTACTCCTACGGCACCTACCTCGGCGCGACCTATGCGGAGATGTACCCCGAGCGCACCGGGCGCTTCGTGCTCGACGGCGCGCTCGACCCGCGCCTGACGGCCGATGACATCACCCGCGGCCAGGCCGAAGGGTTCGAGGAGGCGACCAGCGCATTCGTCGAGAGCTGCCTGTCCCAGGGCTCCGACGGCTGCCCGCTGACCGGATCGGTCGAGGACGGCAAGGAGCAGCTGCGGGCCTTCTTCGACTCCGTCGACGCCCAGCCGCTGCAGACCGACGATCCGAACCGCCCCCTGACCGGGGCCCTCGCGCGCAGCGGCCTGCTGGTCGTGCTGTACAACGACGAGAACTGGCCGCTCGGCGTGCAGGCCCTGAACGCGGCGATGACCGGTGACGGCTCCACCCTGCTGTTCCTCGCCGATCTCAGCGCGGACCGCGAGGACGACGGCACGTACAGCGGCAACGGCACCTTCGCGATCACCGCCGTGAACTGCCTGGACCATGTGGGCGTGGCCGATCAGCAGTGGCAGATCGACGAGGCCGCGGCGGTCGCCGAGGAGTTCCCGACCTGGGGCCCCGGCTTCGGCTTCAGCCAGACCATGTGCGACCTGTGGCCGGCGAAGCCGGTGCGCGAGCCTGCGCCGATCTCCGCCGCGGGCAGCGACCTGATCGTCGTGATCGGCACGAGGGGCGACCCCGCGACGCCCTATGACTGGGCCGTGGGCCTGGACGAGCAGCTGGAGAACTCGACCCTCATCACCTACGAGGGCGAGGGGCACACCGCCTACGGCCGCTCCGGCGGCTGCGTGGAGGCCGCCGTGGACGCCTACCTGCTCAGCGGCACCGCCCCGGAGGAGGGCCTGACCTGCTCCTGAGGTGCGCCCCGTCCGGCCCCGGGTCCGCCCCGGGGGCCGGGGGAGGCGGGGTGACCTACTCCTCACGCCCCGGTTTTGCGCCTGACATGCAGGTCTCGTAGAGTGGTCCGGTCCGGTGCACAGCGTCCGGGCAGGCCGCCTTAGCTCAGTCGGCAGAGCGATTCACTCGTAATGAATAGGTCGGGGGTTCGATTCCCCCAGGCGGCTCCAGAAAACGGGTCCTGACCAGTGCTTACGCCCCCTTGGGGACGAGGCGCAGGTCGGGGCCTGTTCCCGTTGTGGCGACTTTCCTGGCGACTTAGCGTCCGGCGCGCACCTCCGAGAGCACGTTGCCCGCCTCCGTGGGCGTCGTCCTCGTGTCCCCGTACTTCGCCCGGGTGAACGCCGCGTTGGTGTGCCCCACGTGCGCAGCCACGCGAGGACCGGCGAGACCTCCGTCCAGCAGTATTCCGCCCGTCGGCGTCCGCGCAGGGCGCTGTGCCCGTCTTCGATATGCGATCGTTGCGCGGCCGTGCAGGTGCGTCGCCAGCAGCGCTATATCCGGGGTGAGCCGCGCCCGCAGTGGGGCACCTCGCACCGCGTGTTACAGCTCCATCACGGACATCTGTCTTCGACCGGCAGGTCGGTTCGGGGCGCCGTAGCGTGCCGGTATGACGGAATCCGGGGATGGGGGAACCTTGCGCTGCGGGACGTGCCGACAGGTGTACGTCCCCGATCCGTCGGTCCCTGAAGGCCATGACTGCGACCCGGACATCTACGAGACCATCGCTCTCGACGACGGCCCTCTGGCGGACGTCGAGCCTGCTCGGCAGGCCCGCGGGGAGGAGGCCCCCGGTCGCGCCGGTCGCGCGGGGGACCGTCCCGGGGCACAGCCGGGCATCGCGGGGCAGGTGGCTCTGGGCATCTAGGCCGCGGCGCCTGCGGCCGCGCGGCTGCTCACGCAAGAACAGGCCGGACCCTCTCGGGCCCGGCCTGTTCTTCGGGGATCTTGCTCGGATCGGTGCTGCGCCCCCGCGACGCCGCGCCCGGGCCTCGAGGGCCCGGCGCGGTGAGGATCGTAGGCCGGACCCAGTGCTCAGTTCAGGGGGGTGGGGGAGAACCGAGCACCAGGTCCAGCAGACGAACGAGCCCGGAGGCTCGACCCCTGCTGCGGGAGGAGAACGGCTGGGGACCAGACCAGCTCGACGGAGACCGCCTGCAGGGGAGCTCTACGACGACAAACTTACGGGCGCCGGATCATCGGCGGAACGACCCCAGGTCCCGTTCTCGGCGGCCGCTCGGGCCTATCTCTGGTACCTGGGTACACCCCTGCCCCGTTCCCGAGGTGCCAAGGCCTCGGCCGTGGGCCCCTCGTCCCGCCCTCCCGCCGACGCCGGGACGTGGAGGCAGGGGTCGCGCAGATGCGGGCTCAGCTGCGCGGCACCGGCGGCTCGGCGAGCCCCAGCTCGAAGGCGCGGACCGCGATCTGCAGCCGGGAGGTGCACCCCAGCTTCGCCATCAACGAGGTGACGTGCTTCTTCACGGTGGACTCGGAGAGCACCAGCTGGTTCGCGATCTGGGTGTTCGTATCGGCCCGGCACAGCAGGTGCAGCACCTCCAGCTCGCGGTCGGTCAGACCCAGGGAGAGCGCCGCGGCCTCGCCCGGCCCGGAGCCGGCGTCGACCGGCGAGGTGGGGGCCGGTGCCGCGTCCGTCGGAGCGGCGGGCATCCCCGCCCGGTCCTCCTGCGCGTCCTCCGCATCCCCGGCGGCCCCGTGCTCGCCGCTCGCCGGCCGATCGCCGGTGTGCAGGCTCGAGGCCGGGGCCGGTCGGCGCCCTCCGGCCAGCGCCGCCGCCACCTCCGGGGTGATGACGACCCCGGCGCCGGCGGCGGCGGCCTGCACGGCCGCGACGAGCGACGCGGCGGAGGCGGACTTCAGCAGGAAGCCCGCGGCGCCCGCCGCGAGCGCCTCGCGCACCTGATCATCGGTCCCGAAGGTGGTCAGCAGGAGGACGGCCACCTGGGGATATGCGGCGCGGATCTCGAGGGCGCCCGCGATGCCGCCCATCCCGGGCATCGCCAGATCCATCAGCACGACGTCGGGGACCTGCTCGGCGAGGGCCGCGAGGGCCTCCTCGGCGGTGCCGGCGTGCGCATCGACCTCCATCTCCGGGGCCGCGCGCAGGTAGCCGGCCAGCGCGTCGCGGACGATCGGGTCGTCGTCGCAGATCAGGACCTGGATGCCCATCGGCCCCCCTGGGTGCTCGACTGGATCGGATGGGGCGCGGTCATGCGCGCCATGAAGGAGCCGCCGTCGGTGCGGGTCTCGACCGTGCCGCCGACGCCTGCGAGCCTCTCGCGCGCCCCGATCAGCCCGCTGCCGCCCGAGGGGACGTTCGGCGCCGTCGTGGCGCGCCGGTTCACGACGACGACGTCGACGCCGGCGGCCGAGGTCTCGAGCATGAGGGCGACCGGGTGCTGCGGGTCGCCGTGCCGGACCACGTTCGCCGCCAGCTCGCCCAGGCACAGGGACAGCACCGGCACCAGCGGCCCGGGGACGTCGCGCTCGCCCTCGACGTCGGTGTTGACGGTGAAGCCGGCCTGGGTCAGGCGCTTCTGGGCGGACTCCAGCAGCGTGGCGCCGGGGACGTCGCCGGCGACCTCGCCCGCGTCCTCGCCCTCCTCGCTGCGACGCAGAGCCTCCATGGCGGCGCGCAGGTCCTCGGTGGCGGCGCGGGCCGCGGCGCTGATGCGTCCCAGGTCGAGATCGGTGGCCGGGTCCGGCTGGTCCCGCAGGCGGGCCTGCTCGGCGATCATGACGACCTCGGTCGTCGCCCGGATCGCGGTGTCGTGCAGCTCGCGCGAGAGCGCGCGGCGCTGCGCGGCGAGGTCCTGCACCCGGGCGCGGCGGGATTCGCCCAGCCGCAGGCCGAGGGTCCGGATCACCACCCCGATGGTCGCGGCCGCGAGCAGGAGGATCACCCAGATGCTCGCGCCGACGGCGACGTCGGCGGCGCTCTGGGCCAGGGAGACGGTCGCCGCGATGAGGATCGCGGCGTACCAGAGGCCGATGAGGATGCTGGTCAGCGGGCGGCAGCGGGCCACGCAGGAGGTGAAGGCCACGATCGAGGCGAACACCCCCAGCCCGATGTACACCGTCGGCACGGACACCGCCAGGGTGAGCACGCCGCCCAGGGCGAGGGCCGCCGGGAGGGGGTGGAGCAGAGCGAGGCCGCCGGCGGTGCTCATGAGCACCCACAGGACCATCGAGCCCGGATCGGGGTGACGCCAGGCGCCCGGGGCGGTGAGGAGCAGCAGCAGGAGGGCGACCGATATGGCGGGAAGGGCGCGCCGCGCCTCCCGGACTCCTGTGTCCAGGCGATCGAGCAGCGACGACTTCCGGAAGGGCACGGGCCAAGAGTACCGGTGCGGACGTACGCTGTGGCTCCGGGCACACCCACCACTCACCTCTCAGGAGACTGCCATGACTCGGACCGCAGTACGCACCATCACCCCGTCCCTCCGGCGGGTCGTCGGCCGCGGCTTCGCGGCGGCCGCGGTCCTCGGCCTCGCGATGCTCCCGGTCGGCGCCGTCGCCGACACCGGGCTCGGAGGTTCGGGGGACGTCGAGACCCAGCGGATCGAGGGCTGGTGCCAGATCGCTCCGCGCCTGCCCTTCATCTGCGTGGACAACCGCCGGTGATCCACCGGTGACCGCGCCTGCGCCGCCGGGGAGGGATGTCGGCGGCGCAGCGCGCCCGTGATTTGACTGGATCCTTTTCTGGAACTTCTCCAGAACACGCGATAGGGTGAGTCCCGTGAGCCACCACGACCACCCCTCGCTCGACCCCGTCGCCGCGCTGCGCGACGCGGGTCTGCGCGTGACCGCCCCGCGGGTCGCGACGCTCGCGGTGGTCGCCGAGCACCAGCACGCGGACGCGGACGTCATCGCCTCCGCCGTCCGCGAGCGCCTCGGCTCCGTGTCCCACCAGGCCGTCTACGACGTGCTGCGCGCTCTGACCGAGGTCGAGCTGCTGCGCCGCGTGGACGCCGACGGCCGTCGCGCCGTCTACGAGCTGCATCGCCACGACAACCACCACCACCTCATCTGCCGCGTCTGCGGCCGGCTCGAGGACGTCCCCTGCGCGGTGGGCGAGGCTCCCTGCCTCCACCCGCACTCGCAGCACGGCTTCGAGCTCGAGGTGGCGGAGGTGCTGTACCGGGGCGTGTGCCCCGAGTGCCGCGCGGCGCAGGCCCATGTCCCCGCCGGGACATGACCCCCATCCGTACGCCCCGACCCGGGCCGTCCCCTCGGCCCGCACCCTGCCGCCCGGCGGTCCCCTCGGCCGGCCGGCGGCCCCCAGGTTCTCCACCCCCCGTTCGCATCCAGGAGGAAGCATGACCACGTTCGACCCCTCGATCCCGTCCACCACGGAGAGCGGCGCTCCGCGCGAGTCCGACGCGCATTCGCTGAGCGTCGGGGCCGACGGCCCCCTGATGCTGCATGACGTCGCCCTCGTCGAGAAGCTCGCACGCTTCGACCGCGAGCGGATCCCGGAGCGCAGCCCGCACGCCAAGGGCTCCGGCGCCTTCGGCGAGCTCGAGGTCACCGAGGACGTCTCGCAGTACACCAAGGCGAAGCTGTTCCAGAAGGGCGCGAAGACCCCGCTGCTGCTGCGCTTCTCCACCGTCGCCGGCGAGCTGGGCTCGCCCGACACCTGGCGCGACGTGCGCGGCTTCGCGCTGAAGTTCTACACCGAGGACGGCAACTTCGACATCGTCGGCAACAACACGCCGATCTTCTTCCTGCGCGACCCGATGAAGTTCCCCGACTTCATCCACTCCCAGAAGCGGACCCCGGACTCGGGCCTGCGCGACGCGAACATGCAGTGGGACTTCTGGACCCTCTCGCCGGAGTCGGCCCACCAGGTCTCCTACCTCATGGGCGACCGCGGCCTGCCCAAGACCTGGCGCCACATGAACGGCTACTCCTCGCACACCTACATGTGGGTGAACGAGGACGGCGAGAAGTTCTTCGTGAAGTACCACTTCCTCACCGAGCAGGGCATGGAGTTCCTCAGCAACGAGGAGGCCACCGAGCTGGCGGGCACCGACGCCGAGTACCACCGCCGCGATCTGTTCGAGGCGATCCGGCGCGGCGAGTTCCCGGCCTGGCGCGTCGAGGTCCAGGTCATGCCGTACGAGGAGGCGAAGGCGTACCGCTTCAACCCCTTCGATCTCACGAAGACCTGGTCCAAGAAGGACTACCCGCGCATCCCCGTGGGCCGCTTCGTGCTGAACCAGAACCCGGTGAACCACTTCGCGCAGATCGAGCAGGCCGCGTTCAGCCCGTCCAACACCGTGCCCGGCACCGGGGTCTCCCCGGACAAGATGCTGCTGGCCCGCGTGTTCTCCTACCCGGACGCGCAGCGCAACCGCCTGGGCACGAACTTCAACCAGCTGCCGGTGAACCGTCCGGTCGTGGCGACGAACTCCTACGGCAAGGAGGGGTCGATGGAGTTCTCCCACAGCGGCGACGCTCCGGTGTACGCCCCGAACTCCTTCGGTCGCGCCTACCAGGACACCCAGGGCCCGGTCGACAACGGCTGGGAGGCCGATGGCGCGCTGGTCCGCGCGGCCTACACCCTCCACGCCGAGGACGACGACTTCGGCCAGGCGCACACCCTGGTGCGCGAGGTGATGGGTGAGGACGAGCGCGCCCGCCTCGTCCAGACGGTCGTCGGCAGCCTCGGCGGCGTCGTCGAGCCCGTGCTCTCCCGTGTCTTCGAGTACTGGAAGAACATCGACCAGGAGACCGGCGAGAACATCGAGAAGGCGTACCGCGCGCAGGCCTGACGCCCCGCGCACGAGACAGCGCCCCGGTCACGATCGTGACCGGGGCGCTGCGTCGTGAGGGCTCGTGCGGGATCAGACGACGAGGACGTCGCTGGGGGAGGAGGTCAGCAGCTTCTGCACGGTGACGCCCAGCAGGTGGCTGGCCATGTCCCGCTCGCGGCGGATGCCCAGCACCAGCAGCTCCGCCTTCTCCTCCTCGACGACCTGGAGCAGGACGTCGGAGATGTCGTCGTCGGTGTGCTCCTGGCGCACGGCGATGCGCACGGAGGCGCGGCGCACCATGTCCTGGGCGCGTTCGAGCTGGCCCTGGTCCGCGTGGCGGGGGTCCCCCTGCATGCCGTCGCGCACGACGTTGACGATGATGAGCGGTCCGCCGCGGCGCTCCGCCTCCCGCTGGGCGGCCTCCAGGGCCGCGAAGCCCACGGGGGTGGGGATGAATCCGACCACGACGGCCATGGCGACCTCCTCCTGATGCGCTGCTGTGCCCCGATCCTACGGTCTGCGCGGGGATGCTCGTCCACCCGGGCACGGGGCGGGAGGGCGAGCCCGCGCCCTAGATGTCGCGGGAGGAGTGCTTGTTCAGCTCATCGGCCCGTTCCTGGCCGCTGAGCTCGGCGATCTCGTCCATGATCCGGTCGTTGAGCATGCGCCGGCGCACGCCTCCGGGCAGCGAGGGGTCGATGTCCGCCGGGCGGATCGGCGTGCCGAAGCGCAGCGTGAGGGTGCGGCGGGCGGGCAGCAGGCGGCCCTTCTGCATGACGGTGTCGGTGCCCTTGAGCCCCACGGGGATGACGGGGCAGTCCGCCTCCATCGCCAGCCATGCCGCCCCCTGGCGCCCCTTGTACAGGCGGCCGTCCCGCGACCTCGTGCCCTCGGGATAGATGGCGAAGCCGTCGCCCCCCTGCAGGATCTCCAGCGCCGCCTTGAGCGCGCCCTGCTTGGAGACGAGGGTGTCGCGGTCCACCGGGACCGTGCCGATCGCCTGGAAGAAGCTCTTCTGGATCCAGCCGATGGGGCCCCTGCGATGCCAGTACTCGTCCTTGGCGATGAAGCGCATGCCGCGCGGGCACACCACCGGGATGATGAAGCTGTCCAGCAGCGCCAGGTGGTTCGAGGCGATGAGGAAGGCGCCGTCCTCCGGGACGTTCTCCAGCCCGGTGACCCGAGGTCGCAGGTAGAGCTTGGTCGCCGGGGCGACGAAGCCCCGCACCAGGTGGTAGAAGGACGTGGCCAAGGAGAACCTCCGAGGACGGGCGCTGAGCGTCGCGGGACGGATGGACGGACGGTCGAGGATACCGCGGCGGGACGGTCCGCGCCGGGTCGTGCCAGGGCCGTATGGTAGAACAGCGCCGCAGCCAGGATCGGCCGGCCGCACCCCGTTCTGCCGAAGGAGTGGACACATGCCCAAGGTCCTCCGCGTCGCCGTGATCGGTGCCGGGACGATGGCTCAGGCGGTGCACCTGCCCGTGCTGCGCCGCCGCTGGGACCGGTTCTCGGTCGAGGCGCTCGTGGACCATTCCCCGCGACGCCGTCGCGAGGCGTCCGAGGCCTGGGGCATCCCCGAGGAGGCGCGCTACGAGAGCGTGGGCGATCTGATCGCCGCCGTGCGCGCCAAGACGGTCGGGATCGACATGGTCGTCCTGGCCACGGACGGCCTGCACGTCGAGGACGTGCTCACGATCGTGCGCCGCGGCATCCCCGTCCTCGTCGAGCCGCCGGTGGCGTTCTCCGAGGCGGAGCTGCGCACCCTGGCCGACTTCGAGCGGATGACCGGCCGCCGCCTGGTGGTGCTGGCCTACCCGCAGCAGCATGACGACGCGGTCGCCGCGATGTCCGGGCACATCGCCCGCAAGGACCTGCGGATGATCGACTACGAAGTGCTGATGCCGGCGAGCCAGCCGCTCTATTCCCATGCCCACGTGACGACCTCCGCCTACGACCTGCCCAGCGAGGTGCGCGCCCAGCGTCGCACCGCGCTGCAGGAGGCGGTCGTGGCCGGCACCGGCGAGGGCGCCACCCAGCGCGACCGCGATCTGTACGTCAAGGGTCTGCTCACGGGCGTGGCCCACCAGATGGCCGTCCTCCAGAAGGCCTACGGGCCGATGACCGAGATCCTCGCGGTGCGCCACTGGCCCCGCGGCGTGATCCCCGGCTCGATCGAGATCCTCGGCGAGCTCGAGTCCGGCGCCCCGGTCCGCCTGGTCTGGCACTACCTGCCCTTCGCGCCGGAGTACTCCGAGCGGGTGCGGCTGCTCTCGGCGCGGCGCCGCGTCGAGGTCGACCTCGCCCCGCCCTCCTTCGCGGACCGCCGCTCCACCGTGACCCTGCGGGAGAAGAACGCCGGGAGCGTCACCGCGACGACCGTGGTCTCCGACCTCGGCTCGGCCGAGGCGATGTGGGAGGACTTCTACGCCTTCGTCACCAAGGGTGAGGACCCCGGGTCCGGCATCCCCGAGGCTCTCGCGGAGCTCGCGCTGATGCACGAGATCCTCGACCGGATCGTCACGGCCGATGGGCGATCCCTCGAGCCCGAGGAGGTCGAGGCCGAGGAGAACGAGGCCGACGAGAACGAGGCCGACGAGAACGAGGCCGACGAGAACGAGGCCGGGGAGGCGGCGTCCGAGGACGCGACGTCCGACGATGCTGCGCCCGCGGCCGCTGCGTCCGACGGGGCCGGGGCGGAGCAGCCCGCCGCTGCGGGCATCGAGCCCGCCGAGAGCGAGCGCGACGGACCCGCGGCGGCCGTGCCCGCGGCCGCCGAGGGCGGACCGCGCGGTGCCGAGACCGCCGAGCCGTCCGGCGTCGGCGGATCCTCTGCTGATGCTGATGCTGATGTCGCGGCCGATGCCGCCCCCGTCGCGGGGGCGGCGGGGGAGCAGGAGCCCGACGCCGACACGGTCGAGAACCCGGTCGCCGAGCCGCCGGTGCGCGATCAGGTCACCGAGGTCCTCCCGGACCTGCGGGAGTCGAGCACGCCGACCGCGTCGCTGCCGACGGCCGCGCCGCCGGCCGGCCGCTGGATCGCCGCCGCCGATCCGCAGCCGTCCGAACCGGCATCCTCCGGGCCCGACCCCGTGGATCCCGCACGGGCCGTCGACGACGTGGACGCCTGGAACGGCGGGCGCCAGGACGGCGGCCCTGCCCCCGATCCTGTCGACCCCTCCGATCCCGCCGGCCCCGTCGAGCCGACCGAGCCGCCCGCGGGATCGTCCCGGTCCGCGCAGGAGGGTGCGCCGGACGGACGCACCGAGCAGGATCAGGCCGCCGAGCAGGAGCACGCCCGCCCGCAGGAGAGCGACCCCGGGCGAGCCTGACCCCGCCGCTGCGGCGGCGCTCTCGCCGAGACCGACCGGCCCCCGCCCCCCTCACCGGGGAGCGGGGTCCTTCGCGTGCCGGCGGCGGCCCGCCCCGGCCCCCTGTCGGCGGCGGCCCGCCTCGGCCCCCGTGCCCCGGCTCCTGTCCCGCGGCGGCGACACGCCGACGACACGCGGCGAATCCGAGATTTTCTGTGCCGTGTCCGACGCTTCCGGACGGCGTCCCGCGCCCGCCCGTCCACCATCGGCCCGCCCCTCGCGGACGCTGTGCACACCGCTGTCCACCGCGTTCGCGCGGACGGGGCGCGACTGTCCCCAACGGGGCCGAGTTCTCCACAGCCGTCCCCAGCCCGACTGTGGATAACATTCGTGTAGTTCAGTACATCTTGTGGTGCCCCCACCCGTCGACCCCTAGGTGTAGTGTTGGAGACGTCGCGGTGATCGCACCGAGATCCTGGATCCGCCCCAGGCCCCACGCCCGCCGGAGCACCGGTGGCACGGCCACGGACCAGGGGAGACGCAGCGATCGCCCACCACGACAGAGCCCCCAGAACGTCCCGCATCACCGTTCGTCCCGCTCCCCGAGAGCAGCACTTCCGAGAGAGGTCCCCGATGGATATCACCGTGTACTCGAAGCCCCTGTGCGTCCAGTGCGATGCCACCAAGCGCGCCCTGAACAAGGCCGGGATCGCGTACGACGTCGTGGACATCACCGAGGACGCCGAGGCCCTGGCCCGCGTGAAGTCGCTGGGCTACGTCCAGGCGCCCGTCGTCATCACCGGCACCGACCACTGGTCCGGGTTCCGCCCGGACAAGATCAAGGCGCTGGCGACCTCCGCCACGGCCTCCGCGGGCCGCAGCGCCGCCGCGATCTGACCACCGTGCCGGGCCGTGCGGGAGACCGTCCGGCCCGGCGCACCGCACCAGGCAGGGACCCGCACGACGGCCCGGCATGACGCCGCCGTACGGACGCAGCACGCAGGAAGGGTGGCCATGGGCACTCTGGTCTACTTCTCCTCCGTGTCCGAGAACACCAAGCGCTTCGTCGAGAAGCTGGGTGTCCCGGCGCATCGGATCCCGCTCCGGCCCACGGAGGAGCCCCTCGTCATGGACGAGGAGTTCATCCTCATGACCCCCACCTACGGCGGGGGAGACGGGCGCGGCGCGGTCCCCAAGCAGGTCATCAAGTTCCTCAACGACGAACGCAACCGTCGCCTGATCCGGGGCGTGATCAGCGGCGGGAACACGAACTTCGGCGACTCCTACTGCATCGCCGGGGACATCGTCGCCGCGAAGTGCCACGTCCCACACATGTACAGATTCGAGCTGCTGGGCACGCGACGCGACGTCCAGCAGGTCACCAGAGGATTGGAAGAGTTTTGGCGACACTGACGGAGATGCCTTCCGTGGAGCACCACAAGGCCCAGGACTACCACGCGCTCAACGCGATGCTGAACCTGTACGGGACGGACGGGAAGATCCAGTTCGAGAAGGATCGCCTCGCCGCGCGGGAGTACTTCCTGCAGCACGTGAACCCCAACACCGTCTTCTTCCACTCCCTGCGGGAGAAGCTCGACTACCTCGTCGAGAACGAGTACTACGAGGCCGAGGTCCTGGAGCAGTACGACTTCGAGTTCGTGAAGTCGCTGTCGGAGCAGGCCTTCGCCAAGAAGTTCCGCTTCCCGACCTTCCTGGGCGCCTTCAAGTACTACACCTCGTACACGCTCAAGACGTTCGACGGCAAGCGCTATCTCGAGCGCTTCGAGGACCGCGTCGTGATGGTCGCCCTGACCCTGGCCCGCGGGGACGAGACCCTCGCCCGCAACCTCGTGGACGAGATCCTCGACGGCCGCTTCCAGCCCGCCACCCCCACCTTCCTCAACGCCGGCAAGGCCCAGCGCGGCGAGCTCGTCTCGTGCTTCCTGCTGCGCATCGAGGACGACATGGAGTCGATCGGCCGCGGCATCAACTCGGCCCTGCAGCTGTCCAAGCGCGGCGGCGGCGTCGCCCTGCTGCTGAGCAACCTGCGCGAGTACGGCGCGCCGATCAAGCAGATCGAGAACCAGTCCAGCGGCGTCATCCCCGTGATGAAGCTGCTCGAGGACTCCTTCTCCTACGCCAACCAGCTGGGCGCGCGCCAGGGCGCCGGCGCGGTGTACCTCAACGCGCACCACCCCGACATCCTGCGGTTCCTGGACACCAAGCGCGAGAACGCGGACGAGAAGATCCGCATCAAGACCCTCTCGCTCGGCGTCGTGATCCCGGACATCACCTTCGAGCTCGCCAAGAACAACGAGCCGATGTACCTGTTCTCCCCGTACGACGTCGAGCGCGAGTACGGCAAGCCCTTCGCGGACGTGAACGTCTCCGAGGTCTACCGGGAGATGGTCGACAACCCGCGCATCGCCAAGAAGAAGATCAAGGCGCGCGAGTTCTTCCAGACCCTCGCCGAGATCCAGTTCGAGTCCGGCTACCCGTACATCATGTTCGAGGACACGGTGAACCGGGCCAACAACATCCCCGGCAAGGTCACCCACTCGAACCTGTGCTCCGAGATCCTGCAGGTCGCGACCCCGTCGACGATGAACGCGGACCTCAGCTACGACACGCTGGGCCGTGACATCTCCTGCAACCTGGGCTCGCTGAACATCGCCCTGGCCATGGACTCGCCGGACTTCGCGCAGACCATCGAGACCTCGATCCGTGCGCTGACGGCCGTCTCGGACACCTCGGACATCTCCTCGGTGCCCACCATCGCCGAGGGCAACCGCAAGTCCCACGCCATCGGCCTGGGGCAGATGAACCTGCACGGCTACCTCGCCCGCGAGCGGGTCCACTACGGCTCCGACGAGGGCCTGGACTTCACGAACATCTACTTCTATGCGGTGACGTACCACGCCATCAAGGCGTCGATGCACATCGCCCGGGAGCGCGGCGAGTCCTTCTACGACTTCGAGAACTCCAAGTACGGCACCGGCGAGTTCTTCGACAAGTACACCGACCGCGTCTGGGAGCCGCGCACCGAGAAGGTCCGCGAGCTGTTCGCGAAGTCCTCCGTGCACGTCCCGACCCAGCAGGACTGGGCGCAGCTGCGCGAGGACGTCAAGACGTACGGCATGTACAACGCGTACCTCCAGGCGGTGCCGCCGACCGGCTCGATCAGCTACATCAACAACTCCACCTCCTCGATCCACCCGATCGTCTCCAAGATCGAGATCCGCAAGGAGGGGAAGATCGGCCGCGTCTACTACCCGGCGCCGTTCATGGACAACGACAACCTGGAGTACTACCAGGACGCGTACGAGATCGGCTACGAGAAGATCATCGACACCTACGCCGAGGCCACCCAGCACGTGGACCAGGGCCTGTCGCTGACGCTGTTCTTCCCGGACACCGCGACCACCCGCGACGTCAACAAGGCGCAGATCTACGCCTGGCGCAAGGGCATCAAGACCCTCTACTACATCCGCCTGCGGCAGATGGCGATCGAGGGCACCGAGGTCGAGGGCTGCGTGAGCTGCATGCTCTGACCGGTCCGCCGGCACGGCGCACGGCCCGTCCCGAGGGATTCCTCGGGACGGGCCGTGCGTCGTTCCGGGCGATGCCGGCGCCCGTGCGGGACCCGGACGCTACCGGGCGGCGCGGTCGTCCCGTCCGTAGGTCAGGCGGCGCAGCACCCGCTCGGCCGGTCCGCGGGCGCCGCGGGAGGCGAGCAGCGCCGCCATCGGGATCGACGCCGCCCAGGTGAGCGCGGCGATGAGCAGGGCGAGAGAGGTGCCGGCCCAGCCGCCGACCCCGAAGCCCCAGTTCGACAGGACGATCGCGAAGACCACGGACTGCCAGAGGTAGAAGGTCAGGGAGCGCTCGCCCACGGCGGCGATCGCCCGCACCAGCGGGGGACGGGACTGCTGCAGGCGGGCGGCGATCAATGCGAACACGGCGGCGTAGCCGATCCCGGCCGCGATGCCGGTGGTCGACGAGAGAGCCGAGAACATCCAGCTCGCCTGCTGCGGGATGTCGAGGATCCCCAGGGTGTACAGCGCCGAGGGGAGGCCGCCCGCCCAGCCGATCGGGATCCCGATCACCGCGATGCGGCGCAGGGCCGCGCGATGGCTGCCCGGGTCGTCCAGCAGGCGGCGGCGCGCCGCGACCCAGCCCAGCAGGATCGCGATCGGGATCGCCAGGCCCGCGACCTGGGCGACGGTGAGGACGGCCCAGATCCCGAGCCGGGGAAGGACCGAGGCGAGGAAGCCGGGCGCACCCGAGGTGAGGTCCTGCATGCCCGACGGCCCGGCGAACTGGGCGGAGGCGCTCTCCTCCGGGAAGAGGATCGTCATGATGCCGCCGAACAGGGCGAGTGCGGCGACCAGCGCCAGCACGGCCCACATCACCCCGGCCCACACCAGCAGCGTGCGGTCCCGGCGTCGGAAGAAGATCCACACCAGCAGCAGGCCGGCCAGGCCGTAGGCGCCCAGCACGTCGCCCATGAACAGCAGCGCGGCGTGGACGAGCCCGAACAGGATCATCGCCCAGTGCCGGCGGCGCAGCATGCGCCGCACCGTCCGCTCGGGCAGGCCCCGGTCGGTGCGGGAGCGGAAGAACTGCACCATCCCGTAGCCGAAGAGGAAGGCGAACAGCGGGTAGCTGCGCCCGTCCACGACGATCATCATCAGCGCCTGCAGGACCTTGTCCAGGGCGCTGCCCTCGACCAGATGGGCGTGGGTGATGCCGGTCTCGCGGCCCCACAGATGCCAGGACACGTTGGCCAGGGCGATCAGCAGGAGCATGAGGCCCCGGGCGAGGTCGGGGGCGAGGGACCGTGACCCGGCGGCACGTCGGGCGCCCGGTCCCGGGCCTGCGTCCGGGCCGGAGCCTGCGGCTGGGTCGGGGCCTGCGCCCGGCGGCGGGGCCGGGTCCGGACCGGGGGCCGCGGAGGGGCCGGAGGCGGGGGTGGGCGAGGGCTGCGGTTCCATGTCGGCTCCCGGCGTGACGGAGGGGGTCGAGGGGGTGTCGAGGCGGTCTGGCCCGCTCAGCCTAGGGAGCCGCCGCGCACCGGGACGAGCGACGATGGTCTACGAGCTCGACCCGGTGGTCGGGGCATGCGGGGGCGGTGCGGAGTGCTCAGCGGGCCTGGCTGCGAGGCTGCGAGCCGTGCAGGGCGCTGTTGACGGCCCAGAGCGCGCCGTACAGGACGCCGGCCACGGGCCAGACGATCCAGGTCGAGCCCCAGTCCCCGGAGATGAAGCTCCAGGCGAGGTAGATCGCGGTGCACACCGGCCAGTAGACGGCGGCGATCGTGCGGATCACCGGGTTGCTGCTGGACTCGGGCATCTCGTCGCACTCGTTCTCGAGGGTCTCCGCCGTGGACGGGCCCCAGGCGCCGCGGATCATCACCCACAGGCCCGCCGCGACCATGATCAGGGTCAGGCAGACGCCGTACAGCGGCATCGTGTCGTCCTCCCCGGTGGACAGGAGCGCGGTGACCAGGATCGGCACGGCGCACAGGATCCACAGCGAGATCGCGATCCCCTGCGCGACGGCGGCACGGGAGCGGTGCTCGCGGCGCAGCTCTGCGGCGAAATCGCGGATCTCCTGCGTCGGGGTGAAGCGGCCCTCCTCGATGTCCTCGAAGTCGCCCAGCCGGGACCCGCGCAGCACGAGCACGAGCACCCCGGCGGTGACCATCACCAGCAGCGCGATGAGGCCGACGAGCACGGCGAGGTGGGAGGGGTCGGTCGTGGAGCTGCTGGCCAGGGCCAGCAGCCCCAGCAGCGGGACCGGGCACAGCACGAACAGGCTGACGCCGAGGGCCTGGAGGTGGCGGGTCGCCCGGACAGCGGAGACGTAGTCCTCGGCCCGCGACCGGGACAGCAGCGGCGGGCCCTGCGGTGCGGCCCCGGAGACCTCGGGGCCGATGCCGAGCTCCGGCGCAACCTCTTCGAGGCTGCCGAACTCGGCGATCACGCGCCCCACGGCCTGGGACTCGGAGAGCCCCTGGCCGAGCAGGGCCTGCTGCTTGTCCTCCATCATGGCGCGCAGCTCGGCGCGGGCCTCTCGCATGCGGGTGCTGCGCGGGTAGGGATCGAACAGGGTGTCGAGGTAGGAGTCGATGACGTTCATGGCTGGGACTGTCCTGTCCTTCCGAAGGGGATCTCGGGGTCGGGGAGGGCGAAGTGGTCGACGAGGGCGCGCGTGCTGATCCACTCCGCCCGCTTCTGCTCGAGCTGGGCGGTGCCGCTCGCGGTGATGCGGTAGTAGGTGCGCGGCTTCCCGGTGGGGGAGAGGTCCTCGAAGCTGTCCAGGAGCCCCTGGGACTCCAGGCGCTTGACCGCGGTGTAGAGGGTGGTCTGCTTGACGACGTACTCGCCGCCGGAGCGGTCCGTGATGGTCTGGGAGAGCTCGTACGCGTAGGAGGGGCGGGTCTCGAGGATCGCGAGCAGGATCAGGTCGATGTGCCCGCGGATCGCATCGGCACCGATCATGGGTCCTCCTCTCGCCGGGCCGATCATGCTCCGCACACCGTACTACGGCTGGCGTAGTACGACAAGGGCAGTACGCCGGGCGACCCCGCTCGCGCTGTGACCTGCGCTACAGTGGCCGACGCCGAGATGCCCGCTCGGCCCCTCCTCGAATCCCGGCAAAGGAGCCAGCCTTGACCGACCCCGGAACCGTGGGCGCGCGCAGCGTCGCCGTCCAGCGATCGGAGGACTTCCAGCGACTGCGGCGGTCCTTCCTCTCGTTCATCGTCCCCATGACCGCCCTGTTCCTGTTGTGGTACCTGCTCTACGTGATCCTCGCGGGCTTCGCCCCCGGCCTCTACGCGATCCCCGTCCTCGGGAGCATCAACGTCGGCCTGCTGATGGGGCTGGGGCAGGTGGTCACCACGTTCGTGATCACGATGCTGTACCGCTCCTGGGCGGACAAGCGCTACGACCCGCATGCCGAGGCCATCCGCCACGAGATGGAGACCGGCGAGATCCTCGACGAGACGCAGGAGGGCCGGCGATGATCGACCAGATCAACCCCGTCATCAACATGATCGTGTTCGCGCTGTTCGTGGCGGTCACCCTCTTCATCGTCTTCCGCGTCTCCCGGCAGAAGGCCAGCGCGGCCGAGTTCTATGCGGGCAACCGCTCCTTCACCGGCCCCCAGAACGGCATCGCGATCGCCGGCGACTACCTCAGCGCCGCGAGCTTCCTGGGGATCTGCGGCGCCATCGCCGTGGCCGGCTACGACGGCTTCCTGTACTCCATCGGCTTCCTCGTGGCCTGGCTGGTGGCCCTGCTGCTGGTCGCCGAGCTGCTGCGCAACACCGGCAAGTTCACGATGGCCGACGTGCTCTCCTTCCGCCTGAACCAGCGCCCCGTGCGCATGGCGGCCTCGCTGACCACCCTCGCCGTGTGCTTCTTCTACCTCATCGCGCAGATGTCCGGCGCCGGCGGGCTGGTCGCCCTGCTGCTGGGCCTCGAGGGCGGGGTGGCCACCGCCGCGACGGTCGCCGTGGTCGGCGTGCTCATGATCGTCTACGTGATCGTCGGCGGGATGAAGGGCACCACCTGGGTGCAGATCATCAAGGCGGTGCTGCTGGTGATCGGCGTGGGCATCCTGGCCCTGATCGTGCTGGGGAGGTACGGATTCGACTTCTCCGCGATCCTGGACGACGCCGTGGCCCTCTCGCCCCACGGCGAGGCCGTGCTCTCGCCGGGGCTGAAGTACCCCAACCCGATCGACTTCCTCTCCCTGGGCCTCGCGCTGGTGCTGGGCACCGCCGGGCTCCCGCACGTGCTCATGCGCTTCTACACGGTGCCCACCGGCAAGGAGGCGCGGCGCTCGGTGGTCTGGGCGATCTGGATCATCGGCAGCTTCTACGTGCTCACCCTGGTCCTGGGCTACGGGGCGGCGGCGCTCGTCGGGCCCGAGGTCCTGCAGGATCCGACCACCCCGGGCGGGGAGAACGCGGCGGCGCCGCTGCTCGCCCTGGTGATCGGCGGTCCGGTCCTCATGGCCATCGTCTCGGCGATCGCCTTCGCGACGATCCTCGCGGTGGTCGCGGGCCTCGCGATCACCGCCGCGACGAGTTTCGCCCACGACATCTACGCCTCGGTGATCAAGAACGGGACCGTGCAGCCCGATGAGGAGGTCAAGGTCGCCCGGGCCACGGTGGTCGTGATCGGGGTGCTGGCGATCATCGGCGGCATCGTCGCGCTGGGCCAGAACGTGGCCTTCCTCGTGGCGCTCGCCTTCGCGGTCGCCGCCAGCGCCAACCTGCCCACGATCCTCTACTCGCTGTTCTGGCGGCGGTTCAACACCGGCGGCGCGCTGTTCTCGATGCTGGGCGGGCTCGCCTCCTGCCTGATCCTCATCGTGCTGTCCCCGGCGGTCTCGGGCCACGAGAAGTCGATGTTCCCGACCCTGGACTTCGACCTGTTCCCCCTGTCCAACCCCGGGATCGTCTCGATCCCGATCGGCTTCGCGCTCGGGATCATCGGCACCCTGCTCACCGCGCCGGAGCCCGACCACGAGGAGAAGGCGGCGGAGATGGAGGTGCGCGCCTTCACCGGCGCCGGCGCCGAGGCGGCCTCCGACCACTGACCGCTCCGCCCTGCGGGCGCAGTCCCCGGAGCCCGTCGCGCACCCCCCGAGCCGGGGAGCGCGGCGGGCTCCGGCCGTCTGCGCGCCGGCGCCGCGGAGCGCGGGGCTCCGCGCGTCCCCGACCGGCGTCATTCAAAGTGTCGAACCACAAACAACATGTTGAACTTCGGGTAGGCTGGTCGGACGACGTCCGGCCGCCTCGTCGGTGCGGCCGATGGATCCGAGCAGAGGAGCTCCCATGTCCCACCCCAGCGCCAGCGTCATCGACCATCGCGATCCGCCGCGGACGGCTCTGGCGCGGGTCGTCATCGCCGTGGACCTCCCCGAGCCGCTCTGCCGCATGATCGAGGAGGCGGAGCCCCGGGCGGAGGTCGTCCGCGACCACAACCTGTACCGTCCGCGCCGCGGACCGGCCGACTGGGCCGGAGACCCGGAGCATGCGCGCACTCCCGACCAGGAGCGCGCCTACACCGCCATGGTCGACTCCGCCGACATCCTGTTCAGCCTCCCGGATGTCGAGCCCGCCCAGCTCGCCCGCACCGTGCGCGCGAACTCGCGCCTGCGCTGGGTGCAGGCGATGGCCGCCGGCGGCGGCGCCCAGCTGCGCGCCGCGGGCCTGGACGCCGAGGAGCTCGCGCGCGTCGCGGTGACGACCACCGCCGGGGTGCACGGGTCCCCGCTCGCGGAGTTCGCCGTGTTCGGGGTGATGGCCGGCGCCAAGAGCCTTCCGCGGCTGCTGGAGCAGCAGCGCGCCCACGTCTGGAGCGACCGCTGGGAGATGCGCCAGATCGACGAGATGCGCGTGCTGATCGTCGGCCTCGGCGGGATCGGCGCCGCCTGCGCCGAGAAGTTCTCCGCCCTCGGCGCGCACGTCCTGGGCACCACGCGCAGCGGGAACCCCGTCCCGCACGTGGACGAGCTCGTCCCGATCGACCAGCTCGCCCGGGCCGCCGCCGACGTCGACGCCCTCGTGCTGACCCTGCCCGGCACCGCCGCCACCGAGGGCCTCATCGGCGACGAGGTCCTCGGCGCCGTCCGGCCCGGGACCGTCCTGGTCAACGTCGGGCGCGGGAGCGTGGTCGACGAGGACGCCCTGCTGCGGGCCCTGGAGGAGGAGCGCATCGGCTTCGCGGCGCTGGACGTGACCGCCGTCGAGCCCCTGCCCTCGGCCAGCGAGCTGTGGGATCATCCCAGGGTCCTGCTCAGCCCGCACACCGCCGCGCTGTCCTCGCGGGAGGAGGAGCGGATCGTCCGGCTGTTCATCGACAACCTGCGCCGCTTCCTCGACGAGGAGCCGCTGCGCAACGTCGTCGACACCGTGGAGTTCTACTGACCCATGAACGAATCCCGTGACCCCTCGCCCGCCGTCAGCCGCGCCCTGCGCATCCTCGAGGCGCTCGAGGCGGCGGGAGGGGCTCCCCAGACCCTGTCGGACATCGCCCGCACCGTCGGCATCGCGAAGTCCTCCGCCTCGAACATCTGCGCGGCGCTCGAGCGCGAGCGGATGATCCACCGGGTCGGCAGCGGGTACCGCCTGGGGATGCGCACCGCCGAGCTCGGCGGGGCCTTCGCCTCCCAGTTCAACCAGGTGCGCGAGTTCTTCGAGGTGGTCGAGGACGATCCGCTGCTGTCCCGCCAGGTGGTCCAGATCGCCACCCTCGACGTGCCCGACGCGATCTACCTGGCCCGGCACGAGGGGCGACCGAACCGCCTGGGGACCCCGCTGGGCTCGCGCCTGCCGCTGATCTACTGCGCGGTCGGCAACGCCATGCTCATGGCCATGGCCGACGCCCAGGTCGACGAGCTGCTCGAGCAGGAGGCCTTCACCCCGCTCACGGGCCGCTCCGTCAGCTCCGCCCCCGCGGTGCGGGAGAAGATCGCCGGGGCCCGTGCCCGCGGCTACGCCATCGACCGGGGGGAGTCCTTCGAAGGGATCTGCGGCATCGCCGTCCCGCTGGAGCCCTGGCAGCCGGGCGACCCCCTGATGGCGATCGGCGTCGCCGTGCCCGGCACCGAGGCCGATGACGAGACCGTCGCCCGCCTGGGCGAGGCGATGACCGGCGCGGCCTCGCGCCTGTCCAACCCGCTGGCCCGGCGTCCCGGCGCCCCGGCCTGATCCCGCCTCCGACGGCGCCGCGCCAGATGGCGCCGCGCCCGAAGGTGCCGC
This sequence comes from Brachybacterium phenoliresistens, assembly GCF_039530785.1. NCBI lineage: Bacteria > Bacillati > Actinomycetota > Actinomycetes > Micrococcales > Dermabacteraceae > Brachybacterium > Brachybacterium phenoliresistens. Next base: position 60,244 of record NZ_BAAAOW010000002.1, read on the forward strand.
GCCCGATGGTGCCGCGCTTGACGGCGCCGCGCCTGGTGGTGCCGCGCCGCATCGCGGTCGCCTGACCTCCCCTCCTGCCGACGCGCCCGGGCCCTGCGCCCGGGCGCTCCTGGTCGTCCCCGCCGCCGCCGCCGCGGGACGCGTGATGGCGCCGCGGCCGCCGTGGGTGGGGTGGATCCCCTGGCCGGCAGGGTCGATGACGCGCCGCGGTCGGCGCTCGGGCCGTGCACGAGCGGCGGCCTGAGAGCCTCGAGCCAGGCAATCGCCTGGCTCGAGGCTCTCAGGCAGCCATCCGTGCACGCGCCACCCCGGGAGCCGCCCGCGGCGCCCTCGGTGCGATGCGGCCCGAGGGGTGATCGGTGCTCGGTCGGTCATTGCCGGGCGATCGGCTCTCGTGCGGCCGATGCCGGGCGATCGGCTCTCGTGCGGCCGATGCCGGGTGATGGGTGCCGCCCGGAAGGTGCCGGGTGATGGGTGCCGTACGGAAGGTGCCGGCGGGACTGCGCGGCAGAGAATCTGTCCAACGGGTTGCACATCGTTCAGAACCTGGTACGTTGGGGCGCGTCACCACGGACGAGGTGCTCCCCTCGAGGAGTCCCCGCCATCGGACGCATCGAAGGAGATGTCGTGAGCTCATCGCAGAGCAGTGCACCACCCCAGAACGCCTCGCCCATGAGCGAGGCCGAGTACGCCGCGAACCTGCGCCGTGCCACGCTCTCGGCGAGCGTCGGCAGCGCCCTGGAGTACTTCGACTTCGCCATGTACGGCCTGATGACCGCGCTGGTGTTCGACAAGCTGTTCTTCTCGGCCGACAACCCCGCCATGGCCACGGTCGCGGCCTTCGGCATCTACGGCGTCGGCTTCGTCGCCCGCCCCTTCGGCGGTCTCTTCTTCGGGACCATCGGCGACCGGATCGGCCGGCGCTGGGTGCTGGTGGCGACGATCCTCCTGATGGGCGGCGCCTCCACCCTCATCGGCGTCCTGCCCACCTACGAGACCGCCGGGATCCTGGCCCCGATCCTGCTGATCGTGATGCGCCTGGCCCAGGGCTTCGGCGCCGGAGCGGAGCAGGCGGGCGCCACGGTCCTCATGGCCGAGTACGCGCCGGTCCGCCGCCGCGGCTTCTTCTCCGCCCTGCCGTTCATCGGCATCCAGGCCGGCACGCTGCTGGCCGGCGTGGTGTTCTTCCTGCTGAACCTCATGCCGGAGGACGCGTTCATGGCCTGGGGCTGGCGCATCCCGTTCCTCGCCTCGATCCTGCTGATCCTCATCGCGCTGTTCATCCGGGCGCGGCTGCGCGAGACCCCGTCCTTCGTGCAGCTGGAGAAGCAGGAGCAGATCGCCGAACGGCCGCTGCGCGAGATCTTCACCCGCGGCCGCGCCGGGGTCGTGGTCGGCATCGGGCTGCGCATGGCGGAGAACGGCGGGTCGTACATGTTCCAGTCGCTCGCCCTGGCCTTCGTGACCTCCGCGGCGATCGGGATGGATCGCGGCATCGTGACCTGGGGCGTGACCATCGGCAGCCTGATCGGCGTGTTCTCCGTGCCGCTGTGCGGGGCGCTCTCGGACCGCTTCGGGCGAGTGCTCGTGTACCGCTTCGGCGCCGTGTTCATGCTCGCCTACGCCTTCCCGGCCTGGTACCTGCTCTCCCAGGGCGACGAGATCGTCGCCGTCGCCGTGATCGCCGTGGGCATCGGCATCGCCGTGGCCTCGATGCTCGGTCCGCAGTGCGCGATGCTGCCGGAGCTGTTCGGCAACCGGCACCGCTACCTGGGCGTGGCGATGGCTCGGGAGATCTCCGCCGTCCTCGCCGGCGGCCTGGTGGGCGTCCTCGGCGCCGCCCTGCTGGTGTGGACCGACGGCAACTGGATCGTGCTGGCGATCTACATGGCGACCCTCGCCACCATGACCACCGCCGCGACCTTCCTGGTGCCCGAGACCCGCGGCCGCGACCTGCTGCGGATCGAGGACGCCGTGCGCATCGCCGACACCGAGAAGGACACCGCGACCGACCTGGTCTTCTCCGACGCGGCCCCGGCCGCCCGCGTCGCGGCGCCCGCCGTCCCCGAGGCGGCTACCACGGCCCCCGGCCGCTGACGCGGATCGACCGCTGCGCGGGCCGCCGTCCCCGGACGGTGCGCGACAGGGCCGCTCCGAGCCGCCGACATGGTCATCGCCCTGTCGCCGGCTCGGAGCGGCCCTCTTCTGCACGCCCTTTTCTGCACGCCCCTTCTGCACGTCCCGCGCCGGCACGCCCCGCGCGGATCCGGCGGGGAGCCGCCTCAGCCCCCGAGCAGGGTGAGCACGGCGGTCACCCGGCGGTGGACGCTCGCATCGGCCGCCAGGCCCAGCTTCGCGAAGAGCCGCTGGGTATGCTTCTCGACCGCGCCCTCGGTGACCACCAGGCGCTCGGCGATGCCGGCGTTGGTCAGACCCTCGCCCATCAGCTCGAGGACCTCCCGCTCGCGCGGGGTGAGATCCTCCAGCGGGGAGCGGCGCCGGGCGGCGAGCACCTGCCCGACGACCTCCGGGTCCATCACGACGCCGCCCGCCGCGACCCGCTCGATGCCCTCGAGGAAGGGGCCGATGTCGCTGACGCGGTCCTTGAGCAGGTAGCCCGTGGCACGGGTCCCCGAGGAGATCAGCTCGGCGGCATAGGCGACGACCACGTACTGGCTCAGCAGCAGGATCGGCGCCTCCGGCCAGCGGCCGCGGATCTCCTGGGCGCTGCGCAGCCCCTCGTCGCTGTGGCTGGGCGGCATGCGGATGTCCGCGATGATCAGGTCCGGCCGCTGGGCCAGGGCGGCGGCGACCAGCTCGGGCCCGTCGGACGCGGCGGCGACCACCTGGTGGCCGGAGTCCTCCAGCAGCAGGCGCAGCCCTTCGCGCAGCAGCGCCGAATCGTCCGCGATCACGACCCGCACGGGATCACCGCCTCGATCCGCGTGCCCTGCCCGGCGGGGGAGGAGACCTCGAGGATCCCCTCGAGGGAGGCGACGCGCCCGGCGAGCCCCGCGAGGCCGTGGCCGGCCTGCACCCGGGCGCCGCCGATGCCGTCGTCCTGCACCCGGACCCGCACCGTGTCCTGGAGGCGGGCCACGGAGACCTCGACGGACCCGGCGCGGGAGTGCTTGGCGGCGTTGGCCAGGGACTCGGAGACGACGTAGTAGATGCCCGTCTCGACATGCGCAGGCAGCTGATCGGCCTCGACGCGGACCGTCGCGGGGACGGGAGAGGTGCCGGCGAGCTCGGCGAGGGCCGCGCGCAGACCGCGGTCCACCAGCACGGGCGGGGCGATGCCGCGGGAGAGCCGGCGCACCTCGTCGAGGGTCCCGCCGAGCAGCTCGCGGGTCTCGCGGACGATCTCGCGGGCCCGCTCGGGATCCTCGGCGGCCAGGCGCTCGGCCCGCGCGAGGTCCATGCCGGCGCGCACGAGACCCTGCTGCGGACCGTCGTGCAGATCCCGCTCGAGGCGGCGCAGGGACTCGGACTCGGCGGTGCGGGCGGCGGCGCGGGAGGCCTGCACCTGGACCAGCTGCTGCTGCTCCTCGAAGCGGGAGCTGAGCAGGGCCCGGCCCACCTCGGCGTGCAGGGTCCTCACCAGCAGCGCGACCGGGTACAGGGTGAGCAGGAAGACGAGCCCGGCCCCGGCCTGCAGGGCGAGATCGGCGACGAGGGCGCTCTGGCCGGAGAGGCCCAGCAGCGAGCCGAGGCCGTCGACCTGGTCCTCGGGCAGCACGCGTCGCAGGACCAGGGTGGCGAGAGGGCCGCCGAGCGTGCCGATCGCGCCGATGGTCCAGGCGACCATCACCGGGAAGGTGACCAGGACCAGCACGAACTGCACGAGCACCCACAGCACGTCCAGCCAGCGCTGCGGGTCCGACAGCGGGGTCAGCATCCGCCGCACCCGCCCGGCGCCCTCGGGCGGGAGCTTCGGGGCGGGGACCGGCAGGGGCCGGCCGAGGACCGAGGTGATCAGGCGGCGCCCGGCGGCGGCGAACCCGCGGGCCACCAGCACGGCGAGCACCAGGATCGGCAGCCCGATCCACAGGATCGCCGTCCCGACGCCGAGCGACAGCAGCGAGATGACCAGGGCGAAGGCGGGGATCGCGAGGACGAGGGAGAGGAGCGTGTAGCCCAGGGAGCGGCCGATGGTCGAGGCCGCGCGGGCCAGGACGCCGCGGCGCGGGGCCGGGACGGGGGAGGAGATCAGGGCGGGCATCGTGGTCATGGCTCCAGTCTCCGGACGCGGCGGCACCGGCCCCATCCTGCCACCCGGTGTATTCCCGTCGGGCTGGCCCGACACGGCGGTGATAGCTCACGTCCGTGCGGCGGGTCTGGCCCCCTCGGCAGACCTAGACTGAGGAGGATCCCAGCGAACCCCAGCGAGTGCGAGGTAGTGGTGAACGATCACCTGAAGACATCCGTCCAGGCCATCAACTGGAACCGGATCCCCGACCCCAAGGACCTCGAGGTCTGGGACCGCCTGACGGGCAACTTCTGGCTCCCGGAGAAGGTGCCGCTGTCCAACGACATCCAGTCCTGGAACCGGCTGTCCGAGCAGGAGCAGCAGCTCACCATGCGGGTGTTCACCGGCCTGACGCTGCTGGACACCGTCCAGGGCACCGTCGGCGCGGTCTCCCTGATCCCCGACGCGCTCACCCCGCACGAGGAGGCGGTGTACACCAACATCGCGTTCATGGAGTCGGTGCACGCCAAGTCCTACTCGCAGATCTTCTCGACGCTGTCGGACACGAAGCAGATCGACGACGCCTTCCGCTGGAGCGAGCACAACGAGTCGCTGCAGAAGAAGGCGAAGATCGTCATGGGCTACTACCAGGGCGACGACCCGGAGAAGCGCAAGGTCGCCTCGACGCTGCTGGAGTCGTTCCTGTTCTACTCCGGCTTCTACCTGCCGATGCACTACTCCAGCCACGGCGAGCTGACGAACACGGCGGACATCATCCGCCTGATCATCCGCGACGAGGCCGTGCACGGCTACTACATCGGCTACAAGTTCCAGAAGGCTGTGGAGAAGGCCTCCGAGGCGCGCCGCCAGGAGCTCAAGGACTACACGATGTCCCTGCTCTTCGAGCTCTACGAGAACGAGGAGGAGTACACCGAGGATCTCTACGACCCGGTCGGCTGGACCGAGGACGTGAAGACCTTCCTGCGCTACAACGCCAACAAGGCGCTGATGAACCTGGGCTACGAGCCGATGTTCCCCTCCGAGATCACCGAGGTGAACCCGGCGATCCTGGCGTCGCTGTCCCCGAACGCCGACGAGAACCACGACTTCTTCTCCGGCTCGGGCTCGAGCTACGTGATGGGCAAGGCCGTGGACACCAGCGACGACGACTGGGACTTCTGAGCCTCAGCCGATGATCGCCCTCCGCGAGGTCACCTCGGCGCCAGGCGCCACAGCGAGGTGACCTCGCGGCTGCGCGCCGCGTGGAGGGCGTCCTCCGCGTCGGCGGCGCGCGGATGCCGCGGCGCCGTGTCGTGCCGGTCCAGGATCTGCAGGCCGGCGGCGTCGATCCGCTCCAGCAGCTCCTCGCGCGTGCGCAGGCCCAGATGCTCGGCCAGGTCGGAGATGACCAGCCAGCCCTCGCCGCCCGGCGCGAGATGCGCCGGGAGGCCGTCGAGGAAGCGGTGCAGCATGTCCGAGCCCGGATCGTAGATGCCCAGCTCGAGCCGCGAGGTCGCCGCCGCGGGCAGCCACGGCGGGTTGCAGACGATGAGGTCGGCGCGGCCCTCCGGGTAGAGGTCCGCCTCGAGGATCCGCACCCCGGCCTGCAGGCCCAGGCGGCGCATGTTCTCGCGGGCGCAGTCCACGGCGCGGTCGTTGATGTCGGTGCCGAGGACCTCCGGGATCCCGCGGCGGGACAGGATCGCCGCGAGCACGCCCGTGCCGGTGCCGAGGTCGAAGGCGGTCGCCGGCAGCGGCCGCGGCAGCGGGGCGGCGGCCACCAGGTCGATGTACTCCCCGCGCACGGGAGAGAACACGCCGTAGCGGGGGTGGATGCGCGAGCCGAGCGCCGCGATCGGCACGCCCTTGATCTGCCACTGGTGGGCGCCGAGGACCCCGGCGAGCTCGCTGAGCGCCACGCACATCGGCCCCTGCGGCGGGCCGTAGGCCGCGCGGCAGGCGGCCCGCACATCGGGAGCCCTGCGCAGGGCCAGGGAGTGGTCGGCCTCGAGCTCGACGACGAGCCGGCCCTGCAGGCGGGCCCGCTCGGCACGGGTGCGACGGTGCTCGAGGAAGCTGGGGGAGTCCGGGCGCCGGGCCGTGCGCTGCCGGTCCAGGCGGCGGGTCATGGCGCTGAGCAGCTGACGGCCGTTGTGGTAGTCGCCGCGCCACAGCAGGGTGGTCCCGGCCCGCGCGAGCTTCAGCGCCGCATCGGCGGTGATGTCGTCGCCGACGACCGCGATGCGCGTGGGGGCGGGGGCATCGGACTCCGAGTGCCACAGCGCGGCGCGCGGCTGATCGTCCTCGGTCCAGCGGATCGTGGACATGGGTCTCCCGGGGGTCGGCGGTGCAGGATGGCGGCGCTCCGCGGCGCGGGGACGGCGGCCCCGCGGCGGAGACGGATCCGGCAGGCGCGCCTGCGCCGGGCGGAGGTCCCCTCGAACGATACCCGGGTCCGAGCCGCCGCGGGCGTCCGTGCAGGTCCGGGGTGTGCGAGGCTCGACGCATGCGCGACCTGCCCTCCTCTCCCGTCGATCAGCCGGCCGATGACCCGGTGCTGCGGAGGATCCTGCGCGCCGCCGGGATCCCGCAGGCAGGGCGGTTCCGGGCGAAGGCCGGCTGGACCAGCCGGGCATGGGTCGGCGAGGAGCACGTCGTGCGGCGGGGCGACGGCCGCTTCCGCGACGCGTACGCGCACGAGGCCGCGGTGGCCGGACTGCTCCGCGGCAGCGCAGTTCCCCATGCGCGCCACCTCGCGCACGGGGTCGGGCCCGACGGTCCCTGGTACGTCTCCGCGCGCCTGCCCGGGCGGACCCTGCAGGAGGCCTGGCCCGGCGCGGGCCGGGCTGAGCGCCGGGCGATGATCGAGAGCCTCGGGTCCGCGCTGCGCGCGCTCCATCGCATCCCCGTGCCCGCCGGACTCCGCCCGCCCTGGCTCGCCGATGCGCTCGCCGGCGGTCCCTGGCCCGCGTTCCATCCGCCGGTGCTCCGCGGCCTGCTCCCGCTGATCGAGACGGCCCGGCGTCGTCCCGGCCAGGACTCCCGCCTGCTCTCCGACGCCGACGCATGGGTCCGGGAGCGGCTCGGGCTGTTCGCCGAGGACGTGCCGTGCCTCGTCCACGGCGATCTCCACGGCTCCAACGTGATGGTCGACCGGGGGAGGGTCACCGGCCTCATCGACTTCGCGGAGGCCTCGGCGCAGCCGGCGGACGTCGAGCTCGACACCCTCCTGCGCTGGTGCGCGAGATCCGCGGAGTATCCGGCCGCCCCCGGAGGGCCCGTGCTGGAGGCGGGCTCCCTCGCCGAGGTCCCGGCCTGGCTGCACAGCGCCTACCCGGAGCTGTTCGCCGCCGAGCACCTGCGCGCACGGCTGGACGTCTATGACATGCACGAGGCGCTCGCGCTGCTCGTCCACCACCCGGATCCGGAGGTCCGCGCCGCGGTGCCGGGCCGCATCGCCCTCCTCCTGTCCGGGCACAGCCACCTCGACGGTCTCCTGCCGTGAGGGGGTGCCCGGCGCGGCCGCCTAGGGCCGGCGCTACCGCAGCCGGGCGACGGTCTCCTCGAGCCGGGCGATGCGGGCGTGGGCCTGCTCGAGGCGCCGCGGGGAGGGATCGGAGGCCCAGTCGGGGTGGGGGCGGGTGCCGCGCGGGACGGGGCGGGTGTAGATCTCCTCGAGGAGGCGCGCCGTGACCGGCGCGGAGTGCTCCGCCTCGACGTAGCGGCGGCCGGCCGCGCCGCGGCGGGCCCGCTCCTCCGGATCGGCGAGCAGGCCGGCCATGACCTCCGCGAAGGTGTCCGGGTCGGCGCTGACCACGGGCATGTCGGGGTGGCGCTCGCGGACCTCGGGCCGGATCCGGGCCACGGCGACACGGCCCAGCGCCATCGCCTCCAGCGACAGCACCCCGGCGTCCCCGCCCAGCAGCTTCTCGATGACGATGTCGGCGCGGGCCATCTCCCGCAGGAGCTCGTCGTGGCTCGCGCCCTCGAGGATCCGCACCTCGATGTCGAAGCGATCGGCCAGCTGCGCGAGCTGGGCCTCGATGATGTCGGTGCCCTTGGTGGCGCGGCGGCGGGTGGCGTGGAGGATGACGGGCCGCTCGCCCCCGGGCAGCGGCGTGGGCGTGTACGCGTCCAGGTCCAGGCTCTTGGGCAGGTAGGTGGCCTCGGGGACGTAGACCTGGTCCAGCACCGAGGAGACCGTCATGGCGTGCGCGTAGGTGCGGATCAGCGCCAGGCGCGCGTCGATCTTCTCCTCGTCGCAGGGGATGTCGGCGAAGCGGTAGAAGCTCCACGGGTCGTCGTCGAGGTGGTGGCTGGCCTTGCGCACGTCCGAGCCGTGGAAGGAGACGACGATCCGCTTGCCCAGCGCGCGCAGCATCGGCAGGTCCCACATCTGCGGGAGGCCGTCGCGGGCGGGCATCAGGGAGCGGGCCGTGTGGAGGTGGTACACGTCGAAGCCCTCGGCGAGGGTCTCGTTCAGGATCGCGAAGTAGTCGGCGGCGGTGACGGGGTCCAGCTGCCGGTCCACGCGGAAGCCGTTGGGGCTGGGGCCGTAGTTCCAGATCTGCGCCTCGTGCCCGCGGGCCGTCAGCCCGGCGGCGATCGCCGTGGACTGGTCGGCCACGTTGCTCGGGGCGAGGAGGACCTTCACCTCAGTCCCGCCTGCTGCTGCGCAGCGGCCAGCCCTTCGCCGCCAGGTGCGAGGCCAGGCGCGTCAGATCGGACTCGGCGGGCAGCTCCCGGGTGTAGCGGGTGATCAGGGCGCCGGCATCGGCCGCGTCGATCTCCGGGGACCGGGCGTCGTCGACCAGGCGCCGGGCGATCTGCTCGACCTCCTCGTCGGTCAGCCGTCGCCGCAGGAGCGCCATCAGCGGCAGGCGGTCGGTCGGCGGGATGCCCTCGGGATAGCCCTCGGTCAGCCAGGCGAGGATCCGCTGGGCGAGGTTCTGGTGCTCGGAGGCAGGCAGGTCGGGGGCGGGGGTCCGCTGGATCTCGCGCAGCTGGTCGTCGTCGGGCGCCTCGCTCAGCGGCCAGCCGACGGCGGCCAGCCTCGCCGCGACCGCGCGGACCGAGGCCGGCGTCGCGGGGGTGTCGGTGAGGTGCTCGATCGCGCCGTGGACGTCGCGGGCGTCGATGTCCCCCTGCGGGTTCTCGCGGATGACGGCGGCGACGATCTCGTCGAGCTCCTCCGGCCGCAGGGTGCGGCTCAGCAGGGCCAGGAGGGGGGAGACGTCCGTCGGCGGGACACCGTCGGGGTACCCGGCGCGCAGCCAGTCCAGGACCCGGTTCAGAGGGTTGCTCATGGTCGAGGCACCTCAGCCCAGGGGCAGGTCGATGCCCAGGTAGTGGCTGATGCTCTTGCGGGTGATGAACAGCAGCCCGTACAGGACGATCAGCGCGACCAGCACGAAGATCGCCCGGGCGCCGTGCTTCGCGGCCGGGTTCGGTGCGGCGACGGAGCCGTCGGCGAGCTCGCCGCCGGCGCCGCGATCGGCCAGGACGATCCCGACCGAGAACAGCAGCGGCAGCCCAGCGCCCAGGACGAGGCCCGTCAGCAGGACGTTCAGGCTCGAGGAGAAGATGGAGGAGAGGTCGATGTCCATGGATCAGACTCCCTGTGCGGCCGGGGCGGGGACGGTCTCGGCGGGAGCATCGGCCCCGGCCTGGCCGGCCTCCCACTCGTCGTTGACGTTGTCGGCGTCGACCTTCTGGCGCTGCGAGCGGCGGTAGATCAGCGCCGCGGCGGCCACGAGGATCGCGAAGATGACGACCGCGCCGGCGACGCCGCCGATGAGGCTGCCCACGAAGTACGTCACCGCGCCGACGATCGCGGCGGCAGGGAGCGTCATCAGCCAGCCGACGACCATGCGCCCGGCCACGCCCCAGCGGACCCGGGCGCCGGGACGGCCCACGCCCGAGCCGATGATCGAGCCGGTGGCCACGTGGGTGGTCGACAGCGCCATGCCCAGGTGGCTGGAGGTGAGGATGATCGCTGCCGAGGAGGCCTCGGCGGCCATGCCCTGCGGGGAGTCGAGCTCGACCAGGCCCTTGCCGAGGGTGCGGATGATCCGCCAGCCGCCGAGGTAGGTGCCCAGCGCGATCGCGCCGGCGCAGACGACGATGATCCACACGGGCAGGCCGTCCTCGAGGATCTCCTGCGAGGTGAGGGAGCCGTGGGCGATCATCCCCAGGGCGATCACGCCCATCGTCTTCTGCGCGTCGCCGGTGCCGTGGGCGAGGGAGACGAGGGAGGCGGTGGCGATCTGACCGGCGCGGAAGCCCTTCTCGCGGCGGGCCTCGCGCACCCGGCGGGTGACCCGGAAGACGAGCCACACGCCGATCGCGGCGATCACCAGGGCGATGAACGGGGACAGGAGGCCCGGGATGACGACCTTCGCGGCGAGCCCGCTCCAGTTGATCCCGGAGGTGCCCAGCGCCGCCAGGCCCGCGCCGAGCAGGCCGCCGAACAGGGCGTGGGAGGAGGAGGACGGGAGGCCGAACAGCCAGGTGGCGAGGTTCCAGAGGATGCCGCCGACCAGGCCCGCGAAGATGATGAACATGGCCGTCTGCGCGTCCAGCCCCGCCAGCAGGGCGCCGGTGTCGGAGTCCTGGATCCTGAGCACGGAGGTGGTCACGGTGACCGCGACCTCGACGGAGAGGAATCCGCCGATGAGGTTGAGGATCGCCGAGAGCGTGACCGCCGTCTTGGGCTTGAGCGCTCCGGTGGCGATCGACGTCGCCATCGCGTTGCCGGTGTCATGGAAGCCGTTGGTGAAGTCGAAGGCGACAGCCGTGACGATCAGCAGCAGCAGGATGACGAGTTCTCCTGTCATATCGCCAGAGTGACCGCCGGAACGGGCCTCCGCAAGGCCACGACGAGGCAGTTCACCTTCCGTTCACCTGCGACCTGGGCACTTTCCCGCGGTGTCCCGGAAGTCACATCGTCCGGCGGTCCGAGAGGTGATCGACCTCCACCGTGCGGGCCCCGGCGCGCTCCGGTCGCAGCCGGCCCTGGGACCACGCGGCGACGTCCTGCGCGAGATCCTCGGCGAGGGACGGGTCCACGAGGACGCGCAGCACGGCGCAGCGCGCGGTGTACTCCGTCGCCAGGGCGCGGGCGGCGCGCCCCTCGGCCCAGTGCCGCACCGCGTTCTCGGCGATGCCGGCCTCGGAGAAGGGCGCCTCCAGGCGCATCTCCCACATGACCGTGCGCCGATGCAGCACGGCGGCGGCCACCGCCTGCTCGACGCCGGCGGTGTAGGCGCGCAGCAGGCCGCCGGCGCCGAGCTTCACGCCCCCGAAGTAGCGGATCACGATCGCCAGGGTGTCCTCAAGGCCGGCATGCAGCAGCGACTGCAGCATCGGCATGCCGGCGGTGCCGGAGGGCTCGCCGTCGTCGCTGGACCGGTGGACGGGGGCGTGATCCTCCGTGCCCGCCAGGACCAGGGCGGTGCAGTGGTGGCGGGCTCCCGGATGCTCGGCCCGTGCGGTGCGGATCCGGGCCTCGGCCTCCTCGACGTCCGCGACGCGGTGCAGCCGGGTGAGGAAGCGGGAACGGCGCTCGACGAGCTCGGTCTCGACGTCGGCGGCGAGGACCAGGGGTTCGGGCATGCGCGGCAGTCTACGGACCGTCGCGGACATCCCCGGGACCGGCCTCGACATCGGCCGGACGCGCCTGCTCCCTGCGCCACGGGCCGGCCGGGGATACGATGACGAACGGGACCAGCACGCGGGCCGATGGGATCGGCCGCGTGGCAGACGCACGAAGGAGATCATCGTGACCGCTCTTCCGTACCCGCAGCCCGGTGGCGGGCATGCCTCCGCGCCCCAGCCGGCCCGGCGCAGCAGAGCGGGGATGATCGTCCTCATCATCGGGGCGGTGATCCTGCTGGGGAGCATCGCCGCGGGCGTCATCCTCGCCGTGATCGGCTTCGGGGGGATCGCCGACGACACCGCGAAGAACGAGATCCTCTCGGGCGGACAGGGAGTGATCACCCTCGAGGAGGGGGAGGCCCGTTCGCTGTACGCCGAGGCCGGACAGCCGACCCCGGAGTGCACCGTCCTGGACCCCACCGGTGCACCGCCCCAGGACGGCGGCATCCAGAGCAGCACCATCACCTACGACGGAACCAGCTGGAGCTCCTTCGAGAACTTCCGCGCCGGGGCTGCCGGCGAGTACCAGATCTCCTGCGGCGCGACCGTCATGGTGGGCCCGCCCGTCTCCATCGGCGGGATCTTCGCGGGCGTCGGCGGCATCCTCGCCGCCGTGTTCGGCGGCGCCTTCGGCGCGCTGCTCGTGGTCGTCGGCCTGGTGCTGCACTTCGCGCTGAAGCGCAAGGCCTGAGAACCCCCGACCGATCGGCGGACGAGCACGGACGATGCGTCCGGCGCCGGGCCGGGCCGCTACGATGGACCGGCCCGAGAGGGCGCGAGGGCCTCTAGCTCAGTCGGTAGAGCATCGGACTTTTAATCCGCGGGTCGTGGGTTCGAGCCCCACGGGGCCCACCCTGGTCGCAGACCCGCTCGTGGATCTGAGCATCGCCCTGGACAGGGCAACGGCGGCAGCTTCCAGCAATGTGGGTGCGCGTGCTGTGCCGGATGCGGGGTGACGGCTGTCCTGCGATGCGTTGCTTCGCCGCGATGATGCGCTGGTCTCCCTGCATGCGCCGACGCGCGGACGGGTCGGCTCCACAGCGATGGCGTCCATCATCTGCGTCATCCATCGGTGAGGCAGTGCCGTACTCCTGTAGTTCGTATCGCATCCGCTGCGAGGGAGACGCGTCCAGTCGAGGAGAGTGCGTGGTGAGCAGGGAACGTGTCATCGGGATCGATCTTGATCTGACGCTGATCGATACGCGACGGGCCACGGGGTTCGCCCTCGAATCCGTCAATTCCCGTTTGGGTGTGGAGATCGACGTCGAGGCCGTTCTTGGTCGCCTCGGCCCGCCCCTCAGGGACGAGCTGGCGCAGTGGGTTCCGCGCGATCGTGTCGAGGAGGCAGTTCAGCAGTTCCGTGCGGTGCTGGTCGCGGAGGGTGTGGCACTGATGGAGCCCATGCCCGGGGCGCAGGATCTGTTGGCATACATGGACCGGATCGGTGCCGCTGCCGTCGTGGTCACATCGCGACGAGTAGAGATCGCCACAGCCTGCTTGAATGCGTGTCGACTGGAGGTATCCCGGGTAATCGGATCGGTGACGGGTGCGGAGAAGGCTCCGCCGCTGCGCCAGGAGAACGCATCTGCATACATCGGCGACCACCCCTTGGACATGGAGGCGGCACGAACGGCCGACGTCGTTGCGATCGGGGTGACCACCGGCAACCATGCTGCTCTCGAACTCCAGACCGGTGGCGCAGATCGAGTTTTCGGGACGCTGTGGGAAGTTCAGAGGTGGTTGGATTCCGCCGAGTTCAGGGATCAGCTGTGAGTGCTCTGGATATCTCTGCCTCCTAGCTGGCGTCTGCTCGACGCGCCCTGGCAGGCAGACCGACGAGGATCTCGTGCTGGCCCGGGACGAGATCCGCAGCGCAGCAAGGTTCTGCGCACTTGAAATGCCCTCGAGGCTCAGCACCCTCGCGCTCCGCTTCGTCAACGCTGGACTCCAGGCGCGGGAACGATCGGCACTGGTCGAGTTCGATCGCTCGTTCCCGAGTGCCGACGCCCGTTGACGACCACTGCCCGTAGGAGTACGCCTGAGGACATCCTGCGGGAGGCGGTGGACGATGAGGTTCCAGGACAGGCGCGAGGCGGGCGAGGCGCTGGGCAGGCTGCTCGCGCAGGGGGAGCACGTGCATCCCGTCGTGCTCGGCCTGCCGCGGGGCGGGGTCCCTGTGGCGGAGGAGGCCACCCGCATCCTCGGGGCTCCGCTGGATGTGCTCGTCGTGCGCAAGCTGGGCGTTCCCGGATATCCCGAGCTCGCGATGGGGGCCGTCGGGGAGGGCGGGGCGATGGTCCTCAACGAGGACGTGATCGCCTCCGCCGGGGTGCCGCCGGACGAGGTGGCCCGATGCGCGGAGCGGGAACGCGCCGAGGTCTCGCGGCGGACGGCCCGGTTCCGGGAGGGGCGCGCGGGCATCGACCTCGTCGGCCGGACGGCGATCGTCGTCGACGACGGATTCGCGACGGGCGCCACCGCCCGGGCCGCCTGCAGGATCGCGCGGGAGCGCGGCGCCGCGCGCATCGTGCTGGCGGTGCCCGTCGCTCCGCCGGGCACCGCCGCATCCTTCGACGAGGCGGACGCGACGATCTGCTGCGCCGAGCCCCGGGACTTCATGGCCGTCGGCCGGCACTATGTCGATTTCACGCAGGTCGAGGATGCCGAGGTCGTCGCGATCCTCCGTGCCGCGCACCGGGGAGGCGCATCTGCCTAACCGTCACGGGGCAGGAGGGTTGAGCCCCGCTTCCGCTGCGGCACGATGCGTCTCGTCGCCGGTCTCGAGGACGAACACCCCGTAGGCGATGGGGCTGGCCGCGAACATCTCCGCGCAGTGCTCGGCGAGCCGGGGCCAGGTGCGGCCGCCTCCGGCCTCGTAATGCTCGAGCAGCGTCGCGAACGCCTGCGGCGGCGTGCCGGCCTGCTGGAACGTCAGGTCCCGGGCGGGGTCGCCGACGCCGGCGGTCGTCCAGTCGAGCACGGCGGTCAGGCGCTCGCCGTCGACCAGGGTGTGCGCGGGGTAGATCTCGCCGTGGGTGAGGACGCTGTGCCCGGGCCAGTAGCTGTCCTCGTCGACCCAGGCCCGCCACCGCTCCAGCAGGGCCGGGGACACCTCGAAGGCGTCCGCGACCCGTGCGATGTCGTCCCGCCACTGCTGGCGGGACTCCTGCGGGCTGCGCACCTCGACGCCGGTGGCCCGCGCCTCCTCGATGTCGATCGCGTGCAGCTCGGCGATGACCTGGCCGAGCATCGCCGAATAGGTGGTCGAGGAGACGTCCACGTGCCACTGCGGGGTGCCGTCCTCGGCCAGCGTCAATCCGGGCTCACCCGGCAGCAGCGGGTAGGCGATGAGCTCCGCCGAGCGGATCCTCCAGTCCGGGACCGCGATCGACAGCCGCGGGGCCACCAGCTCCAGGAGGCGCCCTTCGACCTCGGCGCGGTCCAGGACGTCGGGGCGCCGCGGCATGCGCAGCACCCAGCACTGCCCGTCCGCGGCGCGGCCGATGGCGACGCGGAAGTCGAGGCCTGCCTCGATGACCCGCAGATCCTCCGGGTCGAGGTCCAGATCGTGGCGGGCGGCCAGGGCCAGGATGGCGGAACGGTGTGCAGGAGCGGTCATGGCGCGAGTGTGGCATGGGGCGATGCTCCGGGTCACCGTCTTTTCCGTCCGGGATCGCCTCTGCGGTCCGGCATCGCGAGCGGGAAGGCATGATGGACCCGTGCCGGGGCCGAGAGCCCGGTCGGCACGTCCCGTCCCGCCGCCGCGGGCGACCATCCATGGAGCTCGATCCGAGGAGACCATCGTGGAACCGACCACCCCCGCCGTCGCGCCGCAGGCCAACCCCGTCGGAACGGCCTCCCTGATCACGGGCGTCGTCCTGCTCCTGGTCTCCATCGCCACCACCGGCGTGTCTCAGGCGCTCCCGCTGATCCTGCAGGAGCTCGACCTGTCCATCGCGCAGGTCGCGTGGATCCTGCCGCTGCCGTCCGGGGTCGTCGCCGTCGTCGCGACGGTGCTGGGCGTGATCGGTCTGCTCCTGCCGAACCGTCGACGGGTCGCCGCGATCATCGGCACCACCCTCGGGGCCGCCCATCTGATCTCCGGGATCGCGGTCATCCTCAGCGGAGCGATCATCAGCCTCATCGTCCGCTGACCGGGATGCCGGGGCCCGCTGCGACGCGGCGCGGGCCCGGTCGACGCCCGGTCAGGACCCGCGGGGCCAGTCGTGCCGGACGTCCTCGCCGCCCTCGACGACCTGCTCCTGTGCTCCGGGCAGCGCGGTCCACGAATCCTGGGGCCGATACCCCAGCTCGAGCATCGTGTTGGTCATCGACCAGCGGCGGTTGGGGTTGTCGGAGATCGCGTAGTACAGCCCGAATCGCACCTCCGCCTCGATGGCGCGGCGCACCACCCGGGTGCAGTCGGCGGGGCTCAGCCACATGGCGCGCAGGATGTCCTCCTCGGCCTCGAGCGGGTCCTCGGTGACCCAGCCGATGCGCAGGGCGATCACGTCCAGCCCGTGCTCGTCGTGGTAGAAGCGGCCCAGCGCCTCGCCGAAGATCTTCGAGACGCCGTACAGCGAGTCGCCGCGCGGGATCTGGTGGGGGTAGACGGGCCACTCCTCGTTCCGGTCGTACATCCCCATGGCGTGGTTGGAGGAGGCGAGCACGACCCGTCGCACCCCGGCCTGCCGGGCGGCCTCGAGCACGTTGCGCAGGCCGATGATGTTCGCCTCCAGCACCAGCTCCCAGCTGGATTCCGGGGAGGCGGCGCCGGCCATGTGCACGACGGTGTCGATCCCGTCCATCATCGCGGCGACCTCGTCGTAGTCGTCGAGGTCGGCGATCTTCAGCTCGTGCCCCGGCGGCGCGTTCTCGGGGTGGCGGCCGTGCAGGACGAGGTCGTACTCGTCCTCCAGCGCCTGGGCGAGGTGGGAGCCGACCCCGCCGGTCGCTCCCGTGATCAGCACGCGTCTTCTGAAGCTGCTCATGTCCCCAGTATGGGGGAGATCCCCCGCCTGTGAAGGGGTCCGTGGCGCCGAGGAGGTGACCGGGCGGTCGGGCTCGGATCAGTTCTCGCAGGCCACGCCGTCGTCGTCGCGGTCCAGCGCGGGGCGATAGCCCGGATCGCCGCGATACAGGGGTGCGGCGCCGGCCTCCCTCGCGGCCGTGCAGTTCTTGTAGTAGGCGCTGCCGCCGTCGTCCTCGCGCTCCTCGGGCGTCGTGGGCTCGGGTTCGGGCTCGCGCGTGGGCTCCGGCTCCGGGTCGGGCTTCCGCTCGGGCTTCGGCGTCGCCGTGGGCTTCGACGTCGGCTCGGGATCGGGCGCCGGGGCGCGGGTCGTGGGGGGCTTCGTCGGCTCCGGCGTCGGCTCGGGCTCCTCGCGGGCGCCGTCGCCCGCCCCGAGCACCGGCCACATCACATCGGCGGCGAAGGCGGCCTGCCCGGTGCAGTCGGAGAGCACGCGTTCGATGGCCTCCTTCTCGGCGGGCTTGACCCAGAGCCCGTAGGCGGCCTTCACCGCCACCTGCCGCGAGACGTACTCGCAGCGGAAGTCCGTGTTCGGCGGCAGCCAGGTCGCGGCGTCCCCGTCGCCCTTCTGCTGGTTCAGCGAGCTCTCGACGGCCAGGAGGTTCACCGGATCGTTCGCGAACGCGTGGCGGGTCGCCTCGTCCCAGCCGGAGGCGCCCGTCTGCCAGGCATCGGAGAGCGAGACGACATGGTCGATGTCCACGGTGCTCCCGGCCTCGCGGTCGAAGCCGATCTCCTCGCCGCTGTAGGGCGAGGGGCTCAGCGTGCCGGTGAGCACGACGCAGCCCTGGGTGCCCCGCTTCAGGACGATGTCGCTCAGGTCGCGCCGGAGGATGTCGTTGCGGGTGTCGCATCCGTTGCGGTCCGTGTCCTCCCGCCAGCCGAACAGGTCGCGGTCGTAGCCGGACGCGTCCCCGCGGGCCTGGACGGTGAGGGTCGTCAGGACGCCGAGGGAGGTGGAGGTGTCGGGCGTCGGCGACGGGGACGGCGTGACCTCGGGCGTCGCGTCCTCCGTGGGCGTGGAGGCATCGGCCGTGGCGACCGCCGCGGAGGGCTCGGGGGTGTCCAGGTCCACCGGCGCCGGCGCGACGATCGATCCGAGCACTCCGAGGACGGACAGCAGCACGACGGCGAGCCCGCCGCACCCGCAGCAGGCGGCCCCCGAGATGAGGCCGACCTTCGTCGTCCTGCCGTTCACGCGAAGATGGCGCGCCATAGTTCTTCCCCCTGATGTCGTGGACGCACGTCATCCGCGGGCACCCTCGCCCTGCGGCCTGTTTCGTGTCGTATCGACATTTTGAGGCTTTTCTCCGGTGCCGTCCCCCGAAAGAAGCCTCGGGGCGGTCACCGTTCGGTCACGCCTGGTCACAGTCCTGCAACGGCCCCGCAGCAAGGGGATCAGGGTGCCTCGGGCATCCGGGAGCGGATCGTGCGCGCGGCCTCCTCGACGCTGATGCGCGTCGAGTCCAGGACCAGGTCGGCGGGGATCCCCGCGAGGCGCTCGCGGAACAGGGCGTGGGCATGGTGATGGAAGCCGTGCTCCCGCGAGAGCCCCCGCGTCTCATCGGCCGTGGCGCGCTCCCAGGTGGTGGCGACGTCGGCGTCGAGTAGCACGCGCAGCACCGATGTCCCCGCGGGAACGCCGCGATGCAGGGCGTGCTGCTCCTGCTCCGTGTGGAACGGGCCGATGGCGATCACCACGTCGACCTCCGAGCGCAGCCACTGCGCGACCATCGCCCCGTGCGCAGCATGCGCGGCCGGCCACAGGCCCGTGGCGCCTGCGCCGGGCTCGGCGACCATCTCCGCGACGTCGTCGACATCGGCGATCACCGCGGTCCTGCCCTGCGCGGACAGCAGCGCGGCGAGGTGCGCGGCGACGGTGCTCTTGCCGGCGGCGATGGGCCCGGTGATGGTGACGAGGATCGACATGGATCGAGGGTCCCGGGCCGGACGGCCGATGTCGAGGACGATTCGGTCGCCGAGCGCTCCTCACCGGCGCATGCCCCGACCGGCTCAGGCGGCCAGCAGCACGATGCCGACCAGCACCACCGCTGCTGCGGCGATCCGCCGGCGCGGTCTGCCCTCGTGCAGGACGAGCGCCCCGAACAGGCTCACCAGCACCACGCTGACCTCGCGCAGCGGGGCGACCAGCGCGACCGGCGCGATCTGCACCGCCTCCAGCACGAGGATGTACGACAGCGGGGAGAGCACCCCGAAGGCGAGGATGCGCGGCCACTGGGCGCGGCCCAGGGCGAGGGTCTCGGACCATCGGCCGCGAAGGGCCAGGGCGTAGGCGGGGACCTGCACCGCGGTCGTCCCGACCATGAACGCGACGGGGGAGAGGCCGAAGGCCCGCACGCTGTGCGCGTCCCAGATCGTGTAGGTCGCGATGGCGACGCCGGTGAGCAACCCGAACGCCACCCCGGGGTCGACCCGTCGGCGCTGCGAGCTCGCCGGCAGGCCCGCCCCCGGCCCGCCGGGCCGGTCGATGAGGCCGATGCCGACGATCCCGGCGATCACGACGGCGACCCCGAGCAGAGCGATCGGGGAGGGTCGTTCGGCGAACAGGATCATCGAGGCGATCACCGACAGGAACGGCCCGCTGCCGCGAGCGGTCGCGTACACCGTCGAGAGGTTCCCGACCCGGTATCCGTGCTGGAGCACCACCATGTACGCCACGTGCAGCGCCCCGGAGACGAGCACGCCCAGGGCGAAGGCTCCGAGGGTCCCGGTGCCCAGGCCGCCGGTCGCGGGGATGGCCCCTGCCCAGAGGACGGTGCTGGCCAGGGCGCCCCACCACAGGAACGGCGTCCCGGACCGGCTCGCCCCGTGGGCGAGGACGTTCCAGGTCGCGTGCGAGAGCGCGGCGGTGAGGACGAGGACGAACGCGAGAGCAGACATGAGGAACCTCCGGACCGTCGCGGGGCGCGGCGATCGGGTTCCTCCAGGCTTTTGTCCGTTCAGATGACGGCCCGCCCACGGAGACGGGCCGTGGCGCCGCTCGGACCAGACGGGACGACCCCGGAACCCTAGGCGCTGTCGTCGTCCACCCTAGCGCGGCGGTCCCTGGCGGTGGGAAGCCGGAACGCGCAGGATGGACGAGGGCAGGCCCCGCCGTCTGCCGCGACGAGGATGATCCGCGACGACGAGGAGCCCCCATGCCCGACATTCCGCCGGCCGATGACCCTGCGCCCCGGGTGCTGACCCTGTGCAAGGAGAAGCTCGGCGGCTCGCGCGGCTGCTGGCAGGCGTACCTCGTCGCGGAGGACGCGCACGGGATGTGGCTGTTCACCCCGGCGGGCTCCGCGTTCCGCGCGAGCGACGGCACCACCGATCAGCAGGTGGAGGTGGAGGGCGGCGACTCCCCGGGTCTCGACTCCCTGGTCCTCGTCCCGCCGCTCGAGCAGCACTGGCTCGCCAGCTGGCGCGTGCCGCAGCGCGACCTGCACATCGCCGTCGACGTCTGCTCGTGGACGCGGCGGGAGGGCGATGTCCTGCGCTTCCAGGACTGGGAGCTGGACCCCTTCCTGCTGCGGTCCGGGGTGGTCGGGGTCGAGGACCTCGACGACTTCGCCGATGCGCGTGCCGCCGGTCTGCTCGACCAGGAGTCCGCGGAGGCCGCGCTCGCCGCCGCGGCATGGAGCGAGCGCCGTCTGCGCCGGCGGGCGGCGCCGTTCGACGGGCAGGGGGACCGTCTGCTCTCCGAGGCCGGCCGGCGGGGGCTGGCGCCGCTGACCCGGGTGCCGCACCCCTTCGACCTGTGAGGCGCCCCGCGGCCGACGCAGGTCAGGTCGTCGCGGGCCGGGGTGCGGGCCAGGCCGCATCGTCGGTGAACGCCGGGAATCCTTCGCAGGTGGCCAGGACGCGCTGCATCGCGTCCTTCTCGGCGGGCTTGACCCACAGGCCGTAGTCGCTCTTCACCGCGACCTGCCGGGCCACGTAGTCGCAGCGCTGGGACGAGTCCGGCGGCAGCCAGGTCGCGGCGTCGCCGTCGCCCTTGGACCGGTTCAGGGAGTCCTCCACGGCCAGCAGGTTGCGGGGATCGTTGGCGAAGGCGCGCAGGGTGTCCTCGTCCCAGCCGGAGGCGCCGCTCTGCCAGGCGTCGGAGAGCGCCACGACATGGTCGATGTCCAGGGAGTTGTCCTTCTCGCGGTCGAAGGCGACGTCCTGCCCGCTGTACGCGGAGTCCTCGAGCGTCCCGGCGAGCACCACGCAGCCGTCGGTGCCGGGCTTGAGCTCGACGTCCGTGAGGTCGCGGCGCAGCACGTCGTTGCGGGTGTCGCAGCCGTTGTGGTCGGTGTCGTCCCGCCAGCCGAACAGGTCCCGGTCGTAGCCGGTCTTCGGGGCGCGGCCCTTGACCTCGAGCGCTGCCAGCTGGCCGGCGGCGGTCGACGGATCGGTCGCGCCTGGGGAGGCGGGGGCCGCCGACTCCGTCCGCGTCGGGGCGGAGGGACCCAGCGGCAGCTCCGCCTCGGGATCCGGGCCGATCATCACCCACGCCACCAGCAGGAGGAGCGCGAGCGCCCCGACGCCGATGCCGCCGGCCCGGCGGGGAGAGGCGTTCCGGCGGGTGCTGCGTCCTCTGGCCCTGGTCATCGTGCTCCTCATGCTCGGCGGCGGAGGAACCATCCTCGGTCAGGGCGGGGACGGTCGACGCCGCGCGCCGCAGGGGAGGAGACCTGTCTCTCGCCGGCTGCGGCGGTCCGCGCTCAGGCCCCGGCGCAGCGGGCGGCGGCGAGGAACCGGGCGATGCGGTCGGGGTCCTTCACCCCGGGGGCGGACTCGACGCCGCTGGAGACGTCCACGCCGCCGAACTGCCCCTGCGCGACCGCGCGGGCGACGTTGTCGGGGTCCAGGCCGCCAGCGAGGATCCAGTCCGTGCCCAGGCGCCGCGCATCGGCCGGATCGAGCTGCCAGGTGCGCCCGGATCCCGGGTCCGCGCCGTCGACCAGCAGGCGCTCCTCGCCGACCTCGCCGGGGCGCAGCTCCGGGTTCCGGGCCAGGGACGTCGCCCGCCACAGCCGGGGCAGCACCTCCCGGGCGGCGGCGAAGTCCTCCGCGGTGTAGGAGCCGTGCAGCTGGAGGACGTCGGCCCCGATGGCGCGGGCCTCCGCGGCGGCCTCGCGGGCCGGCATGGTCGCGACGACGAGCACCACGTCGACGGACGCCGAGGCCTCGTGGGCCGCGCGGGCGATCTCCGTCGCCTGCTCCCGGGTGACGTGGCGGGGGCTCCTCGGAGCCATCACCACGCCGATCGCATCGGCCCCGCAGGCCACCGCGTGCCGCGCCATGGCGGCATCGCGCAGCCCGCAGATCTTCACCAGCAGCTCGGGTCGGGGCGCATCCATGCCCGCCACCGTAGCGCTTTCGAGGACATCGGCCGTCCGCGGACCGTGCCGGGAGAGCACGGGGGCGCCGCGGCCGGGCAGAGGTGCCGGTCCCGGGGCAGTAGCGTTGACCCATGACCGCGTCCAGCCCGCCCCGACCAGCGGCGATGCCGCCTGCCTGGAGCGTGGTGGGTCGCGGCGCCGACGGCCGCACGGCGGTGGTGGATCTCGATGCGCAGGGCGGGGAGCTCTCGCGCGTCGTCGTGGACCTCGAGCAGCTGCCGCAGCTGATCGCCGACCGCGAGGCCCGCGGCGGGCCGCGCTGGGTGTGGAGCGACACCCCGGCCTGGTACGACGCGGTGCTGCGCCGCGGCGTGCGCGCCGGCCGCTGCCACGACCTGCGGCTGGTCCACACGATCCTCCAGCACTCCCTGCTGGTGGCCGATCACGGCCCGATCCGCGCGGCGCGCGCCTGGGAGACGGGACCGCCGGTCCCGGCCGAGGCCCGCTCGGGCGAGGCGACCCTGTTCGACCTGGACCGCACCGCCGCCACCCAGGGGTCGGTGCCCCATGACCTCGAGGCGGCGCTCGCCGAGCTCGGCCGCCAGCGCTCCGCGATCGACGGCTCCGCCGATCCGGGACGGCTGCGGCTGCTGGCGGCCGCGGAATCGGCCGGGGCGCTGGTCGCCGCCGAGCTGCATGCCGCCGGCATCCCCTGGGACGTGGACGAGCACGACCGGATCCTGCGCGAGGCGCTGGGCCCGCGCCCCTCCCCGGGGCAGACCCCGGCGCGGATGGCGGAGGCCGCCGCGGAGGTGCGTGCCGCCCTCGGCGACCCCCTGGTCAGCCTCGACTCGCCCCCGAAGCTGCTGCGCGCCCTGCACCGGGCCGGCATCGACGTGGAGTCCACCTCCCAGTGGGAGCTGACCGCGCACGAGCATCCGGCGATCGAGCCGCTGCTGCGCTACAAGAAGCTCTCGCGCCTGCTCACCGCCAACGGCTGGACCTGGATCGACGAATGGGTCCACGAGGGCCGGTACCGGCCGCTCTACATCCCCGGCGGGGTGGTCACGGGCCGATGGGCCAGCAACGGCGGCGGCGCCCTCCAGATCCCGCGGCAGCTGCGTCCGGCGCTGCGCGCCGATCCCGGCTGGGTGCTCGTCAACGCCGACGTCGCCCAGCTGGAGCCGCGCGTCCTGGCCGCGATGGCCGGGGACAGGGCGATGGCCGCCGCGGCCGCCGGCACCGACCTGTACGCCGGGATCGTCGCCAGCGGCGTCGTCGCCACCCGGCAGGAGGCGAAGGTCGGGGTGCTGGGCGCCCTCTACGGCGGGACCACGGGGGACAGCGGCCGGATCGTGCCGCGGCTGCGCTCGACCTTCCCCGACGCGATGGGGCTGGTCGACGAGGCGGCGCGGACGGGGGAGCGGGGCGGCGGCGTCTCGACCTGGCTGGGGCGCTCCTCCCCGGAGCCGGATCCCGCCTGGATCGCCTCCCAGCAGCGGGCGCATCAGGCCGATGCCGATCCGCGCGACGGGGAGCGCGCCCGCCGCGCGGCCCGTGACCGGGGCCGGTTCACCCGGAACTTCGTCGTCCAGGGCACCGCGGCGGAGTGGGCGCTGGCCTGGCTCGCGGACCTGCGGCTGCGCCTGGCGCGCCTGGAGGCGGTGGAGCCGGTCGCGGCAGGCTCCGGCCCGGCCCTGGGTGGCCGCGCCCACCTGGCGTTCTTCCTGCACGACGAGGTCATCGTCCACGCGCCGCGGGAGCAGGCCGAGGCCGCGGCGGAGGCGATCCGTGAGGCGGCGGCCGCCGCGGGGCGCCTGCTCTTCCCGGGCAGCCCCGTGGACTTCCCGCTGGACCTGCAGATCTCCGAGCGCTCCCAGAAGGGCTGATCCGCGGCGCCGAGGCCGCACCGCGCGGGTCGGCCCCGGCGATCAGACGAGCTCGGGCTCCGGGACGGCCGCCTCGGCCCGCGCCGCGGCCATCGCCGGCGGCGGCTGGACGGGGGCGGCCTCGCGGGAGGGACCGTCGGGCGCCGCCCCGGCCGCCGCGGCGGCCTTCGTGGCCGTGCACAGCTCCTCGATCTGGAGCCGGCAGGTCCCGCAGCCGGTGCCGGCGCGGGTCGCCTTCGAGACGGCGCCCGCGTTCGTGCTGCCGGCGTGGACGGCCTGGCAGATGGTGCCCTTGGAGACGCCGTTGCACTGGCAGACGATCTCCTCGTCGTCCATCTCGGTGACGGGCCGGGCGGCCCCGGCCGCGCCCTGCACGGCCAGGGGGCGGGCCAGCAGGTGCACCGGGTCCCGCGGCACCGGGGTGGCCCGGGTGAAGGCGGCGCTGAGGGAGGCGGCCGCCTCGTCGTCGCCGATCACGGTCGCGGCGACCAGGCGCCCGTCCTGGACGACGACCTCGGTGAAGCGGCCCCCGGCCGGATCGCTGAGGCGCACCGAGCGCGGGGCATGGCCCGAGGGCCCGGCGCGGTCGATGCGGCCCATCGTCACCAGCGCGAGGCCCACCGCCTTGACCCGCACCAGGTCCCCGCCCCGGGGCCCGGCGGGCACGGGGGCGGCGCCGGTCGCGAGCGCCAGCGACCAGGCCTGGACGAGCCGGCGGGCCTGGTCCCAGCCCTGGGCGACGAGGCCGCTGGCGCCCTCCGGCGGCTGGGCGCAGTCGCCGATCGCGAAGATCGCGGGATCCTTCGGGGTGGCCTGGTCCTCGCCGACGACGATCCCGTGCTCGCAGTCCAGGCCGGCCGCGGCGGCGAGGGCGACGGCGGGGACCGTCCCGGTGCACAGGACCAACAGCTCCGCCGGATGCATGCTGCCGTCGGACAGCCTCACCCCGGTCAGGCGGCTGTCGCGGGCCGTGATGCCCGTGGCGTCCACCCCGGTCGCCACGACGATGCCCAGCCGCTCCAGGGCGCCGCGGGTGATGTCGGAGGCGTCGGGGTCCAGCTGGCGCTCCATGAGCCGTTCGCGATGATGGACCAGGGTGACGCGCATGCCGCGGGCCGCCAGCCCGGTCGCCACCTCAAGCCCCAGCACGCCCGCTCCGAGGACGACGGCGCGGCGCCCGGGCCCGGCGGCTTCGATGATGCGGCGGGCGTCGTCCAGGTCCTTCAGCGGGCTCACCCCGGAGATCAGCCCGTCGTACGCGGGATCGGGGTCGATGCGCACGCCGGGGATGTCGGGGATCCGCGCGGCCGAGCCGGTGGCGAGCACCAGCCGGTCGTAGGGGTGCCGGTCCCCGCGGGCGTCGGCCACCTCGCGCCGCTCCCGGTCGATGGCCACGGCGCGCACGCCGCGCAGCACCCGCACCTGCGGGGAGTCGGCCTGCTCGAGGGCGAGGGAGGAGGCATCGGCCTTGCCGGCGACCACCGAGGACAGCTGCACCCGGTTGTACGGGTCGTGGTCCTCGTGGCCGAGCACGGTGATCTCGGCGGAGGGGTCCTCCCGGGCCAGATCCGCGGCGAAGCGGGAACCGACCATGCCGTGGCCGATCACGACGATCCTCATGCGGGGCTCCTCTCGAGGGAACGGACGGGCAGCACCTCGACCGCCGTCATCTTGAACTCGGGCATGCCGGAGAGCGGGTCCGTGGCGTCATTGGTCAGGAGGTTCGCGCTGCCCTCGCCGGCGTAGTGGAAGGGCATGAACACGGTGTCGGGGCGGATGTCCTCGCTGATCCGGGCGGGGGCGCGGGTCTCTCCGCGGCGGGTGCGCAGCAGCACCACCTCGCCGTCCTCGACGCCGAGGCGGTCCGCCAGCAGCGGGTGCATCTCCACGAAGGAGCCGGGGCGGGCCGCGAGCAGCGAGGGGACGCGGCGGGTCTGGGCGCCGGACTGGTACTGCTCCAGCAGCCGCCCGGTGATCAGGTGCAGCGGGGCCTGCTCGCGCACGTCGTCATCGGGCGCCCGATGCTCCACGGGGATCAGCCGGGCGCGGCCGTCGGGCGTAGGGAAGCCGTCGAGGAACACCCGCGGCGTGCCGGGATGCTCCGGGCCGGGGCAGGGCCACTGGATCGACCCCTCGGCGTCCAGGCGCGCATGGCTGATGCCGGAGTAGTCGGCGCGGCCGCCGGCGGAGGCGCGGGCCAGCTCGTCGAAGACGGCCGCGGGATCGGTGGGGAAGCCGGAGGCGTCGCCGAGGCGGGCGGCGAGCTCGCGGAGGATCCACAGCTCGCTGCGGGCCTGCCCGGGGGCGGGCCGGGCCTGCCGGCGCCGGATCACGCGGCCCTCGAGGTTGGTCATGGTGCCCTCCTCCTCCGCCCATTGGACGACGGGGAGGATCACGTCGGCGCACAGGGCCGTCTCCGAGGGCACGGTGTCCAGCACGACCAGCAGGTCCAGCGACGCCAGGCGTTCGCGGACGGCGCCGGCGTTCGGGGCGGAGACCACCACGTTCGCGCCGGCGACTAGCAGGGTCGAGGGGCCGCCGGGCCGGCCCAGCATGTCCAGCAGCTGCACGGCGGGAACGCCCGGGCCCGGCAGGGAGTCGGGGTCCACGCCCCACACGCCGGCGACATGGGCGCGGGCGGCCGGGTCGGAGATCAGCCGGTAGCCGGGGAGCTGGTCGGCCTTGAGGCCGTGCTCGCGACCGCCCTGGCCGTTGCCCTGGCCGGTGATCGGCCCGTAGCCGGAGCCCTCGCGGCCGATGAGCCCCAGCAGCAGCGCCAGGTCGATCGCGGCGGTGACGGTGGCGGTGCCCTGGGTGGACTGCTCCACGCCGCGGCCGGTGAGGATGTAGGCGCCGCGGCCGCCGCGGGAGGGGGAGGCCTGCGCGAGCCGCCGGGCGGTCTCGCGGATCCGTTCGGCGCCGATCCCGCAGACCGCCTCGGCCCGCTCGGGCCACCAGGCCGCGGTCGCGGTGCGCAGCTCGGGCAGGCCCGTGGTGCGCTCGGCCACGTAGTCGGCGTCCAGCAGGCCCTCGGCGAGGACGACGTGGATCAGGGCCAGCAGGACCACGAGGTCGGTCCCGGGGACGGGGGAGAGATGGAGTCCGGCGCCGTCGACGGTGAGCTTCGCCGTCGCGGACTCCCGGGGATCCAGCACCATCAGCCCGCCACGGGAGCGCACGCCCTCGAGATGCTGCACGAACGGCGGCATGGTGGCGGCGACGTTCGAGCCCAGCAGCAGCACGGCGTCGGCGCCGCCGAGGTCCGCCAGCGGGAATCCGAGCCCCCGGTCCAGGCCCAGGGAGCGGTTCGAGGCGGTCGCCGCGGCGGACATGCAGAAGCGGCCGTTGTAGTCGATCAGGCGCGAGCCGAGGACCACGCGCGTAAACTTGCCCAGCGCATACGCCTTCTCGTTGGTGAGGCCGCCGCCGCCGAAGACGGCCACGGCATCGGCGCCGTCCCGCTGCTGCGCGGTGCGGATCCCGGCGGCGACGAGGTCGAGCGCCTCGTCCCAGCCGGCCTCGCGGAAGCCGCCGTCCGGGGTGCGCAGCTGCGGCATGAGCAGACGGTCCGGGGCGGTGAGGACCTCGGCCGATGTCCATCCCTTGCGGCACAGGCCTCCCCGGTTGGTGGGGAAGTCGCGCCCCTCGACCACGAGCGGCGGCTGCTCGCCCTGCCCTGCTCGCGCGGAGGCGGCACCGGCCTCCGCGTCGCGCGGCGTGAGGGTCTGCGCGCACTGCAGGGCGCAGTAGGGGCAGTGCGTCGGCGTCCCGGGGAGGGAGCTCGTGCTCGGGCTGGGCATACCCCGAGCCTGCGGCGCACGGCAGGGTCTTCTCACAGTGCGGTCAGCGCCCGGGACGCCGGGTCACGATTCGGTCACGGCGACGCGGCCTCGGCGACGCAGCGCGCGGGGTGGTGCCGGTCCTGCGCGTCGGCTCAGTAGGGCGGGGGATCGCCCTCGGGCTCTTCCGCCGGGTTCCCGAGCCGGGCGGGGCGGGGCGCTGCGGGGCGTCGGATGAACGTCGCGATGAGGTCGCGATATTCGGGAAGGAGCGTCGGCGTCACGAGGTCGGTGTTGTCGAGGATGTCGACGGTGAGATCACGGCCGAGCCGCCATCGGGTGGTGTTCTCGGAGATTCTCACGGGATCGATGTGCTCGTCGGTCTTGATCCGATGATGGGCGACGCACAGGGAATGGAGATTCTCGGGATCCGTGGGCCCGCCGCGCCTGGGATCGTCGTGATCGAATTCTTCGATATGGTCGACCTCGCTGCGTCCCCGCGACGGACGCAGGCACCCCGGGGCGGCGCAGACGGGCGTGGTCATCCGCACCTGCTCGATCATCTCCGGGGTGGGCCGGTAGCGCTGCGATGCCCCGGGGAGG
Source organism: Brachybacterium phenoliresistens (assembly GCF_039530785.1). Lineage (NCBI taxonomy): Bacteria > Bacillati > Actinomycetota > Actinomycetes > Micrococcales > Dermabacteraceae > Brachybacterium > Brachybacterium phenoliresistens. Next base: position 88,719 of record NZ_BAAAOW010000002.1, read on the forward strand.
TAGGCGCCGGTCGCCGGGTCCACCAGCACACGGTGCCAGTCGGTGCTGCGTGCCGCGAGCCCCCGGGCCATGGTCGCCGGGATCGGGGTGTCCCCGTCGAGGAGGCCAGGCTCGTTCGACCGGCCCATGAGCGTCAGAGCAGGGACGGTGAGGTTGATCCGGCATTCCGTCGCCGGGACGGGAGCGGTGCCGGTGTCCAGGACGGAGCGGGTGAGGATCTCGTAGCGCAGCTCGCCCAGGCTGAGGGGTATGCCCGTCTCCTGGACCTCGTCCTCCACGTCGAAGGGGATCTGCGCCTCGCCGTCGCGCAGGGCGCGGCGCTGCTGGTCCTGCACGGCCCGGGCCGCGGCGTTGATCCGTGCGCCGAACTCCGTCATGCGGTCCAGCGGGCCGGTGACCTCGAGCGTCATGGTGCCGTCGACGAGATCCGGCTCGCGCCAGGCGACGCGGCCCGTGCGGCGCGAGGACCGGGGGCGATCCTCCTCCGTCAGCCGGGTGACCAGCAGCCGCAGCCGGCGCCGGAAGGCGCCGTAGGACATGTCCCGCAGGGGCAGGGCGGCGAGGGCCCGGTCGAGCTCGCCGAGCCGGCGCGGATCCAGCGACGCGGCGTGCCGAAGGACCCGGTCGAACCAGGGCGCCGGGATGGCGGCCGCGTCGAGCAGCGCGAACACCCCGGGCAGCTGCGTGGCGGTCACCGCCCCCGCGATGAGCGCCCGGGCTCGGCGGACGTCGCAGCGCAGCGCCGCGGCGCAGGCGAGATCCGCGGCGGCCTGTTCGTCCCGGACCTCCCGCGCGGGCCGCCCGGAAGGCGCGATGTGGAAGCGCAGGAGGTCCCGCTGGAGATCCGCGTGCTCCTGGGCGCGCCGGGCCGTCCTCTGCTGGAGCGCGAGGACGCGCGGGGAGACGGGATCCGCCGGGACCGCCCCGCCCAGAGGGAGTGCCTGCTGGGCAGGAGCGGTGCCGCCCTCGGGGTCGGGGACTGCTGGCGACGGCACGGTCACCTCCTGCGGATCGCGGACCCTGCGTCGGGAGCAGCGGCCCAGAACAATGCTGAAGAACGAGGGAGGCGAAAACGTCAGAAACTCCGTGCAGATATGCGCGGCATCGATGCATCGTCGATGCTGCACGGAATCTGTGACCGCCTCCCCTGATGTGCTCCATTCTATCGCGGGCACGGCTGCAGGTCGAGCGTTTCGTGCCTTTCCTCCGAGAATGTGGAGAACTCTGCAGGGGGAGGGGGAGCGTGCGCTCGCCGCGCGCGTCAGCGGTGCGGGGAATCGGTCGGGCGAGACCATTCCCGGATGCGCCGCACCAGCCCTGCGGCATCGAGGCCGTGCGCGACCTCGTGCTGGGCGGGCGTCCCGTAGCGGCGCAGCTCCGTGCGGGAGGTGCCGATGCCCAGGAAGCGGCGCGGCGCATCGTCGAGCTCGGCGGCGACCGCGGCCAGGGAGGTTCCCGCGAGCCATGGCTCGATGACGACGACCTCGGCCCCGGCGTGCGCGCGCAGGGCGGCGCCGTCCAGCGGCAGCGCCGTGGTCGAGGACAGCAGGGTCGCATCCAGCGCGCGGGCTGCCTCGAGGGCCGCGTCGCGCACCGTGCCCAGGGCGATCAGCGTGAGCGGCGGCCGCCGGGCGCTGCCCCGCTCGGCGCTGCCCGTGCGCAGGACGTGCATCGCGCCGTCGGCCGGGATCTGCGTGCGCTGCGCCCGGTCGGAGACGCGCACGTAGTGCAGGCCGGTGTCGGCCGCGGCGGCGCGGAGGGTCGCCTCGACCTCGTCGGAGGTCGCGGGGGCGTGGATCACCATGCCGGGCACCGTCGCGGCGAGCGCGACATCGGCCGGGCCCTGGTGCGTGCGTCCCTCGCCGGACATGTCGAAGGACCCGCCGGAGCCGACCAGCACCCCGCCGACGCCCTGGTGGGCGAGATCGAGGGTGATCTGCTCGAAGGCCCGCTCGACGAGGAACGGGGCGAAGGTGTGGATGAGGGGCCGGATGCCGTTCAGGGCGAGCCCGGCGCCGGTGCCCACCAGCAGCTGCTCGCGGATCCCGACGTTGATGACCCGCTCGGGGTGCGCCCGGGCGGCGTCCTCGAGGTGCTGGGCGGAGATCTCGGCGATCACCACGGCGAGGTCCTCCCGCTCCGCGAGCAGGTCGGTGGCGGTGCGGCCGAAGCGGGCCCGCGGGGAGAGGGCGGCGGGGGCGGTGGCGGTGGTGCTCATCGGGCGGCCTCCGCCTTGTCCTCGACCTGGGCGATGACGGCGTTCGGCCTGCCGGGGACGCGGCGCGACAGCGCCTCCTCGAGCCGGGCGTGGTCGCGGCCGTCGACGCGCAGGGCGTCCCATCCGTGCGCGCGCAGGCGCTGCTCGATGCGCCCCCGCACGGCGTAGGAGGACGAGGCGTTGTCCACCACCACGAGGGTGAGGGCGTCCAGGCCGATGCCGCCGGCGTACTCGATCGCCTCCGTGCACGAGCCCTCGTCGAGCTCCGCGTCGCCCACCAGCACGATCACCCGCGCGGGGCTCCGGCGGATGCGCAGGGCGTGCGCCGCGCCGACGGCGAGGGGCAGCCCGTGGCCCAGGGAGCCGCTGGAGATCTCGACACCGGCGACGAGCAGGCGGTCGGGGTGCAGGCCCAGCGGCGAGTCGAAGTCGGTGAAGGTGTCCAGCAGCTCCTCGGGGAAGAAGCCGTGGGCGGCGAGGACGGCGAAGAAGGCCATCGGTCCATGGCCCTTGCTGAGGTAGAAGCGGTCGCGGTCGGGATCCTCGACGGCGGCGGGGGAGATGCGCAGGATCCTCCCGTAGAGCACCTGGAGGACGTCGAGGGTGGAGGTCGCGGCGACGGTGTGCTTCTCGTCGCCGGTGAGGCGGGACATGAGGGCCGTGATGCGCTCGCGGGTGACCGGCGGCGCGCCGAGGATCTGGGGAGATGTCATGCCCTCTACCCTGGAACCTCAAGCTCGCATGAAGTCAAGACCGCATGACGTCACGCCCGCACCACGGCGGGCGGGCGGCGCGGGACGACCCGGGGGAGGACCCGCGATGACCACCGTGCACGACCTGACCATCGGCCAGCTCGCCGAGCGCGCGGGCGTGGCGACCTCGGCGCTGCGCTACTACGAGGAGCGCGGCCTCATCGGCTCCCACCGCACCAGCGGAAACCAGCGCCGCTACGAGCAGGCCACCCTGCGCCGGGTCGCCTTCATCCGCGCGGCCCAGAACGTCGGGCTCAGCCTCGAGGAGATCGGGGAGGCGCTCGCCTCCCTCCCCGAGGGCCGCACCCCGACGAAGCGGGACTGGCACCGGCTCAGCCGAGCGTGGCGGCCGCGGCTGGATGAGCAGATCGACCGTCTCGAACGGCTGCGGGACCGGCTGGACGGGTGCATCGGCTGCGGGTGCCTGAGTCTGAAGGCCTGCGCCCTGTACAACCCGGAGGACGAGCTCGCGGCGGAGGGCACCGGCGGCGTGCTGCTGGAGCCGGGCCATGACCCGGAGCCCGGGGACCTGCGGCGCGGGCGCCGCTGACCGGCGGATCCGCGGCTCAGCGGCTCAGCAGCTCCGCCGGGTCGATGACCGCGAGCCCGGCGGCGGGTGCCGTCAGCCGCGGCGGAGACGACCGGTGCGGGCGAGCAGGTACAGGAAGTACGGCGCCCCGAGGACGGCGGTCGTCGTCCCGGCGGGCAGCTGCCCGGGTGCGATGAGGGAGCGGCCCAGCACATCGGCGACCACCACCAGCGTCGCGCCGAGCAGGACGGTGAGCAGCAGCAGGAACCGGTGCCGGGGGCCGGTGAGCATCCGGGCGGCGTGCGGGGCGACGAGGCCCACGAAGGCGATCACCCCGACGATCGCGGTGGCGGAGGCGGCAAGGATCACCGAGACCCCCAGGATCGTCCAGCGCAGGCCGCCCATCCGCACCCCGAGCACCACCGGGGTGGTCTCGTCGAGCTGGGCGAGGTCGAGGCTGCGCGCCAGGTGCTGGGCGAGCGCGAACGCCGCCACCAGCACGGCCGCGCCGACGAGGGCGTGGACCGGCGTCGCGCCGTAGGTGGAGCCGGCCAGCCAGGTCAGGGCCTTCGCCTGGTTGTAGGGGTCGGTGCCGGCCACGATCATGGTGGTGAGGGCCAGGGCGGCGGTGCCGACCCCGAGCCCGACCAGGACCAGGCGGGTGGTGTCGTCCCGCCCGCCGGTCAGCCCCAGGCCCAGGGTGAGGGCCGCGGCGATCCCCCCGCCGATCAGCGCGCCGGCGATGATGCCGGAGAACCCGACGCCCGGCAGCACGAGCAGGGAGACGATCGCCCCGGTGCCGGCTCCCGCGCTGACGCCGAGCAGGCCGGGGTCCGCGAGCGGGTTGCGGGTGACCGCCTGGACCAGCGCCCCGGACAGGGCGAGGGAGGCGCCGGCGACCGCCGCCACCGCCACCCGCGGCCATCGGGTGGACAGCACGATCTCCAGACGGACGCTCGCGGCGCCGCGCAGCCAGTTGGCCACGTCGCCCAGGAGCACCGTCGCATCCCCCAGCAGCAGCCCGGCGACCAGCGCCCCCATCAGCAGGGCGAGCGCCGCGACGATCGTGTAGGGGTGGCGCCACCAGGCGAGCCGGGCGCGCAGGCCGGCGGCGGAGGAGAGGGTCGAGGCCCGGCCATGGCCCGCGCCCCGGCGGTCGCCCAGGAGGAAGGCGATCACGATCATCACCGCGGCACCCAGCAGGCTGGTCGCGACGCCGGTGGGGACGTCGAGCGCGCCGAGCGCGCCGAGCACCGAGCGCAGGGCGACGTCCGCGCCGAGGGAGACGACGGCCCCGGCCAGGGCGGCCGCGGCCATGAGGGCGGCGCTGCGGCGCAGGGCCTGGACCTTCACGCCCAGCAGCCGCACCACCGCGGGGGCGGCGAGGCCGACGAAGCCGAGCGGCCCCACCACGGACACGGCGCCCGCCGCGAGGGCCACCGCGCAGCACACGGTGAGCACGCGAACCCGCGCCACCGGCACGCCGAGCGAGCGGGCGGTGTCCTCGCCCAGGGCCAGGACGTCCAGCCGCCGCGACAGGGCGAACAGGCCCGCGGCCCCGATCACCAGCAGCGGCGAGGCCTGCAGCAGCGGGGCCGAGCTGATCTGCGCGAGGGAGCCCGAGCCCCAGCTGTACAGCCCTTCGGTGGACTCGGTGTTCAGCAGGATCAGCATCGAGGTGAGCGACCCGATGGCCATGGCCAGCACGCTGCCGCCCAGCACGAGGCGCACCGGATCGGATCCGCCGCGGGTCAGGAGCATGGTGGCCCCGGCCGCGGCGAGCCCTCCGGCGAAGGCGAGCAGGGATCCGGTGATCCCGCCGATGCCGATCCCGAGCACCGCGGCGAGGGTGAGCGCGAAGAAGGCGCCCGCGTTGACGGCGAGGGTGTCCGGGGAGGCCAGCGGATTGCGGGTGAGGGTCTGCAGCGCCGCGCCGGACAGGCCCAGGGCGGCGCCGAGCGCGGCCCCGGCCAGCAGCCGCGGCACCCGGGTGGTGAGCACGAGGGCCCGCGTCTGCTCGTCGCCGCGTCCGAGGAGGGCGCTGATCACCTCCCCGGGGGTCATGCCGGAGGTGCCCTGGGCGATGTTCAGCACCCCCAGCACGGCCAGGGCGGCGACGAGCCCCAGCATCAGCAGTCCGTAGGCGCCCCAGCGCCGCGCGCGGCGGGCGGGGCCGGGCGCCGTCGCGGCTCCGGTCCCGCCCGCCGGCCGGGTCGCGGCGTGCTGCGGGGCGAGGGTCATGCCAGCGTCTCGACGAGCAGGTCGAGCCAGCGGATCATCGCGATGGGGCCGCCGTAGGGCCACATCTGGGTGATGTTGTGCAGGCGGCCCTCGGCGACGGCGGGGATCGACTCCCAGGCGCTCTGGCCGGTGAGGGAGGCGGCGACCTGGTCATCGGCCGGGTCGGTCCAGCTGAGGATGGTGGCGTCGTCGGGGAGGTTCGCGACCATCGCCTCGAGGTCCCAGCTGCCCAGGCCCCAGGCGTCGTCGCCGGGGTCGGTGAAGCCGTTGGTCAGGCCCGCGGCGTCGGCCACCGCCCCGGCGAGGGAGCGGGTGCCGTGCATGCGGAAGAGGATCTGGCCGGCGTTCTCGGAGGCGTTGACGAACACGAAGCTGCCGGTGACGCCGGCGAGCTGCTCCTTCGCCTCGGCCAGGCGCGCCTCGTAGGCCTGGAGGTTCTCCTCGGCCTGGTCGGGACGGCCGACGGCGAGGCCGACGGTGCGGTGGTTCTCCTGCATGATCTCGATCGGCCGGTCGCCGACGGGGGCCTGGATCGTGAGCACGGGCGCGATCTGCTGCACCTGGTCGAGCGCCGTCTCGGGGATCGAGCTGTCGGTGCCGATGATGACGTCGGGGGCCAGGGTCGCGATGGTCTCGATGCTGGGCTCGCGGCGGGTGCCGAGCTCCGTGACGCCGGCGGGGATCGGGGCCGTGCTCGTGCCCCAGGCGGCGTAGCCCTCGATGTCGGTGGCGCCCGTGAGCGGGCCGCCGACGGCGATGATGTCCTCCAGGACGCTCCACTCCAGGCCCGCGACGCCGGTGGGGTTCGCCGGCACCTCGACCTCGATGCCGTCGCCGCTGGTCACCGTGACGGTGGCGGCGTCGCCGGAGGCCTGGTCCGCCCCCGAGCCGGAGGCGGGGCCGGTGGTGGCGTCGGTCGCCGGGTCGGTGGTGCCGCAGGCGGCCAGGCCCAGGCCGGCGAGGCCGAGGCCCGCGCCGGACAGGGCGAGGCGGCGGGAGAAGCGGGGAGCGGTCATGGTGTTCCTCCGGGAGGGGGTGGGATGCGCGGTGCGCGGGATCGCGGCGCGCGGTGATCGCCGGGGCCGCGGGCGGCCCGGGGCGGACGGTCAGAGCGACAGGGCGGGCAGGTCCTCGACCTCGTCGAGCAGCGTGAGGGTCTCGATGCGCACGGTGCCGGAGCGGGGGTCCGTCACGGCCTGCACCGGGACCTGGTAGGTCCGGGTGAGGCGCGCGGAGGTCATCACCGCGGCCGGCGGGCCCGCCGCGACGACGCGGCCCTCCTCCAGGAGGATCACCTCGTCGGCGAGCGCCGCGGCGTGCTGCAGATCGTGCAGGACCAGGCCGACGGCGAGGCCGCGCTCCCGGGCGAGCCGGCGCACCAGGCGCAGCAGCTCGACCTGATGGCGCAGGTCCAGGTGGTTGGTGGGCTCGTCCAGCAGCATCACCTCCGGGTCCTGCGCCAGGCACGAGGCCAGCCAGACCCGCTGCAGCTGCCCGCCGGAGAGGGTCTCCACGGTCCGGTCGGCGAGATCCGTGAGGGTGGTGGCCTCGAGCGCGGACTCGACGACCTCGCGGCCGGCGGGGTCGTGGCCGGTGAGGCGGGAGCGGTGCGGATGCCGCCCGAACTCGACGACGTCGCGGACGGTGAATCCGGAGGGGACCGGCCGCTGCTGGGCCAGCAGCGCCAGGCGCTGGGCCAGCTCCCGGGGCCGATGGGCCGCCAGCGGACGATCGCCCAGGGCCAGGTGCCCGCTCTGCGTCGGGTGCAGCCCGGCCAGGGCGCGCAGCAGCGTGGACTTCCCGGAGCCATTGGGGCCCATGAGCACGGTGATCCGGCCCGGGTGGAGATGCGTGCTCACCTCGTGCACCGCGGGGACGCCGTCGTAGGAGAGGGTCACGGACTCCGCGCGCAGCAGCGGCGCGGCCGGTCCGGCGACAGCATCCGGTCCGGCGGCAGCGGCGCCCGGTCGCGTCGCCACGCTCAGGGGCGCCATGGCCGCCGGGGCCTGCGAATTCTGCGTGTCAGTGCTCACGAAAACAGATTAGGGTTGCCTTATCTCAGCAGCAACGTGTGTCCACCGCGGCGTGCTCCAGCTCACGTTCCCGCGGGGCCGGTCGGTGGCGGTCCGCGGCCGCCGGGGCCGCGGGCGGTCAGCGCCCCAGGGTTCCCGCCACCACCCGCAGCGCGCTGACGGCCTTCGCGGGCGCTCCGGGCCGGTCGACCTCGCCGATCTCCGCGACGTCCAGGGCATCCAGCGCCCGCAGCAGGCGCTCGCTGCTGGCGACCTGCCGGAGCAGGAGCTCGTGGTCGACGCAGTCCTCGACCCGCGCGGAGAGCAGGTACGGGGGCGCGGTGACGAGGCTGACGGCGGGGATGCGCTCCTCGAACAGCGGCTCGCCCTCGCCGAAGTGGATCAGGGCCCCGGGGCGGGAGATGCGCACGGGGCGGTCCGTCGCGCCCTGCCAGGTCCTGCGGGCGAGCGCCGCCAGCTGCGGGGTGGTCGCATACAGGAGCTCGGGCTCCGATGCCCCCGTGGGGGAGAGCTCGTCCCCGTCCTCCCGCATCGATCGGGCTCCCAGATGCTCGATCGCGAGCCCGGCCACGGCCCGGCGATTGCCGTGCCCGCCCCTCCACCAGCGGGGATGGTCGGCCAGCCACCGGGTGGTCGCCTGGCCGTGCTCGGTGAGGGCGGGGATGCGCAGGTGGCCGGTCGTGAAGACGAGCACCACGGTGCGCCGGGGTCGGGTTCGCTGCAGGGATGCGGCGATCTCCAGCAGGGCCAGATGCCCGTTCTCCTCCACGCTGTTGGGGCCGTCGGTGTGGGTGACCAGCAGGATCGTCTCCTGCGGACGCTCGGAGCCCTCGACCGCCGACCACACGGTGCGGGTGGGGGTGTCCGGGTGCAGGGCGGCGGGCAGCGACAGATGCGCGCGGCGGCGCTCGCGCGCTGCGGAGACGACGGCATCGGCGGCCGCTCCGGCGACGAAGACCGCCGGCAGGTCCTGGTACGGGAGGGTGAACGGGAGGACCTGGTCCCGAGCGCCGGAGGCGCGGATGCCGCGCCAGGCGAGGACCACGGCGCGCACCCCGGCGCGGCGGGCCGCGCCCAGGCCGAGGGCATGCAGGGTCGCCGGCAGCAGCGGATGCTCGGCGCGGGGCCACGGCTCGGAGCCCTCCCAGACGTGGACGACCTCGCCCATCGGCCAGGAACGGTTGTCGACCTCGAGCACCGCTATCCCGTCTCGGGCCCGTGACCAGCGCGGCAGCAGGCCTCCCAGATGGCGCAGCGGCCCGCGGACGCCGCCTTCCGGCGTGGTGCCGGAGTAGTGCAGGGGCGCGGAGACGGGGATCCGTCGGGCGGGTGCGGGACCGGTCCGGGCGGGGGCGCCGGCATCGGCACCGGCCTCGGCCTCGATCTCGAGGACGATGTCGGAGGCGCTCGGCGGGTCCCAGCGGGTGAAGCGGTGCTCGTCCGTGTGCACGGGCAGGTCCAGCTCCCGCAGCCGCGCGACGATGTCGTCGATCAGCGCCTCGTGGGCCGGGCTCCCGGTCAGCCGCGGCCCCAGGGCGTCCAGGCGGGAGATGCCCTCGCGGGCGGCGGAGATGTCCACGCGGCGATGCTAGACCCGGCGGATGGGAGAGCTCAGGGGGCGTCGACCTCCTGCAGCTCTCCGAGCAGGCCGAAGACCGGCTCGTCCATCTCGACCTGCATCATGAGGAGGCAGCAGGTGCCGTCGGGGTCGACGAAGAAGTCCGTGCCCAGGCCGCCGGACCAGCCGAAGCGCCCGCGGTGGGGGCCGGCCGTGGTGACGCCGACCCCGAAGCCCCATCCGCCGGACTCCCAGAAGCCGGGGAAGAAGCTGTCCTCGCGCTTGATGCCCGCATCGATCTGGTCGCGGCGCATCTCCGCGAGGAGATCGGGGTCGATCAGGCGGCCGTCGAGCAGGGCGCGCAGGAAGGCGTGGACGTCCGCGAGGGTCGAGACGAGCTCGCTGTGGCTCACGTCGAAGGGGGCCGGTGCCGCGGAGAACCCGGCCGCCGCCGGCTCCGTCTGCTCGAAGCCCGCGGGGGTGCGGCGCCACGCCGGCAGCAGCCGATGCACCTGCTCGGGCGGGACGCTGAAGCCGGTGTCGACCATGCCGGCGGGGGAGAGGACCGTCCGCCGCAGGACCTGGGCGGTGCTCCCTCCGCCCGCGCGTCCCAGCAGGATCCCGAGCAGGCCGAAGGAGTGGTGGTAGCGCCAGCCCTCCCCGGGCTGGAAGGCGAGCGGCAGGGAGGCCAGGGCGTCCAGCCATGCGCCGGCGTCGAGGGCCACCGGCTCGGCGCCGGCCTCGACCTGCGCGGAGATCATCGCGCGCTTCAGCGGGGAGTCGGTGGTCATCATCCCCACGCCGGAGGTGCAGGTCAGCAGGTGCCGGACGGTGATCGGGCGACGCAGCGGCTCGGTGTCCTCGAGCGGGGCGTCGGGCGCACGGAGCACCCGCGGCGCGGCCAGCTGCGGCAGCCAGGAGGCGACCGGCTCGTCGAGGTCGAGCACGCCCTCCTGGACCAGCCGCAGGGTCGCGACGGCGGTGATCGCCTTGGTCATCGACTGGATCCGGAAGATCGCGTCCGCGGTGAGGGCGGGGCCGTCGGGGCCCGTGGCGCCGAGGACGAGGGGGTCGAGGTCCGTGCCGTAGGACGCGACGACCCCGGGCATGGTGCCCTGTGCGACGTGGCGGGACAGAAGGGCGTGCAGGCTGCTCATCGGGACCTCCGGGTCGGGATGGCCAGGATAGTGCGCGGGCCCCGCCGGTCCGGCGGCCGGTCCGATCCCGTCCGCTCCGGCGCACCCCGATACGGTGCGGGCATGATCCGTCACACCGTCGCCTTCACCCTCGTCCACGCCCCGGGATCCCCGGAGGAGCAGGACTTCCTCACCCGCGGGCCGGAGCTGCTGCGCGCGATCCCGGGCGTCACGGACTTCACCGTCTCGCGCCAGGTCAGCCCCAAGAGCGACGTCCGGTTCCAGTTCGCGATGAGCTTCGCCGATGAGGAGGCCTACGCGGCGTACGACGCGCACCCGGACCATCGGGGATTCGTCGCCGAGCGGTGGCAGAGCGAGGTCGCCCGCTTCGAGGAGCTGGACTTCGTCGCCTACCCGTGAGCGGCGCGGCCCGGGAGCGGCCCGGCGGGGAGCGCGCGCGCCGGACGCGGACACGGCGGGCCGATCGCCTCGGCCCGCCGTGGTCCAGAGATGTCCGTCCGCTTCCGCGGACGTCCTCGGCCCGGGTGCGAGACCTGAGCACGCCCGATCGGCCGCTGCGCGCGCCGATCGAATCCCTTGGTCTCGCCCGGACCGGAGTCCTCGCGCCGGAGCGCGCCTCAGCCTATCGGCACCGACGCGGCCGCGTGGGCCGCAGGAGCTCCCGCGGGCCATCGGAAGGATCACGTCCTCAGGATTTGCCCGAGCGGCGCGGGGCATGGCCCCGGGCTCTGCGGGGTCCCCGCGCTGGCCATCCGCGCGGCGCGCGAAGCTGGGCTTATGTGACCCACAGGCCAAACTGTTGAAAGAGATCGTGACCCCGGAGTAGCGTCGCGGCCCGTGAACACCTCCTCGTCCGCGCCGGCCGCTCCGGCGCCCTCCCGCAACCCCCTGCGCGCCCTCGCGCGCATCCCCTTCGGATGGCAGGTCCTCATCGGGCTCGCGCTCGGCGTGGCCCTGGGCCTCGTCGCCGCGAGCATCGGCCCCGTCCCGGGCGCCGGCGAGGACGGCGGCGACGGCCCCAACTGGCTGACCACCACGCTGCAGACCATCGGCGGAACCTTCGTGACGCTGCTGAAGGCGCTCGTGCCGCCGCTGATCTTCCTCGCGATCGTCACCTCCATCGCCAACCTGCGCCAGGTCACCAATGCGGCGCGCCTGGCCTGGAAGACGCTGCTGTGGTTCGCGATCACCTCCCTGATCGCGGTGGTCATCGGCATCGGCCTGGGCGCCGTGACCGGGCCCGGGCACCGCACCGGCGTGGACGCCTCCGCGGCCCAGGCATCCTCGACCCAGGGCGGCTGGCTCGACTTCCTCACCGGCCTCGTGCCCGCGAACTTCCTCGGGATCACCGGGAGCGCGGGCGATGACGGCTCCGTCTCCCTGAGCTTCAACGCCCTGCAGATCCTCGTCATCTCCATCGCCGTCGGCATCGCCGTGCTGTCCATCGGCGAGAAGGCCGAGCCGTTCCTGCGCTTCACCTCCTCCGCGCTGGAGATCGTGCAGAAGCTGCTGTGGTGGGTCATCCGCCTCGCGCCGATCGGCACCGTCGGCCTGCTGGGCAACGCCGTGGCCAGCTACGGCTGGGACGCCATCGGGCAGCTCGGCGTGTTCGTGGCCGATGTCTACATCGGCATGCTGCTGGTGCTGCTCGTGGTCTACCCGGTCCTGCTGAAGGCCAACGGCCTGAGCATCGGCTCCTTCTTCCGCGGCGTGTGGCCGGCGACCTCCCTGGGGTTCGTCTCGCGCAGCTCCCTGGGGACCATGCCGATGACGCAGACCGTCACCGAGCGCATGGGCGTGCCGCGCCACTACGCCTCCTTCGCCGTGCCGCTGGGCGCGACCACCAAGATGGACGGCTGCGCCGCGATCTACCCGGCGCTCGCCGCGATCTTCGTGGCGAACTTCTACGGCGTGCAACTGGGGATCACCGACTACCTGCTGATCGTGCTGGTCTCGGTGCTCGGCTCCGCGGCGACCGCCGGCATGACCGGCGCGACCGTCATGCTCACCCTGACCCTGTCCACCCTGGGCCTGCCGCTGGAGGGCGTGGGCCTGCTGCTGGCGATCGACCCGATCCTGGACATGGGCCGCACCGCTCTGAACGTCACGGGGCAGTCGCTGGTGCCGGTCATCGTCGCGAAGCGCGAGAAGATCCTGGATCGCGCGCGCTACGACGCGACGCGCCGCACCTCCTTCTCGGCCATCCAGGAGGAGCAGGAGGCGGCGCGCGCCGAGGCCCGCGAGGACTCCGCCGAGCGCGTCCCGGCCTGACCCTCGCGGTCTGACCCTCCCGGTCCGACCCTCCCGGTCTGGCCCTCCCGGCCCGACCCTTCCGCCGCCGCGCCGGTCCGTGCTCCCCTCCCGGGGCGCGCGGACCGGCGCGGCGGTGCTCCGGCGGACCGTCGCGGGTCAGCCCGTGGTCAGCGCCAGCACGTACAGGGCGAACACGGCCAGGTGGGCCGTGCCGTGGATCGCGCCGACCGTCCGCGAGGAGAAGGTGATCGCGCTCAGCATGAGCGTGATGCCCAGCAGCATCAGGTTCGCCGCGCTCTCGCCGAGCACGACCCGCTGCCCGGTGAGCATCCCGATCCCGAGGACCGCCGGGACGGTCAGGCCGACCGTCGAGACCAGCGCGCCGTGGCACAGGTTCACCGCCCGCTGCATCTGCCCGGCCAGCGCCGCCCGGACGGCGGTGATCGACTCGGGCAGGAACACGATCATCGCGATGACCAGCCCGGCCAGCGCCGGGCGAGCCCCCAGCCGGGTCAGACCGTCCTCGAGCATCGCCGCCATGTCATGGGAGAGCAGGACGATGGGCAGCACGGCGGCCACCAGCAGGGCCAGGCGGCCCAGGACCTCGCCGCGATGCTCGCGCAGCACCGCGCCGACGCCGCTCCCGGCCCCGGGGTCGGGCCCCGGGGCGGAGGCGGCGGAACCGGACCCGGTCGCCTCCCGGAAGTCTCCGGCCTGCGGGCCCATCTGCCGGGCCAGGAAGACGGCGTAGGCCCCGGCGGTGAGGACGAGGACGGCGATCCCCTGGCCGGTTCCGAGGGACCCGGCGGTGCCCAGGACCGTGGGGGCGGCGAGCCCCAGGGCGCCCAGCACGAGGATCATCGCGAGATAGGCGGAGGTCCCGGCGCGGCGATGCGCCAGAGCGCCGTGGCGGATGCCGCCCGCCACCAGGCAGAGGCCGATCACCAGGTTCATGATGATCATCGCCACGGCCGTGACGGAGTCCCGGGCGATGGTGGCGTGCTCGCCCGGTCCCAGCATCACCGCGACGATGAGCACCACCTCGATGAGCACGATGGACAGCGTCAGCACGAGGGAGCCGTAGGGGTCGCCGAGCCGGTGGGCCAGGTGCTCCGCCTGCTGGACGACGCCGAAGGCGCACAGCACGATCACGGCGATGATCCCGGCGAGCAGAGCGGCGAGGGCCGAGGCGGGCAGGGAGGACAGAGCGGCGAGGGCGGGGGAGGACAGGGCGGCGACGGCTCCCCAGCCCAGCACGAGGCGGAGGAGGACGGCCGGGGTGAGGAGGGGGCGCAGCGCGGCGGCGGGAGCGGGCATGACCGTGGGGTCCTGTTCCGCAGGGTCGTCCCTGCATGCCGTGCCCGGCCGGGTCGTCCCGGCCGCCGCGCCCAAGGGGGCGCTGCCCTCAGCGTACCGGCGCCGCTGCTCGCGATGACCGCTCCCTCGACGAGCACGAACACTCGACCGCGCCGAAAGGCAGGATCGCTACACTGCAGGCGGATGAGGCGTCCACGGTGCTCGGAGCGGAAATATCCGGTGGCAGTACTCACGCCGAGGCTGTGCTCACGACATCCACCGGCGCGTTCTCTGTCTCCCAGCTGTCATGTCGAAGGAGAAGAATGAACGGCGACGGCTTTGTGGGGTTGTTCCTGCTGGTCTGGGTCAGTATCGCGATTCTCTCGGGTGGCCTGGCTCAGTCGCGCGGACGTTCGGGCTGGCGCTGGTTCCTGGCGACTCTCCTTGCTGGACCGCTGGCCTGCGCTGTGCTCGTGGTGTGGCCGATGGTCCCGAATCGGAATGCGCGAGACCGCTAGGCGTCGCTCTCGTTTCCTCCGCCCGGCACCTGGGGGCGCGAGGCCGTCGCGCACGGCTGGCCGGGCGGGCGCACCCGGGGGGCCGCCTCCGTGGTCGCGGTCGATCGGTGGCGCAGGGGGCGGTTCGATCCCGTCGGCGCGTATTCCCTTGTGTGCTGGATCACGCGGTGGAATCCTCGGGGGATGGATGCCACCACGCTCATCGGCCAGGAGTCGCAGCGCCTCGCCGACCTCCTCGTCCGTGCCGACCCCGCCGCCGCCGTCCCGACCTGCCCCGGCTGGGACGCGGCGGAGCTGCTGGCCCACGTGACGCAGGTCCACGGCTTCTGGGCGGAGGTGCTCGCATCCCGCGCCTCCACCGATGCTCAGATCGAAGCGCTCGAGAGCTCGCTCGAGCCGCCGCCGAAGGACCCCGAGGCCCTGGCCGCCGCCCGCGCCGAGGCGACCGCGGCCCTGCTCGCCCAGCTCGGGACGCGCGCGGACGAGGAGCCGGCGTGGAGCTGGCTGTCCTCGGACCAGACGCTCGGCTTCACCCGGCGCATGCAGCTCCACGAGGCGACGATGCACCGCGTCGATGCCGAGCTGACCTGCGGGCAGGCGGTGACGGAGCCCGGCGAGGAGATCGCCGTGGACGGGATCGCCCACTGCGCGGACGTGATGTGGGAGGCGGACCACCAGTGGACGTCCATGCAGCGCACCGTCGTCCCCGTCGCCCTGCTGGTGCTGCGACCGCAGGGCGGCCCCGAGACCTTCGTCGAGCTCAGCCGCGCCGCGGCGACCGGGGAGGACGAGGAGGACATCGTCGTCGCCCGCCGAGCCCCCGACCAGGACCTCGCCCCCGGCACCGCGCTGCGCGAGCTGCCCCGCGCCGAGGCGACCGGGAGCCCCGTGGCGCTGTACCTGTGGACCTGGGGGCGCGGCCTCGCCCTCGAGGCGCTGGCCGGCGGCGCGGAGTCGGTCGACGTGACCGGCGATCCGGACGCCGTCGCGGCGCTGGAGGCGCTGCTGCGCCGCGGCCTGCAGTGAGGGCTCAGTCCCCGACGTACCGGGCGAGGTGCTCCCCGGTCAGCCCCGCGCGCTGGGCGATGATCTGCGCCGGCGTGCCCTCGAAGATCACGCGGCCGCCGTCCTGACCGGCGCCCGGCCCCAGGTCGATGATCCAGTCGGCGTGGGCCATCACCGCCTGGTGGTGCTCGATGACGATCACCGTCCGGCCCCCGTCGACCAGGCGGTCCAACAGGCCCAGGAGCTGGCGGACATCGGCCAGGTGCAGGCCGGTGGTGGGCTCGTCCAGGACCAGCACCGCGCCCTTCTCGCCCATCCGGATGGCGAGCTTGAGCCGCTGGCGCTCGCCGCCGGAGAGGGTGTTCAGCGGCTGGCCCAGGCGCAGGTATCCCAGGCCCACGTCCTCGAGATGGCCGAGGACCTTCTTCACGGCCGGGATCCTCGCCTCCCCGGAGCCGAAGACCTCCGTGGCCGTGCTGACCGACAGGTCCAGCACCTCGGCGATGTTCAGGCCGCCCAGGCGGTACTCGAGGACCTCGGCCATGAACCGCAGCCCGCCGCAGTCTTCGCAGGGGGTCTCGACCGTCTCCATGAAGCCGAGCTCGGTGAAGATGCGGCCGTTGCCCTTGCAGGTGGGGCAGGCGCCCGTGGAGTTGGCGCTGAACAGCCCCGGGGCGACGTCGTTCTTCTTGGCGAAGGCCTTGCGGATCGGCTCGAGGATCCCGGTGTAGGTCGCGGGATTGGAGCGGCGGGACCCGGTGATCGCGCTCTGGTCGACGACGACCACGTCCTCGCGGCCCGCGAGATGCCCGTGGATCAGGGAGCTCTTTCCGGAGCCGGCGACGCCCGTGACGACGGTCAGCACGCCCGTGGGCACATCGACGTCCACGTCCTGGAGGTTGTTCTGGTGGGCCCCGCGGATCTCGAGGGCTCCGCGGGCGGTGCGGACCTCGTCCTTGGGCCGGACCCGGTCCTCGAGGTGGCGCCCGGTGAGGGTGTCGCTCGAGCGCAGCCCGTCGAAGCTGCCCTCGTAGCAGACGGTGCCGCCCTCGGAACCGGCCCGCGGGCCCAGGTCGACGACGTGGTCGGCGATCGCGATGGTCTCCGGCTTGTGCTCGACCACCAGCACGGTGTTGCCCTTGTCCCGTAGCTCCAGCAGCAGGCGGTTCATGCGCTGGATGTCGTGGGGGTGCAGGCCGATGGTCGGCTCGTCGAACACATAGGTGACGTCGGTCAGGGCGGAGCCCAGGTGGCGGATCATCTTCGCGCGCTGCGACTCGCCTCCCGAGAGGGTCCCCGAGGGGCGCTCCAGGGAGAGGTAGCCCAGGCCGATTTCCACGAACTTGTCGAACAGGTGCAGCAGACTGCGCACCAGCGGGGCGACGGAGGGGTCCTCGATGCCGCGGGCCCACTCGGCGGCGTCGGTGATCTGCATGCGGCACACGTCCGCGATGCTCGCGCCGCGGATGAGGGAGGACCGCGCCGCCTCCGTGAGGCGGGTCCCCTCGCAGGCCGGGCAGGCCGTGAACACGGCGGCGGACTCCACGAAGCGGCGCACGTGCGGCTGCAGGGAGGCGGGGTCCTTGGAGAACATCGACTCGCGCAGCTTGGGGATCAGGCCCTGGTAGGTCATGTTCATCCCCAGCGCCTTGATCTTCCCCTTCTCGCGGTGCAGGAAGTCGTGGCGCTCGGTCTCGGTGTAGTCGCGGATCGGCTTGTCGCCGTCGAGCATGCCGGACTCGGAGAAGCCGCGGACCATCCAGCCGTCGGCCTTGTAGCCGGGCACAAGGATCGCGCCCTCGTTCAGGGACTTCGACTCGTCCACGATCACGGACAGGTCCAGGTCGGAGACGGTGCCGCGCCCTTCGCACTCCGGGCACATCCCGCCGAGGTAGACCTGCTCCCGGACCTTCTTCTTCTCGACCTCGCCGCCGGCCCGCCGGGTGCTCATGACACCGGACGCGATCGAGGTGGGCACGTTGAAGGCGAAGGCCGTCGGCGGGCCGACGTAGGGGTCGCCGATCCGGCTGAAAAGGTGGCGCAGCATCGCGTTGGCATCGGTCACCGTGCCGACGGTCGAGCGCACGTTCGCGCCCAGCCGCTCCTGGTCCACGAGGATCGCGGTCGTGATCCCCTCGAGCCGGTCCACGTCGGGCCGGGGGAGCGAGGGCATGAAGCCCTGCACGAAGGTCGAGTAGGTCTCGTCGATCAGGCGTCGCGACTCCGCCGCGATGGTCCCGAACACGAGGGAGCTCTTCCCGGAGCCGGACACACCGGTGAACACCGTGAGCCGGCGCTTGGGGATCGCGACGCTCACCTCCCGCAGGTTGTTCTCCCGCGCGCCCTCCACACGGATCATGTCGTGGGCGTCGGCGGAGATCGGACGGGTATCGGTCGACGGATCGGACATCGGTCCTCCTGCACGGAAACGTCGGGCCCGGCCCTGCGCACGGCCCCCGGTCACCATCATGACGTGCCGATGCCCGTCGATGTGACCGACCGCGCGGACTTCTGCCCGACTAGCCTGGGGCGGTGACCCACTACGACATCGCCCTGATCGGATCCGGCTCCGCGAACTCGCTGCCCGGTCCGGACCTCTCCGAGACCACGATCGTCCAGATCGACCGCGGCGTCGGCCCCGAGCACCGGTTCGGGGGGACCTGCCTGAACCTCGGGTGCATCCCCACCAAGATGTTCGTGCACACCGCGAACCTGGCCTCCGCCCCCGCCCGCTCCAGCCGCTTCGGCGTGGACGAGACCCTCGACGCCGTCCGCTGGCGGGACGTGCGCGACCGCATCTTCGGGCGCATCGACCCGATCAGCGCCGGAGGCGAGGACTACCGCGCCCACCACGAGGACAACGCGAACCTCACCCTGCTGCGCGGCACCGCCCGCTTCACCCGACCGGCGTCCGAGGGCCTGCACCACCTGCGGGTCGAGCTCGCCGACGGCGGCACCGAGGAGATCAGCGCCGGCACCGTGGTGATCGGCGCCGGGTCCCGTCCCGCCATGCCGCCGATCGCCGGGCTGGCCGAGGCCCGGCCGCTGACCTCGGACACCATCATGCGGATCGACGAGCTGCCGGCCTCGATCGCGATCCTCGGCTCCGGCGTCATCGCCGCCGAGCTCGCGCACGTGCTCGCCTCCTTCGGCGTCGAGGTCACGATCATCGCCCGCGGCGACCGGCTGCTGCGCCGGGCCGACGACGACGTCTCCGCCCGCCTGACCGAGGTGCTCTCCGCGAGGATGCACGTGGTCACCGGGTTCCATGCCACCCGCGTCGAGCGCGACGACGACGGCGTGCGCCTGCACGGGGAGCGCGGCGGCGCCGCCGCGACGATCCGCGCCGAGGAGCTGCTCGTCGCCACGGGCCGCACCCCCAACGCCGACCTGGTGGACGCGGCGGCCGCCGGCATCGACGTGAGCGGGGACGGCCGCATCGAGGTCGATGCGTACCAGCGGGTGCTCGCCGGCGGCGAGGTGCTGCCCGGCGCCTGGGCGCTCGGGGACGTCTCCAGCCCCCACCAGCTCAAGCATGTGGCCAACCACGAGCTGCGCATCGTGCGCCACAACCTGCGCCATCCCGAGGCGCTGCGCCGCTCGGACGAGATGCCCGTCGCCTACGGCGTGTTCTCCAGCCCGCAGGTCGCAGCCGTCGGCATGACCGAGAAGGAGGCCCGCGCCTCCGGCCGCACGGTGCGCGTGGCCGTGCAGGAGTACGCCTCGATCGCCTACGGCTGGGCGATGGAGGACACCACGGGCTTCGCGAAGATCATCGTGGACGCGGACAGCGAGCTGTTCCTGGGCGCGCACATCATCGGCCCCGAGGCGACGAGCCTCATCCAGCTGATCACGCAGGCGATGAGCACGGGGCAGCGCCCCCGCGACATCGCCGCCACCCAGTACTGGATCCATCCCGCGATGCCGGAGCTGATCGAGAACGCCCTGCTGCAGCTGGTGTGACCCCGGCGGAGGGCCGGGAGCCGTCGCTCAGCCCGTGCCCTCCGCCTGGCCGGGCATGCAGGACTTCAGGGGATCGGCCACGATGACCGGCTCCTCGGTGGCCTCCTGCGAGGTCTCCGCGTCCTCCGGCGTGGTGGTCTGCTCCTCGGTGGTCTCCTCGGCGCTGGGCTCCTCGGTCGGGGTCGCGGTCGCCGTGGAGGAGCCGGCCGGGGCCGAGGGCTCCGCCGGGGCGGTCGGCTCGGCGGAGGGGTCCTCGCCGCGCACCGACTCCGGAGCGACCTGCGACATGGAGTCCTCGATCGACGCCTGCACCCACTGCTCGATGTAGTCGTAGTCCGGCCGTCCGGGGTTCGTGACCTCGGTGGTGATGGGGTACGAGGTGAACCCGGCCTTCTTGATCCGCATGCCCAGGTCGACGAAGGCGCTCAGCTGCGTCGAGGGGATGTTCGTCTCGATGTTCCGCTCGGTGGCGGTGACCAGCCCCGGCACCGACAGGGCCAGGGTCGCGGGATCGGCCTCCTCGGTCACCACGCGGACGATCCGCTGCTGGCGGCACATGCGGTTGAAGTCGTCCGAGCCCTCGCGGGAGCGGGCGTACCACAGCGCCGTGTAGCCGTCCAGCTCCTGCCAGCCCGGCTCGATGTAGCCGCTGATGGGGTACTTGCGTCCGGTGGACTGGTTGGTGCCGCCGCCGATGGGGATGCGGCGCTCGACCTCCATCTTGACACCGCCGATCGCGTCGACGAGGTCCTCGAAGCCCTGCAGGTTGACCATCGCGTAGTAGTCGATGTCCAGGCCCAGGGTCTCCGAGACGGCCTGCGTGGTGGCGGTCAGGCCGGGGGACGGGTCCCCGGGGTAGAGGTCCGGGCGGTCCTCCGCCCAGGTCCACACGGCGTTGATGAGGTTCTCGTTGCGCCCGAAGTAGTCGAAGCCGTCGGGGAACTCCTCCGCCGCGGCGGATCCCTCCGGGAACTCCACGTACTGCAGGTTGCGAGGGATCGAGAACAGGGCCGTGCGGCCGGTGGCCGTGTCGATCGAGGCGACCATGATCGTGTCCGGACGCGTGCCGGTGCGGTCCGCGCCGGCGTCCTGGCCCAGCAGCATGATGTTCACGCGGCCCCGGCCGGCCCAGGGATCGGGCTGGTCCAGGGAGTCCTCCGTCGCCCCGCCGAAGACGGTCTGGTTGCCCAGCAGGCCCTGCGCGGCCCACAGGGACTGGACCCCGCGGCCGAAGGGGAGGGCGACCGCGATGACCATCACCAGGGCCAGCACGAGGGAGATGCCGCGCTTGGCGCCGGTGAGCCCCTGACGCGTCGTGTGCGCGAGGTTGGTGGCGATGATCTGGAGAACCCAGACCACCCCGACCAGGCCCGAGACCACCATCAGCGCCACCACGAAGGTGCGGTCCGTGGCGAGCGAGAGCAGGGCACGGGTGGGATCGGCCAGCAGCAGCCAGGCGCCGAGCGCGACCGCGGCGACGACGAACACGGCCGTGAGCAGGATGCCGACCCGTCGCAGCCGCGTCGGGATCAGGCCGGCGCCCGGCACGACGGCCGAGAGCAGGGTCCACAGGGCGGGCACGCGCAGCCGGCCGCCCGACGGCTCCTCGGAGGCCGATGCCGCAGCACCGGTCGCCGGCGCCCCGGAGGCCGATGCCGCAGCGGCCGACGTCGGTGCCGGCGCCGCAGCGGCCGCCGCGGCGACCGCGGGCCCGCCCTGCGCCGGGGGCTGCGCGTCGTCGGCTTCGCCGGTCGCGGCCCGGGGCGCGGAGGCCGCGGGCACGGAGGCCGCGGGCACGGACCCCTCATGCACGGGCGAGGAGGGCACGGACTCCGAGGGCTCGGGCGATGCGGGGGCCGGCGCGGCAGCTTCCGGCGTGCTCGCGGAGGCGGCGAGGTCCGGCGGAGGCACGGCCCATGCGTCGCGCTCCTCCGGCGAGAGCTCGCGGGCCCGTCGACCGCGGGGCCGCGGGGCGGTGTCCGCGGCCGCGTCCGAGGCCTCGGGCCGCCCGGCGGTCGCGGATGCCTCGGGGACGACCGGGGTCGGGCGGGTGGGAGCGTCGTCGTCCTGACCCGACCGGGCCGCGGCGCCGCTGCCCGCGGCGGCGGGGAAGGCGCGGCGCGTGCTCATGGCGGCGGCGCCGGCGGTGGGCACGACGGGGGACGGCTTAGCCGCCGAGGGGGAGGCCGGAGAGGCGGCGGCCTCGGAGGGGCGCCCGGGGACGATCTGCGGGGCGGTCTGGGAGGCGCGGCGCGACGAGGCTCCGGCGGCATCCGCGCGGGATGCGGGCTGCTCGTCGGGCACCGGGGGCAGCGGCACGGTCTCCGGGCCCGCCGGCGCGGCCGGCGACCCCGGGACGGAGGATCCCGGGGCGGACGACTGCGGGGCAGAGGATCCCGGGGCAGGGGCCGGCGCGCGGCCCTCGTCGGCGGGGGGCCGAGGAGGCTCGGACGGCGAGGCGTCCGGCTTCTGGTCCATCCACGTGCGGCGGGCGGTGCCGAACGCGGCGTCGCGCGCGGCGCGCGTCTGGTCCGGGGGGACCGGCGGTGTCGCCGGTGCGGGACGCGGCGCCCTGCGTTGCCGGGCGCCGGACGCGCGTCGGCGCCCGCGACCGGAGTTGTGCTCCGTCATGGGGACATCCTAGGAAGTGGCCGGCAAAAGGAAGCTCATCGTCCTGTGTGCGGTTCGTGCAGATCCCCCGACGATCCCGTACCCGGTGGCCGGCAGGCCGCTGCCGCGAGGGGCCCCGCGGCGGCCTGCCGTCCGCCGGGCCGCGCGAGGCGGACACGAGGACCGGGCCACTCTAGCCCCCGCACCTCCGCAGGACCTGCGCCCTCGGTGAACCGCGACCGCCGACGCCCCGTGCTGCGGTGCGGGCTCCGTATCGTAGGGAGCATGCGCCTGATCCACACGCCCACCACGGACCTCACCTATGACGACTGCTTCTTCCTGCCGTCGCGATCGGCGGTGGCCTCGCGCTTCGACGTGGACCTCGCCTCCGACGACGGGACCGGCACCACCATCCCGCTGGTGGCGGCGAACATGACGGCCGTCTCCGGCCGGCGCATGGCCGAGGTGATGGCGCGCCGCGGAGGGCTCGCCGTGCTCCCGCAGGACCTCGACCCCGAGCGCGTGGACGAGATCGTCCGCACCGTCAAGAGCCGGGACGTCCTGCTGGACCACCCGCTGACGCTCACCGCGCGCGGGACCATCGGCCAGGCGCGGGCCCTGCTGCCCAAGCGGCCGCACGGAATCGTCGTGGTCACCGACGAGGACGGCGCGGTGCTCGGGACCGTGTCCCCGCAGCAGCTCGACGGTCGCGACGCCTTCACCCCCGTGGGCGAGGTCGTGAGCACCGATGTGCTGCGGCTGAGCCCCGAGGAGGCGGGCTCCGACCCGGCGCAGCTGCACGCGCGCATCGCCGCCACCCACGATGACGCCGCCCTCGTGCTCGAGGGGGACGGGACCCTGCGCGGCGTCCTCACCTCCCGCGGCGTGCTCCGCTCGACCATCTACCGGCCCGCGCTCGATGCCGAGGGCCGCCTCCGGATCGCCGTGGCCGTCGGCATCAACGCCGAGGCCTCCGACCGCACCCGCGCGCTCGTGGCCGCCGGGGCCGACGTGATCGTGCTGGACACCGCGCACGGGCACCAGGACCGCATGCTCGAGGCCCTGCGCGCCGCCCGCGGCGTGATCGGGCCCCGGGAGGGCACGGCCGTGCGCCTGGTGGCCGGCAACGTCGTCACCGCCGAGGGCACCCGCGAGCTGCTCGAGGCCGGCGCCGACATCGTCAAGGTCGGCGTCGGCCCCGGCGCCATGTGCACGACGCGGATGATGACGGGGGTGGGGCGGCCCCAGTTCTCCGCCGTGCTGGAGTGCGCGCAGGCCGCCCGCGAGCTCGGGGGCCGGATCTGGGCCGACGGCGGGGTGCGCCACCCGCGGGACGTGGCGCTCGCGCTCGCCGCCGGCGCCTCCAACGTGATGATCGGGTCCTGGTTCGCGGGCACCTTCGAATCGCCCGGCGACCTGCACGTGGACGAGCACGGGCGGCGGTACAAGGAGAGCTTCGGGATGGCCTCCAAGCGTGCCGTCTCCTCCCGCACCGCGGCCGAGGACGCCTTCACCCGCGCCCGCAAGGCCCTGTTCGAGGAGGGCATCTCCACCTCCCGGATGTACCTCCCGGAGACCGGCGGGAGCGTCGAGGACGTCCTGGACGAGATCACCGCCGGTGTGCGCTCCTCGGCGACCTACGCGGGCGCCCGCAGCCTCGAGGAGTTCCGCGAGCGCGCCGTGATCGGCCTGCAGAGCGCGAGCGGCTACGCCGAGGGCAAGCCGCTGTCCTCGTCCTGGAGCTGAGCTGACCGCATCGGCGGCGGCACCGAGTAGGCTCTGGGCCATGACGACTCTCGTGAGCGGTGGTGCCGGATACATCGGGTCGCACGTGGTGCGGCTCCTGCTGGAGAAGGGCGAAGAGGTGGTGGTCGTCGACGATCTCTCCACCGGCGTCGCCGAGCGCGTCGCCGGCGCGGACCTCGTCCACCAGGACATCACCGCCCCGGACGCGGTCGACAAGATCGCCTTCCACCTCACCAGCTCCGGCGCGGACTCGGTGATCCACTTCGCCGCCCACAAGCAGGTGGGGGAGTCGGTCGCCAAGCCCGAGATGTACTGGCACGACAACATCGGCGGCCTCGCGAACGTGCTCGCGGCCTGCGCCCAGGCCGGGGTCCGGGACGTGGTCTTCTCCTCCTCCGCCGCCGTGTACGGCGTGCCGGACGTCGACCTCGTCACCGAGGACCTCGCCCCGCAGCCCATCAACCCCTACGGCGCCACCAAGTACGTCGGCGAGTGGATGCTGGCCGATGCCGAGCGCGCCCACGACATGCGCACCGTCGCCCTGCGCTACTTCAACGTCGCCGGCGCCGGCTGGCCCGAGCTCGCCGACACCGCGGTGATGAACCTGGTGCCGATCGTGCTGGACGCCCTGGCCGCAGGGCAGTCCCCGGTGGTCTTCGGCGACGACTACGACACCCCCGACGGCACCTGCATCCGCGACTACGTCCACGTCCTGGACCTCGCCCATGCGCACATCGCCGCCCTGGACTACCTGCGCGGCGAGGACCGCCCGCACCGCGTGTTCAACGTGGGCACGGGGGAGGGCTCGAGCGTCCTCGAGGTGATCGACGCGATCGCCCGGGCCAAGGGCATCGACATCACCCCGGAGATCGGCCCGCGCCGGGCCGGGGACCCGGCGCGCCTGATCTGCTCGGGCGACCGGATCGCCCAGCACCTGGGCTGGAAGTCCGAGCACGGGCTGGACGACATCGTCCGCTCGGCGGTCGAGGCCCGCGAGGTGCTGGACGCCCGCGAGGCGTGATCCTCCGCTGCCGGTCCCGCAGGGGACCGGCGGCGGCCCCGCTCAGGTGAGGTAGCGGTACATCGGGTCATGCGGGTCGATGCGCTCGATCTGCATGCCGGAGGTCGCCATCCTCCCCAGCAGCGGCGCGAGGTTCGCGCGGCTGCCGATCTCGAGGCCCACCAGGGCGGGGCCCTCCTCGCGGTTGTTGCGCTTGATGTAGTCGAACAGGACGATGTCGTCCTCGGGCCCCAGCACCGAGTCCAGGAAGCGTCGCAGCGCCCCGGGCTCCTGCGGGAACGTGACCAGGAAGTAGTGGCGCAGCCCCTCGTGCACGAGGGAGCGCTCGACCACCTCGGTGTACCGGGAGACGTCGTTGTTGCCGCCGGACAGGACGATCAGGATCTCCCCGGCGCCGCCGTCCACCGCTGCGGTGGCGACCGCGGTGGCGGCCAGCGCCCCGGCCGGCTCGGCGATGATCCCGTCGGTCTGGTAGAGCGCCAGCATCTCGGTGCAGATGGCGCCCTCCTCGACGGCGAGCACGGTCGGATCGAACCGCCGGATCGCCTCGAAGGGACCGTCGCCGATGCGGCGCACCGCCGCCCCGTCGACGAATCGGTCCATCTCCTGCAGAGCGACCGGCCGGCCCTCCTCGAGGGCCCGGGCCAGGGAGCGGGCCCCGGCGGGCTCGACGCCGACGATGCGCATCTGCGGCTCGTGCTCCGCCAGCCAGGTGCCGCAGCCGGCCAGCAGCCCGCCGCCGCCGACGGGGAGCACCACGGTGCCCACGTCGTGCCCGTGCTCGGTGCGGATCTGCTCGATCGCCTCGCGCACCACCGTGCCCTGGCCCGCCATCACCAGGGGATGGTCGAACGGCGGCACGATGATCGCGCCGGTGTCCTCGGCGTCCTTCGCGGCGGCCTCGGCGGCATCGTCGAAGGTGTCCCCGACCTGCAGCAGCGTGACATGCTCGCCGCCCAGGGCCACGATCCGCTCCCGCTTCTGGCGGGGCGTGGTGCGCGGGACGTAGATGCGCCCTCGGATGCCGAGGGTCGCGCAGGCCGTGGCGACGCCCTGGGCGTGGTTGCCGGCGCTCGCGGCCACCACCCCGGAGGCCCGCTCGGGCTCGGTCAGGGCCGACAGGAACAGGGAGGCGCCCCGCAGCTTGTACGAGCGCACCGGCTGGAGGTCCTCGCGCTTGACCCACACGGGGACCCCGGCGATGTCCGAGAGCCGTGCGCTGCGATGCACCGGGGTGCGGGCGGCGATGCCCGCCAGCCGCTCGGCGGCGCGGTCGACATCGGCGGCGGACAGCGGTCTGGGCGCGGTCATGCAGGTTCCTTCACGGCAGGGGGTCCTCGTCCCGGGACAGGGCCGGGTCAGCGGTCGCTCGGATCGAGCTGGTCCAGGTGATGCGCGATCTCCTCGAGGGTGCGATCCGGGGAGGTCTCCAGGACCAGCGGCATCCCCGAGACCACGGGCATCCCCAGGGAGGTGGGCAGCTCGAGGGTGGAGACCGCCACATCGGCGGAGACGTCCGTGGAGAGCAGATCCATCACGGTATACCGGTCGACCCGCACGTCCCGCCCCTGGTCCGCGAAGTGGTCGCGGATGCGCGCGGCGATCAGGGTCGAGGTCGTGGAGCCGACGGACGTGATCACGGCGATGGTGCGCATCGGACTCCTCGGTCCTCTTCGGAGGCCGGGTGGTCGGTCCGGCCGGGGCCGGCACGCCGCAGAGTGATCTGCGACACGTCGGCGCCTGATTGTGGCACGGACCGGGCGGAAACGCCACGCCGGGCCGCCGGGGGAGCGGTGCGTCACCTCCCCGACGACCCCCGGACGCGCCGATGCCCGCCGAGCACGGGCCCGGCGGGCATCGGCGGCGTGCGGCCCGGAGGGCCGGACGACGTCAGGAGGCGAGGACCTCGTCGAGGATCGACTCCGCGGAGGTCTCATCGGTCTTCTCCGCGAGGGCGAGCTCCGAGACGAGGATCTGCCGCGCCTTGGCCAGCATCCGCTTCTCGCCGGCCGAGAGGCCGCGATCCTTGTCGCGACGCCACAGGTCGCGCACGACCTCGGCGACCTTCTTCATATCGCCCGAGGCCAGCTTCTCGACGTTCGCCTTGTAGCGACGCGACCAGTTGGTGGGCTCTTCCGTGTACGGCTGGCGGAGGACGTCGAATACCTCCTCGAGGCCTTCCTTGTCGACCACGTCGCGCACGCCGACCAGGTCGACGTTCTCTGCAGGCACCTCGATGGTGAGGTCGCCCTGCGCCACCTTCAGCTTGAGGTATGTCCGATCCTCTCCCTTGATGGTGCGCGTCTTCACCTCTTCGATAAGAGCTGCACCGTGATGCGGGTAGACGACGGTCTCGCCGATGGCAAAGTTCATGTGAGGGCTCCCCTTTCAGCCGTTATAGTCTATCACCACCCCTGTGTGCTATCCTACGCGGCTGCCCGCGCGGGCGCTCGGGTGCCCACGGGGTGAGCAGGTCGCGGGCAGGCGGCGGGCCCGGCGCGGGGGAGCGCTGCGGGCCGCGCGGGCGAGGTGCGTCGGCATGCGGGGGGCTCCGCCCGTGCGATAGGCTGGCCCGGCCTGCGCGACCTGTGCGCGGCACCCCAGAAGCACGCAGCATGGCCGTCGCCGGTTCGTCCCCGGAGCGGTACCGAATAGGAGACTTCGTGAACACCGTGCGCCGTCCTCGTCGACTCGCCCTGGCGGTCGCCTCCCTCGGCCTCGCCCTCGCCGCGACGGGCTGCAGCTACATGAACCCGGTGCAGACGCACGACTTCTACCAGGCGGCCGATGGCACCAACGCCACGCTCGAGCGCGACGGCAAGGAGTTCGCCGGGGTGCGCAACGCGATCCTCGTGGAGGAATCCGAGGGCAGCAGCGTGCTGTACGCGACGGCCGTGAACACGACGACGGAGCCGCTGCAGGTGCGCCTCGAGGGATCCGGCGAGAGCGGCGTGCTGTTCTCCACCTCCGTCACCGTGCCCGCGCAGAGCACCGTGAAGATCGGCCCCGACGAGGCGCAGACGGTCTCGGTCTCCCAGGACATCTCCACCGGCGACATCCTCACGCTCGCCGTGACCGCCGATGGCATCACCGAGGAGATCTCCCTGCCGACCACGGGCGTCTCCCTCGAGCACTACCAGCGCAGCGACGGCGGCGGGGACGCCTGACCCGCTCCGCCGGTCCAGGGCCGCGGCCGTCCCGAGGACCCGCCGCCGGCACGCGCCCCCGCGGCGCTCCCTCGGCATCACGAAGGCCCCGTCCCGCAGCCCCTCAGGGCGCGGACGGGGCCTTCGCCGTCGTCCCGGCGAGCTCAGCGGGCGGCGGACTCGAACTTGTAGCCCAGTCCCCGCACGGTCACCAGATGCACCGGATTGCGGGGATCCTCCTCGATCTTCGCGCGCAGGCGTTTGACGTGGACGTCGAGGGTCTTGGTGTCGCCGACGTAGTTGGCGCCCCACACGCGGTCGATGAGCTGGCCGCGGGTGAGGACCCGGTCGACGTTGCGCAGCAGCATCTCCAGCAGCTCGAACTCCTTCAGCGGCAGCGGGACCTCCTCGCCGCGCACGGACACGACGTGCCGCTCCACGTCCATGGTGATCCGGCCCGCCGAGAGGACCGTGTCCTCGGTGGACTCCGCCGAGTCCTGGCCGCGGCGCAGCACGGCCTTGATCCGGGCCAGCAGCTCGCGCGAGGAGTACGGCTTGGTGACGTAGTCGTCGGCGCCCAGCTCGAGGCCGAGCACCTTGTCGAACTCGTCGTCCTTGGCGGTGAGCATGATGACGGGAACGCTCGAGGTGCGCCGGATCTCGCGGCACACATCGGTCCCGCTCATGCCGGGCAGCATCAGGTCCAGCAGCACCAGGTCGGCGCCGTGCGCGGTGAAGATGCGCAGGCCGTCGGTGCCGTTGTCGGCGACCGCCACCTCGTACCCCTCCTTGCGCAGCGAGTACGACAGGGGGTCGGAGAACGACTCCTCGTCCTCGACGATCAGGATGCGGGCCATGGGATCAACCTCTTCCTCGTGCAGTCTCGTCGTCCGCCGGCGGGGCGTCGGAGCCCCGCACGGTGATCGCATCGGTGCGCCCCATCTCCGGGATGCGCAGGGTGAAGGTGGAGCCCTGGCCCTCGAGGGACCAGGCGGACACCTCGCCGCCGTGATCGGTGGCGATGTGCTTGACGATCGCGAGCCCCAGTCCGGAGCCGCCGGTCTCCCGCGAACGGGCGCGGTCCACGCGGAAGAACCGCTCGAAGACCCGCTCCAGGTTCTCCTTGGAGATGCCGATGCCCTCGTCCTTGACGGCGAGCTCGACGAATCCCTCCTCCCGTCGCACGGAGACCCCCACCCGGGTCTCGGGATCGGAGTAGGAGATCGCGTTGGAGATGAGATTGGACAGCGCCGTGGTCAGCATCGCCTCGGAGCCGAAGACGTGCAGGCCCGTGGCCCCGCCGACCTGCACCTCCACCCGCGAGCCGAGGGCGAAGTTGCGGTTCAGGGCGACGGCCTCGGCGACGACGTCGTCGATCTCGACCGGCTCGGCATCGGGCAGGGCGGAGGCTCCCTGGACGCGGGAGAGCTCGATGATCTCCTGCACCAGGTGCGAGAGCCGACGGGACTCCGTCTGCATGCGGTCGGCGAAGCGGCGCACGGCGTCCGGGTCCTCGGCGGCGTCCTGCATGGTCTCGGCCAGCAGGGTGATCGCCCCGACCGGGGTCTTCAGCTCGTGGGAGACGTTCGCGACGAAGTCGCGCCGCGTCTCCTCGACCCGCACGGCGCGCGAGAGGTCATCGGCCAGGAGCAGCACGCCGCGGGAGCCGAGGACGCCCATCCGCACGTCGATGACCGCATCGGACTCCTCGTTGCTGGTGCGGCGCAGGGTCATGCGCCGGTCGCGGTAGCCGCCGTTGCGGGCCACGTCCCCGGCCATCTCCATGAGCTCCTGGCTCGCCAGACGCGGGTACTCGTTGCCCTGGGCGCGGACGATGCCGTAGGAGTACGCGAGCGGGGAGGCGCGCAGCACGTCGCCGGCGGAGTCGAGGACCACATAGGCCTGCGAGAGGATCGCGAGGACCTCGGCCGCGGCCTCGGGGACGACGGGCGGCGGGACAGCGGCGGCGGAGGGCGCGGCGCGCTGGTCGAAGCGGTGCAGGGCGAGTGTTGCAGCGCACCCGATGACCAGGCCGATCGCCCCCGCGAGCAGGAGCAGGGCGGTGGTGGGCACCGTCCAACTCTAGGCCGTCCCGCAGGGCGCTCATGCAATCTTCGCGTGTTCAGGGGACACTGGACCCCAGGAGTTCACCCGGACTCCCACATCCATTCACGATCGGTTGGAAGGATCGTCGACGATCCATCCATACCGAGGAAGCGAGAGACAGCAATGCGCGAGGCTTACCAGAGCGATCTGCGACATGTGGTCGAGGACCTGGTGCACATGGCATCGCTCGTCGAGAACGCCATCCGAGACGCGTCCACGGCGCTCGCCACCGGCGATCTCGCGCTGGCGGAGCGCGTCATCGCTGCCGACATGACCATCGACCAGCGCCAGATCGACCTCGACGAGAAGATCGTCGAGATGCTGGCCCGCCAGTCGCCGGTCGCGACCGATCTGCGTCTGCTGGTCGCCGCGCTGCGCATGAGCTCCTCGCTCGAGCGCATGGGCGATCTCGCCGAGCACGTCGCGCTCTCCGCGCGCCGCCGCTACCCGGACCTCGTGGTCCCCGAGCAGCATCGCGAGGCGCTGGCCACCATGGCCGAGCTCGTCGTCCAGGGAGTCGTCGACGCCGCCACCGTCATCCAGGAGCGCGACCTCGCCCTCGCCGGCCTGGTCGAGCGCCGCGACTCCGACATCGACGCGATCCAGTCGGAGCTGTACCGCGCGGTGACCCGCGCGGACGATCTCGGCACCGAGCAGGTCATGGACCTGATCCTGCTGGGGCGCTACTACGAGCGCCTGGGCGACCACGCGGTCTCCCTGGTGCGCCGTGTGGCGTTCCTGGTGACCGGCGAGGCGATCGACGCCCACAGCCCCGTCACGGACGTCCCGGAGGTCTGAGACGTCCCTGAGGTCTGATCCGCGGCGCCCGGGCCCTCGGCGCCGGGCGCCGCGGGTGCGGGAGCCGCACGAGGACGGGGACATGCGACGAGCCGCGGCACAGTGATCTGTGCCGCGGCTCGTCGCATGCGGTGCGGGTCCCGCTGCGCGGGACCGACCTGCCCGAGGGCGCCGGTGGGCGGGGCCCCTGCGCGGGGCGGTCAGCCGCGGTTCGCGCGGGGGCGCCGGGAGGTGAGGCGCTCGGCGCCGGAGCGGGCGCCCTTCTTGGCGAGCTCCTGCAGGGCCTTGATGGCCACGCCCGAGATGAGGATCCACAGCAGGCCCTTCCACACGGGCTGGTCCTGCTGCGGGTCGCGGATGTCGAGGATCTCGGCCTTGGAGAGCCCCGCCTTCTTCGCCTCCTTGCGGGCCGCCTTCGTCGCCTTGGCGCTGGCCTTGAGGGCCTTGGCGGTGGGTGCGTCCTCGCCGAACGCGGCATCCCAGCCGCGGGTGATGAGCTTGTTGCCGATCACTCCGGCGGCGATTCCGGCGCCGGTGACGGCGATCTTCACGAGGGGGTTTGCCACGAGGATCCTCCTGGGTGGGATGCGGTTCTCGGCCGGGCCGATCAGTACTTCCCGGCGTTCTCCGCGAAGTACGTGCCCATGGAGTCATTCTTCAGGGCCTCGCGCAGGACGTCCATTCCGTCCTCGTCCGTCGCGACGACACTGGCGCCTCCGCTGGTCATGAACGGCTCCCCGTGGGGGACCGCCAGGAAGTGGAGGTCGGATGTGCGCAGGTCCCGCAGGGACAGCCCGAGGTCGACGATCGCGTTCGGGGTGAGCGCATCGTCGGTGGTGAGATAGGGCGAGATGGACTCGACCGCCTCGGTGATCCTGCCCGGGCTCGAGAGCGTGTTGCTGCTGAGGAGCTCCTTGGCGATCCCGCGCAGCAGCGCCTGCTGGTTCCGGTTGCGCTGGAAGTCGCCGTCGACGAAGTTCTTGCGGGCCCGCACGAAGGCGAGCGCCTCCTCGCCGTTGACGTGCTGGGTGCCCTCGGTGAACTGGTGGCCGTCGATCTCGAAGTCCTGCGGGACCTCGACGTCGACGCCGCCCAGCGTGTCCACCAGGCCCTGGACGCCGTCGAAGTCGATCAGCGCCACATGGTCGATCGGCACGCCCGTGTAGTTCTCCACCGTCGTCACCGCGAGCGGGATCCCGCCGTAGGCCAGGGCCGCGTTGATGCGTCCCTTGCCGTGCCCGGGGATGTCGATGTACAGGTCGCGGGGGAAGGACATGAAGTACACCCCCGAGCGGTCGGCGGGGACGTGCACCAGCATCATCACGTCGGAGCGCTGCCCCGTGATGCCGGAGGCCGCCGCCTCCTCCTCGCTGCGCTTGTCCGACCCCAGCAGCAGGAAGTTCTGGCCCTCGGTGTCCTCCGGACGATCGCCGTCGGAGGGGCCGCGGGTCACCTGCACGACCGTGCGCTTCTCGTAGGCATCGCGCAGGTCGAACATGTACTTCGCCGCGATCACGCCGGCGGCCGCGACGATGGCGGCGAGGACGATCAGCCCGACGAGGGCGATCTTGAATCCCCGTCGCCGGCGCGGCGGCTCGTCGGGGTCGATCTCGCCGGGCAGATCGATGGAGTCGGAAGTCGTCATGGGTGTTCACTCTCATCCGGGGAGGGGGCCACGGACGCTGCGGCCCCCCGGAACGCAATATCCCATACTAGTCGGCCGGCATCGCCGGCCTTCCGCTCGAAGCTGGTCAGCACCCGTCCCTCGTACCGCGGCGCCCAGCCGAGCTCGGGAAGATCCTCCGGGACCTGGTCCGTCGTCGTGCCCGCGGGGCGTGGGGAGTCGTTGTGAAGATTCTGCAGGCGCGGCTCGGCGTCCAGCACGGACCGCATGTGCCCGGCGTACTCCGCCCAGTCCGTGGCCAGGCGCAGCACCCCGCCGGGGGCCAGGAGCGGCAGCACGACCTCCAGCAGCGGCGGGTTCACCAGGCGGCGCTTGTGGTGGCGGGACTTGTGCCAGGGATCGGGGAAGTAGATCCACAGCTCGTGGATCGACCGCTCGGGCAGGAGGATCGCCAGCGAGTGCAGGGCATCCAGCGGGACCAGGCGCACGTTGTCGGGGCTGCCAGCCCGCTCGATGCGGTCCAGCGTCTGGGCGATGCCGGGGATGTACACCTCGAAGGCGAGGTAGTCGCGCTCGGGGTGGGCCGCCGCGGCGGCGGCGATGTTCTCGCCCTGGCCGCTGCCGATCTCCACGACCAGCGGGGCGGTGCGGCCGAAGACGGCGGCAGGGTCGATGCGGGCGGCAGGGTCCGGGACCGTGTCGCGCTCGCCGCGCGGGAGGTCCAGCACGTAGCGGCGGGCCAGGCGGTCCCAGGCGTCCTGCCGGCTGCGGCTGAGCCGGGACCCGCGGCGCACGAAGGAGACGATCTCGCGCTGCGGCCGGGAGGCGTCGCTCGGCTCAGGCACGGCGGACGACCCCGTCCTCGACGACGATCTCGACGTCGGGGAGGTTCTCGGTGGCCGGTCCGCTGAGCACGTCGCCGGTGGCGGCGTCGAACCGCGAGCCGTGGCAGGGGCAGTCCAGCTCGGTCTCGGCGAGCTGCACGGCGCACCCGTGGTGGGTGCAGTAGCCGCTGAACGCGGTGAGCTCATCGCCGGTGCCGCGGACGATCGCGACGAAGGGCCGCTGGCCGCCGAAGTTCACCAGGGTGGTGGCGTTCTCGGGGAGGTCCTCGAGGGCGATCGCGCCGTCCTCGGCGGGCAGGGGCGCGGCGGTGCCGAAGCCCTGGTCCTCCGGGCCGCAGGCGGCGAGGGTGCCGACCCCGGCCGCGGAGACGGAGAGCAGGCCGAGGGCATGACGACGGGAGAGGCAGGGGGGAATCACCCCCACAGGATAGACGCGCTCCCTGGCCGCGAGCCCGCGCCGGCCCGGCTCACACCTCCTCCTGCGTGGTCGCCCCGGGATCCCAGCTCAGCAGCCCCTCGGCGCGCCAGCCGCGGGCGGTCACCGCGTCGAGGGCCTCGCGGCGCAGGGCCGGGGAGAGCCGGTCGATGTACAGCATGCCGTCGAGATGGTCGACCTCGTGCTGCAGGGCCCGGGCGAGCACGCCCCCGTCGTCCTCGACGAGGACCTCGGCGCCCTCGAGGTCGGTGCCCCGCACCCGGGCGCCCCGGAACCGGGCGGTCGGGAAGCCCTCCCCGGGCACGGAGAGGCATCCCTCGAGAGTCTCCTCGTCGAGCTCGAGTCCGCCGAAGCGCTCCAGGCGGGGGTTGATGACGACGCCGCGGCGCAGCACCCCCGCGGCGTCGGGGCACGAGTAGACGAACAGGCGCCAGCGGGAACCGACCTGCGGTGCGGCCAGGCCCGCCCCATCGGCCGCGTCGTTGGTCTCGAACATGTCGGCGACCAGGGTGCGCAGCTCCGGGGTCACCTCGCGCACCTTCCGGGTGCGCTGCTCGAGGGCACGGTGGCCGATCATCGTGATGGGGCGGATGCTCACGGAGCAGCTCCTTCGTCGGACGGGGGCGGGGTGTCGGGGCCGGGGGAGCCGACGGAGCGGCGGGAGGGGTTGACGGCCAGGGGATTGCGGGCGTCGACGATCATCACGGACCGCCGGTGACGGACCGGCCGTCCGGTGCGCGCCGCCTCGGCCACCACCCGGCTGATCTCCTCGGTGCGCTCCGCATCGGAGGCCAGGAAGTCCAGCGAGTGCGTCGACTGCGGGGTGAGGTCGATGTGGTTCCACGCCGGCAGGCCCAGGGCGATCTGCCGGGCACGCAGGAACTCCGCGTCCAGCGCCGCCCCGGCCACGATCACGATGTTCGCCAGCCACAGCAGGAGCAGCAGGCCGATCAGGCCGTTCAGCGTCGTGATCAGCTCCGAGAAGCGCGTCGCGTAGCTCGCGAGGCGCCCGACGGCCAGCGCGGAGCCGAACAGCACCAGCACCGACACGACCGATCCCAGCGTCATCACCCGGTAGCGGGGGAGGCGCACGTTGGGGAAGAGGAAGTAGGCGAGCGAGACGCCGATGATGAGGATCGCCAGGAGGATCGGCCATTTCACGAGGTTCCACGCCTCGAAGGCGATCCGGGGGATCCCGATCAGCTCGCCCAGGCGCTGCGAGGCCTCGCCGCCGAGGATCACCATGAAGATAGCCAGCAGCACGATGGAGACGATCACCGTCGTCTCCCCGAGCACGATGGTGCGGAACCACAGGAAGGGACGGCCCTCGCGGGTGTCGTAGACCCGGTGCATCGCCCGATGGAACGCCGCCACCCCGTTGGAGGCGGAGACGAGCGCCCCCAGCGTGCCCAGCGCCAGGCCCAGGACGCCGCCGCGCGTCCCGGCGGCCGCGAGGATCGCGGACGCGTAAGGGCCCGGGTCCACCGCCGGGAAGATCTCCGTGACCAGACCGGAGAAGGTCTGCACGGTCCGCTCCTCGATGCCCAGCAGGGACACCATGGAGACCATCGCCACCGCCGCCGGGAACACCGACAGCAGCAGGTAGAAGGTCATGGTGCCGGCGACGTCCCACACCTGGATGTCGATCAGTCGGATCCGGACGCGGTTGAGCACGTGCAGGACGCTCAGGCGCGGATGCGCGATCTCGACCTCCGGCGGAGGACGGCGACGGCGGACAGGGTTCATGGTCGGGGAGCGTCGGGGTCGGGGCGGTGCGCGGCGCCGGCCTCAGGAGCCGGGAGCCGGTGCGGGAGCGGACTCCGAGGAGGGATCGGCGACGGGGAACTCCCACGGGGCGTCGGGGATCTGCGGGATCGACGAGGTGATGATGGAGCCGTCGGCCCGCTCGTCGCCCACGCCCTGCGGGGCGCCGAGCACGGCGTCGTCGAGCAGCGGGCCCTGATCGGCCAGCGGCACGGTGACGCCCTCGGCGGTGATCCGCACCCGCTGCCCGCGCACGGAGACCTCGAGCTCCGGGCCCGTCTCCAGGACGAGGGTGATCGCCTCGCGCACGATCCGCACGCGGAAGCGGGAGCCGCGCACCGTCAGCGGGAACACCAGCTCCGGCCACTGCCGCGGCAGCCGCGGGTCGAAGCTGATCTCGCCCTCCTCGTAGCGCATGCCGCCGAAGCCGTGCACCAGGCTCGCCCACACCCCGCCGGCGGAGGCGATGTGCACGCCGTCGGAGGTGTTGTGGTGCAGGTCCGCGAGGTCCACGAACAGGCCCGAGCGGAAGTAGTCCAGCGCGATGCCCTGGTGGCCCACCTCCGCCGCGATGATCGACTGCACCACGGCCGACAGCGAGGAGTCCCCGGTGGTCAGCGGATCGTAGTAGCGGAAGTCGGCGAGCTTCTCCTCGGGGGTGAAGTCCGAGCTGCGCAGGAACAGGGCCAGCACCACATCGGCCTGCTTGAGCACCTGGAAGCGGTAGATCACCAGCGGGTGGAAGTGCAGCAGCAGGGGGAAGGCCTCGTCGGGCGTGCGGGCGAGGTCCCAGACCTCCCGCTCGAGGAAGCGGTCCTCCTGCAGGTGGATGCCCAGCGCGTCGTCCTTGGGGATGAGCATCCCCTGGGCGCAGTCCTCCCACTCCTCCGGCTCGTCCGGGGTGAGCTCGAGATCGGCCACGAGCCGTTCGTAGGCGGCGCGGTCGCGGGCGGCGAGGTCGCGCACCGCCTGGGCGGCGCGGCGCAGGTTGTAGCGGGCCATGACGTTCGTGTACAGGTTGTTGTTCACGACGGTCGTGTACTCGTCGGGGCCGGTCACCGCGTGGATGTGGAAGTGCCGCTCGCCCTCCCCGTGCACCCGCCAGAAGCCGAGGTCCGCCCACAGGCGCGCGGTCTCGACCATCACCTCGACGCCGTCGCGGTCGAAGAACTGCTGGTCGCCGGCGATGTCGCGGTAGGTCGCGAAGGCATGGGCGACGTCCGCGTCGATGTGGTACTGCGCCGTGCCCGCCGCGTAGTACGCCGAGGCCTCGTCGCCGTTGATGGTCCGCCACGGGAACAGCGCCCCGCGCTGGTTCATCTCCCGGGCGCGCTCGCGGGCCTTGGGCAGCAGGTTCACCCGGAAGCGCAGGGCGTTGCGCGCCCAGGCCGGCGAGGTGAACGTGAGGAACGGCAGGACGTACACCTCGGTGTCCCAGAAGTAGTGCCCCTCGTAGCCGGAGCCGGTCAGGCCCTTGGCGGGGATGCCCCACTGGTCCGACCGGGCCGCGGCCTGCGCCAGCTGGAACAGGCACCAGCGGGTCGCCTGCTGCTCCGCCGGGAGGCCCGGCAGCTCGACGTCGCTGCGCTCCCAGAAGTCCTCGAGGTACTGGCGCTGCTCCTGCTCGAAGTGGGCGAAGCCCAGGTCCCGGACCCGGTCCAGGGTGCGGCGGCAGCGGTCGAACAGCTCGCGATGCGGCACCGAGCGGGAGGAGTGGTAGGAGACGGACTTGGTCACCGTCAGGGTCTGCCCGGGCTCGAGATGCGCGCGGGAGACGTGGCGGCCCAGGTCGTCGTCGGTGCTGATGAGCTGCTCGACGTGCACGTCGCTGGAGACGGCGTGGTCGGCGCCGACGGCGAGGGTCATGCCCGAGGTCGCGACCCGGTAGCCCAGCAGCATGCGGCGCTCGCTGTGCCAGTTCTGCAGCGGCCGCAGCACGCGGTGCGCGAAGGCGGTGGTGCGCCGCGGATCGTCCTTGTTGGTGTCCGGGCCGACGCCGTGGCCGAAGTCGTCCTTGGCATCCTGGCGGTTGATGATCTGGGAGCTGATCACCACCGGCGCGGAGCCGGAGAGCATCTCGACGCTGAGCGTCATCAGCGCCAGGTGGCGGTCCGTGAAGGAGACCATGCGGGAGCTGATCACCCGCACCCGCTTGCCGGCGGGGGTGCGCCAGATCAGCTCGCGGCGCTGCACCCCGTCGCGGAAGTCGAGGGTGCGGCCGTACTCCTCGAGGTCGGCGATCGACAGCAGCAGCGGCTCGTCGTCCACGTACAGCTTCATCACCGTCGAGTCGGGGACGTTGATGATGGTCTGCCCGGTCTCGGCGAGGCCGTAGGCGTTCTCGGCGTGCTGGATGCGCCAGGTCTCGTGGAAGCCGTTGAGGAAGGTGCCGTGGTCCTGGGCGTCGCGGCCCTCCGGCGGCGTGCCGCGCATGCCCATGAAGCCGTTCGCCGTGGCGAACAGCGTCTCGAGCAGCCCCAGGTCCGCGCCGGGGCGGGACTCGACCAGCCGCCACTCGTCCACGGGCAGGTGCTGGCGATCCACCGGGTCCAACGGGATGTTGCGCAGTCGGGTCATGCCTGGTCCTCCGGGTCGTGCGAGGTCGTGTCCGTGCTCGGGTCCGGGTCGGGGCTCGCGCTCCGGCCCGGGGCCAGGAGCTCGTCGAGGTCGGAGACGACGAGGCTCGCCCCGGCCCCTGCCAATGTCTCATGCCCCACGCCGCGGTCCACGCCGATCACGAGGCCGAACGCTCCGGCCGCCCCGGCGCTGACCCCGGCGACGGCGTCCTCGTAGACCACCGCCTGCGCGGGCTCGGCGTCCAGCAGCCGTGCGGCATGGACGAAGGTGTCGGGGGCGGGCTTGCCGGGGAGCCCCTCGGCGGCGGCGACGTTCCCGTCCACCACCACCTCGAAGCGGTCGCGCAGCCCGGCGCCGGCGAGCACCTCCTCCGCGTTGCGGGAGCTGGAGACCACGCCGAGCCGCGCGCCGGCGGGCAGGGAGTCGAGGAAGGCGACCGTGCCCGGGTAGGGGTCCACGCCGTCCTCCCGGATCATCGTCATGACCTCGTCGTTCTTCCGGTTCCCCAGGCCGCAGACGGTCTCCTCGCCGGGCTCCTGGTCGGCCGGATCGCCCGGCTCCCCGTAGGGCAGCTCGATGCCGCGGGAGCCGAGGAAGGAGGCGACCCCGTCGTAGCGGGGCTTGCCGTCGACGTAGGCGAAGTAGTCCGCGTCGGTGTACGGCTCCTGCACGCCGCGCGAGGCGAGGAAGGCGCTGAACATCGCCGTCCACGCGCGCATGTGCACGATGGCGGTCGGCGTGATCACGCCGTCGAGGTCGAAGAGGTGCACCGGGAACGACGCGGGCTGGGGCGAGGGCGGGGCGGCGGGCGGGGACTCGGGCAGAGCCGGGGTCCGGGACGTGGGGCGGGGGGATCCGGAATCGCTCACGGGCCCATGCTACGGGCCGGTCCGCGAACGCGCCGGGACCCGGGGGATGGTCACCGTGCCGTGATCCCGCCCGCCCCGGGGCAGGACCGGGGTGACACCGTGCGCAGGCGGCCAGTACTGTGCCTGTGACCCCGACGGTTCCTGGGATCGAGGAGAACGGATGACGATGGACGGGTCCATCCCGGCGATGGACGCGGTGCGCCGCAGCGTCGACATCGAGGCCGACGGCGAGACGGTCCACCTCCGCACGGAGCTCACCAGCAACCTCGCCGAGGCCCCGGCGCAGCTCTGGCCGCGCCTGACGGATCCCGCGGAGCTCTCGCGCTGGTACGGGCCCGTCACCGGGGACCTGCGCGAGGGCGGCCGCTACGCCGCCGCCGGCGGCGCCGGAGGCAGCATCCTCGAGGTGGCCGCGCCGCACAAGCTCTCCCTCACCTGGGAGTACGGGACGAACGTCGACGGCCTGCTGATCCGCCTGGACCCGGAGGACGACGGCACCACCGAGCTGTCCCTCGTCCACACCAGCGAGCTGCCCCGCGAGATCTTCGAGCAGTACGGCCCCGGCGCCTCGGCCCTCGGCTGGGAGATCGCCCTGCTGGGCCTGGCCTCCTACACCGGCGGCTGGGCCCGGAGCTGCCAGGACGAGGTCCCGCAGCCGGGGCCGCTGTGGCTGGCCGGGCCCGACGGCTCGCGCTTCGTCCGCGCCTGGTCGATCCGCTGGGCCGCGGCCTCCGTGGCCGCGGGCACCGACGAGGAGATCGCCCGTCGGGGCGAGCTCGCGACGGCCACCGCCTACGGCGCCGGCCCCGTGGACGCCCCCGTCGCCTGACGGTCCGCGCCGCAGGGCGCGGTCAGGAGCTCTCCGGGGCGTCCTGGTCCTCGGGCGTCGCCTCGGCCGCAGGATCCTCCGCGCCGAAGAGATCGCGGATGTCGGTCGCGGTGAGGTGCTTGCTGAAGGCGTCGCCGCCGTCGGTGAGGGCGTCGAACAGGGCCGCCTTCTTCTCCTGCAGCGCGAGCACCTTCTCCTCGATCGTCCCCTCCGCGACCAGGCGGTAGACCATCACGTTGCTGGTCTGGCCGATGCGGTGGGTGCGGTCGATGGCCTGGGCCTCGGCGGCCGGGTTCCACCACGGATCCAGCAGGAAGACGTAGTCCGCCTCGGTGAGGGTGAGGCCGAACCCGCCGGCCTTGAGCGAGATGAGGAAGACCGGGTCGTCCCCTCCGCGGAAGCCGTCGATCACCTGCGCGCGGTTCCGGGTCGAGCCGTCGAGGTAGGAGAAGGGCACGTCCCGGGAGAGCAGCTCGTCGCCGACGCGGCGCAGGAACGAGGTGAACTGGCTGAAGATCAGCACCCGGTGCCCCTCGGCGAGGACCTCGTCGAGCTTGCCCATCAGGGCGTTCATCTTCGAGGAGGGCACCTCGCCCCACTCGCCCTCGACGATCCGCGGATCCAGCGCCAGCATCCGCAGCAGGGTGAGGGACCGGAAGACGATGAACCGGTTGCGGTCCATGTCGTCGATCAGCCCCAGCACCTTCTTGCGCTCGCGCTGGAGCACCGAGTCGTACAGCTCGCGGTGCTCCGGCTCCAGCGGGATCCGGGCGACCTGCTCCTGCTTGGCCGGAAGGTCCGATGCCACCAGCTCCTTGGTGCGGCGCAGCACGAAGGGGCGGATCCGTCGGCGCAGCCGCGCCATCCGCGCCGGGTCCTCCCCGGACTCGATCGGCCGGACGAACTCGCGGGTGAAGCGCGAGGCGGAGGGGAACAGTCCCGGGACGGTGAGCGCGAGCAGCGACCACAGGTCGGTGAGGGAGTTCTCCAGCGGCGTGCCCGTGACCGCCAGGCGGAAGGGGGCGCGCAGCTTCCGGGCGGTGCGGTGCGCCGCGGTCGCCCGGTTCTTCACGAACTGCGCCTCGTCGAGGATGACGCCGTCCCACTCCTGGGCGATGAACTCCTCGCTGTCGATGCGCAGCAGGGTGTAGCTCGTCACCACGATGTCCGCGTCCTCGACGGCTCCGCGCAGCACGCGCCCGCGCGCCCGGGAGGTGCGGTCCACCACGCGCAGGTCCAGGTCGGGGGCGAAGCGGGCGGCCTCCGCCTCCCACACGCCGAGCACCGAGCTGGGGGCGACGACCAGGAAGGGATGGCGCGGCCCGGGCCCGGCGGCGTCCTGCTCGGCGCGGACGGTGGCGATGAGGGCGAGGGTCTGCAGGGTCTTGCCCAGGCCCATGTCGTCGGCCAGGATCCCGCCCAGGCCCTGGCCGTGCAGGAAGTGCAGCCAGGTCAGCCCGTCGAGCTGGTAGGGCCGCAGCTGCGCCCGGAAGCTCTCGGGCGGCTGCGGGGCCGGGACGTCCTGCAGGGAGCGCAGCGCGCCGACGCCGCGGGTGAAGGACGCGGCCTCGCGGGCCTCGTCGGCGAGGGCGGCGATGTCCTCCCAGAAGTCCAGGTGCACCCGGGAGATGCGCTGGTGGTCCGGCTCCCATTCGGCCAGGGCCTCGCCCTCGGCGATCAGCCGGCGCAGCCCGTCGAGGCTCTCGTGCTCGAGGGAGAAGTAGGTGCGGTCCGGCAGCAGCAGCTTCGAGCGGCCCTCGGCGAGGGCCCGGAACAGCTCCGGGAAGGGGATGGTGCGTCCCTCGATGGTCACCTCGAAGGCGAGGTCGAACCAGTCGTGCTTGCCGGCGCTCTCCTGCTGGGTGACCCGCACCTGCGGGGCGTCCAGCAGCTCGCGGTAGCGGTGGCGCTGCCCGCTCACCTCGACCTGCACATGGCGCAGGGAGCGCAGCGCGTCCAGGACCTGCTCGGTGAACAGGGCCGTGTCCACGCCGTGGAGGACCTCGAGGGGATCATGCGCGGCGGTGGGCCAGGAGGTGCGGACCTCGGCCAGCACCGCGTCCTCGTGGTCGAGGTCGCGGTGCCCGCCGCTGCGGCGGTCCACCGCGACGGTGCGCTCGGGGTCGTGGTAGCGCCAGGACCAGTGCAGCTCGACGGTGTCGTCGGGGGAGTAGACGGCGTCCAGGTGCAGGGAGGGCGGGGGGATCGAGGGCAGAGGGACCGAGGCGTCGGTGCTGGTGACGGTGATGTGCCGGCGCAGGCGGGGGTAGGCCTCGCGGAAGAACTCGGGGGCGTCGGCCCGGGGGACCAGCAGCGGGGCGCCGCGGTCCAGCAGCGAGCGGATCTGCTTGGGCAGCGGGATCTCGGCGGGGGCGAGCACCAGGTCGATCCGCTCGTTCGGGCTGCGACCGGAGCGCGGGCCGCGCGGCAGGCGCACGTCCATCACGGCGCTCTCGCCGATGGGACGGGGCAGCAGGGCGCGCGTGCCGTCGATGCTCACGGCCACGCGCAGCTCGAGGTCGGTGCCGTCCTCGGCCCCGGGCTCGTCGCCGGCCGCCTCGCCGACGGCCTCGAGGTCCAAGGAGACCCGCGCCTGGCCGGCGAGCTCGACCGAGCCGAGGTTCCCCTGGGGGATCAGCTCGACGCCCGCATCCCGGGCGGCGGAGAGGAACTCCCAGATCAGCGGGGTGCGGATCGTCTCCAGCCACAGGTGCTCGACCGGTCCGCGGGTGTAGCTGCGCTCGGACTCGGCGACGGTGAACAGCTGGGTGAGGGCGTCGGCGTGCGCGGAGACGTACTCCTGGTTCATGCCGCGGAACTCGAAGGTCCTCCAGGACAGGCCGGACTTGATCCAGTTCCCGCGCTTCCCGGCGCGCAGCGGCCGGATGCCCAGGTGCAGGGGGCGTCCGGCGTGGATGTGCCCGGGGGTGGCCGGCTCGTTGCCCCAGGCGTAGTGGGTGCGCTGGAGCGGCTCGGCCTGCAGCTCCACGCCGATCGCCAGCGGGAGGCGCGGGGCGTCCTGCGGGGTCTCGACCATCAGGGGGTCCAGCAGCTCGCGCCAGGCGGGGCGGCCGACGGTCGCCTCGGCCAGCTCGCCGCCGGCGCGGATCCGCGAGACGGCGTACAGCACGGCGGCGGCGTGCTCGCAGGAGGTGCCGGAGCTGCAGTCGCAGCGGGAGGCCACGGGGATCCACAGCTCGCCCTCGGGGCCGCGGTCGGCGGGATCCTCGGGGGAGAGCAGCTCGAGCTGGACCTGCACGTGCGCGGCGTCGCCGGGCCGGGGGCCCGAGCTCACCGACCCGGACAGCACGCCGGAGGCGAGGTCCCAGGTGAGGTCGTGGACGTCGCCCTCGCGCAGGTGGATCCGCCCGCTCTGCGCCGCCTCCACGCCGGTGAGACCGGCGATCTGGTGCTCGGGCAGGCGCGGCACGCGGGAGTCATGAGGCATCCCTCCAGCGTAACGCCTGCCGGGCTCGCGCAGAGGGGCCGGGCCCCGCGCCTCTCAGTCCGGGCGGGCGGGCACGACGGCGTAGACCGGCCGGGCCGAGGAGGCCTCGAGGGCCTGGTCGACCAGCGCCCGGGCGAGGTCCTCGAGCGGCAGCGGGGCGGCGACCGCCTCCTCGGGCGCGACGAGGCGGTAGGCCTTGGAGCCGAGCAGGTCGGTGAGGCGGCCGGCGCGCAGCACCGTGGTGGCCAGGCCGCTGGAGTCCAGCAGGTGCTCCATCCGGCGCATGTCCGCCATCGAGCCCTGGTGCAGGGCCGTGCGCAGGGGAGCGAGGGCGGTGCGCACCGCCCGCGGCGCCCGGGCGGGGCCGGCCAG
This sequence comes from Brachybacterium phenoliresistens, assembly GCF_039530785.1. Classification (NCBI taxonomy): domain Bacteria; kingdom Bacillati; phylum Actinomycetota; class Actinomycetes; order Micrococcales; family Dermabacteraceae; genus Brachybacterium; species Brachybacterium phenoliresistens. The sequence continues at coordinate 132,433 of NZ_BAAAOW010000002.1, forward strand.
GTCCACGTGGGAGGCGGCGACCAGGCGCGGCAGGCCCAGGGCGCGCATCGCCCGCACCAGCGCGACGGCCGTGTCGGTCCGGATCATCGTCGGCGGCGAGGACAGGCGGGTGCCGATGCCGAGCACGACCGCATCGGCCCCGGAGACCGCCTCCCGCAGGTCCTCCTCCGAGCGCTCCCGGGCGGGGCGGATCGCGAGGTCCGCGGTCACCCGGGCCACCCGCGAGGGATCCGGGGCGGTGGCCGTCACGGCGATGCCGCGCACCAGCGCCTCGCGGACCACCGCCTCGCCCAGCGGATCGTCGGCGCCGATCACGGCCAGTCGCGTCGAAGGAGCGCGTCGCACAGAGGTCATGGCTGAACGCTACCGGGATGCGGACCGCTTTGCCCCCGCGCCGGGGCGGTGGAAGACTGCCGGGAGTGACCACACCCCCGTCCGAGCCCCCGGAGCGCGGACCGGGGAGCACGCCCTCCGGTGCCTCCGGCGGGCGCAGCACGGCGCAGGTCCTGCGGGGCCTGGCCCCCTCGGTGTACATCCCCACCGTCCTCGAGTCCGCGGGGGAGACCGCCCTCCTCCCGGTCGTGCCGCTGATCGCGCTCCAGCTCGGCTTCGACGTGTCGCAGGCGGCGGCCCTCACGGTGATCTTCGGCCTCGCCTCGGTGCTCGGCCCGATCCCCGCAGGCCGCCTGATGGGCCGCGTGGGCGGGCGGCGGGCCATCGTCCTCGCCGGGATCCTGCTGGTCCTGGCCAACCTCATGGCCCTGGTCGTCATCGGCGCCGGCATGTCGGGGGAGCCGGGACCGGTGCATCGGGCCGCCCTGATCGTCCTGCTCGTGGTGATGGCGGGGGCCGGGCAGGTGTGGGCGCTGGGCCGGCAGTCGTACCTCGGCACCGCGCTGCCGGTGTCGATGCGCGCCCGCGGGATGACCCTGTACGGCGGCATGCTGCGCATCGGCCAGGTCGTCGGGCCGCTGCTGGGCGCGCTGGTCATGGCCGTCGGGCACGAGAGCTGGGTGTTCGGGCTGTTCGCGGTGATGACCGCGCTGGCCACCGCGTCGGTGGCCGTGTTCATGATCCCCGGGGAGGACCGCGCGGCCGCGCTCTCGCGCACCGGGGACCTGCCGCGCCGGGACCGGACCCCGGCCCGGACCCGCCTGGACCGGGCCGTGCTGCGACGCATGGTGATGGTCGGGATCGGCATCGCCCCGGTGATGATGGGCCGCGTCAACCGGCCGGTGATCGTCCCCCTGATCGGCGCGGCCCTGCACCTGGACGCGACGACGATCTCCGTGATCTTCGGGGCGACGGCGGTGATCGAGATCGCCCTGGTCGTCCCGGCCGGCGTGCTCATGGACCGCTTCGGCCGGGTCGCGGTGGCGGTGCCGTGCTCCGTGCTCATGGGGCTGGGCTTCGTGCTGCTGTCGGTCCTCGCGGTGACGATCGGGGACGCGGGCAGGGGCTCGGCGATGCTGGCCCTGCTGCTGCCCAGCATCCTCATCGCCGTCGGCAACGGCCTGGGCTCGGGGATCGTGATGACCCTGGGCATCGACACCTCCCCGGTGCACGGCCGCACCCGCTACCTGGCCTGGTGGAACACCCTGCTTGGGGCGGGACGCCTGGTGGCGCCGCTGATGGTCACGGCCATCACCCTGGTCGCGCCGGTCGCCGCGGCGGGCGCCGCCAGCGGCGTGCTGTGCCTGGCCGGCGCGGGCTGGCTGGCGAGGGTCCTGCCGACGATCACGCCGGCCGGCGGGACCCGCCGGCGCTGAGGCCCCGGCCGATGGTCCCGACGGCCTGCCGGTCCCGCGCCCCGGCCCCTACGATGGCGCCGTGGACCGGGCGCGCCGCGCTCGCACCGTCGGAGGGAGACTCCCATGTCCTACGCCCTGCACGCCTATGTCAGCTTTCCCGGCACCGCCCGTGAGGCGCTCGAGTTCTATCGCAGCATCTTCGGCGGCGAGCTGACGTTCACGACCTTCGGCGACTACCGCGCCGTGCCGGAGGGGTCCGATGCCGCGGACAGGATCATGCACGCCTCGCTGATCACCCAGCGCTTCTCGCTGTTCGCCTCCGACGAGGTCGAGGGGATGGCCCCGGTCCGCTACGGCGACAGCGTGAGCCTCGCGTTCATGGGCCGGGGCGTCGACGCCCTCGAGGAGCTCACCGTGGCCTTCGAGAAGCTGGCCGAGGGCGGCACGGTCACCACGGAGCTGGAGAAGCAGATGTGGGGGGACCACTACGGCGCCGTCGTCGACCGCTTCGGGGTGTCCTGGATGGTCGACGTGAGCGAGGTCGGGGACGAGACGGAACCGTCCGCGCGCTCCTGACCGTCCCCGGTCGTCGGGGCAGGATCCGACGGAGGTCGCTTGCGCCGCCCCTGCGCGGTCCGATGGAATCCTCGGGTGCCCCCGCGTCCTGCCGCCCCCGCCGTGTCCTTCGCCGATGTCGCCGTGCTGCGGGACGACGTGCTCATGCTCGACGGGGCCAGCGGCGGCGTGGCGCCGGGCCGCGCCCTCGCGCTGACCGGACGCAACGGCGCCGGGAAGACGACGCTCCTGCGGGTGCTCGCGGGGATGGTCGCGCCGACCGTCGGCAGCGTCTCGGTGATGGGGCGGGTCCCCGATGACCGCGACCGGCGCTTCCGGCGCAGCCTGGCGGCGCTGATCGGCCCGCCGCAGACGGCGCGGGACCTCACGGTGGAGGAGAACCTGCGGTTCGTCGCCGCCACCTGGGGCGCCCGCGCGGACGCGGCACGGGCGCACGGCCGGGCGCTGCTGGCGTCGCTGGCGCTGGAGCCCCTGGCCCGGAGGTACCCGCACGAGCTCTCGAGCGGGCAGGCGCAGCTGGTGGGGATCGCGATGACGCTCTCGCGCCCCTTCGACGTGCTCCTGCTGGACGAGCCGGAGCAGCGCCTGGACCCCGAGCGCCTCGGCCTCGTGATCGATGTGCTCGCCGCCCGGCGCGAGGAGGGCGCCGCGATCGTGCTGGCCAGCCACAGCCCCGTCCTCGTCGACGCCCTCGCCCAGGAGCGCGTGCACCTCGAGGCCGCGGCGTGAGCGCTCCCCGGTCCTCGGGTCCGGGCGCGCACGCCGACCTGTGGGAGCGGGCCGACGGCCGCAGCACCCTGGCCGCCGTGCAGGAGGCCTGGGGAGCCCGCCGCGGCACCCGGGGCGCGGGCGAGAAGGCCTACCTCGTCTACCTCGTGGTGATGAGCGTGCTGATCCTCGGGTACGTGCCCGCGCGCGCCGTGATGCAGGCGCTGGCCGGGCCCGAGCTGCTGCCGCTGATCGCCGCACCGCGCGCCCCGCAGCTGCTCACGACGCTCTGGCTGCTGGCCTGCGCGGGCGCCGCGCTCGCCGGCGGGCTGCGCGGTCCGGTGGTGCTCAGCCCGTTCTTCACCGCGACGATCGCCGCCTCGGCCATGCCCCGGCACATCGCGCTGCGATGGCCGCTGCTGCGCTGCGCGGCCCTGCTCGCCGGGACCGGCGCGACGGCGGGGGCGGTGATCGGCGGCGCCCGGGCGGTCGCCGGGATCGGCTCGGCCGGGGACGCGCTGCTGCTGTCCCTCGCCTGCCTGGGCGCGGGCCTCGTGGTCATCGGCCCGTGGATGCTCGGCGAGGTCCTCGCCCCCGCCGTCCCCGAGCCCGGCAGGCCGCGCCGGCGGATCCTCGGCGGCCCGCAGCTGGCGGCGGCGTTCGCGGCCGCCGCCGGCTGCGCCGCGGCGACCGCGACCCCCTGGGGGATCGGTGCGGTCCTGGACCCGGCCACCACGGCGCCGGAGGCCGCCGCCTGGGCCTTCGCGCTGGTGCTCGCGGGCGCATCCACGGTGGTGCTGTGCCTGACGGCGCTGGACCAGCTGCACGGACGGGTCCTCGCCGAGCAGGCCGCGCGCTGGAGCGCCGCCACCACCAGCGCCCTGACCGGGGACCTGGCGGCCGGCAGCGGAGCGTTCCGGATGCCGCCGCGGGCGGGGCGGCGGCTGCGCGCCGTCGAGCCGGTCCCCGCCGGACCCCTGACCCTCGTGCTGCTCTACCTGCGCCGCGATCTCGTGGCCCTGCTGCGCACGCCCGCCCGCCTGGTCACCGGGATGCTCACGAGCACGGCCGCCGCCGCGCTGCTGCTCGCCTCGGCCGCGCTGCCGGGCGTGCGGGGATGGCTGGGCGTGCTGACCGCCGCGGCGCTCGCCTGGGCCGCCTCGAGCGCGGTCACCGACGGGCTCCGGCATGCGGTCGCCACGCTCGGCGCCCCGCCGCTGCTGGGCCAGGGCGTGCGGGCGCAGCTCGCGCTGCACCTGACGGCGCCGCTGCTGGCCCTGCTGCTGGCGGGCGCCGCCGGCGGCGGGGCGGCGATCCTGGCCGGGGCCGATGCGGGAGGCCTGCTCCCGGTCCTGCTGCTGACGGCGGTGACGGTCCTCGGCCGTGCGCGGGACGCCGCCAAGGGGCCGATGCCGCTGCGCCTCGCGGCGCCGATGCCCACCGCGATGGGCGACGCCTCGGTGATCCCGATGCTGCTGTGGCAGGGCGACGCGCTGCTGCGGGCCCTCGGGGCGGCGGTGCTGGTCGTCCTCGCGAACACCGTGGCACCCTGGGGGAGCGTGCTCGCCGCGCTCGCCGTCCTCGTGCTGCTGACGCTCGAGCTCGCCCATCGGATCAGGGAGGCCACCCCATGACCACGCCCGCCGGCGCTGCGGAGCCCTTCGACCTGCGGACCACCCCGAACCCGCTGATCCGCACGGCAGGGCGCGCCCTGGGGGCCCTGAACGCTCGCCATCCCTGGGACCACAACCACCACTTCCACGGCTGGATCCTGCGCAGCCTCCCGCCCCGGGCCCAGCGCGCCCTGGACGTCGGCTGCGGGCGCGGGGACCTCGTGGCGGCGCTGCGCGGACGCGTCCCCGAGGTCGACGGGATCGACCCGGATCCGACGATGGCGGCCGCGGCCGCGGAGCGCTTCGCGCCCATCGGCCGGGTGCGGATCCGGTCGCTGCGGCTGGACGAGCTCGACCCCTCCCGGGAGCGCTACGACGTCGTCACGATGGTCGCGAGCCTGCACCACATGGACCTGGAGGAGGCGCTGACGCAGGTGCGCGCCCTGCTGCGGCCCGGCGGGCGCCTGCTCGTGGCCGCGCTGGTGCGCCCCGAGACCGCGGCGGACCACGCCTGGGACGTGGCCGGGGCGCTGAGCAACCCGGTGATCGGCCTGATCAAGCATCCCCGTCCGGCCCGCGGCGGGGGCGGGGACCCGCAGATGCCGGTGCGGGATCCCGCCACGGGGATCACCGAGCTGCGCCGCACGGCGCGCCGCATCCTCCCCGGGGCGCGGGTCCGTCGCCGGGAGGGCTTCCGCGTGACCCTGTTCTGGGAGGCGCCGCCCGCCGAGGGACGCTGAGCGCGTCCCCGTCAGCGGTTCGGGCGGGGGAGGGCGGCGAGCACCGCCGGCCACAGCCGGGCGAGGCGCCCCGTCCACGGACCGGCCATCTTGCCGGCCTCCAGCAGCTCGCGCACGCGGTCCGGGCTCGCCCAGGCGGCCTCGGCGACCTCGACCGGATCGATCCTCACGTCCGCATCCGCGGCGACGCGGGCGAGGAACAGGTCCACGTGCGCGTTCTGCTCGGTGTGCCGGCCGATCAGCTCCAGCTGCCCGGTCCCGACCTCCAGGCCGGTCTCCTCGGACAGCTCCCGGCGCGCGCCCTGCACGGCCGTCTCCCCGGCCAGGACGCTGCCGCCGGGAAGCTCCCACATCGAGGGCCAGCCCTCCTTCGCGGCGGAGCGACGGGTGAGCAGCACGGTCCCGTCCGCCCGGGCTGCGACGACGCAGGCCACCTGGTGGAAGCTCCCGGCCGGGAGCGGATCCCCGCGACGGTGCGTCCGGCCCAGCGACGCTCCGGCGCGGTCCACCAGGTCCCAGATCTCGTCGAGGTCCTCGGCCGGGCGCGGCGCGGAGGCCGGGTGCGGGCCGGGGATCAGGTGCGAGCCGGGGGCCGGAGCCGGGGAGGAGGCCGGGGCCGGGGCGGCCAGCGGGATCAGGCGCCGGTCGCCGGTCGCGGTGATCCGGTCGAGGAGGGCGCCGGCGAGCTGCAGGCGCCGGGCCCCGCCCGGGCGGCCCTCGGCGCGGGCCAGCACCGGGCCGAGCTCGCGGGCGAGGGCCGTGATCGCCCTCAGGGGGCGCATGGCCAGGGTGATCCTGTGGATCAGGCCGTCCTCGTCCAGCTCGAGATGCTGGAACTCCTGCAGGTCCACGCCGCGCACGCGAGCCCTCGCGATGAGCAGCGTCTCGCGGCCCTCGGAGATCTCGGTGACATAGCGGAAGCCGCTGACCACGGAGAACACGGAGGCCAGCACGACCTCGACCTGGTCGCGGCCGCGGAAGGCGAAGCGCTCGGTGATCGGGGAGATCAGCTCGACGTCCTTCGCGAGCACGGCCAGCGCCGCCCGATGGTCGCCGCTCTCGCCGGCGCTGCGCCAGGTCCGGATCGCCGTCGTGGTGTCCATGATGTCCTTCCGCTGTCGCCTGGCGGCCCGTGCCGCGACCGGGTGGCCCTGCCGGCCGTGCCGCGCCCGGGCGGCGTGCAGGCTCGCCGCCTACCCTCGCACAGGTGACCTCCTCCCTCGCCGCCATCTCCGCCCTCCTCCGCTCCGGGACCGTCCGCGCGGTGGTCAGCGACCTCGACGGGGTGCTGCGCGTGTTCGACCCGCAGCTGTGGGACGAGCTCGACGCCCGCCTGGGCACCCCGCCCGGCACCGCCTTCGGCGCGATCCTCGGCAGCCCCGTCCTGCACGAGGTGGTGCGCGGCCGGGCCACGCATGCGCAGTGGCGCGAGCGGGCCCGGGACGATCTCCGCACGGCGGGCGCGGAGCCCGGCGCCGCCGCCGCGGCCGTGGCGCGATGGGCCGATGCTCCCGCCGTCGTCGATCCGTCGGTGCGCCGCCTCCTGCGCGAGGCCCGATCCGCCGGGGCGACGGTGATGGTGCTGACCAACGGGACCGACCGGGTGCGCGAGGAGGTGGGCGCCCTGGGGCTGGCCGATGTCGTCTCCGAGGACGGCCGCCACCTGCTCAGCTCCCACGAGACCGGTCACGCCAAGCCCGAGCCGGAGGCCTACGCCGCCGCGCATCGGCGGCTCGAGGAGCTCGCCGGGGCCCGCCTCGCCCCGGCCGAGGTCGCCTTCCTCGACGACTCGCCCCGCAACGTCGCCGCCGCCGGGGTCTTCGGCTGGCGGGCCTTCCACCACCTCGGCTGATGCCCCGGGCGTCTCAGCCGTCCAGGCCGATGAGCCCGTCCGGGCCGACGAGCCCGCGCAGCTCCTGCACCGTGCCCGGGTGCCCCACCAGGACCAGCTCGCCGGTGCGATCGCGCAGGACATCGGCCCCCGCCTCCTCGGCGATGAGGATGCCGCCCAGGAGGTCCCAGATCTCGTTGCGGTAGGCCAGCAGCGCGCCGAGCCGGCCGGTGGCCAGCAGGACCCAGTCCGCCGACGGCGCCCACGTGCGCAGGACCCGCTTGGCCGAGCGCTCCAGGGCCCCGAAGATCGCGTTGCGGCGGGCGTCGTCGTGGCCGACCGCGTAGCCCTGCGTGAAGGAGACCGTGGTGTGCGCGAGGGGATCCGCCGCGTCCAGGCGCAGACGCCGCGGGCCCGATGCGCCGACGGACAGGTAGGCGCCCTCGCCGCGGATCGCCCAGCACGTGCGGCGGCGCGGCGAGTCGTGCACCACCGCGACCAGCGGCCCCTCCCGGTCGCACAGGGTGATGCACACGCCGTACACGTCCAGCCCCAGCACGTAGTTGTTGGTGCCGTCCAGCGGGTCGATGAGCCAGCGCAGCGGCGCATCGGCGCCCGCGCCCTGCTCGCCCTCCTCCTCGCCGAGGATCCCGTGCTCGGGATAGCGCTCGGCGATGCCGGCGGCGATCAGGCGCTCTGCCGCATGGTCGACGTGGGTGACCAGGTCCGCCCCGTCCCCCTTGCTGCGCACGCGGGCCGTCTCCCGCTCGGCGACGGCGAGGTCCCCGGCGCGGCGGGCGAGGGAGATGGCGAGGTCGGCGGCGCTGCGGAGGTCCATCGTCCGAGAGTAGGAGACGGCGGCCCGGAGCCGGCCGCGCCGCGCCGCGGCGGGGGTCAGCGGGCGCCGTGGGCGGCGATGACCTCGCCGAGCCGGGCGACGGCGCTCCCGATCACCTCGGGGGCGTGCGTCACGAAGCTCAGCCGCATGGTGGAGCGGTCGGGGTTGTCGGCGTAGAAGGACCAGCCGGGCAGGTAGGCGACCCCGGCCGCCACGGCGTCGGCCAGCATGGCCTGGGCGTCGTAGCCCTCGCCCAGGGCGGCCCACAGGAACATGCCGCCGTCGGGCAGGGTGACGTGCGCGCCCGGGGGCAGCAGCGGGGTCAGCGCCGCGGACAGGGCGTCGCGCCGGGTGCGGTACACGGCGCTGACCCGCGCGACGTGCGCGTCGAGGTCGCACACCTCGAGGTACCGGGCCACGGTGAGCTGGTCCACCACGGAGGACTGCATGGAGATCGCAGCCTTCGCCACGGCGAGGGTGTCCAGCACGCGGCCCTCCGCGCGGATCCAGCCGATGCGGACCCCCGGGCTCATCAGCTTGCTCATCGAGTTCATGAGCAGGGTCCGCTCGGACATGCCCGGCAGGGACGCGATCGGCGGGAAGGTGGTGCCGGTGAAGCTGAGCTCGCCGTACGGGTCGTCCTCCACGAGCGCCGTGCCGGTGCGCAGCAGCACCTCGGCGACCTCGCGGCGACGGTCCGTCCCCATCGTCCGGCCGGTCGGGTTCTGGAAGGTGGGGATGAGGTAGACGAACTTCGGGTGATGCTCGCGGATCGATCGCTCCAGGGCCTCGGGGATCACCCCGTGGTCGTCGGTCTCTACCCCGATCATGCGCGCGCCGTGCACCGCGAAGGCCTGCACGGCCGCGAGGTACGTCGGCGATTCGACGAGGACGACGTCACCGGGCTCGAGCATCGCCTGCGCGGCGACGAACAGCCCCTCCTGCGAGCCGGAGGTGATGCGGATCTGCCCGGCCGAGGTCGGCAGGTGCCGCGAGACCCGGCGGGCCGCCTGCTCGCGCAGCTCCGGCTCGCCCTCGCTCACGCCGTACTGGAGGGAGCGTGCGCCCTGATGGGTGAGCACCCAGTCGTAGGCGGCGCGGACGTCCTCGAGCTCGAACAGCGCCGGATCCGGGATCCCGCCCGCGAAGGACACCACATCGGGCCGTGCGGCGAGCGCGAAGATGTCCTTGAGCGGGGAGGACTCCATCCCGGCGTAGCGGGCGGCGACGGGGAAGCGGAACGGCTCGGGCGCGGTCATCCCCATATGGTGGCACGCACGGCCCGCCGTGCACGGTCAGGCCGAGGCCGCAGCGGCCGGTCGCGGCCAGGATCACGCCGCGGATCCGCGTGCGGGCGCCGCCGCCCCGGGGACGGGGCGCCCCGTCACTGCGGGAGCACGCCCTCCAGGGCCAGCAGCGCGCGCTTGGTCTCCACGCCGCCCGCATAGCCGGTCAGGGATCCGTCCGAGGCGAGCACCCGATGGCACGGCACCATGATCGAGATCGGGTTGGTGCCCACCGCCCGGCCCACCGCCTGCGCCGCGCGCGGGCGGCCGATGGCGCGGGCGATGGTGCCGTAGGTGGTGGTGCTGCCGCGCTCGATGGCGCGCAGCTGCTCCCACACCAGGTGCTGGAAGGCGGTGCCGCGGGGCGCCATGGGCAGGTCGAAGCGCTCGCGCTCGCCGGCGACGTAGGCCAGCAGCTGGTCGCGGGCCCGGCACAGGAGCGCGTCCTCGGGCGCCGCGGGGGAGCCCAGGCGCGGGGCCGCCGGGAAGTGCGCCTGCTCTTCGCGCCACACGCCGGTGACGGCATCGCCCTCCGCGGCGATGAGGTAGGTGCCCAGGGCCGTCGGGACCCGCAGGTGCCGGGCGGGGCCCGTCCCGGGGGCGACGGGCGTCGCGGGGTGGGTGTGGGGGCTCATGATGCGGTGTCCTTCCGTCGGGGCGACCGGGCGGGGAGCCCGGCCTGGTGGTGCCACAGGTGCAGGGTCGCGTAGGACCGCCAGGGGGAGGCGGCGTCCAGGAGCGCGGTGAGGGAGGGGTGGTCCTCGGCCAGGCCCAGATCGCGGGCCGCGGCGAGCAGGGCGACGTCGCGGGCGGGAGCGACATCGATCGCCCGCACCCCGCGCAGCAGCGCGTAGTCCGCGGTCCACGGGCCGACGCCGCGCAGCGCCAGGAGCTGCGCGCGCACCGCGCTCACCTCCGCCGCGGGATCGAGGTCCGCCTGCAGCGCGCCGATGAGGGCGGCACGCCGGGCGCCGGGGCCGCGGTACCACTGCTCCGCCGTCGCGGCGGCCTCGCGCGGGCGCAGGGGCAGGCGGTGCACGCCGCCGGTGCGCAGATGCTCCGGCAGCGGCTCCTCGCGGAGGTCGGTGGCGCGGGTGATCTGGTCGCGGGCCTGCACGGTGGTGATCTGCTGGCCGACGATCGCCCACAGCAGCGCCTCGGACAGGCTCGGGGTGCCCGGGATCCGCAGGCCCGGGCGGCGGGCCACCAGGTCGGCGAGCACGGGCTGGGCGGCCACGAGACCGGCATCGATCCCGTGCGGATCCGCGTCCAGGTCCAGCAGGCGGCGCACCAGGCCGATGGCCGCGGAGTAGTCGCGCAGGTCCGCCAGGCGCAGCACCAGCGTCAGCGGCCCGTCCTCGGCGCCGAGGTCGACCTGGAGCACGCCCGGGCCGTGGGCCAGGCGGACCGCGCGGGTCCAGACGGTGCCGACGACCTCCTCGACCCCCGGCACGGCGCGCACCGCGAACCACGCCGCGAGTCCGGCGCCGTCGAAGGGGCGCCGCACCGCCAGGCGCGCGGTGAGCACGGCGGCGCTCCCGTCGGCGCCATGGCCGGCGTCCTCGGGGCCGGCGGCTGCCGGCCCGGCCCCCTCGGGGGCGGCCCCGGGGCGACCGGCGCCGCGGCGCCGGGGGACGGCGCGCTCGCGCACCACCGACGGGGCGTGCCCGAAGATCTGCGTGAACGTCTCGTGGAACTGCCGTTCGCTGCCGAACCCCGCGGCATGGGCGATCTGCGCGAGCGGGAGCTGCGAGCCGGCGACCAGGTCGTGGGCGCGGCGCGCCCGTCGGATCCGGGCGTGGGCCAGGGCTCCGGCGCCGGTGCGGCGCACCAGGGCGCGGTGCAGGGTCCGCTCCGAGACCGCCAGGCGCGCGGCGAGGGCGGGGACGCTGCCCCCGTCGTCCAGCGCCCCCTCGTCGATGAGGCGCAGGGCGCGCTCGGCGAGGCTCCCGGCGGGGTCGTCGTCGGGGCTGCCGGGCGGGGCCATCGGCCCGCACCGCTTGCAGGCGCGATAGCCGGCCGCGACCGCGGCCGCGGCGGAGGGCGCGAACTCCACCCCGGTGCGCTGCGGGGTGCGCGCAGGACAGGAGGGGCGGCAGAAGATCCCCGTCGACCGGACGCAGGTGAAGAACATGCCGTCGAACCGCGTGTCGCGGCTGCGGATCGCGGCGTAGCGTTCGTCATCGGTCATCGGGTGCATGGCACCAGTGAACCCCGCTGCGGCCTCCGGCACCAGCGGGATTCGGACAGGGTGGCCGGTCACCCTCGATACGGGCGACCGGGGCGCGGATCAGCGGCGGGCGGCCTGCGCGTCCTCGACGACCTGCAGCGCGAGCTCGCAGAACATCGAGTCCGCCCACGAGAACCAGGGGCGGGAGAACTTCGTGGGGTCCGAGGCGTGGAAGGACTCGTGGATGTTGCCGGTGCCGGCATCGGTCGCGGCGATCAGCTCGAGCGTGCGCGGCCGCTCCTCGGGCGCCCCGGTGAGCGCCTCGATCGCCAGGGCGATCGGCCAGACGTAGCCGGGCAGGGTGTGCGGGCTGCCGACGCCCGAGGCGACGGTGCCCTCGACGTAGAACGGGTTCGCCGGGCTGAGGATGAAGCGGCGCGTGGCCTCCCACACCGGTGCATCCATCACGTCGGGCGCGAACAGGGGCAGCGCCAGCAGCGAGGGCGTGTTGGCGTCGTCCATCAGCAGCGTGCCGCCCAGGCCGTCGACCTCGTAGGCGTAGATCCGCTCCCCGGCCGGGCCCCCGACCACGCCGTGCTGCGCGACGCCGTCGACCAGCTCCTGCGAGAGGGCGCGGGCATCGGCCGCCAGGGCGGCATCGGCCAGGGCCTCCTCGGCGATCTCCGCGATCCCGCGCAGCGCCTGCGCGGCCAGGAGGTTGCCGGGGATGTTGTAGTGGAAGGTGCAGGCGTCGTCCGAGGGCCGGAAGCCGCTCCAGGTCATGCCGGTGAAGGCCGTCGGCGTGCCCCGGCCCTCGCGGGTGAGGGACTCGGTGGGCAGCGGGGAGGGGCGCACGAAGCGGTAGGAGGAGTCCTCGTGCCGCTGCTCCCGGCGCAGCTGCGCGACGATCCGGGCCAGCACCTCGTGCACGGGGCCCTCGAGCACGTCGGTGCGGCCCGTGGCGCGCCAGATCCCATGGGCCAGGACCACCGGGTAGGCGAGGGAGTCGATCTCGTACTTCTGCTCCCACACGTGCGGGTCGGTGCACAGGTCCCGCGGCTCGTGGTGCCCGCCGGTGGGCCCGTCGTTGAAGGCGTTCGCGTAGGTGTCGTGGGACAGGCACGCGAACTGGCGGCGCACCACCGCGGCGACCAGGTCGGCCAGCGGCGCGCAGCCCTCCAGCAGGCGCAGGTACGGGGTGAGCTGGGTGGTCGAGTCGCGCAGCCACATCGCCGGGATGTCACCGGTGATCACGAAGGCGCTGCCGTCCTCGCCGAGGGTGATGGTGTCGGTGAGGGTGCGCAGCAGGGCGCGCTCGACCATGTCGCCGATCCGCTGCCCGCTCACCTCCCGGACCTGCGCGGCGGCCTCGCGGACCACCTCGAGGATCTGCGGATCGACGGAATACGGGGTGCGCGGGGCGGCGGTGCTCTGCGAGGTCACGGAAGACATCCTGGAAGTCGGGGCTGGATGCGAAAAACGCCCTGTGACCAGGGCGTTCGCAGAGCGGATGACGGGAATCGAACCCGCGTAATCAGTTTGGAAGACTGAGGCTCTACCATTGAGCTACATCCGCGCGGGCGCTTCGGACCGGTCGATGCCCCACGGGCGGGACTTCTCGCGGCGAGGACGCCAGCGACCATTCAACCAGATCATCGGCGGGAAGGCACCTCCGCGCGGCGCCGATGGACATGGTGCCTGTCACACGGGGCGGACTGTCCTGCGTGCCCCCGAGCCGGTGCGGGTAAGCTCTGGTGGGTTGCCCTACGGGGTGTAGCTCAGTTTGGTAGAGCACCCGCTTTGGGAGCGGGAAGTCGCAGGTTCAAATCCTGTCACCCCGACTCGCGACCGGGACCGCGTGCCCGTCTCCCCCCTCGCGACAACTGACCATCCGACAATCAACGTCACTCAGGAGACTTGCCAGTGAAGACCGCTGTCGAGAAGCTCAGCCCGACCCGCGTCAAGCTCAACGTCGAGGTCCCCTTCGACGAGCTGAAGCCGGCCATCGAGGCTGCCACCAAGAAGATCGCAGGCCAGGTGCAGATCCCGGGCTTCCGCAAGGGCAAGATCCCCGCCGCTGTCGTCGAGCAGCGCTTCGGCCGCCCGGCGATCCTGCAGGAGGCGGTCAACGACTCGCTGCCGACCTTCTACCAGCAGGCCGCCGCCGAGGCCGAGATCAAGCCCGCCGGCCGCCCCGAGGTCGAGGTCACCGAGGTTCCCGGCCTGGACGGCTCCGAGGACGGCAACCTCGTCTTCGTCGTCGAGCAGGACGTGCGCCCCAAGATCAGCCTCCCCGATTTCACCGACTACACCGTCGAGATCGAGGAGCCCGCGGTCGACGACGACGCCGTGCAGGTCCGTCTCGACCAGCTCCGCGAGCGCTTCGGCACCCTCGTGGGCGTGGACCGTCCGGCCGAGGACGGCGACTTCGTGTCCCTGGACATGAAGGCCGTCATCGGCGAGGAGGAGATCGAGTCCGTCGAGGGCGTCTCCTACCGCATCGGCGAGGGCAACATGCTCGAGGGCCTCGACGAGGCGCTCATCGGCCTCTCCGCCGGCGAGACCACCACCTTCGTCTCGAAGCTCGCCGGCGGCGAGCACCAGGGCGAGGAGGCCGACGTCACCGTCACGCCGCAGTCCGTGAAGGTCCGCGAGCTGCCCGAGGCCGACGACGAGTTCGCCGAGCTCGCCTCCGAGTTCGACACCATCGACGAGCTCAAGGCCGATCTGCGCGCCCAGGCCGAGAAGGACGCCGCGGGCAACCGCGTCTCCCTCGCCCGCAACGCCCTGCTCGAGAAGCTCCTCGAGGAGCTCGACGTGCCGGTGCCCGAGTCCCTCATCGAGGACGAGGTCAACTCCCACCTGGAGAACGAGGGCAAGGAGCCCGGCGATCCCCACGGCGAGGAGATCCGCGAGGACACCACCAAGGCGATCCGCGCGCAGTTCGTGCTCGACGCCCTGAACGAGACCCGCGAGGTCCAGGTCGGCCAGGACGACCTCATGAGCTACCTGAGCCAGCTCTCCGCGCAGTACGGCGTCGAGCCCAACCAGTTCATCCAGATGCTCGCGCAGTCCGGCCAGATCGAGCAGATCTTCGGCGAGGTGCAGCGCTCCAAGGCCCTCGAGGTCGCGCTCGCCGACGTCACCGTCAAGAACACCGACGGCGAGGTCCTCGACCTCGGCCTGACGACCGCGTCCGAGGAGTCCGAGGACGAGGACGCCGCGTCCGAGGCTCCCTCGGCCGATGAGGCCCCCGAGGCCGAGGCGGAGACCGCCGAGGTCGCCGAGGAGAAGCCGGCCGCCAAGAAGGCTCCGGCCAAGAAGTCGCCCGCCAAGAAGGCTCCGGCGAAGAAGGCCCCCGCCAAGAAGGCAGCGGCCAAGAAGACGGCTGCGGCGTCCGAGGACGCCCCGGCCGAGGAGACCCCCGAGGCCTGATCCCTCGAGCCGTTCCCGGGCCTCGCCCCGAGAACCCTCCGCGCGACGGCGCGGCGACCCCCGGGTCGCCGCGCCGTTCTGCATGGTCGGCCGGGTCGGGAGCGCGGGAACGCGGGACCGCAGGTGCGAGAGCACGGGTGCGGGACCGCAGGTGCGGGAGCACGGGTGCGGGAGCGCGGGCGGCCGGGGCACGGCGGGCCGCACCATGGGCGGCCGCCTCGGCGGTGTGCGGGGCTCCGAGGGCGGGACGCACGAAGGGCGCCCCTCCCGGAGGAGGGACGCCCTGCGCGTCGTGCTGGCGGTGCTGCGCCGGGGCGGCGACCGATCAGCGGTAGGTCACGAAGGAGGGGCTGCCCCAGATGGTGCGCTCGGAGACGGAGCCCTTGGAGGAGCCCGCGTCGACGACCTTGTTGTCGCCGGCGTAGATGCCCACGTGCCCGGACCACACCACGAGGTCGCCGGGGCGCGCCTCGGACTTCGAGATGCGGGTGCCGCCCGCGGCCTGGGCGCTGGAGGTGCGCGGCAGGTCGATGCCGACCTTGGAGTAGACGTAGCTGGTCAGGCCCGAGCAGTCGAAGCCGCTGGGGGAGCTGCCGGCGTAGCTGTAGTCCACGCCGATGTACTGGCGGGCGATGTTCACGATCGAGGAGCCGGAGGTGCTCGAGGAGGAGCTGGAGCTCGAGGTGGAGCCGGAGTCCGAGGAGCCGCCGTTGAGGGAGGCGCGGGTCTGGGGGCCGACCCGGCCGTCGACCTGCAGGCCGTTGTCGCGCTGGTAGTCGACGACGGCGGCGTGGGTGCGGGGGCCGAACTTGCCGTCGACCGCGAGGCCGGCGCCGTGGTCGTTGAGCAGCTGCTGCAGGTCCTCGACGCGCTCGCCGCGCGAGCCCTGGTACAGGGTGCTGCCGGAGGAGAGGGAGGCCGTCGCGACCGGGGTCACGGGGGCGGCCGGGGTCACGGCGGTGACGTCCGCGGGAGCGGCGGGGGCCGCCGGGGCGGCGGAGGCGCCCTGCGCGGCGAAGGCGGAGCCGACGACCACGGTGCCCAGCATCGCCGCGCCGCCGATGCCCTTGTAGGCGAGGCGCGCGGCCCCGTTCACGGGCCGACCGGGAGCGCGGTGGGAGTTGTGCTTGGCCATGTTCGGATTCCTTCCATACCGTCCGCCGAGACGAACGGCGGCACCTCTTCACGATCTGTGTCCAGGGGGTCTGCGGCGCGGCCATCTGGTCCTGTGCGGCACCGGCTTACGCTCGACAACGCTAGGGGGAGGGGTGGGGACGGCCAATGGTCCTGAACAGAGACGGCAGGGATCTTGACCCTGTCTTGACCGCGTCGGGCAATCCCTTACCCAACGGCGGAGAGGCTTCACGTCACCTCGACCCTTTCGGGTGACCTGGGTCACGCCCCAGGCCCGCCGATGGGGGCGCCGCGGTGTGCGCCTGCGGCGAACAGGGCACCGGTGCGGTGCGCCGACCCCCTAGAGTCGAGGCATCGAGACACCTTCACTGAGGAGTGATCCATGACCTCGCAGCCTCGCAGCGCCTCCGGCGACACGCCGATGGGCCTCGACGACAACGTCTACCAGCGCCTGCTCAAGGAGCGCATCATCTGGCTCGGGTCGGAGGTCCGCGACGACAACGCCAACGCCATCTGCGCGAAGATGCTGCTGCTCGCGGCCGAGGACCCCGAGAAGGACATCTACCTCTACATCAACAGCCCCGGCGGCTCCATCACCGCAGGCATGGCCATCTACGACACGATGCAGTACATCCAGCCGGACGTCGTGACCGTGGCGATGGGCATGGCCGCCTCGATGGGCCAGTTCCTGCTGTCCTCGGGCACCAAGGGCAAGCGCTACGCCACCGCCAACGCGCGGGTGCTCATGCACCAGCCGCTGGGCGGCCTGGGCGGCACCGCCAGCGAGATCAAGATCCAGGCGGACCTGATCCTCTCCATGAAGCGCCAGCTGGCGAGCCTGATCGCGGAGCAGACGGGCAAGAGCGTCGAGCAGATCACCGCGGACTCGGACCGCGACAACTGGTTCACCGCGCAGGAGGCCCTCGAGTACGGCTTCATCGACAAGATCGTCGACACCGCCCACGACGTCACCGGCGGCGGCGGCACCGAGGACGGGCCGTCCGGCAGCGCCGGGTCCGGCGACGACGCATCCGGCAACTGAGCACGAAGCAGACCTGAGGAGACCTTCCATGACCTTCGACCCCCGCTTCGCCGCCGGATACGGCATGGCCGACCGCGCCATCGCCCCGTCGGCCCGCTACGTGCTCCCGCAGTACGAGGAGCGCACCGCCTACGGCTTCAAGCGCCAGGACCCCTACACCAAGCTGTTCGAGGACCGCATCATCTTCCTGGGCGTCCAGGTGGACGACGCCTCGGCCGACGATGTGATGGCCCAGCTGCTCGTGCTCGAGTCCCAGGACCCCGACCGCGACATCACGCTGTACATCAACAGCCCCGGCGGCTCCTTCACGGCGCTGACCGCCATCTACGACACGATGCAGTACATCAAGCCGGACATCACCACGGTGTGCCTGGGCCAGGCGGCCTCCGCCGCCGCCGTGCTGCTCGCGGCCGGCACCCCGGGCAAGCGCCTGGCGCTGCCCAACGCCCGCATCCTCATCCACCAGCCCGCCATGGGCGGCCAGGGCGGCGGCCAGGCCTCGGACATCGAGATCCAGGCCAACGAGATCATGCGCATGCGCGACTGGCTCGAGAGCACGCTCGCCTTCCACACCAGCCGCAGCAAGGAGGAGATCAGCCGCGACATCGAGCGCGACAAGATCCTCACCGCGAGCGCCGCGCTGGACTACGGGCTGGTCGACCAGGTGCTCGATTCCCGCAAGGGCGTCCGTCCCCAGCTGAACGGCTGATCCGCCGGTCGGCGGCGGTCCGGGACCCCGGGCCGCCGCCGCCCTGCGCTCCTGCCGGGACGGGCCTGCGCCGCGGCCGATGCTCATCGGTCCGGCGCAGGCCCGGTTCCGGTCCGGACCACGGCGAGGGTCCCCCATCGGCGGACCGGCTCGGGGTACCGTGAACGGTGCGGCCGCCGGTCGCCCGGCCCGCACCCGCACGACGACGAAGGATGGTCATGGCGCGCACGAACGACGGTTCCGACGTGTTCAAGTGCTCCTTCTGCGGCAAGTCGCAGAAGCAGGTCGAACGGCTGATCTCCGGCCCCGGTGTGTTCATCTGCGAGGAATGCATCGAGCTGTGCAACGAGATCATCGCGGAGGAGAACCAGGCGGCCCAGTCCACGGAGGACGAGCAGGTCGAGCTGCCCCGCCCGCAGGAGATCTACGAGCACCTCGAGCAGTACGTGATCGGTCAGGACGCCGCCAAGCGGGCGCTCTCGGTGGCCGTCTACAACCATTACAAGCGCGTGCGGGCGCGCGAGGAGGCCGAGCGCGGCCCCGTCGCCGCCGCCCCCGCCTCCCGCGGCTCCTCGGCGTCCCGCTCCGCCGAGGTCGCGGAGGCCGTCGCCTCCGTGGAGGACGTCGAGGTCTCCAAGTCCAACGTGATGATCGTGGGGCCCACCGGCTGCGGCAAGACCTACCTCGCCCAGACCCTGGCCCGCCTGCTGGACGTGCCCTTCGCCATGGCCGATGCCACCGCCCTGACCGAGGCCGGGTATGTCGGCGAGGACGTCGAGAACATCCTGCTCAAGCTGCTGCAGGCCGCGGACTACGACGTCAAGAAGGCCGAGCGCGGCATCATCTACATCGACGAGGTCGACAAGATCGGCCGCAAGGCGGAGAACCCGTCGATCACCCGCGACGTCTCCGGCGAGGGCGTGCAGCAGGCGCTGCTGAAGATCCTCGAGGGGACGGTCGCCGCGGTCCCTCCGCAGGGCGGGCGCAAGCATCCGCACCAGGAGTTCATCCAGATCGACACGACGAACGTCCTGTTCATCGTGGCCGGCGCCTTCGCGGGCATCGAGGACATCATCGGCTCGCGGATCGGCAAGCGCGGCATCGGCTTCGGCGCGGAGCTGCACACCCCCCTCGAGCAGGCCGAGATCTACTCCGAGCTGGTCCCCGAGGACCTGCTCAAGTTCGGGCTGATCCCCGAGTTCATCGGCCGCCTCCCCGTGCTGACCAACGTCGTGAACCTCGACCGCCCCGCGCTCATCCAGATCCTCACCGAGCCGCGCAACGCGCTGGTCAAGCAGTACCAGAAGATGTTCGCGCTGGACGGCGTCGAGCTCGACTTCGAGCGCAGCGCCCTCGAGGCGATCGCCGACCGCGCGATCGATCGCGGCACCGGCGCGCGCGGGCTGCGGGCCATCCTCGAGGACACCCTGCAGCCGGTCATGTTCGAGGTCCCCTCGCGCGAGGACATCGCCAAGGTCGTCATCACCGAGGGTGTGGTGCGCGAGGGCCGGGCCCCGCTGATGGTCACCCGCGAGTCCCCGTCCGCGGGGCGCCGCGAGCAGAGCGCCTGAGGCCGGGACGATGGGCGACGTGGAGCGCGCGCGGCAGATCCTCGCCGAGGAGCGCCAGAGCATCGACAACATCGATGCGGCCCTGGTGAACCTCCTCGCCGAGCGCTTCCGGCACACCCAGCGGGTGGGTCGGCTGAAGGCGGAGCACGGGCTGCCCCCGGCGGATCCCGCCCGCGAGCAGGACCAGGTGGCGCGGCTGAAGGCGCTCGCGAAGGAGTCGGGCCTGGACCCGGTCTTCGCGGAGGCCTTCCTGCGCTTCATCGTCACCGAGGTGATCCGCCATCATGAGCAGCTGCGCCGCGACGACGGGGCCTGAGCGCCTGCGCGCGGCCGGTCCCGGCGCGTAGGATCAGGGCATGTCCCGCTTCAGCCCCCTCGAGTGGCCCGTGCTGCGCCAGCTGCGCGGCGCGGATCCGCTGGGACGCGGCTCCGCGGTGACCTCGGCGAGGACCCGCGCGACCACGCCGCGCACCGCCACCGCGGATCGGGTCGTGCGCAGCATCTGCCCGTACTGCGCGGTGGGCTGCGGCCAGCGCATCTTCGTCAAGGACGACAAGGTCGTCCAGATCGAGGGGGACCCGGACTCGCCGATCTCCCGCGGCCGGCTCTGCCCGAAGGGCGCCGCCAGCGAGCAGCTCGTGAACTTCCCGAACCGCGTGACGACGGTGCGCTACCGCGCGCCCCACGCGACGGACTGGCAGGACCTCGACCTCGACACCGCGCTGGACATGATCGCCGACCGCTTCCTGGAGGCGCGCCGCGCCCACTGGGAGGATCTCGACGAGAAGGGCCACCCGCTGCGGCGGACGATGGGCATCGCCAGCCTCGGCGGGGCGACCATCGACAACGAGGAGAACTACCTCGCCAAGAAGCTGTTCACCGCCGCGGGCGCGATCCAGATGGAGAACCAGGCCCGCATATGACACTCCGCCACGGTTCCCAGTCTGGGAGCCTCGTTCGGACGCGGCGGCGCCACCCAGTCCCTCCAGGACATGGCCAATGCCGATTGCATCATCATCCAGGGCTCGAACATGGCCGAGGCGCACCCCGTGGGCTTCCAGTGGGTGATGGAGGCGAAGGCGCGCGGTGCACGGATCATCCATGTGGACCCGCGCTTCACCCGCACCACCGCCAATGCGGACAAGCACGTGCCCATCCGCGCCGGCAGCGACGTGGTGCTGCTGGGCGCGCTGATCAACCATGTGCTGACCGAGGAGCTGTGGTTCCGGGAGTACGTCCAGGCGTTCACGAACGCCTCGACGATCATCGATGAGCGGTACCAGGACCCGGAGGATCTGGACGGGCTGTTCTCCGGCTTCGACCCGGAGACCGGCCGCTACGACCCGGCCTCCTGGGCGTACCGCACGGCCCGGCCTGCGGATCCCTCGCACGCCCATGACGACGCCTCCCGCGGGGAGACGGCCGGCGCCGGCGGACCGCCGCTGGAGCGCGAGCCCGTCCAGCGCGACGAGACCCTGCAGGATCCGCGCTGCGTGCTGCAGATCCTGCGGCGCCACTACGCCCGCTACACCCCCGAGATGGTCGAGGAGGCCTGCGGGATCTCCCGGGAGGACTTCGCGTACCTGGCGCGCTCGATCGTGGAGAACTCCGGCCGCGAGCGCACCACCTGCTTCGCCTACGCGGTGGGCTGGACCCAGCACACCGGAGGGGCGCAGTTCATCCGCGCCGCCGCGATCCTGCAGCTGCTGATGGGCAACATGGGCCGGCCCGGCGGGGGCGTGATGGCGCTGCGCGGCCACGCCACCATCCAGGGATCCACGGACATCCCGACCCTGTTCAACCTGCTGCCCGGCTACCTGCCGATGCCGATGGCCGGCACCCACGACCGCTTCGAGGACTACGTGGAGAGCATCGGCACGAAGACCCAGAAAGGCTTCTGGGCCGATGCCGAGACCTACGCCGTCAACCTGCTGAAGGCCTGGTGGGGCGATGCCGCCACGCCGGAGAACGACTGGGCCTTCGACTACCTGCCGCGCCTGACCGGCGCCCACGGCACCTATCAGACGATGATGGCGATGCTCGAGGGGAAGGTCGACGGGTTCTTCCTGCTGGGCCAGAACCCGGCGGTCGGCTCCGCCGACGGTCGCCTGCAGCGCCTCGCGATGAGCCACCTGAAGTGGATGGTCGTCCGCGACTTCTCGATGATCGAGTCGGCCACCTGGTGGAAGGAGGGGCCGGAGATCGAGAGCGGGGAGCTGCGCACCGAGGACATCGGCACCGAGGTCTTCTTCCTGCCCGCGGCCAACCACACGGAGAAGGCCGGCTCCTTCACGCAGACGCAGCGCCTGGTCCAATGGCGCCACCAGGCGGTGCCGCCGCCCGGGGACGCGGTCAGCGAGCTGCAGTTCCTCGTCGAGCTGGGGAATCGGATCCGCGAGCGCCTGGCCGGGTCCACCGATCCGCGGGATCGGCCGCTGCTGGATCTCACCTGGGACTACCCGACCGACGAGCACGGCGAGCCCGACCCCGAGTCGGTGCTGCGCGAGATCAACGGCTTCCACGTGAGCGGGCCCGACGCCGGCCGGCCGCTGAGCTCCTTCGCGCAGATGCGCCCGGACGGCTCGACCGCCGGCGGATGCTGGATCTACGCCGGCGTGTACGCCGACGGCGTCAACCAGGCCGCCCGGCGCCGGCCGGGGCAGGAGCAGGACGAGACCGCGGCCGAATGGGCGTGGGCATGGCCCGCCAACCGGCGGATCCTCTACAACCGGGCATCGGCCGATGCCGACGGCAGGCCCTGGTCCGAGCGCAAGAAGTACGTCTGGTGGGATGCGGAGCAGGGGCGCTGGACCGGCCGCGACGTGCCCGACTTCCCGGTGACGAAGGAGCCGCACGACGAGGGCGATCCCGAGGCGGGCGGCGCCGCGGGCCTCTCGGGCAGCGACGCGTTCATCATGCAGTCCGACGGCCGCGGCTGGCTGTTCGCGCCCTCCGGCCTGGTCGACGGCCCGCTGCCCACGCACTACGAGCCCGTCGAGTCCTCGATCCCGAACCCGCTCTACGACCAGCAGGCCAACCCCACCCGCGTCTCCTTCCGCAGCGACCTCGCGATGAACGCCCCGGGGGTGGACGGCCTGGGCGGGGCCGCGGAGGTGTACCCGTACGTGTTCACCACCTACCGCGTGACCGAGCACCATACCGCCGGAGGCATGAGCCGCTTCCTGCCCTACCTCTCCGAGCTGCAGCCCGAGCTGTTCTGCGAGGTCTCGCCGGAGCTCGCCGAGATCGTGGGCCTGGAGCCCTACGGCTGGGCGACCATCGTCTCGCCGCGCTCGGCGATCGAGGCGAGGGTGCTGGTCACCCGGCGCATGCGGCCGCTGCCGATCGCCGGGCGGACGGTCCACCAGATCGGCCTGCCCTACCACTGGGCCCGCGGCAGCGAGGCCGTGGTCGAGGGGGACAGCGTCAACGACCTGATCGGCCTGAACCTCGACGCGAACACGCAGATCCAGAACTCCAAGGTCACCGCGTGCGCGATCCGCCCCGGTCGCCGTCCGCGCGGCCCGGCGCTCGCCGAGCTCGTCGCCGAGCACCAGCGGCGCGCCGGGATCGATGCGGACACCGGAGATGAGAAGGTGACCATCCCGCCGCCCGCGCAGCGACGGGTGCACGTGCCGGGGGAGGACACGGCGCCGCCCACCGAAGACCCCACCG
Organism: Brachybacterium phenoliresistens; assembly: GCF_039530785.1. Lineage (NCBI taxonomy): Bacteria > Bacillati > Actinomycetota > Actinomycetes > Micrococcales > Dermabacteraceae > Brachybacterium > Brachybacterium phenoliresistens. The sequence continues at coordinate 155,512 of NZ_BAAAOW010000002.1, forward strand.
AGGAGGAGGACCGCTGATGGGACTGCCCTCCGAGCACGAGGACCCCGGAGCCGGCGCCGGCTGGGGCCACAGCCACGAGCGCAAGGGCTTCTTCACCGACACGTCGATCTGCATCGGCTGCAAGGCCTGCGAGGTCGCCTGCAAGGAGTGGAACCGCAATCCCCAGGACGGCGACCTCGAGATCCTCGGCTCGTCGTACGACAACACCGGCTCCCTCGGCGCGAACACCTGGCGGCACGTGGCCTTCATCGAGCAGGACCAGGAGCGCATCGAGCAGGCCCGCGAATCCGGTCGCCGTCTGGTGGGCCTGGGCATGCCCGGCATCGGACCGAGGTCCGGGGCCGATGCCCCCGCCGGCGCAGGGGGCTGCGGGTCCGGCTGCGGCTCCCGCCCCGGGGCCGACGGCGAGCCGGGCGCGGCGGACCGCACCCCGCCGGACACCCCGGAGTTCCGCTGGCTCATGTCCTCGGACGTGTGCAAGCACTGCACCCGCGCCGGCTGCCTGGACGTCTGCCCCACCGGCGCGCTGATGCGCACCGAGTTCGGGACCGTGGTGGTGCAGTCGGACATCTGCAACGGGTGCGGGACCTGCGTGGGCGGCTGCCCCTTCGGCGTGATCGAGCGGCGCGACGACGGCACCATCTCCGCGAAGGGAGACCGCGGCCGCGTCGAGCAGGACGTCCCCCACCACGGCACCGCCAACAAGTGCACGCTCTGCTACGACCGTCTCGTGGACGGGCAGACCCCGGCCTGCGCGCAGACCTGCCCCACCACGTCCATCCGGTTCGGAGACCGCGCGGACATGGTCGACGAGGCCGCATCGCGGGTGCGCCAGCTGCACGATCGCGGCATGACCGAGGCCCGCCTGTACGGCGCCAACGGGAACGACGGCGTGGGCGGCACCGGGTCGGTGTTCCTGCTGCTGGACGAGCCGGAGGTCTACGGCCTCCCGCCGGACCCGCAGGTCCCCACCGCCCAGCTGCCGGCCATGTTCCGCACCGCGGGCATCGCCGCCGCCGGGATGATCGCCGCCACCGCCCTCGCCTTCCTCGGAGGACGCCGATGACCCACTCCGCCTTCGACGGCTACCGGCCGCCCGAGCCCCCGCGGGGCCGGCGCCGCCGCCGGCGCGACGGCGTCCGGTCTCCGGCGCGCCGCCGCGGCCTCGGCGCCCTCGGCACCGGCGACGGCGGCCGCGAGATGCCGATGGTCGAGGACGTCGAGTTCTCCTCCTACTACGGCCGGCCCGTCGTCAAGGCCCCGCCGTGGGGCGCGCCCATCGGGCTGTACCTGTTCGTCGGCGGCGTCGCCGGGGCATCGGCCCTGCTGGGCGCCGGGGCGGCGCTCACCGATCGCCCGGCGCTGCGCCGCAACGCCCGCCTGACGGCGCTGGCGGCCGTCGCCGTGGGCACTCCCGCGCTCATCGAGGACCTCGGGCGTCCCGAGCGCTTCCTGCACATGCTGCGGGTGATCAAGCCGACCTCGCCGATGAGCCTGGGCACCTGGATCCTGTCCGGGTTCGCCTCCGGGGCCGGGGTCGCGGCCGCCGCGGAGATCGATCGTCTGCTGGGGGAGCGGCTGCCGCTGGGCCCCCTGCGCCCGGTGCTGCGCCGCGCCGAGGGCCCCGCGGCAGCGGTCTCCACCGTGCTCGGAGCGCCGCTGGCCGCGTACACGGCCGTGCTGCTGGGCGACACCGCCGTGCCCACCTGGCAGGGCGCCCGCCGAGGCCTGCCCTTCGTGTTCGTCTCCTCCGCGGCCCTCGCCGCGAGCGGGATCGCGATGATCACGACCCCTGTCGCGCAGGCGGGCCCGGCGCGCGTGCTCGCGGTCCTCGGGGTCGCCGGAGACGTCGTCGCCATGCACAGGACCAAGGAGTCGATGCACCCGCTGGAGGCGGAGCCGCTGGAGACGGGCGCCGCGGGCCGGAAGCTGCGCTGGGCCGAGCGCCTGGCGGTCGCCGGCGGCGTCGCGACCCTCCTGGGCGGCCGCAACCGGTGGATCGCCGCGGCCGGCGGCGCCGCCCTCGCGACGGCCTCGGCCCTGACCCGCTTCGGCGTGCTCGAGGCCGGCATCGAATCGGTCAAGGATCCGCGCCGCGTCATGATCCCGCAGCGCGAGCGCCTCGAGAAGCGCCGCGCGGAGGGCATCACCGACGACTCCATCACCACCGGCCCCGAGAGCTGACCGCCGGGCGTCGGTGCCGGGCGGGTCCGACCGAGGACGCGCAGGCGATGTCTATGATGAGGCGACGGTCGGGCCTGGAGGATCGATCCCGGGCGCCGATGCATGATCGACGGCCTGCGACCACGACGGGGGTGCACAGCAGTGGCTTTCTTCGGGACGGGGATCGCCCTTGTCGCAGTGTCCGCTCTGGCGATGGGCGTCTACGGCCGCAGAGCCGGCGCGGCGGCTTGCGCACTCCTCGGGGCGATCGCCGCAGTCACGGGGTCGATGATCGATGGTCGAGCCGCGCTCGGGGAGCTGGCACTCGGTCTGCTGGTGGGATTGCCCATCCTGATCGGTGTCGGGGTGCACCAGCTGTACGCGTCCCAGCGCACCCGATCCGCTGCTCCGCCGCACGGCGACCGCGCATCGTCCTGAGAGGCTTCCCGGCCGCGAACCTCGGCTGAGGCCAGGACCGGGCCGGGCGGCGCAGTCAGCGGATGCTGATCCCGGAGCCCGCGACGATCTCGCCGATCACCGGATAGCCGGGGACCTCCCCGACCACGAGCAGGCCGCCGGAGGTCTGGGCGTCGGCCAGGACCAGCAGATCGTCGTCGTCGATGCCCGGCCCCGGCGTCAGGTGCGGCCGCACCCAGTCGAGGTTCCGGCGGGTGCCGCCGGAGACGTAGCCCGCCGCGAGGGCATCGGCCGCCCCGTCGACCAGAGGCACGGCCGCGCGGTCGATCACCGCCCCGACGCCGGAGGCGCGGGCCATCTTGTGCAGGTGCCCCAGCAGGCCGAACCCGGTGACGTCCGTGGCGGCACGGGCGCCGGCGGCGAGGGCCGCCTGCGCGGCATCGCGGTTCAGCGCCGTCATCGTCGCGATCGCGGCGGGGAAGACCTCGCCGGTGGCCTTGTGCCGGTTGTTCAGCAGGCCCACGCCGATCGGCTTGGTGAGGGTCAGCGGCAGGCCCGGCCGCGCGGCGTCGTTGCGCAGCAGACGGTCCGGATGGGCGGTGCCGGTGACGGCCATGCCGTACTTCGGCTCGGGATCGTCCACCGAGTGCCCGCCGATGACGGGGACGCCGGCCTCCTGGGCGACGGCGAGGCCGCCGCGCAGCACCTCCTGCAGCAGCGCGTACGGGAGCACGTCGCGCGGCCACCCGACCAGGTTGATCGCGACCACCGGGGTCCCGCCCATCGCGTACACGTCGGACAGAGCGTTGGCCGCGGCGATGCGGCCCCAGTCGAAGGGGTCGTCGACCACGGGGGTGAAGAAGTCGGCGGTGGACAGCACGGCGAGGTCCTCGCGCACCCGCACCGCCGCGGCGTCGTCCCCGTCCTCCAGGCCGACGACCACGGAGTCGAAGCGCTGGCCGGACAGCGCCGCGACCGCCTCCTCGAGCTCGCCCGGCGGGATCTTGCAGGCGCAGCCGCCGCCGTGGGCCATGCCCGTCAGCCGCACCGGCGGCGCGCCGCCGGGCATCGGGTCCGAGGGCGGGACGGGAGCCGAGGGGGAGGAGGGCGACGTGGATTCCGGGGCCATGGCCGCGAGTCTAGGCCAGCGCCCTGGCCCGGGTCGCCAGGTCAGCGCGGGGCGCGGTAGCCTCAGCGGTGCATGGAGGCGTCCGGGTCCTGGTGGGCCCCCCGGTCTTCAAAACCGGTGAAGCCGAGCATCTCGGCTTGGCGGGTTCGATTCCCGTCCGCCTCCGCCACACCCGATGGGGCCGCCTCACCCGATGAGGCCGCCGCACCCGACGAGGAGGACGTGAGCGTGCAGGACCCCCGCCGCCGGATCCCGCGCACCGACCGCCTGCTCGAGCTGCCGTCCGTGCGCGCGGCCGCCGCGGCCGTGGGAACGCGCGTGGTGAGGGACCTCGCCCGCGCCGTCCAGGACCGCGCCCGCCGCGGCGAGATCGCCCCCGAGCAGGTCGAGCCCCAGCTGGTGGAGGCCCTCGCGAGCCGCCGGCCGGGGTCCCTGCGCCCCGTCCTGAACGCCACCGGGGTGATCGTCCACACCAACCTCGGACGGGCGCCGCTGTCCGCGGCGGCCCGGACCGCGCTCGAGCGGGCCTCCGGCTACGCCGATGTCGAGTTCGATCTGGCCACGGGCGCGCGCTCGCGGCGCGGCGCCGGGGCCCGCGCCGCGCTGCTCGCCGCCTGCCCGGCCCGGCTCCCCTCCGGAGAGGACCTGGACGCGCTCGTGGTCAACAACGGCGCCGCCGCCCTGCTGCTGGCGGCGACGGCGCTGGCCGGCGGCCGCGAGGTGATCCTCTCGCGCGGGGAGATGATCGAGATCGGCGCCGGGTTCCGCCTGGCCGAGCTCATCGCCTCCGCCGGGGCGAGCATCCGCGAGGTCGGCGCCACCAATCGCACCCACCGCGAGGACTACGCCGCCGCCATCGGCCCCGCGACGGGGGCGCTGCTCAGCGTCCACCCCAGCAACTACCGCATCCGCGGGTTCACCTCCGCCGTCGGCATCGCCGAGCTCGCCGATCTCGCCCACGAGCACGCCCTGCCGCTGGTCGCGGACCTCGGCAGCGGGCTGCTGGTCCCCGAACCCTCGCTGCCGGAGGAGCCCGATGCGACCGGTGCCCTCGAGGCCGGCGCCGACGTCGTCATCACCAGCGGCGACAAGCTCCTCGGCGGCCCCCAGGCCGGGATCATCCTGGGGCGGGCACCGATCATCGCCCGACTGGCCCGCCACCCCATGGCCCGCGCGGTGCGGGCCGACAAGCTCGCCCTCGCCGCGCTCGAGGCCACCCTCACCGGCCCCGTCCCGCCGGTCCTCGCCGCCCTGCGGCTCGATCCCGAGCAGCTGCGCGGGCGCACCGAGGCCCTCGCGCAGGCGCTGCGCGCCGAGGGCATCGAGGCGGGCGTCGTCCCGCACGACGGGCGCGTCGGCGGGGGAGGGGGTGCCGAGGTGCCCCTGCCCGGATGGGCGCTGCGCCTGCCGGAGGCGTGGGCCGCGCCCCTGCGCGAGGGGGACCCCGCCATCGTGGGCACCGTCCGCGACGGCGCCTGCCTGCTGGACCTGCGCTGCGTGCCCGAGGAGTCCGATCCGCTGCTCCTCGACGCCCTGACGGCGGTCCGCCGGTGAGATCGCATGTCGTCGCGACCGCGGGGCACGTCGACCACGGCAAGTCCGCGCTGGTGCGGGCCCTGACCGGCATCGAACCGGACCGCTGGGAGGAGGAGCGTCGCCGCGGCCTGACCATCGACCTCGGCTTCGCCTGGACGACCCTGCCCAGCGGCCGCGCGGTCTCCTTCGTCGACGTCCCCGGCCATGAGCGGTTCCTCGGGAACATGCTCGCCGGTCTCGGGCCGGCGCCGGTGGTCTGCTTCGTCGTCGCGGCCGATGCCGGCTGGCAGCCGCAGTCCTCCGACCATCGGGACGCGATCGCGGCGCTCGGCATCGACCGCGGGCTGCTCGTGATCACCCGCGCCGACCTCGCCCTGGGCGGCACCGAGGCGGTGATCGCGCAGGCGCGGCGCGAGCTCGCGGGCACGGGGCTCGGCGAGGCCCCGGCGGTGGTCACCAGCGCCGTGGACGGCACCGGCCTGGAGGAGCTCGCCCAGGTGCTGGACCGCGTGCTGGCCGAGGCCGAGGCCTCCGACACCGACCCTGGCACCGGCCAGGAGCCGGTCCCGCTGCGGCTGTGGATCGACCGTGCCTTCAGCATCTCCGGGGCCGGGACGGTGGCGACCGGGACGCTGGGCGCCGGGAGCATCGGCCGCGGGGACCGCCTCACCCTGCACACGGCCGACGGCCCCCGCGAGGTGCAGGTCCGCGGCGTCCAGGGCCACGGCGCGTCGCAGGAGCGGATGGGCCCGGTCAGCCGCGTCGCGGTGAACCTGCGCGGCATCCCCGCCGACGCGGTGCGCCGGGGGGACGCCCTCGCCGCACCTGGCAGCTGGCACCTCCCACGTCACGTCGACGTGCGCCGATGCTCCGGAGCGTCCTTCGACGAGGCGCCGCGGGAGGTGACCGCGCATGTCGGCACCGCCGCCGTCCCCGGCCGGCTGCGGATCTTCGACGCCGACCATGCGCGCCTGCAGCTGGACCGGCCGCTGCCGCTGCGCGTGGCCGACCGGATCGTGCTGCGCGCCGGCGGCCGCGCCGTCCTCGCCGGGGCTCAGGTCCTCGACGCCGATCCGCCCGCGCTGTCCCGCCGCGGGGACGGCGCGCGCCGGGCCCGGGCCCTCGCGGCCGCCCCGGCGGAGGGGGACCTGCTCGCGGAGGTCCTCCGGCGCCGCGCGGTGCAGGAGGCGCACCTGCGCCGGCTCGGTCTCACGGTTCCCGCGGCGCTGCCGGAGCCGCTGCGAGGCCACCGCGGGTGGCTCGTGGACGCGGCCGCCCTCGACGCCTGGGCGGCCCGGGTGCTCGAGTCCGTGATGGCGGGCCACCGGCAGGACCCGCTGTGGGAGGGGATGAGCCCGAAGGCCGCCGAGGACCTGCTGGGGCTGCCGGACGCCGCCCTGCTGCCGGCCGTCCTCGACGAGGCCCGGCGCCGCGACCCGCAGCTGCGCACAGAGGGCGGCAGGATCCGCCGCGGCGAGGAGGGACTGGGACCGGCGGAGCCGGCCGTCGCCGCTCTCGAGCTGCGGCTGGGGCGCGAGCCCTTCCGGGCACCTGAGGCGGAGGAGCTCTCCGCCGCGGGCCTGCACGACCCGCAGATCGCCGCGGCCGTGCGCCAGGGGAGGCTGCTGCGCCTGGACGGCGGGGTGGTCCTGCTGCCCTCCGCCCCGGCGCTCGCCATGCGCGAGCTCGCCGCCCTGGACCAGCCCTTCACCCTCAGTGCGGCGCGTCAGGCCCTCGGCACCACCCGGCGGGTCGCTGTGCCACTGCTCGAGCACCTCGATGCCCGCGGCTGGACGCGGCGGGTGGACGGGAGCCTGCGCGAGGTGGTGCGCTGAGCAGGTCTCTCCGCGGCGCCTGCCTCGGAGGACGCGGGTCAGCGGCGCCTGTCCTGGAGGACGCGGTTCAGCGGCGCCCCGCGAGCCACTGCCGATGCGCGGCGATCAGGGCGTTCTGCACGGCGGTGTGATCGGGACCGCCGCTGCTCAGGGAGGACGCCAGCGTCGCCGGCTCCCAGACGGCGCGCACGGGCACGGTCGTCCCGTCGTGCAGCTGGGCGAGCGCGACCAGCCGGGGGTCGCCGGGGGAGGGCGGGGCGATCCGCAGCAGCCTCTCCCACGGCACGGACCGCTCGGGTCCGAAGAAGCCCGCCCAGCGGAAGCCCTGCGCATCGATGCGCAGACGGGAGCGGAGCGCCCCGCGGAACACGAGGGCCCCGCCGCCGAGGGCGAGCACGGCCGGGACGAGCAGGCCGAGGAATCCCGCGTGCCCGAGGGCGAACGTCAGCACCACGGCGGCGACGGCCGCGGCGACGCCGATGAGCATGACCATCGGCCCCACGATCTGGTTGATACGGGACCCGGCAGATCGGAAGGTCGTGTCCATGCCCGCCATCCTATGGGGACTTGTCCCCATGGCCGCATCGGCCCGAGCGCCCTACCGTCGGATGCAGGACAGGTCGGGCAGGTCGAGGACGGGACAGGACGGTGGCACCATGGCGGGCTTCTACGGTGCGGACACGGATCAGCTGCGCGCGCAGGCGGAGGCCTGCCAGCGCGGGTCCGGGCAGCTGCGCGACCTGATCGGCGCCACCTCGGCGATGGTCGCGTCCGTGGAGTGGATCGGCCCGGACGCGGACGCCTTCCGCGACCGCTGGCAGTCCGAGGTGTCGCCCCGCCTCTCCGCGCGGGCCGAGGACCTGCGCGCCTGGGCGGACGAGCTCATCGCCCAGGCCGACGACCAGGACGCGACCTCCGCGGGCGACGGGGACGGCCCTTTCGGCCTGCCGATGCCGTTCCCCTTCCCGCTGCCGTTCCCGATGCCGGGGCCGTTGGGGGCGGGCGGCAGCCCCGGGACGCCGGGGATGCCTTTCTTCTACGGCGACTCCGGCTACGGCACGGGGAACGCGGCGAAGGACCCGCGGGCCGTCGGCTCCCATGAGGCGGGAGGCTCGCACTGGGACGGGCGCGAGATCGAGAACGAGCGCGGCTACATCGACGGCTACGCGAACACCCGCGCGAGCGCCGGCGTCACCACGACCGTCGACGCCTACGGGAACACCACGCATACGGCCGGAGCCCGCGCCGGTGCGGAGATCGGCTACACCGAGCAGCTGAACCTGCCCTTCGGGGGCGCGCTGTCCTCCCAGGGGCGCGTCGGAGCGGAGGCGTATGCCGAGGCGGGCGTCACGTACGGGGACGGCTTCAGCGCGGGCACCTCGGCGGGCGCCGGCGTCTACGGGGACATCAGCGCCACCGCGACAGGGCCGTTCGGGTCGAGCAACATGGTGGGCCTGAGCGGCTACGCCGGGGCCGAGGCCCACGCGAACGTGTACTCCCACGCCACGCGCAACGAGGACGGCACCATCAACGGGTGGAGCGCCGGCTTCGATGCGGGGGCCTTCGCCGGAGCCAAGGGGAACGTCAACTTCTCCTCCACGTCACCGGGCGGCTGGTTCACCAGCTCCGCCTCGTTCGGCGGGGACGCCGGAGTGGGCATCGGCGGCGGGGCGGGCGCCGTCCTCTCCACGGACCAGGTGGGCTTCAGCCTCGGCGGCGACATCGCCGCCGAGCTCGGGATCAACGCCGACGTGTCCTTCGCGGTGAGCCCCAACAACATCGTCAACACCTTCACCCCGGGGGACTACGACATCGACGATGCGATCTCCGATGCGTCCGGCGCCTTCGAGGGGGCGAAGGACGTGGCCGGCGACGCCTTCAGCGCCGTCAACCCCTTCGACTGACGTGGAGGACCGGGTCCGCGAGCCCGCCGGCCCCGGAGCCGCCGCGAGGCAGACAAAACCCCGGGCGCGCGAGAGTGCGCGCCCGGGGTCCTGTCGGCCCGCAGCTCGCGGCCTCAGCCGCGCGGCTGCTTGACGGGCGGCTCGCCCAGCTCGACCGCGCTCGCGGCCGCGTCCTCGACCTCGCCGCCGATGATCTCGAGAGCCTCGATGCGGCCCAGCGCCATCAGGTCGGCGCGGCCGGCCTCGGCCTGCGCGGCGCGCGCGGCCGGGACCGTCAGGGTCAGGGAGAGGATCGGGGTCTTCTGCGAGACCTTGGCGTCGGACTTGATCCGTCGCACCACGATGACCAGGTCGGAGAGCGTCTCCAGCACGGAGGCGTCCTCCCCGGCGGCGGCCTCGCGCAGCGGCGCGGCCTCGGGCCAGGGCTGGGTGTGCACGCTGCCCTCGCGCCACCACGACCAGACCTCCTCGGTCGCGAAGACGATCACGGGGGCGAACAGGCGCAGCAGCACGTCCAGGGCGATGGCGAGCGCCGCCCGTGCCGACGCGGCCCCGGCCTCGCCGGCGCTGCCGTGGGCACGGTCCTTGATCAGCTCGATGTAGTCGTCGCAGAAGGTCCAGAAGAACGGCTCGGTCACCTCGAGGGCGCGGGCGTAGTCCATCTCGTCCATCGCGGCGGTCGCCGCGTCGACGACCCGGGCCAGGGATGCCAGCAGGGCCCGGTCCAGGGCCTCGGTGACGGCCGCCGGGTCCGCGGCGAGACGGCCCGCGGGATCGGCGGGGGCCTGGCCGAATCCGAGCGCGAACTTGGAGGCGTTGAGGATCTTGATCGCCAGGCGGCGGCCGATCTTCATCTGCCCCTCGTCGAAGGCGGTGTCCACGCCCTGGCGGGCGCGGCCGGCCCAGTAGCGCACGCCGTCGGAGCCGTGCTGGTGCAGCAGGCCGATGGGGGTGACCACGTTGCCCTTGGACTTGGACATCTTCTTGCGGTCCGGGTCCAGGATCCAGCCGTTGATCGAGGCATGCTTCCACGGCAGCGAGTCCTGCTGCAGGTGGGAGCGGACGATCGTCGCGAACAGCCAGGTGCGGATGATGTCGTGGCCCTGGGGGCGCAGGTCCATCGGGTAGACCTTGGAGAACAGCTCCGGGTCCTCGTTCCAGCCGCCCGCCAGCTGCGGGGTCAGGGAGCTGGTGGCCCAGGTGTCCAGGATGTCGGGGTCGGCGACGAAGCCGCCGGCCCGGCCGCGCTGCTCCTCGGTGTAGCCGGCGGGGACGTCGATGGTCGGGTCGATGGGCAGGTCGGCGATCTCGGGGGTGAGGACCTGGTCGTAGGCGACCTCGCCGTCCTCGCCGACGGCGTACCAGACGGGGAAGGGCACGCCGAAGAAGCGCTGGCGGGAAATCAGCCAGTCGCCGGTGAGGCCCTCGACCCAGTTGCGGTAGCGCGACTCCATGTAGGCGGGGTGCCAGGTGACCTGGCGGCCGCGCTCGATGAGCTCGCGTCGCAGGCCGTCCTCGGACTGGTCGCGGCCGCCGTTGGTGAGGTACCACTGGCGGGAGGTGACGAACTCCAGCGGCTTGTCGCCGTTCTCGTAGAACTTCACCGGGTGGGTGATCCGCTTCGGCTCGCCGACGAGGTCACCGGTCTCGGCGGCCATCTCCACGACCGTCTTCTGCGCGCTGAACACGGTCAGGCCCGCGAGCTTCGCGTAGCGCTCCTGGCCCTCGGGGGAGGTGATCCAGGGGGCGTCGGCCACGAAGCGGCCGTCGCGGCCGATCACGCTGCGGGTGGGCAGCTCCAGCTCGCGCCACCAGGTGACGTCGTTGGCGTCGCCGAAGGTGCAGATCATGGCGATGCCCGCGCCCTTGTCGGCCTGGGCCAGGGGGTGCGGGTGCACGGGGACCTCGACGCCGAACAGGGGCGAGATCACGGTGGTGCCGAACAGGCCCTGGTAGCGCGGGTCGTCGGGGTGGGCGACGAGGGCCACGCAGGCGGGCAGCAGCTCGGGGCGGGTGGTCTCGATGTAGACCTTCTCGCCGGAGCCGTCGGCGCGGGTGAAGCCCAGACGGTGGTACGCGCCGTCCCGCTCGCGGTCCTCCTGCTCGGCCTGCGCGACCGCCGTGCGATAGGTGACGTCCCACATGGTGGGGGCCTCGGCCTGGTAGGCCTGGCCGGCGGCGAGGTTCTCCAGGAACGCGCGCTGGCTGGTCGCGCGCGAGCGCGCGTTGATGGTCTGGTAGCTGTGGTTCCAGTCGACGGACAGGCCCAGGGTGCGGAAGACCTCCTCGAAGGACTTCTCGTCGATCTCGGTGAGGCGCTCGCACAGCTCGATGAAGTTGCGGCGCGAGATCGGCAGCTGGTTCGCGGCCTTGGCGGACTTGTTGTCGCCGCCCTCCTGCGGGGGCGTGAAGTCCGGGTCGTAGGGCAGCGAGGGATCGCAGCGCACGCCGAAGTAGTTCTGCACCCGGCGCTCGGTGGGCAGGCCGTTGTCGTCCCAGCCCAGCGGGTAGAACACGTTCTTTCCGCGCATGCGCTGGTAGCGCACGATCATGTCGGCCTGCGAGTATCCGAACACATGGCCGATGTGCAGGGACCCCGAGGCCGTCGGCGGCGGGGTGTCCACGCTGAAGACCTCCTCGCGGGTGGTGTCCGCGTCGAAGGCGTATACCTGGGCATCGCTCCATACGCGATCCCACCGGGCCTCGAGGCCCTCGAGGGTGGGGCGGTCGGGGATGGTGGAGCCTGCATCGGGGCGCGCAGAGGTATCGGTCATGGCCGCCATTGTTCCAGGCGCGGCACGACGGTGCCCAATCCGTCCCCGTGATGGTGGGCATACCCGCGCCCCCGCCTCACGGGCGGCGGGCGAAGATCTCGCGGACGAGGTCCTCGATGGCCGGTTCTGCCATGGACAGGTCCGCGACCTCGGCCTGGGCGGTGATCCGGGCCAGCAGCGCGGCGGCAGAATGCTCGGCGGCGTGGAAGCGGATCCGGTGGCGGATCCCGCCGGCCTCGACCGCGACCGTCTGTGCGCCCTCGGGCAGCTCGAGCACGCCGAGGGGCGCAGCGAGGTCGACCACGAGCTCGCGGGGGGTGCGCAGGCTGTCCCGCAGCCCCGCGAGGGTGCCGTCATAGGCGGTGCGGCCGTCGCTGACCACGACGATCCGCTCGCACAGCCGCTCGACATCGGCCATGTCGTGGGTTGTCAGCAGCAGCGTGGTGCCGCGCTCGGCACGGTCCTCGAGGAGGAAGCGGCGCAGCCCCTCCTTGGAGATCATGTCCAGGCCGATGGTCGGCTCGTCCAGCACGACCAGGCGCGGGGAGTGCAGCAGCGCCGCGGCGACCTCGCCGCGCATCCGCTGGCCCAGCGACAGCTGCCGCACCGGCTGGTCCAGGAAGGGTGCGAGGTCCAGGCCCTCGACCAGGCGCGCGAGCCGTGCCGCCTGCGCCGAGGGGGCCAGGCGGTGCATCGACCCGAGGATCGCGAAGGAGTCCCGCAGCGGCAGGTCCCACCACAGCTGGGAGCGCTGGCCGAACACGACCCCGATCTCCCGGGCCAGGTGGCGGCGCTCGGGCACGGGGCGCCGGCCCAGCACCCGCACCGTGCCGCGGGTCGGCATGAGGATCCCGGTGAGCATCTTGATGGTGGTCGACTTCCCCGCGCCGTTGGCGCCCACGAAGCCGACCGCCTCGCCGTCGGCGACCTGCAGGGTCAGGTCGTCCACGGCGCGCACCACCCGGCGCGGCCGGCGCACCGTGAACTCGCGGGTGATGTTCTGCAGGTCGATCGCCCAGGTCATGGCCGATGTCCTCTCGGGAGGGGGAGCGGGTGCGGGGGTCGGGGGCGGCGCGGGGGACCGGGGAGGGCGCTCATCCGCCGGCCCCCGTGTAGCGGCGCACGCCCGCGCGCCACAGCAGCAGCGCGAGCATCCAGGCCAGCAGCGCGACCGGCAGCCCCAGCCAGCCGGCCCACGTCGGCACGAGCATCGGACCCGGCAGGTCCAGCAGGACCAGGGTCGGGGCGTAGGCGACCAGGGAGGCGGGGATGACGAAGGTGAACAGCGCCCGCATCGGCAGCGCGAACACGGCGGCGGGGTTCTGGGCGACGTAGTTGCCGCCGTAGGTGAAGGCGTTGGCGAACTCCCGGCCGTCGATCAGCCAGAACTGCAGCGCCCCGGCCATCACGAACAGGGCGGAGAAGATCCCGCCGCCGATCACCGGCGCGAGGATCGCGAGCACCATCGTCGCGGGGGTCGGGTCGAACCCCGCCAGGACCAGCGCCGTGATGTACATGGCGATGCCGACCACGAAGCGGCCCAGGCGGCGCAGGGACAGGTCCAGGCTGGAGATCTGCAGCAGCAGCGGCACCGGGCGCACCAGCAGCGTCTCCAGCTTCCCGGAGCGGATGTAGGTCGAGAGGCCGTCGATCTCCCCGAAGGCCAGGTCCGCGATGGCGAACGCGGCGGAGGCCAGCCCGAAGACCACCATCACCTGCACCAGGGTGAGCCCGCCGAAGGTGTCCACGTGCCCGAGGATCACCCACAGCTCGAGGAACTCGATGATCGACAGGAGCGCCTGGCTGCCGGCATCGGCCGTGAAGCTCGCGCGGTAGGAGAGCTGGGCGCGGATCCGCGAGCCGTAGAGGGTGCGGACCATCGCCAGGGTGCTCGGCCGGAGGTCGTCGGCGGCCGCGGGGACGGGGGGAGCCGGACGCGGATCAGCCACCCTGCACCTCCAGCGAACGGGTGCCGGCCCGGACCATGGCCTGCGCGACGAGGGCGAGGATCCCGACCCACAGGACCTGCAGGCCGATCCCGACCAGGGCCGCGGCCGGGGTGATGCGCCCTGAGAGCGCGTCGATCGGCGTCTGCACCATCGAGGGGAACGGGGTGATGCGGGCCAGGGACTCGAGCCAGGACGGGAACCAGGTGATGGGGATGAGGAAGCCCGACAGCAGGTTCATCACGACCATGTAGAGGGTCTGGAAGCCGCGCATCTCGACCAGCCAGAAGGCGGAGAGGTTCACGATCGCATCGGCCAGGAAGGACACCAGGATCGCCAGCGCCACCGAGAGGATCCCCAGCGGGTAGGACCACGGCGACTCCGGCAGGGCCAGCCCGGTCACGAGCGCGCCCACCAGCAGCGGCGGCAGCCCCCGCCCGAGCAGCAGGAAGCCGGCGCGCCCCACCTTCTGGGCCAGGTGCACCGCCAGCAGGGGAGCGGGGCGCAGCAGGTCCACGGCGATCTCTCCGGTGCGCACGCGCTCGCCGATGGTGCGGGTCCCGAACGCCTCGATGGGGGCCAGCAGCGCCTGGCCCAGCCACACGTAGGTGGCGGCCTGCAGGGCGGTGTACCCGCCGATCTCCTGCCCGGACGCGTCCAGCGCGGCCAGCAGGATCGAGACGCGGATCAGCCCGAAGACGGAGTTCGTGAACACTCCCGCGGCGGTCGCGACGCGGTAGGTGGAGTACTGCCGGAAGGTCGCGGCGGCGAGGGTTCCGTAAGCAGGCACTCGTGCGACAGTACCGGCCGGGGAGGGGGCGCACAAGAGATGCGACGAATCCGTGCGACCTGGCCGCCCGGGAGGTCCGATGCGTCCTGATCGTCCTGTTCCGCGACCCGGCGCGCGGACCGGCGGCGCCCCGGGGCGGCCGGCGGCTCAGGGCACGCGGGCAGTCCATTCCGGGGTCGAGAACTTCGTGCGCACGAGCTCCTCGGCCCTCTCGAGCTCGGCGGCCGTGTACGCGGACTCGCGGGTGGCGTAGCGGGAGCGGAAATGGTCCAGGAACCCGGCGATGATCGCGTCCCGCGGCAGGCCCGTCTGCGAGCGCATCGGGTCGACCCGCTTGACGGCGCTGCGGGTGCCCTTGTCCGAGAGCTTCTCCTTGCCGGTGCGCAGCACCTCGCCCATCTTCTCCGCGTCGATGTCGTAGGACATGGTCACGTGGTGCAGCAGCACGCCGCCGGCGAACCGGCGCTGGGCGGCGCCGCCGATCTTGCCCTGCTCGGAGGCGATGTCGTTCAGCGGCACGTAGCGGGCCCTCACGCCGATCTCCGCCAGGGCGCCCATCACCCAGTCGTCGAGGTAGGCGTAGGCCTGCTCGAAGCTGAGGCCCTCCACCAGCGCGGTCGGGACCACCAGGGAGTAGGTGATGCAGTTGCCGGGCTCCATGAACATGGCCCCGCCGCCGGTGATGCGCCGCACCACGCCGATCCCGTGGCGGGCCGCGCCCTCCGGGTCGACCTCGTTGCGCAGCGACTGGTAGGAGCCGATGACCACCAGGGGCGAGTCCCAGTCCCAGATCCGCAGCAGCGGCGGCCGGCGGCCGGCGGCGACCTCGAGCGGCAGCACCTCGTCGAGGGCCACGTGCATCACCGGCGCCATGGTGACCGCCGGGATCACGTCGAAGACGAGGTCCTCCCAGCTGCTGGCACGGCCCAGGGCGCGGCGGGCGGCGATCGCGACGGCGCGGGCGTCGAAGCCGATCATCCGTACCGGCTCGGGCCGGGCGGCCAGGCGCTCCTCGATCCGGGCGGCGAGCTCGTCCACCCCGGCATCGGCCGGGGCGCCCTGCAGGGCTCCGGCGATGTCCTCGAGGGCGTCGTCGGGCTCGAGGAAGAAATCCCCGTAGACGTGGGCGGCGACGATCGCGCCGTCGCCGGTCCCGACGTCGACGGCCACGAGCTTGCCGCCGCGGACCTTGTACTCGCCGTGCATCCTCGGCTCCTGATCGCTCATCGTCCTGCTCCTCTCAGCGCGCCGCGGCGGAGCCGGCCGCCAGGGTCGCCAGCGTCCGCTCGATCTCCGGCGTCCCGCCGAGGGCGGCCGGCGCCCCGCGCTCGCGCCGCCCGCGGGCGGCGATCGTCAGGGAGAACAGCGCCTTGTGGACCTCCCAGACGTACTCGGAGGTGGACTGGTTCTTCTGCGGGGCGATCGAGTAGGACTCGCGGGGGAGGTCCTCCGTGGCCTCGCGGGTCACGCGCGGCGTCAGCGACCGCCAGCGGTTCCGGCCGCCCACGCCGATCCGGTAGACGGGGCCGTCGGGGTCGGTGATGAGCACCAGCCGCAGCGCGAGGGAGCGCCCGGTGACCACCGGCTGGCTGCGGGCGGGGGCCGGTTCGAAGCCGAGCTCGCGCAGCAGCGCCGGGTTCAGCAGCGACCACAGCAGGCGCCGCGCGCCGTCCAGCTCCGCCGAGGCGGTGCGGCCGATGATCTCCGGGTCGGGCGCCGGCGGGTGCGTCTGCGTGCGCCAGGACGGCCGGCGGGCCATGCGGGCCAGCAGCTCCTCGGCCGCGGACCGCTCGTCCTCGCCGTCGAGGGCGCCCAGCGGCAGCGGGGCGATCACGGAGCCGGCGCGGACGAGATGCGTGGGCACCCCGCCCTCGACCTCGCCGAACTGCAGCCCGATGCGGCCGCGGGAGTCGCCGGCCTGCAGGCGGGGCTCGCGCAGGGAGGCCTGCGTCGAGAAGCGGGGCGAGACGCCCAGCAGCACGCGGCAGGCGTGGTGGAAGACCTCCAGGTGCGCCTGCATCTCGGCGGCCAGCTCGGGGCTGCGCAGGAGCTTGCGCGGGTTCAGCGGCAGCTGCACCACCGGCTGCCCGGCGGTGCGCCCCATCTCGCCGATGGTCCGCCACAGCTCGGCGTGGTCCGGATCGGCCTTGGGCAGCTTCCGGGCGATCCGCTCCCAGCTGGACTCGACCACCCGCTCGGCGCCCGGTCCCGCGTACCGGGGAAGATCCGAGGAGCGGGAGACGAGCACCAGGCGGCTGCGCGGCGAGTCGCCGAGCCGGGGCAGGAGCTGCTCGATGCGCCGCGCCGCGCCGCGGCCGTCCCCGTCCAGGACCACGGCGATGATCGCGCCGTCGTCGGCGCCCTCGCGCGGCGGCAGCAGTCGGGCGACGAGGTCCGGGGCCGAGGGGTCCAGGTCCGGCTCGGCGAGGATGCTGCCGCTGGCCTCGCCGGTGCGGGCGATGCTGCCCAGGAAGGCGCGGCGGCTGGTGGGGGACATCGCCACGAACTCGACCATGTGGCGCAGCAGCGCCATGAACAGGGGGCCGCGCTCCGTCCGCGTGCCGGGGATCCGGGCATCCACGACGCGGTCGTACGCGTAGGACATCATCGGGCCGACGGTCGCGTAGGTGCGTGCCATGTTCCTCCTCGTGCGGCGCGCCGCGGGTCGCGCGGCGCGGCCCCATTCTCTCCCATCGCCGGGACCGCGCGCCGCACGTGAGGCACGTCACCTCGCGGCCTAGGATGCCCTCATGCTCGACATGACGATGAGACTGCGCCTGTCCACGATGCTGTTCCTCGAGTTCTTCGTCTGGGGTGCCTGGTTCGTCACCCTCGGCACCTACCTCGCCGTGGAGCTCGAGGCGACCGGCAGCCAGATCGCCCTGGCCTTCCTCACCCAGAGCCTCGGCGCGATCCTCGCCCCCTTCATCGTCGGCCTCATCGCGGACCGCTTCTTCTCCGCCCAGAGGATCCTCGGCGTGCTGCACGTCGTCAGCGCCGTGATGCTCTTCCTCGCGGGCCGCCAGGACTCCTTCGGGGCGTTCTTCGTCTGCGCGCTGCTGGCGATGATCGCCTTCATGCCCACCCTCGCGCTGGTCAACTCCATCTCCTTCCGGCGCATGGAGAGCCCCGAGAAGCAGTTCCCCGGGGTGCGGCTGTTCGGGACCGTCGGCTGGATCGTGGCGGGGCTGCTGATCGGCTGGCTCGGCTGGGAGGGCGGGGAGCGGCTCGAGCTGACCTTCGTCATGGCCGCGCTCGGCTCGGCGGCGCTCGGCGTGTACGCCTTCACCCTGCCGGACACCCCGCCCCACGGGCGCGGGGAGCGCCCCACCGTGCGCGACGTCCTCGGGCTGGACGCCCTGGCCCTCCTGAGGAGCCGCTCCTACCTGGTGTTCTTCATCGCCTCCGTGCTCATCTGCATCCCGCTGGCGTTCTACTACAACTTCACGAACGTGAAGACCCACCAACGGAGAGCCATCCTCGTCCTCGCAGCCTGATCAGCCCCACCCCCTTTTCGAACGTCCGTTCGACGGTGCACACTGCCGGACATGAACAGGATCCACCACGACCGCCGCGGCGTGCGGCGGGTCATCGTCAGCGACGACCAGGCCCGCAACCTCGCCGAGCTGGATGCCCAGCACGACGAGCTCGACCGCTTCCTCGCCTCGCACGACCTCACCGGCTGCGCGACGCCGGAGCCGAGGGAGATGGACGAGCTCGACGCCGCGGCCGAGGCTGCCGGAGAGGAATCCCAGGACCCCGGCGACTGGGAGCCGGCATGAGCTTCACCGGCCTCGGCCTCGGCGAGTACCGCGCGCACACGACGGCGCAGCACGTCGTGCATGGAGTCGTCATCGGCTACCGGCTCACGCTCCGCCGCGCGCCGCTGGTGGAGACGACGCACTCCGAGCTGGACGCGACGCTGCCGCCGGGCCGGATTCGGGTGGCGGCCGGGGAGCACGAGCTGATCATCTGCTCGATGGCCTGGGACGGCCGCTGGGACGAGCTGGACGGCCACGTCCGGGGATGGATCCTCGAGCACGTCGACCTGCGTGGAGTGCCCCTCACAAGCACGCGCCGCCGCGACCCCCTGTGGCGGGCGGCGTGGCGGGATGCGAACCCCTGGGCTTAGGTCACGAATCAGTCTCGGTCCCAGCACGTTCTATACGGGGGTTGCATCGCGCCTTAACGGGGGTATAGAGTCGACTCATCGAGCCGACCACCCCAGGGGGACAGCAGCCATGACCGCCACCACCGCCCAGATCAGCTTCATCCGCACCCTGCAGGACGAGAAGGCCCACCGCGTCCTCCCCACCGACAGCTTCGAGGCGTTCGCCGCCGCGCACGTTGGCCCCCGATTCGCCGGTGACCCCCGGACCCTCCCCATCGACCTCGACACCGCCGCGTTCGACTGGCACCGCGGGGACGAGAGCATCATGGACGCCGCGTTCGAGGGCGTCGACATGGCTGACCGCGCCGCGGTGCGTGCCGCCCGCCAGACCGCCCGCGAGGCACAGCGTCGCGCCTACTTCGAGGGCTACAAGGCCCTCGTCGCCCGCATCTTCGCCGACCCGACCGACCTGAGCAAGGCCGAGGCGAGCGAGGTCATCGACGCCCTCAAGTCCTTCTGACCCCCACCCACGACAGGACCCCCATCATGGAACCCCACGTCCTCCACGCCACCCACGACCGCGTCCGCGCCGCCTACGGCGCTGCGATCGACGCGAACTACCTCCGCGGCCGAGCCGCCTATGAGCGTCTCGCGCGCCTCGCCACGTACGCCGAGCTGCTCAGCACGATCGCCTACGCCCACGTCGACTCCGCGGAGGCGAAGCTGCTCGCCGACCACATCACCCAGATCGCCGCCAAGATCCGCGAGATTGCCGACGCCCACCTCGCCCACCTCTGACCACCCCGGGCCGGGCCCCTCGCCCCGCCCAACCCCAGGAGCATCCCGTGAACCGCACCGAGAAGGTCACCGCCCGCATCGAGGCCGCGCTCGACAGCACCGACCCCGTCGTCACCGGCCCCACCATCGAGTGGGCCCTCGCCATCGACCCGTCCGACCCGGACGGCAAGCGCCGCGGAGTGGTCGTCGCGGAGGATGGGCGGATCATCGCCCACACCCGACACCACGGCGCCCCCGTCGCCGCGACATACATCGAGCAGGCCGATGCCGTCGGCCTCGCCAGCACCGTGCTCGACATGAACCTCGGCACGCTCGCGCGGCACGCCGGCGGGCCCGTCCGGCACATCACCTACAGCGACGCCATCGCGCCTGTCACGGGTGCGCTGCCCCGCACGGACGCCGAGCGGGAACTGGTGGCCGTGAATGCTCGCCTTCAGCGCCTCGAGCAGGAGCGGCAGCGGGTCGTCGGCCAGCGACGGGCCGCGCGGGCCCGCGTCCTGGACGAGGGCGGCACCAACGCGCGCGTGGCCCGGCTGCTCGGCGTGACGGACGCCGCGGCGGCGAAGATCGCGAAGGGAGGGTCCTGATCGTCGGGGCCCCATGCCACACTCAGCCCGGACGCACGAAAGCGCCCCACCTCCCGCAGGAGGTGGGGCGCTTCGCTGTGCCGGCTCAGGGCTGGTCGTCGTCCGAGGTCGTGGGCTGCACGAGCTGGCGGACCGCGCCGGCCTCGGCCCGGGCGATCAGCGCCGTCTAGCGGGCCTCCGTCGCGTCCTTCGCGATCCGGTACTGGGCCCGGGCGAGTTCAGAGACCGACGGCTCGGGCGTCGTGCCGTCGGGGATCGCGTAGCCCAGGGCTCCGTACAGCACGCGGGCGAGCACGAGGACGGCGGCGATCGACAGGAGCACGGCCGACACCGCCTCGATCACGCTCTCCGGGACGCCGGCGATCAGGCCGAGCACGAGGGCGGCGAGCGCGCCGAGGACGGCCGAGATGGCCAGGGCGACGAGCTGCGTGCGCTGCTTGGTCCAGCGCTGCTGCTTTGCGGCCTGCGTGAGGCCGACGGAGAGCACGGCGGCGATGGTGAGGATCGCGCCGATGGGGGTCAGGTCGGCGAGAAGGGCGATGGCTTCGGTCATGATGGGTCCTTTCCGAGGAACGGCAGGTGTTCGAGGATGTAGGCGAGGATCGCCTCGGGGCTGTCGGGGGGCTTGCGGCGGAGCCGGTTCACCACGCCGGCGATGACGGTGCGGAAGGTCCGGTTCTCCTCGGCGAGCTCCTGGTGTGCGGTCTCGAGGTCGGCGATGCGAGCCCGGTCCTGCTCCCGCTCGGCCGCGGCGCGGGCCCGGTCCTGCTCCCGCTCGGCCGCGGTGCGGGTGAGCTCTCTGTCCATCCGCTCCATGGCGCGCTCCATCCGGATGAAGGCGGACTCCTCGCGGGCGTCATCGCGGGCCGCGGCCTGTGCCGCGGTCTCCGTCCGCCGAAGCTCTCGCGTGGACTGCCACTCCGTCCAGACCTTGAACCCCGCCACCAGGCCGCTCGTGCCGAACAGCGCGCCGATGATCGTGCCGACGATGGTCATGGGCTCCATCCGTCACCTCCGCGCCAGGTCGTCGATCCGCCTGATGCGTCGGTCGATGATGTGGAGGGCGACGAGACGGGCGGCGATGTAGCAGCCGAGGCTCACCAGCAGCAGGGCACGGGGCCCGGACCCGGGGGAGCCGGTGACGACCTGCTCCCAGGAGAGGTAGCAGTACAGGCCGACGCCGCCGCCGAGGAAGTACAAGCCGGGCAGCTCGAGGCGGTACTGGCGAAGGGCGTGGCCGGCGACGGCGAGGCTCGCGCCGAGCACCAGGAAGATCCCCCACGCGAGAGTCAGGGCGAGGCCGAGGCCCTGGTACGACTTCGGAGGGTCGGTGAGGACCCACACCCCAGCCCCGGCGGCGGCGACCCCGCCGACGAGCATGAAGGCCTGCCACAGCCGGGACCTGGGGACGGGGTACGGGGAGGACAGCATCAGATGCCCGCCTTCGCGATGCGCGCCGCGGCCACGCCCTTGTCGGCGTCCGTGAACAGCAGCGGATGCTCGTTGAGCATGACCTGGAAGCGGGTCGACAGCTGGTCACCCCATCCGCCGCGGTCGACGGTCGCGCCGAGGTACGCCTCGAGCGCGCGCACGATCACGCTGCGCGGGCCCTGGTGGCCGGGGTCGTGATCCCAGATCCCGGGGACGATCGCGTTGCCGACCTCCTCTGCGCGGCGCGGCTGGTCGGAGATCTCGCTGTACGCCGGCAGGCCGAGGAAGTCGCACAGCGCGGCGAGGTCGCCGGCGCCGAGGCGACCGTCTACGGGCCGGCCCAGGCGCCGCTGCACCTCGGAGTGCGTCGCCTCGCCGTACCGGCCGTCGACCTCGAGCTCGGTGTGGCCGCGCAGCGCGGCGAGGGTGTCGGGGCCGGCGATGCCGTCGACGGTGAGGCCGGCCTGCTGCTGGAAGGCGCGCACGGCCGCGTAGGTCGCGGCGCCGTACCCGCCGTCCACACCCCATCGGCCGAGATCCTGCCCGGCCGAGAGGAGCAGCTGCTGGATCTCGCGGACCTCGTCCCGGGACATCGTCTGCACCCGCGGGGAGGACTCCCACGGCTTCATCGGCTCGGTCGGGGCGATCGCCGTGGTGTCGGGCAGGACCACGGCCTCGCCGCGCGCGAGGCGGTCCAGGACGTCCAGCAGCTCCTTGTACCGGCCCGGGCAGGAGGTGGCGGTGAAGGCGTCGTGCGGGGCCAGCGGGAGGTCCTTGCCGGCGAGCGCTCGGCGCTCCTTGATGCGGGCGGCCGCGGTGCGGATCGTGAGCTCGTCGGCCTCGGGGCGGAGCTCGTAGCTGTAGGTGTCCAGGTTCGCCTGGGCGTCGCCCGTCGACCAGGTCCCGTCCTCCATGTCCGCGAGGACCGCGACCTGGCTGCCGGCGATCACCTCGTGCGCGGAGCTGGACTCGTTGCCGTTGCCGTCGGCCACCAGCCACTCGACGACGTTCTCGAAGCGCTGCCCATCGGCGCCCCAGCAGTGGATCACGATCGTGTCCAGCTCGCCGGTCAGGCCCCGACGGACATCGACCCGGCCCGGGCGCAGGTTCCGGGTCTGGTGCCGCTCGAGGTCGTAGTCGTCGTTCAGGACGACCGCGCGCGGCAGCGCCTCCGGGACCTCGACCGCGGCATCGGCGCCGAGCATCGCCGCCTTCGTCGCCGGGCCGACCTTGCCGTCGGCCTCGAGGCCATGCTCGGCCTGCCAGGCCCGGACCTTCGCGACGGTGCCGGTCCCGATCTTGTCGTCGACTTCGGCGCCCACGATGCGCTGCACCCAGGCGTGATCGAGAGCGCCCTCGTCGCGATGCTGGTCCGCGGACGGGAAGTAGGTGAAGTGCCAGGGCTCGCCGTTGCGGCGACCCTCCTCCCACGACCAGCCGTACTCGCGGCCGCGGCTCTGCATCCACGCCTGGATCGGGCCGGGGTGCAGGTCGATCGCCGTGCCGGTGCCATGGTTCGACAGGCCGGGGGTGGCCGTGTTCGGCGCCCCGGCCTTCTTCACCCAGCGGCGGCCCTGGTAGATCCGGTCCGAAGAGTGGACCTTCCGAGTGCCGGTGGTCCGGGTGTAGTTCCGGCGCAGCATCGCCTCCTGCTCGGCGAGGCTGCGGTAGGCGTCCCAGATCTGGAAGTTCACGCCGGTGTCGGCGACGGCGCGGGCCATCGCCCGGGACAGGGACGCCGCAGCGTCCTCGCGAAGGAACTCATCCCGGCCCTGGTTCGACCAGGACGTCGGGAGAGCGGTCAGATCCGCGGCCTTCAGGCGGCCGTTGCTGCTCGCCATGGTGATGCTCCGATCTCCCGCGGGCGCGCGGG
Organism: Brachybacterium phenoliresistens; assembly: GCF_039530785.1. Lineage (NCBI taxonomy): Bacteria > Bacillati > Actinomycetota > Actinomycetes > Micrococcales > Dermabacteraceae > Brachybacterium > Brachybacterium phenoliresistens. The sequence goes on from NZ_BAAAOW010000002.1 coordinate 178,806, forward strand.
CATGACGAAGGCCCCGGCGAGCGCCGGGGCCCTCTCGGGGTGGGGTCAGACGGTGAAGCTGATGTCGCGGATCGTGGAGCCCTGGGCGTTGTTGTAGAAGCCGTGCCGGGTCGCCACCTGGTTGTGGGTGTCCGAGGCGGTGATCCGCTGGACCCCGTTGATGTGGACGGCGATGCTGGGGCCGTCGAGGACGATCCGGAGCACGTCGCCCGCGGCGGGCGTGACGCCTGCCGCTGCGCCGAGGAGCGTGACTGCGCCGCCGATGAACCGCTGCAGCCGGTACTCGGCGCCCTGCGCGTCGACGAGCCGGTAGTAGTTGCCGATGTCGGTGGCGCGGAACACCGCGCCGTGCTGGGCGCTCGCGCCGCGGGTGCCCATCGTCAGCTCGAGCGTGCCGTCGGCGGCCTCGGCGTCGACGGTGGCGAGGGTGTGGCCGGCGGTGTCGGAGCGGTACGCGTACCCCTCGCCGTTGGTGACGCCGTGGGCGAACGTCCCGGACTGCGTCCACACGGACCAGGAGCGGCGGGGCATGCCCTCGGTGTCGCCGAGGCTGGCGGCATCGGGGCGGGTGAAGGTGTCGGCGAAGCCTTTCACGCCGAGGGACGGCAGCCCGGAGGCGGTGAAGCTGCCGGGGATGACGGTGACCAGAGTCAAGGGGGCCTCCTCAGGCGGTGACCGGGGTGGATTCCCCGGCCTCGTTGATCGTGGTGACGCGGACGCGGACTGGCGTGGACGCGGTGATGGTGGCGCTGGTCGCGAGCGCAGGGCTGTGGGTCACGCCTGCGGTGGACCATGTGGTGCCGTCCGTGCTGTGCTCGATCCGGTAGCCGGTGACGCGGCACCATGCGGGATCCCAGGTCACGGTCACCGTGTCTCCCTCGTGGCGCATGCGCACGTTCTCCGGGCCGATCGGGGCGGTGCCGGCAACGTTGAACGATGCGCGGCGCAGCGCGTCGAAGAACGCCGGGCCGATGTAGTCCCACGCCCGCGTGGAGAGGTGGGTCTGATCGCCGGGGTTGTGCAGGCCCCGCGGCGACGGCGCGAACGCCGTCCGCTCGACGCGGGCGGGGGTCTGCTGGTGGGCGGCATCGATGGTGACGTGCGTGGCCCCCCCCCTGCCGGTCCGGGGACATCTGTCCGACCACGAACGGCACTTCGGGGGCGTCGAGCTCGGTGCGCAGCCACGCGATCAGGCCGTCGAGCTTGGACGCGTAGATGTCCGCGATCGCCCCGTCACCTTCGCCCTGGTGCCAGAGGATCCCGACCAGGCGTGCGCCCGGCCCCGCCGCGGCCAGAGCCGCCTGCGTCTGCCGGACAGCGTTCACGGCGAGGTTCGTGCCGTCGTCGGGGGCGGTCCAGTCCCACGTGCCTCCCTGTGCGGGGGCGCTCGTGGAGAAGCCGGTCGCGCCGTACGCGGAGGGGACGAGGAGGACACGGCGGCCGGGATGCTCCTGCCGGTACCGGCGGGCGAACGGGATCGGGAACCCCGTCCCGCTCGTGGACGTGACCGGCCCCTGGTGCAGCAGAGGCTCAGTCGCAGGGATGATCTGGCCGGCTTCGGCCTTGTTCAGGGCGGGGAACTGGTCGACACCCGGCCACGGATCGCGGGTCATGATCGGCCGGCCTTGGCCCTTCGCGTTGGACTGGCCGATCACGAGGACCACGTCGTACGGGTACGCGGTGCCGCCGCCGACGTAGAGCGTGCCGTCGGGGCGGATGCCGAGAGCGACTCGGCCGCCCTCGTCGGCGATAGCCCACGCCCAGTCGGCGGTCTCGATGTTCTGCAGCTGGCCCGCGATCTCGGGAGCGACGATGCCGGGGGTGTCGGGGTGCGGGACCAGCCAGGTGCGACCCTCGGCGTCGACGGCGCGTGAGATGCGCCCCTGGTCGTCAACCTCCGCTGCGCGCCAGGTCTCATCGGTGTCGAGCACTCGGGGGGAGTGCGCGGTGAGCTCCTCGACGTGGGCCTCCGCGGTGCTCGGGAGGTGCCCGTCCGGGGTGAGTGCGTGGATCCGGGTCATGCTGCTCCTGTCTGGGCATGCGAAAGGCCCCTGTGCCGCAGCAGCAGGGGCCTTTCGCTGGAGGAAGGCGGGTCAGGCGACCTCGTAGACGCCGTCTCCGAGGTACGTGACGGCGGGCGTGACGATCGGCCGGGCGATCGCGTCGGCGAGGCGCTTGTACCCGGCGCTGGTGAGGTGGACGCCGTCAGCGTCGATCGCCGGGTCGAGGTTCTCGTCGTCGGACGAGACCGCGGCCGCGAACGCGAAGACGTCCCGGACGAGCCCGCTCTCGGGGAGCCAGGTGTTCACCTGCCGGCGGACGGTCTCGAACGTCGATCCCGCGGGCTGGTTGGTGCGCGGGAGGATAGTCGCAGCGAACACGCTCGAAGTGATCTGCCGCTTGATCTGGCTGACCGTGTCGGCGATCCGGGTCTGCATGTCCGCGAACGTGATGCCGGCCTCGGAGAGGTCGTTGGAGCCCATGCAGTAGACGAGCGCGTCGGGCGCCGCGATATCCCATCCGTACAAGCCCCACTTCTGCTGGGCACTCGCGGGCCAGTTCACGGCCTTGTCGCCGGAGTGCGACCAGTGCGCCGGCACCGCGCCGTTCTCCCGGGCCCACTGGTCGATCCAGGAGTCGACGACCGGGCGGGACGAGGACACCCCGGACGACAGCGAGTCACCGAACGCGGCGACGACCGGGGTGGAGGCGGGGACCTCGACCTCGAGCCAGCCGAACATTGGAGGGGTGTTGTCCTTCGCGCCGTTCGTCCAGCCGGTGCCGATGCACCGCTGGATGGTGCCTGTCGACGACCACGAGTAGCGGACAGCGACGTCCTGGCCCCGCCATGCCTCGGGCACCGCGACCCACCCGGAAGCGTACTCGGTGGGGCCCTCGGCGGGGAGCGGCGTCCAGGCGGCGGAGCCGCCGGCCCCGTTGTGCAGGCCGATCGCGGTCGCGGTGATCTGGACGGCCGGGCTGTCGGCCATGGCATAGCGGGGGTTCCAGTTCCGCAGGTGCAGCTGCACGCGCTCGGCCGTCGCTGGCATGTGCTGCACGACGACCGTGGTCCCCGACCCGGTGGTCTGTGCTCCCCCATACCCCAGCGTCAGCGCTAGCGGCGCAGACTTGAACCCGCCCCCCGAGGCGGTTCTGAGCATGCGCTCAGTCTGCCCCGCGCCTCCACCGATCCGGGTCCAGTTCGTCCAGGCTGTGCTCAGTTCGTTACGAATCCAGAGCTGTGCGTCACCGGAGACGCGGGGGATCCACAGCTGGGTTCCCGCGCCCGTACCGAACTGGAAGCTGCCGAGCACGCCGAGAGTGGCGTTCGGCAGGCCCAGCGCCTGCGCCGTGTCGCCGTTCCACACCGAGTAGAAGTTGTTCTCGAGCGTGTCGAGGTCCGAGGTGGGCGACAGCGAGGGGAGGTTGAATCGGATCACGCCGAGCAGGAGAGCAAGCAGCTTCGCATCCACCGCGACGGCCAGCTTCTCGATGTCCTCATGGGTGAGGACGGAGTTCGTGCCCTCAGGGAAGGGGAATCCGTAGTTGATCGTGCTGCCCGTCATGGGGATCCTTCCAGGGGGTCAGCGACGAAGTCGCTGTAGGTGAGAGCCGACCAGGCAGCTGCCAGGCCGGCGTAGTTCGACGGTGCCCACGCCGCGGCGAGATCCTCGTAGGTGACGGGGCGGATGGTCGTCGCGGAGATCACGCGCACCGCGACCTTCTGGGCCGCGCCCTTCTGGTGGGTCTCGGACAGGGAGGCGATGACGGCGCGCAGCTCGATGCCGAGCCGCTCCGACCGGACTGTGATCACGTCGCCGATCTGCCGGCGCGGGTCGTACACCAGGCCCATGTCCGTGATCGTCGGCGTCGGTGCGAGGACCTGGCCGGCGAGGAAGTCGGCGAGGCGCTGCGCGACGGAGCCGCCGTCGAAGAACGCCCCGCCCCAGTAGCCGAGGTCGTGCTCGAGGATCGGCGCTGCCGCCAGGCCACCGGTCACGGTGTGCTTCTCGTCGATCCACTCGCCGCGGCCGAAGCCGCGCACGACCGGCAGAGGATCGGACCGGAGGTACGGCTTGATCGCGGCGCTGTTCGGGGAGGTCGCGGTGTTGCCTTCCGCGCCCGATGGCATGCCGTTGACCTGGTGGGTGATGATCAGCGAGTCGGCATACTTGTTGCTGGACGTCACCGTCACCGACGAGCTCGTGGTCGGGATCTCCTCGCCGGACGCGTCGCTGTACCAGATGCCCGCATAGGTGCCGAGACGGGCGTTGTAGGCACCCCAGTTCGTGTCGTCGAGCTTCCGCACCGTCCGGTCCACCCCGAACCAGCACTCGTCCCCCTCGGGGGTCACGAACGTCTCGAGCTGGTCGCCGTTCAGCAGCCGAGTCGCGGCGCCTCGCCACAGCTCCTGCGCGGCCCACTGCGATCGGGAGATCACCGGGGACTTCCAGGCGACGACGACGCTGGACCGCGCCGAGAGCAGCGAGTCCTCCCACTCGAGGGAGGTGATGTCGTCGAGCGTGGTCACGGTCTGCACCGGCGCACCGGAGCGCAGGACGTCCGAGGGGGTGAGCACCAGCGTGCCCGTCTCGTCCCACCAGGACGCCGTCAGCGTCGAGGTGAGGATCTCGTCGACCAGATCCCGGACGGACCGCTGCCGGAACGCGGGGGACATGTCCATCGTCGACACCATCGGCGAGGGCGTGAACTTCATGGCCGGTACGAAGCCGAGCGACGCGAACTCGCGGGCCGTGGTGTTGGGGTGGGAGACCTGCACCCCAGCGATCCGGGCCTCGTCTACGGACACGTCGACGCGCGACATGGTCCCTGCTGGGACCTCCTGTGTGCCCGTGGCCTCGACCCCGTTCGATGCACGGATCCTCCACGTGGAGCCCTTCACGAGGAGTGTGACGATCTCCGCGCCAGCGCGAGCACCCGCGGACAGCACCGCGACCGTGGAGTTCGCGTTCGTGCTCGCGACGACGTTCTGGTTCGGATTCAGCCGCAGCTCGACGTAGTTCCCGCCCCCGTAGTAGGCGCGGATCGAGGCGCGCGCGTCCGTCTGCGACGGCGGCTCACCGATGACCATCGTGATCTGCACCGGCGTCGTGGACGGCTCGGCGAGCCGCGGGATGTACGACGCCCGCAGGCGCGCCGCCGCGTACCCCCACGGTGCGGGGTAGAAGGTCGCGTGCGTGCCCACCGTCATGCCCTGCGCCGTGTCCACGGACCCGCCCTCTGGCCAGACCGTGCCCTGCAGCGGGACCGACAGAGCACCCGGGCCCTCCGCCGGCGGGACGTTGCAGATCCCGGCCGAGCGGAGCGCCCCGACCAGCGGCACCCAGTGCGACAGGCTGATCGACCGGTACGGCCCGCCGGCCAGCCGCGGCGTCATGTGCCGGAGCAGCGCCTCGTGCGTGAACGTGCCGGCGATCCGATCGCGGTGGTCGATGATCTTGGACCGGTACCCGCCAGCCGCGTCCCCGCTCGTGCTGTCGATGACGCCGGTCCAGCGGGTCCAGGTGGTGGTGCCGTCAGACACCCGCACCTGCACCGGATCACCGGACGACGGCGGCCACTGCCCGACCTTCGCCCATGGCGAGACCGGCCGGTCCTCGACCGGCTGCTGCGCGGCCCAGACGATGGACCCCGTACTGCCGGAGATCCCGCCACCGCCAGTGACCTGAGCGGGCAGATCGCCAGCGATGTCGGTGTCCCACGACACCGACTGCACCGCTCGCTCCACCCCCGCCACGGTGACGGAGACCTTCCACTGGGGGATGCCAGGAGCGAGAGATCCAGGGAGCATCAGGCCACCTCCATCACCGTGAAGCTGGCCGATCCGAGGGGGCCGGATCGGCGGACGACGGTGAGCGAGGTCGAGAGCCCGACCAGGACCGCCGACGGGCATCCATGACCGGGCGCCCACGCCACCGGAGCGCTGGTCCAGGTGACCTGCGGCCGCGCAAGGCGGCTCACCGAGCTCCTCGCGCCGACACGCACCGAGACAGCTCCCGGCGGCGGGGCGGCGGAGATCGCGACACGGGTCATCCCGGCGCCGCCGGCAGAGCTGACATGCGCAGCGAGCTGGGTTCCCGCGGCGTCGTAGAAGGACATCTGGATCTGCGGGCTCGAGCCTTCGACATCTGCGGCCCAGGTCACGGAGCGGTCAGAGACGACCGGGATGCCCCGGGGAGTGACCCACACCCAGCCCGACGCCAGATCCACGTCGAGGGACCGCGGCGCCCAGCTTCCATCCGAGACCCGGGTGGGGCCGGCGTCGGAGAGGCTCGAAGCCGCGAACCGATCCAGGAGCAACGCCTCCCGCGGCGTGAGCAGGTTGCCCGTCTGCGCTTGGACGGTGACCCAGTTCCACGGGCCAGGGCCCCACGCACCGCGAGCGAAGGCGTCGAGCGCGGCGAGCCTTGGACCCGTGGCGAACGGCAGGGACACCTCCCATGAGCGGGGCGATGCTGGCAGCACCTGAGCTCGGCGCCTTCCCTCGACGGTGGTCTGGAAGACGTAGCGCTCCTCGGCCGAGGCCGTCTCGCTGGCTGTGCCCGGCACCTGGATCATCCGTCCGAGAGATCCGAGGTGTGGCCAGAGGTCCAGGCTCATCGGTGGCTACCCCCTGTCGCCGTGATCAGCGGCATCCGCTCCGAGTCGAAGGCACGGGTGACCGACCGGACGACGCTCCGGTTGTCGACCTTCAGGTCCACCGCCTCAGCGATGGCCCGCAGCAGCGCGCGGTCCTCGTCCGACAGCCCGACGACCGCGGGCGCCGCGCCAGGGCCTGTAGAAGCCCGCCCGGCCATGTAGGCGCGAGACTCGTCCGGGTTCAGCACGACCTCCGGTTGCCCCGAGAGGTTCAGCGCGAAGGCCCCGCTGTCGAGCACCCCACCGGTGTCGAAGATCCCGCCCTGGTCGAAGCCGACGTGCACGTGATCCCAGTGGTTGGTCGCCGTCTTGCCGGTGTTGGCGTAGCGCCGGCCGCTCCTGTGGATGTTCCGGCCGTAGGCCGGGGTGTACAGCAGCTCGGTCGGGCTGTAGAGCCGGTCGACGGCGTTGAAGAACGCCATCATGGCTCCGCTCGACCCGGCGTAGTCGTGGGCCCGCCCGAGGGCGTGGAGGCTCACGAGGCCGTTCTGGGCCGTGCGGGCGCCGCGGCGGCCGGACGAGGTCAGCGACAGGCCCATGGACTGGGCCAGCGTGAGGGTCTTCGACAGGGACCCGCCGCTACCGCCGGCGGGAACATCGCCCTCGGGGCCGGTGGTGAAGCCCAGGAGCTTGTCGGCGAGCGCGCCGGCGACCTTCTTCGGCACGGCGACCGCGAGGTCCCGGACCATGCCGGCACCGGGGATCGATCCGGTGAGCGTGTCCACCAGGCGGGTGATCGCGCCCTTCGGGTCTGCGATCGCGTCGGCGATGAAGCCGCCCTTGTCGCGGATCCAGTCGATGGTGTCGCCGCTGGTGTCCTTGACCCAGTCCAGGATCCCGCCCTTGTCGAAGGCAGGGAACCGCTCGCGGAACTCGGACATGCTGCGGCCGGCCATCGCCCAGCGGTTCGCGGCGAACAGCCGTGCCCGCTCGATGGGGTCGCGCAGCGCCTCGGAGACGTAGACGCCCTCGCCGCGGCGCATGGTGACGACCTGGTCGTCGCCGTCGCGCCACGAGGACTGGCCCGGGAGGATGCCGCCGCGGTCGAACCCGGCGGGGAGGGACATGTCGGGGAGTCGAGCCGACTCCGGCAGCCCCATCTTCGCCGCGACGTCGTTGAAGTTCTTCTTCAGGCCCTCGTTGTAGACCTTGTTGATGACGAAGTCGACCGGCGTGCGGGCGGCGGTCTTCACCGCATCCCAGGCCTTCGCGATCCCATCCTTCATGGTGGTGAAGGACTGCTCGATCTTGTCGGTCACCGTGGTGATGGCCGGCTGGATCGTGCTCTCGAACCAGGTCACGACGGGCTGGATGATGCGGTCTCGGATCTCGTCCCAGACGGTCCGCAGGGCATCGCGCATCACGCCGAAGCCGGTGCTGATGTACCCGAGGACGGTCTGGACGATCGGCCAGGCGGTGCCCATCAGCCAGTCCACGACGGGGGCGATGACGTTGTCCCGGATGAAGCCCCAGATCACCTGCAGGCCGGTCTTCAGCAGGTCGAATCCGGTGCGGATGTACCCGATGACGGTCTGGATGATTGGCCAGGCGACGGTCTGGAACCAGGCCACGACGGCGCTGATGGCCGCCTGGATGCCGGCCCAGGCAGGCTGCAGGACGTTCTGCCAGAGCCAGGTGGCGGCTGCCGCGACGGCGTCCCAGGCCGCCTTCAGGGCCGGCCACGCCGTGGTCTGGAACCAGTCCACGACGGCGCCGATGGCCGCCTGGATGCCGGCCCACGCGGGGGCGAGGATGTTGTTCCAGAGCCACATGGCCACGGGGGCGATGACGTGCTCGAAGTACCACGTGAGCAGGTCGATGTACGTCATCACGACGGCCACGGCGATCGCGATGGCGGTCTTGATGCCGGTCCAGACCGGCTGGATGATGCTCTGCCAGAGCCACGTCGCGGTGCCGGCGATCGCGTTCCAGGTCGCCTGCAGAGCGGGCCACATGGTGCCGGTGACCCACTCGACGGTTGCGGCGATCGCGGTGCGGATGCCGTTCCACGCCGGGACGAGGACGTTCTGCCACAGCCACACGGCGGCGGTCGCGATCCCGTCCCAGACGGCCTTGATGACGGGCCAGGCTGTGCCCACGATCCAGTCGACGGTCGCGGCGATCGCGGTGCGGATGCCGTTCCACGCCGGGACGAGGACGTTCTGCCACAGCCAGACGGCGGCGGTCGCGACCCAGCCGGCGAAGGTCTTGATCGCGGGCCATGCGGTGCCGACGATCCAGTCGACGACGGACGCGAAGATCTTCTTCCCGACCTCGGTCTGGGTGAAGAACCAGGTGAGTGCGCCGACGGCGGCCCCGATGGCCAGGGGGATCCAGGAGATGGAGGCGATGAGGCCACCGATCGCGCCGCCGAGGGCGATGAGCCCGGCGATGACGACGGTGCCGCCGAACCCGGCTAAGAAGGCGGCGATGTCCTTGCCGTGGTCAGCGATCCACTGCCCGAGGGGCTCGAGCGCCTTCTCCCACAGCCAGATCGCTGCGTCGCGCAGCTTGAACAGCGTGTCGACGACGCCGGAGTCCTCTTCGAGCCCGAACAGGCCGCCGTCGAAGTCGCCGTTGACGAGGATGTCCCAGATGGCCTTGCCACCCTCGACCACCGCATCGATGCCCTCGGCGAGGGGGGTGAAGTCGATCGTCTCGACCCAGTCGGCGAGCGCGCCCATCGCCTCGCCGCCGAGGGAGAACAGGGCGTCGCCGATGGGCTCCAGGGCGATGAGCGCCTTGTTCTTGAACAGCTGCCACTTCTGGGGGAAGTCGGCGGTCTCCTCGCCGAGGCCGATGAGGGTGTCGCCGGTCGCGCCGACGGACTCGCGGAGCTGGTCGAGGTTCAGCTTCCCGGACTGCAGGGCGCCGACGAACTGGGGTGCGCCGCGTGTGCCGAAGACCTTCGAGGCGAGGTCGGTCGCGCCTGCGATGTCGCCGGTGTCGACCATCCGCTGGATCTCGCCGGTGACCCTGTCGAAGGCCTCTGCAGGCTCCTCGCCGTCCTTCGCGAGGTTCACCAGCGACCGGGACATCGAGTTCATGACCTGGTCGGCGTCGAGGCCGGCCTTGTCGAGCACGCCGACCATCGCGGCGGTCTCCTCGAATCCGAAGCCGAGGTTCTGCAGGGCAGGGGCGTTCTTCTGGATCGAGCCGGCGAGGTCGTTCATGCTGACCCCGGTGGCCTGCGACACCTGGAAGAGGGTGTCCATGGCGCCGGCGACCTGGTCGCCTTCGAGCTTGAACGCGGAGAACGCTGCGGAGGTCTCCTGGATATCGAGCTCTTCGCCCAGGATGTCGCTCGCGTACAGGTACTGCGATGCGACTGTTTCGAGGGTGTCGCCCGACAGGCCGAGGCGCGTGTTGAGGTCGGCGACCGTGGATCCGACCCGGTCGAAGTCGGCCGGGACGTTGGAGGCGACAGCCTGTGCCGAGTCCTCGAGCCCGGCGAGGGCTTCCCCGGTGGCGCCGGTTCCGACACGGATGGTGTCGTACATGTGGTCGAAGGACTCGCCGATCTCCCAGATCGCGCCGCCGACCTGCTTCAGCTTGTCGAAGCCGATCGTGGCCACGATGCCGCCGGCGAAGCCGGCGAGCCCGCTCTTGAAGGTCGAGCTGAAGCCCTTCGCGGAGTCGTCTCCGGAACGCCGGAAGTCCTTCTCGATCTCCTCGGCCGCGTTCTCGCCCTCGCGCTCGACGGGCTTGAAGGCGCCCTTGAAGTCGCCGCGGAACGCCGAATGCAGGCGATCACCGAGGCGCTCGAAGGGGGTGGCCGCCTTCTCCGCGGCCTTCTCGGTCTCGCGGAGCGACCGCGACGTCTCGTCGAGCTCGCGGTTCGCGCGGTCCATCGCCGACTGCTGCGCGCGCTGCGCCGCTTCGACCTTCTGGGAGGCGAGGGCGAGGCGATCCTGGGCGGCGAGGACCTGGGACGACTCCGCGGGGTACTTCGAGAGCGCCTCGGTGACCTTCGCCTGGGCGATCTCCTCCTTGCGGCGCGCAGCCTCGACCTTCGCCGCCTGGGACTCGGCGGTGGCGGTGACCTTCTTCGATGCCTGCTCATAGGCCGCGCGGGCCTTGTCGACATCGGCCCCGGTGGCCTTCGCGAGCTGCCCGGTGAGGGCCTTGCCCATCCGCTTGCCGGAGTCGCCGGCGACCTTCTCGACAGCTCGGAAGCTGCGGCCGAAGGTGGGGGCGAGGTCGTCGCCGCTGGCAGCGATGGTCACGTACGCGGTGGCGAGCTCGACTGCGGACGCCATGAGCCCCACCCCCCTTCTCAGTGGAGGGGTGGGGACTCCCACCCGAGCATGCGGTCGATGTCGGCGAGGGGTGCCTCGCCGGTCTCGATCTGGCCGGCCTGCTCGCTGCCGCCTGCCTTGGCCGGTCGGGGTATGGGGTTGGGCAGCTGGTGCTGCTTGACCCCGGAGATGTTGCCGACCTGGGCGCGCAGGGTGCGCAGCTGGTCGACGATGCCGGCGAGGAGGTCGCGGTTCGGGTCTCCCCAGACCCAGTCCTTCTCGTTCTGGATCCGTCGGGAGGGGGCGTCCCAGGGCGCGTGCTCGAGCACGGCGACGACGTCGCCCCAGTCGGTGCCGGTGCTGATCGGGTCCTCGAGGTCACGCCACCGCAGGCCCGCATGGATCAGCGTGGCTTCGATCGCGGTGGCGTGCTCCTCGTGGGTCTCGATCAGCGCGAGGATTTCCCCGCCGCGGCCTTGGACGCCTTCCCCCAGGCATCCATGAACAGCAGGGCCTCGTCATCGACCAGGGAGTCGATCGCCTCCGCCTCCTCGGGGGTGGCGTTCTCGACGATCCAGTTCAGGAATCGGCGCGGGTCGGTCTTCATGGTGCGGCTGACGCCGAGGGGCATCTGGCGCATCGTCGGGAGGTCGAACTCCGCATCGCCGAAGACCTCCGGCAGGGTGAACTGGACGCGGTCGTAGGTGACCTTCGTCGTGCGCGAGAACTGCTTCTTCTTCGACTTCTTGCTCTTCGACTCGGACATTCCGACTCCTCAGGGTGCTGGTACAGGAACGGCACCCCGAGATGGGGTGCCGTGGTTCGGCTCGTGGAGGGGGAGACCTGGCCCCGGCGAGCCGGGGGCCGGGGCCAGGTCGGCGGGGTCAGATCGTCGCGCCGTCGTCGAAGTAGTCGTAGACGGGGACGTCGTCGTCATCCGCGTGGCAGCGCAGCTCGACCGAGTACTTGATCGAGGTGGAGTCGACGTACTGGACGTCGCCGCTGTACACGAGCTGGCCGGACGGGATGACCTTGCGCTGGGTGCCGCCCTTGACGCGCAGCATGTCGATCACCCACACCGCCTTCGGCGGCAGCCCGGACTTCCACTTCACGTCGATGAGGTTGCCGTGGGTCGCGGTGGCCGGAGTGGTGACGACGTTCTCCTCGCCCGCGATCGACTTCAGAGTCTCCGCGTTGGAGGACTCCATCAGGGTGAACGTGATGACGACGCCGTACTCGGTCTCGTGGGTGTCGACGGTCACGCCGCCCCACGCCTGCTCGTCCTCGGCCGTGCGGTTCACGGTCTGGGTGACGGCATCGGTCGTCACGTAGCCCTGAGCCACGAAGTCCGCGACGAGCGGCGTGTACGCGTCGACAGGGAGCGCGGTGCCCAGCGGGGCCTTGCGGATGCCGCCGCGCGCGGTGAGCGGCTTGGCGGCGGAGACTGCGGCGGTGCCTTCAGCCATGGTCATGCTCCTTCGGAAGAGAGGATGGTGGTGTCCTCACCGACGAAGGAGACTTCGGCGGCGAGCCTGTGCACCGGGGTCCCCGTGTCGGGGTCCGGCAGGTAGGTGGGGTCCTGGATGATCTGGGGGTTCCAGACGTCCTCGTACTCAGGCCACGCCCGCAGGAGCGCGGCGGCGTTCTGAGCGCCTTTCGCGGACTCCATGGAGTCCTGGGCCCAGACCTCGAACTGAAGCCGCACACGGGCGTATACGCGGTCATGCACGCCCGGCCCACCAGACTCCCGCACGATCACGAACGGGAGCTTCGTGGCGAAGTTCGCCGGCTGCTCGAGGTAGACCCGCTCGAGGCCCGCGAAGCGGCGCAGCCACCCGCGGACCATGACGATCGGATCGGGGAAGACGACAGCGGTCACGCCGCCGTCGACGGCCGGGTATGGCATGCTCACCGCCCCTCGTCGAGGTGCTTCAGCAGCGTCCCGCGGCGCAGGTTGTCCCGCTTCCCGCGGGCCGTGCGGGTGATCACCGACGCCGCGGCGCGAGGCTCCTCGAGCACGAGCTCGGTCGCCAGGTACGGGTCCTCCTCGCCGGGGTCGGTGGACACACCAGCGTTGGCCGCCTTCGCGATCCGCTCGGCCCGGCGCCGCATGTCGTCGTACACGGCGGGCTGGGTCAGGATCGCCTTGACCGCGTCCGGGTTCACCTGCAGCCGCACGCCGACCTTGATGTCGACCATCACCTCACCGCCTTCAGCGCGATGTCCGTGCCGAGCACGGTGCCGGTGAAGGGGTTCCGCCGGATCGTCGAGGCATGCCCGACGACCTGGTAGATGTCGCCGTTGATGCGGAACTCGTCGAAGGCCGTGTACCGGAACTCGCGGACGAACAGGAGTGTGCCGGCGGAGTCGATGCGGTGGCCCTCGGCGAGGTCCTGCGACGTCGACCCGGGCGCCCAGACGCCGTCCGGGACGGACGTCCAGGGGCCCCAGGTCTCGACCTCCTCGCCGCGCTCGTTCTCGACCCAGCCGAGATGCGGGTGATGCTCGACAGCGTCGATCGTGGACCACGCCATCGTCACCACCACCCTCGGCGGCCCGGCCGTGCGAAGAGCGGGTCGTAGTTGTCGGGCTCGGGGAAGGACCCGCGTGCACTGCCGGCTCCCGTCCGTTCGCAGAGGTCCTGCAGGGCGGCCCGGTCGTCCTTGTCGAGGATCCCGCGGCCGCCCGTGATGTAGGTGATGCTGAACGGACCGGCGGTCTGGGATCGTGCGTACTCAGGGGTGCCGCGGACTCGCTCGATCGCGCGGAGCACGATGAGCTTGGCCTCGGCGCGGAGACCGGAGTCGGCGCCGGTCTCGGTGACGCAGGGGGCGAACCTGGCCGCCGCGCTGTTCGCGGCATCGAAGAAGATCGACAGCCACGGGTCGGTCAGACCAGGCACGAGGGCGTGGTCCACCTCGGTCAGCAGCGGGTTGTCAGCCATGCTCGCCCCCTCCCATCACTCGGTGGGCTTGCCGGCCGCGTCGACCGCGGCGATGACGTCCTCGCGGGACGCATCGGCCGGCACCTCGACGTCGACCTTCTCCGCGTAGGCACGCCACGCCTCGGGGCCGGAGCCCTTGCCGGCCTTCGGCGGCGGGGTGGGCCGCTCCTCGCCCTGCGCGCCGGCGTCCCCGAGGGTCTCGGGATCGATGTCGTCCTCGGGGTCGAGGTCGGGCTCGGGCAGGGCCTCGATGAGGCCGCGGGAGGCGAGGAGGTCGAGAGACTCCTCGGCCACGCCCTCGGGCACGATCGCGCCGGCGCGGAGGATCCGCGCGACGCGGTTGCCGTCGAGCGAGCCGATGGAGACCTTCACGACCGGCGCGGTGACCTTGTAGCTCATGCTCAGGCCCCCGTTCCGGTCACGTGGAACCCGGCCAGCGGGTTCGTCACGACGGGCACGTGCGGGTTGCGGGCCTGCAGGCGGGTCTTGTCCGCCTTCGGCTCACGGATCGGGGCGATCTCGACGCCGGTGTCGTTGCCGACGGGACGGTACTCCGGCGACGGGATGCTCTCGCGGCCGATGCCGCCGAGGCGGCGGCGGTCCACGAACAGCGGGTCCGAGAACTGGTCGTCGTCGGACGAGATCCAGGTGAGACCGGCGATCCGCGGGAAGTCTCCGCTGCGGGCGGTGTCGTCGTTGTCCGGGAGGACGTCGAGCAGCTCCGGGATCACCTCGGCGTACTGCTCGCCGTTCAGCACGACGGTGTCGATGCTGTAGCCGAGCTTCAGCCGGCGGGCGGCGGCCTGCACGCGCAGCGCGTCCTTCAGGATCTGCTTGCCGTTGGTCCACGCCGCGCCGGCGGCGAGGGTCTGGGTGATCGAGCTGTTGATCACGCCGATGGCGGTCTCGTTCGCGCCGAAGACGAGCTCGGTCTGCAGGAGCAGGAACGCGTCGTCGATCGGCTGCCGCAGAGACCGGCCGACCTCCTCGTCGGTGACCTCAGTGGCGATGCCGTCCTTCGAGGTCGTGTACATCTCGTACTGCTCCTGGGAGAGCGGGGTGAGCTTGTACTCGGCGCCGGGGGCGACGACCTCGGAGGAGCGGTCGGTGCGGATCTTCTCGTTCACCGGGACGGCGAGCGCGCCGCCCTGCAGCGTGTAGCGGCCGGCGAGCAGGTAGTTCCCGATGAACTGCTGGGCCTGCAGGATCTCGCCGAGGCGCCGCGCGACCATCGTCGGCGACTTGAGGAAGGCGAGCAGCTCGAGCGCGGTGGCGCTGTTGAGCTGGCTCGGGGAGTAGGGGTAGGTCTTCATGTTCGTGGTTCCCTTCTCAGGCCAGGACCTGGACGAGGCCGCCGTCGACGGCCGCCGTCAGGGCGGTTCCGATGACGGTGCCGGTGGTGGCGGTGCGGACGGCGCCGTTGCCGGCGGCCTCGACCTGCGCGCCCCGAGCGACCGCGCCGGCGGCCGTGAGCTCGTGGACGGGGCCGGTGACCTCGACGGTGACCTTGTCGCCGACGGCGGCGTCGTGGCCGGCGATGCCGACGTACGACGTGGTCGCCGCGGCGGCGGGGGCGACGGAGCGGTCGGCGGTGCCGACCTGGACGGGAGTGCCGCCGACGACGTCCGCCGTCACGTCGAAGGTGACGGTCTGGCCGGGGCGGAAGAGGGGCAGGTACTGGGCCATCTCAGGCCTCCTTGCTGGTCGGGAAGACGGCCGCGTACGCGGCGTCCTCAGCGGTGGTGCCCTCGCCCGCGGACTCGCCGAGCGGCGCGACCGGGATGGTGTTGGCGTGGAGGCTGTTGAGCACGGCGAGCGCGCCCTCCTCGTCGGCCTCGAGCTGCGCCAGCCAGTGCTCGGCGCGGGCGGGCGGGATCTTCCCGTCCTTGATAGCTGCGTTCACGATGCCGCGGCGGCGGTCTGCGGTCTGCTGCGCGCGGGCGGCGCGGCCGTCCTCGGCCGCGGCCTTGAGGTCGGCGAGCTGCTGCTCGTCGATGAGGGTCACGCCCTCCGGCAGCTGCGCGGAGGCCGCCGCGGGGGCGGGCTCCGCGCGCTCCTCGAGCGCCTCGTCGAGAGCCGCGAGCAGCTCGGTCTCGTTGAGCTGCGCGTTCTCGGCGATGCCGAGGCGGTTGCGGAGCTCCTGGGTCAGGTTCGGCATGTCGAATCCTTCCTGGGTGGTGGTGACCGCCGGCTCCGCCGGAGGCACGGCCGCGGCGGCGCCGCGGGGGATGTAGGGGGAGGGCGCGGCGGCCCGTCCCGCGTGGGCGAAGACGCCGAGGTTGAAGCGCGCCTCCGCGGTGGTCTCCGGCTCCTGGTCGAGGATCGCGTCGGCCAGGCCAGCAGCGACGGCCTCCTCGTCCGAGTACCAGGTCTCGACGGCCATGGCCTCGAGCCAGTCGTCGACGGTCCCGCCGGCGCGGCCCTGGTAGATCCGCGCCAGGTTCGTGTTGATGCGGGAGAGGTCGTCGGCGGCCTTGCGGAGGTCGTCGGTGTCGCCGATCGCGACGGCCCAGGCGTTGTGGATCATCAGCTCGGCGTTCGGGGCCACGAGGACCTTGTCGGCGCCCATCGCGATGAAGCTCGCGGCCGAGGCGGCGAGCCCGTCGACGACCACGGTCACCGAGGCCTTGTGCTGGCGGAGCTGGTTGAGGATCGCGAGGCCCTCGTGGACCTCGCCGCCGGGGGAGTTGAGGTGCAGCTCGATGTGCTCGACGTCGTCAGGCAGCGAGTCGAGCGCGGCGCCGAACTCCTTCGCGCTGAGGCCGAACCACTCGCCCCAGGAGTCGATGGGGTCGTAGATGCGCATCACCGCGGTCCCGGCGTCGGCCCCCTCCGTCGCGGTGGGGACGGATGCCAGCACGGGCGTCTTCTGCTTGCCGGGGGCGAGGTTGAAGCGGTCACGGAGCGGGCGTGGCATCGTCGCCTCCTTCCTGGGGGGTCTGGGCGCCTTGCACGTCGGTGGTGCCGATCTCGCGGGCGGTTTCCGGGTCGGCGTCGGGCAGGCCGTAGCGGTGGCGCATGAACCGCTCGAGCCGCTCGTCGGGGCGGATGACCTTCGTCTGCACGAGGGACTGCAGGGCCTCGGCGGTGGCCGGGGTCTGCGCGCCGATCTCGTCGCAGGTGATCCGGGGCGCCTGCACGGTCTCGCCGAAGTTCAGGTCGACCAGGTCCTCGACGATGTGGTGGGTCGCCGTGTCGGCGATCTGCTCGGCGACGGTCTGCAGGCTCAGGGTGAAGAAGTCCGCGAACGTGGTGCCGAGCGCCCAGCTGCCGGTCTGTGTGCCGAGGTTCAGGAAGTGCGCGAGCGCCGCGCGAGCCATCTGCTCGTCGTAGTACCGGATCGGCTTGTCGGCGTCGGGCAGGGACCCGCTGACGCCGACGAGCTCGAGCTTCGCGCCGAAGGGGATCGAGGCGCCGGCCGTCTCCCCGGACCGGAAGGACTTCGCGATCTCGAGGCCGCGGTCGATCTCGGCCTTCTGGCGCTTCGTCTGCTCGTCCTCCATGAGCCCCAGGGTCGAGAGGTCGGGCGCGGTGTAGACGGGGACGCCCATGCCGTTGCGCTCGATCGTGGTGGCCTGGACGCGCAGCAGGCGGTCCTTCAGCAGCCACGGCTTGTACGAGGGCCGGAGGATGGACACGCCGGCCCAGTTCGCGCCCTCGCGCTCGGAGACGTACACGACGAGCCGGTCGGCGGTCATCTTCGCGGACCCGGTCGAGGCGTTCTGCTCGATGGAGGAGAGGCCGCCGTCGCGGTCGACGTTGATCTTGGAGATCGTGGCCTGCGGCCGGTAGCCGAGCTTGCGGATCCAGAGGCGGCCGTCGTCGCCGATCTGGTACACCTGCTCGAAGGCCGCGAAGCCGAAGTCGAGAGCAGTGAGGGCGAGGCGGACGTGGTCGCCCCAGGAGAACCGCTTGCGGCGCCGGGTGGGCTGCGCGGGCTGGCCGGCGATCGGCAGGCCGAGGTTCTCGGAGACGAAGGCGACGACCTCGTCGTCGGCTCCGTTGGGGTCGAGGTGCCAGGCCGTGCGCTGGATCGGCAGCTTCACGGCCTTCAGCACGGACTGGACCTGGGTCTCCTCGCGCCGCATCCGCGCGTACACGCCGACGGACTGCGGGAAGATCAGCGCGGGGTTCTCGTCGAGTCCGGGCTCGAGATCGGACCAGCCCGCGACGTTGCCGGTGACGTAGCCGACCTCGGTCTGGGGAGATGCCACGGGACCTCCTCTCAGAAGCGCATGGTCAGGACGTCCATGCCGTCATTGGCGGGCCCGGTCTCAGCGGTCAGCACCTGGGGTGCCGGCGCCGCCGAGCTGGTCGGCTGGGACTCGGACTTCTTCAGGCCCCACACCGCCAGGGACATGCCCTGCACGGCGGAGGACGGCACCAGGGGGTCGCCCTGGTCCCACGTCTTGAGGGCCTGGCCCTTGTTCATCACGCGGGGCACAGCTGCCTCGAGCGCATCGGTCAGCTCCGGCTGCGGCGGGTGCACGATCACGCCGCCGTTGATGTACTCGACGGTCATGTCGAACGCGGCAGCGACCTCCGACATGTGCATCGCCATGTACCGCAGGCCGGCGCGCGAGAGGTCGCTCGTGATCGTCGCGGCGTTCTTCTCGTCCAGGACGATCAGGCGCGAGGCGAGCTTGCGGCGCAGCGTCTTCAGCTCCTCAGGGATCCACAGCGTGCCCGCGTTGGTCGCCAGGTGCTGGACGAGGATCTCGCCACCGTCGAGACGCTGCGCGCCGCAGATCGACGAGTACCCGCCGCCGCGGCCGATGACCACGGCGAGCGCGACGCGCCGCGTGAGCCATGCGTCGACCTCGTGGGCGTTCCAGGCGGCCATGTCGACGTCGCTGTTGGAGTCGTCGGCGCCCTCGGGGCGGTTCGGCCAGATCGACAGGCGCTCTCGGCCGAACGCTTCCTTGCCGGGGGTGGTGTCGCGCTCGTATTGGTCGCGGATCGTGTCCCAGTGGATGCGGTGCGGGGCGGCCGGGTTCGCGGCGGCCCACACGTGGGGGTCGGCGCGGTCGATCGTCTCGGCGATCTCCGGGTCCTCGGAGCCGTGGGGCGTCCACTCCATCCACCCGGTGCGGGACGGCTTCGGCGCGCGGCCGCGGTCGCGGACGCCCTCGAAGACCTCGGAGTCGTTGACGCCTTCCTCGGGGACGGTGCCCATGAAAAGTTCTTGCCTGTTCGGCACGGCGGACTGCGTGTAGGTCAGCGCGTTGTGCGCAGCCTGGGACTCCTCCTGGGCCTCGTCCTGGACGAGGACGTCCCCGGAGAAGCCGCGGCCGCTGTTCTTCGAGCGGGCCACGAAGCGGATCTGGTCGGGGAGCGTCTGGCCCTTGCGGGGCCGCAGGATGATGCCCTCCTGGCCGTTGGCGGTGTAGACCTGGTGCACGCGGCGCATCAGCTGCGGCTGGGACTCGACGACGCCCTTGAGGCGCTGGAATCCGTTGATGGCGGTCTTCATCTCGTGCGCCGTGTGGAGGATCATCTTCGGCCGGTTGTCCGGGCGGGGGAACAGGAACAGGTGCGCGAGGTCGTAGGCGACGAGGATCTCGCCCTTGCCGTTCTGCCGCGACACCAGCAGCCCGAACTCCGTGGCGGCCCACTGGCCGGCCGCGTCGACGGCGAACAGCGCGTCGATGACGTAGGACTGCCACGGGTCGAGGTGGACGCCGCAGGCGGCCGCGAACGCGGTCACGCGGGGGCCGTAGGTGCCGGCGGCCTCAGGCCTCTTTTCGATCCGAGGGCGCTGGGCTCCCGACAAGACTGAGAGGTCCGCTGTGCGATCCCGAGAGGAACTCACCGAGGCCACCGCCCTCCTGGGACTCGTCGCCGTCGTCGATCCGCTCGATCTCGGCGAGCGTCTCGCGACGCTCCTTCATCAGGGAGGGCAGGCGCGCGGGGCTGTTCGTGGTGGCCCAGACGATCGAGTCCCGCAGCAGCTCCGCCTGCCAGCGCAGCTCTGCGAGCCGTGCACGCACCGGGGCGTCCTCGGCGTTCAGGATCTCGGCCTGCTCGGCGAGCGTGGCCGCGCGCCGGGCCCGCTTCTCGTCCCGGACGGCCCTCTTGCAGGCGTCGCAGGCCTCCTCGTCGCGGCGGCGGTGCCGCTTGTAGGCCGCGGTGGTCCCGCAGGGCTTCAGCTCCCTCGCCACAGCACACCTCCGAACCGACCATCGGCGCAGGTCAGGTGGCAAAAAGTGTCAGACACTATGCGTGTCGGAGAGAGAGATGCCTCGCTGGCCCGGGAGCGAGGCAGCGCGACCGCCGCCGATGATTTCGACGGGGGTGGGGTCCGGGCGCCGCGCTGAATCCGCAGGTCAGAGCACCTCTTGAACCTCGGCCCCGGTCGCGCCGGCAGCTCCGCGGACCTCCCACACCTGGTCTTCGGTGAGCAGCCGCGGCTGCATCACGAGCAGCACATCGACGCGGCGACCGCGCAGGCTCGCGGTCGAGGCCACCGGCCGCACCATGCCGCCACCGAAGTGTGTGGCCGAGGCGTTGCCGTTGGCCCGGACGATCCGCTGCCACTCCTTCTCGTCGGCCGCGGCGACGATCTGGCGGTGCAGGTCCTCGGCCTCGCGGAGCCGCGGCCCGGTGATGACCACGTTCTTGCCGTCGGCCAGGTCACGCAGCACGCCTTCGATCACGTATCGGCTCATGGGGTCTGGTCTCCTTCGGGGAGCGTGGCCGGGGTGATGACCGGCATGACGGTGGCGCCCTTTCGGGCGTTGCATCCTCGGCACATGGCCACGAGCTGCTGACCGATCAGCTTGCCGCCGGTGGCCAGGGCTCTCGGGTGGTCAGCGGTGAAGCCCTGGGCCGACTGCGGGTTGGCCCAGTCGAAGGGCCGGCCGCACTCCGGGCACGGCCAGCCGTTGCGGCGGTACCGGTTGGCGAGGATGTCGCGCTGGCGCCGGTAGGTCCGGTGCCCGCGGCCCGAGCGGATGTGCTGCGTCGAGGACGCCATCGATCCCACCTCCTCGAGCAGGGGAGCGATGCGGCTCGGCAGCCGAGGGGAGTCGGTCCTCAGCCGCCGAGCCGCAGCGCCAGGGGAGCGCACCATGCTGGGTCTCGACCCTGGCTCCCCAGGGGCGGGGAGTCCCCCGGGGAAGTCGGTCGTCTGGCACGCATGCGAACGGCCCGGCCGCCGAAGCGGTCCGGGCCGTGGGTGCAGTACACCAAGATCACCGTCAGGTTGGCATAAGGGTGGCATAGCGTCAAGCACCCCCAGGCCGCCCCGGCGGGTCAGCTCCTGGACCGCCTCGCGGGCCAGCGCCGGCGCGCCCACTGCCCGAGCCGGGCGCACCACCGCCCCAGCCCGCTCATGCCGGACGCGATGTAGTCCCACGTCCGATCGAACACCGGCACCCGGCCCCAGCGGCGACGCACCGGCTCGACGAACAGGCCGCCGATCAGGATGCTCCACGTCATCCCCGCGATGATCCACAGCAGCAGCTCCAGGTCGTTCACCGTGCTCCTCCTCTCCGACGGCGGCTCTGCGTCGTCGATAACCTCCGTGCGACCTCGGGCGTCACCAGGTGAAGGGCCCGTCCTCCCGAGGCGTACGAGTGCACCGGCAGCTCCTTCCTGGCCCACCGCTCCGACAGCCCGTACATGCGGGTGATCCACTCCCGGTCGACCAGCAGCCCGTCATCCGTCCTCTGCGCCTGCACGGGCCACCTCCTCCCTCGAGTACCCCGCGGCCGCCTGCTCGATGGCCAGGTGCACCAGCGCCGCCGGCGGCCGCCACACGCCGAGGACCTTCTTCGCCTTCGACAGGTTGGCCACGAGCTCATCCCGTGCGCCGTCGTCCTCCGACCACCAGCCCTGCTCGACGAGCCACGTGCCGTGCCGCCGAAGCCACCCCGCGACGAGCCCGGTGTTCCCGCCCGTCGCATACCGGGTGCCCGCCGGAGTCCGTGCCCACGTCGACCACCGGATGTCGGGCCGCGCGATGCCACGCTCCTCGGCGATCCGCTCGCCCAGCGCCACGAGCACCGCGTGGATCTGGTCAGCGAGGTCGACGGCCGTCACATTGATCAGCACCGACGAGCTCGGACCAGACCCGGACGGGCCCTCGGCACGCTGCTTCGGCCATCCACGAAGGGCCACCACCGCAGTCTCCAGCTGGTTGATCAGCCTCAGGTACCCGTTCACCCTGGGATCCAGCATCATCAGCTCTTCCTCCTTCGACCACGCTTGCGTCTACGTCCACCAGGGGATGCAGCAGGGGCGCCCTGCGGGCGCGGGCCCCCGTCCCGTCCCGACCCGACCCGGCCCGTCCCGTCCCGACCCGACCCGGAGAATCCGGATCCGGCAGCCTCAGAATCCAGAAGCGATTGGTCAGACGGCTTTCGCCTGGTCGCGCCGGGATTCTGCGGGAACTCAGTTCCGACCTCAGACGGGCCCGCGGGCCCCGCGTGCAGCGCTGAGCCGTGACCTGAGCGCGTTCCCTCGCTGGGTGTCGAGGTCGCAGTCTCAGGGTGCTCAGCGGCTGCCGCGGGTCGCTGGTGCCGGTCGGTGGCGGGCCGTGAGGGTGCCTCCGTCGCTGCTCCTGCTCGCTGCTCGCCGCTGGTGTGCGGCGCCGCGTGCGCAGGGCGCGGGCGGGAGGCCGCAGATCGCTGGTCGCCGCTGGGTGCGGGCGCCGCGTGCTCTGCGGTCTCAGGGCCGGCCGAGGGCCGCTGGGCGGCCCGATCGAGGTCTGTGCGGGTCTGGGTTCCCGGACGCCGATCCCGGGCGCCCCGAGGGCGCTTCGGGACCGTGAGGCCGAGCTGGGCGAGGTTCGAGCCGTGCTGCTCGAGCCAGGTGATCGTGCTCTTCGAGAAGTACGGATCCCGCGGGGGAGGGAACAGCGTGTAGGCGTGATCGCGCGATTCCTTGGCATCACGCCGGCCGCCGTTGCAGGCCCGGCAGGCGACGACCAGCTCGTCCGGGGTGCGTGCACGCTGCCCCGGGATGAGGTGGTCGTAGGTCCCGCCGCGGCCGCCCTTCTGGTCGCCCCAGGCAACGACGTTGCCGCAGTAGCGGCAGGCATCCCCGTCGCGGAGACGGACCGGGAGGACCAGCTCGAGGTTCGAGGTGTCCGCCTTGCGGTCAGCCTCCCACTGCATCGTCTCGCGGGAGCGGAGGTGGAAGAACTCGGCATCCTCCACGAGCCGGATGATCTTCCGGCCCTCCTCGGCGACGACCTCGAGGAGCCCGGCGCGCTGCGCCTGGTCCAGCAGGACCCCGTATCGGTGCGGAGACAGCAGGATCGCCGTGCCGAGGCTGACCTGGTAGTCGTTCTTCTTCTGAGCGGCCTGGATGAACAGCCGGGTCACGAAGCCGAAGACCTCGTCGACGCTGCGCTCGTCAGCATCGTCCAGCTCGGCGACGGCGAGCACTCGCTCGTCCGTCGCTGCATCATCACCCGTCCGTAACCAGGGCACGCGGCCTCTCCTCTCATCGTCAAGCAGCGCGCGATCACGCGCTGCACCTGCACTCCCCGGTCACGGGATCGATCACGCGGTCACACGACTCGCACACCTGCATCGGCATCTGGTCCACCTCCTCTCTGCGTCCACTGGGCCTTCCCGGCCGTCTGGGCCGGGCTGTACCCTCCTGCCATGCCGCAGGAGGAGCTGGATGACGTCGACCGCGCGATCCTCGAGATCGAGGCGCGGACGTACCGCTTCGTCGGCACGAAGGAACGCCGCATCCGCGAGCGCACCGGGCTCACGCCCACGAGGTACTTCGTCCGCCTGAACCGCCTCCTCGAGAGCCCGGCCGCCCTGCAGCACTCGCCCGCAGTCGTGAACCGGCTACGGACCCTGCGCCAGCGCTGAGCCCTCACAGACGGCTCCAATCGATCTCCTGCGTGTGGATCAACAGCGGGATCCCCGCGAGGCGGCCGTAGAGGACGTTGTCGTCGGTCTCCGGCAGCCCGAGCTGGTGGGCGCGGAGACGGAACAGCCAGGCTCTCGGCGAGGACCCGTGGTTCCACGGCGCCCCGAACACGCGATCGGCCCAGTCCTCGACGGCGAACATCGCCGCCGGCCGATCACCACCGACCACGGCGCCCTTCATCAGCAGCGGTACGACCTGGCCCGCGTACGGGTGCGGATCCGGGTGCACGACCCCGCTGCTCTCGGCGAGCGCGGCGCCTCCGTCGTTCTCGGCCGGCGCGGCGCCCTGCGGCTCCCATCGCGTGACGAGCCGGCGCACCGGGTGGACTCCGCGGCGCCCAGGCAGGTCGGTGCGGGTCTCCTCCTCGGCCTCGACGGGGGCCAGCGCGGTCCAGCCGACCATGGCGGGATTCGCCCTGGGGCCAGCGAAGTCCTGCCACCCGTAGTCCCGGTCGCCCACGAGGGGCAGGCGGGCCGCGGTGAGCATGCTGCTCCCCGTCCCGGCGTACGCGAGGGTGCCAGAGGGCAGCGCCGCGGCCTGCTCGGCGCTGGTGATGGGGGTGGGGACGTAGATGGTGGTCATCGGGTCACCTCGGTATGGATGTAGTAGGTGCGCTGCTCGACTTGATCACCGACGTAGCCGGTGTGCCCCTCGATGCGCACCTCGATGGGAACGAGGGCCGTCCAGCCGACCATCTCGGCGTTGCGTCGGTCGTGCCCGTCGGTCTCCCAGTAGCCGCACTCGCACTTCCACATCGGCTCGCCGCCCTTGTCGGGAGGCATGGCGACCGTCCAGTCGGGCAGCTGCTCGGCCTGCTCCTCGCTGGTGATGGGCGTGGGGATGAAGATCATGGTCATGAGGTCTCCTGGGTGGTGTTGGCGATCTCGAGGAGGACGTCGGCGTGGCAGTGCTGGTCGAGCGCGCACCAGCACATGAGGTCCCGGCCAGCGAGCGGCTCGAGCCACTCGGTGAACTCGGCCGCGTGGTCGCGGGCCATGACCTGGCAGTAGGTCCGGAACAGGGCCACGGCGCTCTCGGCTGCCGTCGAGGCCGGGGCGTGGCTGCTGTACAGCGCGACGGCGACGGCGGGAGTGCACAGGGTGCGAAGGCGCGTCGGCATCGAGGTCGCGAAGGACCAGACGGGGCCGATGCAGCTGCCCCGCTGGGCGCGCCAGGGGTTGCCCCAGCGGGACCCGCGGCCGACGTAGACCGCGCCCGCCGGCTTCCGCCAGCCCTTCGTGCGCCGGCGCTGGATCCGGCGCGGGCTCACGGGGTCTCCTTCGGGTGGATGGTGACGGTCATGCCCGGACCCCATGCGATGTACTCGGACAGGCCGGTCACGACGAGCGTGTACGTGCCGGCCTCGGGGCGGATGCCGTAGAGCTCGTCCTCGATGGTGTCGGGACTGAGGGTGCCGAGGATGACTCCGCAGATCTGACCGGTGTGCTCGGGGGCAGGGGTCTCCTTCGACTCGGGGCCTTCCAGGGCGCGGCAGATCAGGGCGTCGACCTCGGCCGCCGGCACATCAGCCACCGCGAGAGCGACGGCCTGCTCCAAACGGGTGCCGTCGTCGCCGACGGCGCGCAGCGCCGCGAACGCCTGGTCTTCGCGGATGGTGCGCCGGGGATCGTCGGCGCCGAGGATCAGGCGGCCCATGACGATGCGGACCCGCTCGCGGGCGACGTTGAGCCCGCCGGCGACGGCGGCGTACAGATCGTGGGCGGTCATCGGTCCGCTCCGATCAGCGCGGCGAGGGTGGGCGCGTACCGACTGAGCGGCCGGGCGACGGGGTATCCGACGGTCCGGCGGCGGACCGAGAGGCCGTCGGGGGTGTGCGCGTAGGCGCTGTGCCTCTGGTCCCGGTTCCAAGGGGACGGCGTGCGGATCAGGTACCGCTCGAGGTAGACCGTGCGTCCATCGGGCGTGAGGAAGAGCGCGGTGTCGGAGGGCACGTAGAAGCGGAACCCGTTCGCGAGGAGCCACGGCCACACCTGGTGCCGGTCAGCGTTGATCAGGCTGCTGACCGCGCCGGCGTGCGGGCCGGCGGCGAGCGCGGCCCATGCGCGGGCGTCGTCGTAGGCGGGGATGATCGCGAAATCGCGCAGTGCGCGGGGGCGGTGGGTCATCAGAACTCCCTCGGTGAGCAGGTGCAGGTTGGGCAGTGGCGGGGCCGTGGTCGGATCGGGGGGAGGACGACGGGGCAATAGCACGTGATGTCTCCGGCCCCCTCGACCCGGTAGGGGCAGCCGGCGTCCGTGCCTTCGGGAGCCAGAACTCCGGTGTGTCGGTCGTGGTGGTGCTGTCCGGCCAGGCAGCGGGGGCACAGTCGACCGCTCATCCCCCTCCCTCTCGGCGCTGCAGCTCGGTGGTGGCGTGCTCGATCTGCTCGAGGAGCTCGGCCTCGGTCATCTCCGCGAGGGGCTTCCCGCCGGACACCGTCACGGCGTCCGCCGGTGCGTCGCCCGTGGAGGACTGTCCCGTGTCGGAGTTGGTGACCGTGACCGTGCCATCGGGGGCGATGTCGGCCCGGTAAGAGACGGCCTGGCCCTGGCCGATCGACGCGGCCCAGTGGCCGTCCTGGGCGGGCAGGATCTCGTAGACCGTCATCCCCGACGCCCAGCGGGTCGTCCAGGCGTTGTCGCCCTGGACGCTGGACTCCTTGATGTTGGTCATCAGCGTCGAGGTGGCCGGCAGGTCGGTCGAGGTGTTGATCTCGACCGTGGCGCGGGCGGGCTCGGTCTGGCGGGCGGGGATCACCGCGGTCGCGGTGAGGGACTGCGAGGATCCGCGGGGGGTCAGCGGGGTCACGTACTGCATCTCGCCGGTGGCCGTGACGACCGTGAACTCGCTGGTGTTGTCGGCGTTGGTGTCCTCGTCGTCCTTGCTGGTGGTGTCGTAGCCGTAGCGCTTGCCCCAGTAGTCGGCGAGGGTGCCGCCGCCGTTGATGGCCTCGCGCTGCCGCTCGGCGAGGGACCGCGGGTAGGTCGGGCCCTGGATCCCCTCGTCCTCGAGCTGGCCGGGCGAGAGGACCCGGAGGCCGTCGCTGGTGTACACCGCGGCGCCGTTGGGGACCTTCGTCGCGAACCAGAAGCCGTCCCAGCGCCACAGCGGCACCACGATCACGGGCTCGTCGCCGGCGCAGTAGGCGTACGCGTCGCCGCCGGAGTAGTGCGCCAGCGGCGCCTTCGCGTGGATCGCCCACGACAGGGAGTGCGTCGGCCAGAACGTGGCGAGCTTGGCGTCCATGTGCTCGGGGACCTCGCAGTACGACGACGCGTCCCCGGGGATCGGCCCCGTCGTCGGCATGCCGAGGGTCTGCACCGCCTCGTACCCGGCCATGCCGAGGAACGCGCGGCCCTTCACCAGTGCCGTGTAGCGGCTGGTGCCCTCCCCGTCGGCGGCCTGGGCGTCGGCTGCGGCCGGGACGTAGTGGACCTCGTCGCGGTCACCGACGACGTCGCCCTGGTCGCGCTGCGCGAACGCGTTGGCGACCGTCCACGGCGCGCGGTCCGCGAACGACGCGGTCTCCTCCGTGGTGGTGGTCCCGGCGGTGTACCGGTGGTCGACGAGGTAGCTGTGGCCGACGATGAAGTAGCCCAGGCCTCCGAGCAGTGCGAGGACACCGAGGATCGTGGCGATCGGCTTCTCCCACAGGAGACCGGCGGCGGCCACGGCGACCGGCAGGCCGAGCCCGAGGGCGATCGGGCCGAAGATGCGGATGAGGGTGTCCCAGGCTGCGAGGAAGCCGAGGCCCGAGAACCAGGCGAACGGGCCGATGGCGACGGCGAGCACGGCGACGACGCCGAGCAGAACGGTGCGGGTCGAAGGGCGGGAGTCGAGGATGTCCACGTCAGGCCTCCTTGGTGGTCTCGATGTCGAGGGCGTTGAGCGCCCGGCGGATGGCGGCGCGGAGCTCCTCGGGGTCCATGACGAGCTGGACGTGGCCGGGCGAGCTTTCGGTGACGGTGATCGGCAGCTCGACGGTCGAGGTCGCGAGGACCTGGGTGGCGCCGCCGAAGGTGGCGGACAGCTGGATGGGGAAGGGGAGGTGAGCGATCGGCTTGGCCATGGTCAGTTCGCCTTCCGGTGCGCGCGGCGGGCGATGCGGGCGGCCTTGTTCTGCCGGCGGCGGCGGGCCTTCACGTGCGCGGGGACGGTGCCCTCGTACATCGGCTTGCCCTGCAGGGCGCCGAGGATCGCGAGCTGGTAGCTGGACATGCGGGGCAGGATCTTCATCGGGACTCCTTGGGATCGGTGTAGCGGGTTTCGAGGATGAGGACGACGGTCTGCAGGCCGAGCTGCAAGGCCGGGGCGATCGCCGTGGCCACGTGGGCCGCGACGATGCAGATGTGCTTTGTCTTCTGGCGGGCGGTGTAGCGGGGGCGGACGGTCATCGGTCGTCCTTCCGGCCGTGCTCGCGGACGGCGTCCGAGAGGTCGAGGATCGCGTGGGCGATCGCGTACAGGCCGGCGGTCCGGGCCTGATCGGGCAACATCGGCGTCTTCGCGAGGTGCTCCGCGGACCGCACCACGAGGTCAGCGAAGGGCCGTTCCTCCGCGAATCGCTTGCGGGCGCTCATCGCCCGGCCTCCTCGTCGACCTCGCGGATGACCTGAGCGAGCTCAGAGCACGAGAGGTAGTAGCCCGCGGTGTAGGCCGGATCGTTGCGATGGACGTAGCTCTTGCGCCAGCGGCGGGCCGCGGCGGCGATCCGGCGGTCACCGTCGGAATCGGCGACCGCGTCGTCGCGCTGCTCGGCCGGACCGGCGGCGGCTCGGTCGTTCATCCGGCCGAGCTCGTGGGCGATCGCCAGGGTGGCCAGCGTGGACTCCTCGACGTCGGCGGTCCTCTCACCGCGCAGGCGACCACCGATCTGGGAGAGGTAGGGGTTCGTGGTCATCAGGACTCCTTGGTGGTGGTGATGTGGTCAGTCAGGGACTTCTTGGACGGGAGGTCGGCGCCGCAGATGCACTTCCAGCCGAAGCCGTTCACGGCCCAGATGGGGTCGTGGTCGGGGTGCAGGTCCTGCTTCGGGGTGGGGCGGCCGGTCATCGGTGCCCCCGCTCGATCGCGTCGGCGCAGACGACGGACAGGGCCTTCTGGGCGAGCTGCTCGAAGGCGGCCGGCGCGCCGTTGAGGACGACGGTGCCGGCCTCGGCGGTCACCTCGACTCCCTCGCGGGTGAGCGTTATGCCGGCGTGGTCCAGGTCGATGTAGAGGGTCTCGTCGGGCTTCACGGCTGCTCCTGGTCGATGTGGCGGTGGGTGAGGGTCACGGTCGGCGGCTGGCCGAGCGGCTTGATGACCGTGGTGTGGGGGTCGCAGGGGCAGCGCTCCTCGGTCGTGTGGCCGGGCTGGTCGGGGATGAGGTGGATGACCTTCATGCCGCCCGCTTCCGCCGCATCGCCTTGCGCTCGTTCGGGGTGGTCCCGCCCCAGATGCCGTCGAGCGTGTCCTGCAGGGCCAGCTCGAGGCACTCCGCGCGGACCGGGCAGCTGCCGCAGACCTTCCGCGCCGCGGTGGTCGAGCCGCCCTTGGACGGGAAGAAGATGCCGGTGTCGACCTCGCGGCACAGGGCCTGGTCCATCCACTCGAGCGGGTCGACCTTGCTCATGACGCGACCCCCGCGGGCTCGGCGCGCCGCAGCTCCCCGGCAAGCGCTGCGCGCCCAGTCCGGTCGGCTGTCCTGACCGCGGTCTTCCACGACTTCCAGCCGCAGCGCTGGACCGCCCGGTCGCGATCGACGCCCTGCGCGAGGAGGGCCTCGAGCGCGTCGAGACGTGCCGGCGTCTCGCTGTACGGGATGC
The DNA here is from genome assembly GCF_039530785.1 of Brachybacterium phenoliresistens. NCBI lineage: Bacteria > Bacillati > Actinomycetota > Actinomycetes > Micrococcales > Dermabacteraceae > Brachybacterium > Brachybacterium phenoliresistens. The sequence continues at coordinate 208,347 of NZ_BAAAOW010000002.1, forward strand.
GCCCGCGTGTCGGGTCGCCGTGCGCCCGCGCGCGGTAGTAGTGCCGGTTGCACCAGCCCCGCGCCACGACCTTGCCCTCGCAGCCGTCCACCGAGCACACCCGAGGCGACGGCGCCGGCTCCTCCGCGAGATCCCCGGGGTCGTACGCGGCGATGCTCGCCTCGATGCGCTGAGCGATCGACGGCAGCGGGCCGCGCACTCCCTCGGCGAGCGCGTGGGCCCGCTGCTCGACGAGGTCCGGCGGGGCTGTGGTCGACGCACCATGGCGGGCGACGAGGTACCGGTCTCGGCCGTGGAACTCGACGTGCCAGGACCAGCGGCCCTCGGTGAGGGTGATCTGCTGCTTCTCGAGCATCGGGCCGATCTGGTCCATGGCCATGCGCCGCATGCGCGGCGGGGAGATCAGGCCCTCGATCGGGAAGATCACGACGAACTCGCCCTTCATGCTGCGGCCCGCTTCCGCTTGCAGGGCCAGCAGTCCGGGCGGTCCTCGCCGAAGCGGGCCGTGTCGGCCGGCTCGGCGATGCCGCACCAGGCGACGACCTCGACCTCGTCCAGAGCCTGCGTGAGGTGGTTGACCCGGCCGCCGTAGACGCGGAAGCGGTCCTCCGGGCGGGTCTCCTCGGCGGTGAGGTCGTCGGCGTGCGCGGCGCCCCAGAGCGCCATGTGCTCTCCGAGGCGGAGCTCGTCCACGTTAGGGTCGAGGAGGCAGCGCAGGGTCTCGGCGCGGGCCTCGATCTCGAACGGGGTGCCGTCGAGCAGGAGGGCCTTCACCCAGGTCTGCGCGGCGTCGTGGGAGGTGAAGTGCTGCTGTGCGAGCGGCATGTGGTGGGGGATGCGCTGCCCGAGCGGCGTGGCCCGGTCTTCCTCGGCCGGCTTCTCGAAGACGGCGGCGTTCCAGCGGCCGGAGGGGTCCTTCCAGATCTCGGCGCGCATCACAGGACTCCGCTCGCGGCGATGTCGTCGACGCGGCGCATCCACTCCCGCACGTTGACCTCGTCGCGGAACGGGGCGCGGTGCGTCTCGCGGTCGACCTCCTGGACGACGGTGACCGCGACGAAGGTGTCGCCGATGGGGGAGACGATGACGCTGCCCTGCGGGCGGAGCGCGAGGTCGCCGCCGAGGATCCGCGCGGCCTTGGCTAAGCGGGTCAGGCGGTCGTGGGGCATCGTGCAGCCGTCGGCGAGGTCCAGGGGCGCCTGGTCGTGGAGGATGCGGCGCAGCATCGCGGCGATGCGCATGGCCTGCTCGTCCGGTGCCTCGCGGTACGCACCGTCCTCGGGCGGCGGGATGGTGAGGGTGAGTTCGTCGTGGTCGAAGAGGTCCGAGCGGTCGACGATGCGGATCTGGTCCTCGGAGACCTGGATGCTGAGGAGGTACTCGTCCGCGGTGGCGTCCTTCGGCAGGCGCCGCTTGAAGACGGCGAGCACGGCCTTCACCTGCGCAGCGGTGATCGCGAACAGCCCCGCGCCCTCCTGCCCGTGCGGCGTGAGGATGCCGGCGCCGAGCGCGGTCCCGTTGGTGGCGGTGAGGGTGAGGCCGTCGTGGCGGGCGAAGCAGCGGACGACAGCGTTGCGGTCGTCGTCGCGGGGGTTGGCGTGGAAGAGCGAGGTCGCCTCGAGGAGGCGGGTGAACTCCGTGCCGTAGACGGTCAGCTCGATGTCGGGGTACGTGGTGGACATGGGGGACTCCTAGAGGGCGGCGAGGTGGTTGAGAAGGTCGAGCTGGACGGGCTGGCCGTGGCCGTCGCGGTCGCACCGGCAATGCCATTCGTGGGTGCCGGAGGTGACGTAGACGTTCGCGACGGCGAAGCCCTTGCGGTTGACGATGTGGGTGGTGGTGCGGTCTCGGCGGAAGGTCTCGGTGCCGTTGGGGCCGGCGGGGGTGCGGACCCAGGCGCACTGGTCGTGGTCGCCGTTGGTGCAGTGCCCGCACGATCCCCAGGTGCAGGGGCAACGGAGCAGGACGCCGACGACGCGCTCGGCGATCGCGTCGGGCCACGCGGGCCAGTCGACGGTGTCGGCGTCAGCCATCACGCCTCCTGCTGCCGTCTGGCGGTCTCGGCCTCGACCGTGGCCAGGACCGCTCGGAGCCGGTGCGACAGCGCGGCCAGGTCACCGTCGGTCATCGCCGGCACCGCGGCCTCGGACTCCCGCGCGAGCGCGGCCGTCGTCTCGCGGGCCCACGTGCCGCACTTCGCGTTGTGGTGGAGGCCCCGGAAGCTGCGGTCCATCTCGCCGCGTTCACCCGGCGGGAGGTGCTTGCACAGCAGCCCGCCGTGCACGTCCCGCCAGACCTCGAAGGTCCCCCAGCGGCCCTCGAGCGGGTACGCCTCGGGGTGGAGGCTGACCCAGCACTTCCCGTGCAGGGACCACGCCCACCAGACCTGTGCGCCGCAGTCCTCGCACTCCGGTGCGGGGCGCGCCGGGCGCTGCGGCACCTGCCGACGCGCGCGCATCACGCACCGACCCCGCGGGCCTGGCGCCGTGCAGCCTTCGCCGCCTGCGCCGACGGTCCGACCGTGCAGTCCCAGAGCATCCCGGCGATGCCAGCCGCCGCGATCACGAACGCGATCACCAGGCCGCACCGGACCGCGGCGGACACCAGCAGCAGGCCGAGGCCCGTCATGCCGCCACCCGCCCGTGGGAGGCCGACGCCGCGGCGCGACGGGACGGGCGCGGCGTGACGCTGCACAGCGAGTCCGGCGGGAAGCTGGCCGGGTCCGCGCGGCGCCACTCGATGTGCCGGCGGATCTCGTCGCGGGACGGGCCGCCCGGCTTCCACGCGGCCTCGACGGCCTGCTCGACCGTCGACCCGTCGTGTCCGAGCATGGTCGCGTAGGCGACCGAGTAGCCGCGGCCCATGCGCACAGCCGGGTCCTGGTCGACGCGGGCATCGATGCCGGCCTGCACCTGCTGCTGGATCGTCTTCGTGGTCACGACGTCTTCTCCTTGCGGTGACGAGGGGCGGGGAGGACGGCCAGGGCGTCCCTGAGGTCAGCGAGCCAGCGGCGGCGAGCGCGGCGGCGGCCGCGGCGCGCGGTCATCGGGCCACCTCGGCGGGGTCGCAGCACACGCCGGCGCAGCGCTGCAGCTGCTCGTCGCGGGCGTCCTGGTGGGCGAGGCGGTCGGCGGCGTCAAGGTCGCTGAGCAGGTCGCGGATCTGGTCGTCGAGCGCGAGGTCGCGGCGGCCGTGGGCGGTGATGCAGTCGCACTGCTTGCGGTGGGTGGCGAGCAGGTCGCGGATGATGTGGTCGGGGGAGGGGAGGCCCTCGGCGGGCCGGCGGCCGCCGCAGTAGGTGCAGGGCTCCGGGTCCGTGAGGGTGCCGGCCGGGGCGGGCAGCGGGAGCGCGGTGGCGCTGGTGCTCGGCGCGGTCAGCATCGCGAGCGGGCGCTCGTGGGAGCGGGGCGCGCGGATCGGGGTGATGGTCATCGACGACTCCTTCGATGCGGTGGGCGTGTGGGTCAGGTGGGGTCGGGCGGGGTGTAGCGGGCGAGGATCCGCTCGGCGCGGTCGAGCGCGGCGCGGGCCTCGCGGATCTGGGAGGCCGCGAGCGCGGGGCGGTTCAGCCGGGCCCAGGCGGTCGCGTGCATGGCGGCCCGCTTCGCGTACCGGAGGTCCTTGACGACGAGGTCGCCGTCTTCGTCGGCCGGCAGCTCGGTCTCGGTCCGGAACGGCAACGTCGCCATCACGCGGCCGCCTTCGTGGTCGTGGTCCTGTGCGCGGCGGCGCGACGCGGCCTCGGAGCCTCGTGCTTGCCCTCCGACGTACTCGCGCCAGAGGCGACAGACTCTCGCCCGACGCACGACTTCTCGGGCACGAAGAGAGTTCCGGGGAGAACCGCCAGTCCCTCCTCGATGAGGGTGCCCACGCGCTGCGAGCAGGTTCGGGTCTCTCCGCTCGTGAGCTTGTGGATGAACTGTCGGCTCACTCCTGCGTACCTGCCGAGGCGCGCCTGACTGAAGTCCCGGTCCTCCATGTACTGGATCAGGAGGTCTCGGTCGCGGATCTTCATCCATCGATCCCTTCGCTTGCGTCGGAAGTGCTGTGCCATGAGTCTGGGCTCCTCTCGAATGGTTGTCAACTGTCGATGGAGACGATCTTGCACCACGGTTGACACTTCGTCAACCGCTATGGCGGATCGAATCGTGCGGCCCACGTGTGCTTACACGCACCGGCCCCTCACTAGTTGGTTGACGCGAAACGTGCGAAAGTTGGTCCACCCACGGGTGACGGTCTTGACTGCGCCCAGTTGCCCAACCCTCGAGACGATCGGGACTCTTGCCTCATGCACGCATACCTGCGGTTCGTCAGGACCGAGATGGACAAGCGCGGATGGTCCGCAGCTGATCTGGGACGAGCCTCCGGGCTCACCGCCCAGCACCTCTCTCGCATCCTCAACGACGACCGCGACGTGCTGCAGAGGAGGCCGGAGTCGGCCACGATCGACGCCCTCGCTCGGGCGTTCGGGATGTCGTCGGACTACGTGCTGACCTTCGTCGCCGAAGCGATGGGGTTCCCGTCCGGGCGCGTGTCGGCGCCGGACGCCTCTGCTCTCAGCGACGAGGAGCTGCTCCATGTGCTGGCGGAGCGGCTCAGGAGGGCACGGACGAATGAGCACGAAGGCGGAACGGCGGAGTCGGGGTCGACGGCCGGCGGCGGCGATGTGGAAGATCCGGCTCAGCCAGATGGGATTACCGCCGGCGAGCGCGGCGGCGCCGGCGGGCGGTCGTGGCCGCGGGTGCCGGCGACGCCGGAGATGCTCGAGGATGACCGGGAGCTGCGTGTGCTGCGGGAGGGGCTCGAGCTCGCTGCGCGTGAGGGCAAGATCGATCTGGACGAGCAGCACCGGGATCCGCAGGATCGCGATGCGGAGGCCGGCGGCGCGTAGGCCGTGCGAGGATGGTCGCGCGGTCGCCCTCTCTGTCCCCACGCGGAGAGGGCGACTGCATTCCCCCCGCCCCTTGGCGTGTCGGTGCTTGACTTCATGCTGTCGGGATGAATGAACCAAGGATCATCTACGACCACCTCGAGCCCGGCCTGCTCGGCCAGACCGACGGGCAGCGGTACATCTGGATCGATCGCCGGCAGAGCGCGGCGAGCATGCGGGAGACTCTCGACCACGAGCTCGCGCACTTCCTGCACGGCGACGCGGGACACCAGGCCCCGAAGGTCGAAGCCCGGATCGAGGCCGCTGTCGCCCAGGGCATCATCCACCTCGAGGACCTCGCCTGGGCGGCCGCCTGGTCCGAGCACGTCTGCGTCGTCGCCGAGGAGCTGGCCGTCCGCCCCCAGACCGTGGAGCTGCGCCTGCAGCTCCTGACCGACGAGGAGCGGGACCGGCTCGCCGAGAGGCTGGCCGAGGCCCACTGGGCAGACTGAGCCCGACCAGGGGACCGCACGACAGCGCCGGGAGGGGAAGCCCGGCGAGAAGGGGACAGGGAGTCGACCATGGCCACGAAGGCCCGACGGCGCGCCGTCATCTACACCCGCCAGAGCACCTGGCGCGAGGAGTCCATCAGCCTCGAGCTGCAGGAGACCGCGGCGCGCGAGCACGCGGCACGGGAGGGGTACGAGGTCGTCGGCGTCGAGGCCGATGCCGGCCTCACCGGAAGGACGTTCAAGAGGCCCGGGGTCGCGGCGGCGATGGACATGCTCGAGCGCCGCGCCGCTGACGTCATCGTCCTGTGGAAGTGGTCCAGGCTCTCGAGGAACAGGCTGGACTGGTACCTCGCGGCCGACCGCGCCGCCACCGCTGGCGGCGTCATCGAGGCCGCGGCCGAGCCCATCGACACCAGCACCAGCATCGGCCGTCTCGCGCGGGGCCTCATGATCGAGATCTCGGCCTTCGAGAGCGAGCGCGCCGGCGACCAGTGGCGCGAGGCCCAGGAGCGGAGGGTCTCCATGGGGCTGCCGCCCCACGGCAAGGATCGCTTCGGGTACCAGCGCGACCCCGAGACGAAGGGCTTCGTGCACGACCCCGTCACCGCGCCGATCCTCGCCGAGCTGTACCAGCGGTTCGTGGCCGGCGAGAGCTTCAACGGCCTCGCGCTGTGGCTCGAGAGCGCGCGCGTGCCGTCCGTGCGCGGGGGCCGCTGGACCGCCGCCGGCGTCCAGCAGCTCCTCGACCGAGGATTCGGCGCCGGGCTCATCACCTACCACGGCGAGCAGCGCCCCGGCATCCACGAGCCCGTGATCGACGAAGCGACCTGGGCCGCCTACCAGGTCGCGCGGAAGCGCCGCGCCGGACGGCCCCGCGGCGAGGGATCGACGTACCTCCTCTCCGGCCTCATCTGGTGCGCCACCTGCCAGCGGCGCATGGACGGCTGGACCGTCGGGCGCGGCGAGCGGACCTACGCCTACTACCGGTGCGGCGAGCCGCCGCGCAGCCGCACCCACGACTCCATGACCATCCCCGTCGCCACCGTCGAGCAGCGGGTCCTCGAGACCGTCCAGGAGATCGCGCAGCGCGCACCCGAGCACGTCGACCTCGCCGAGCAGCGGCGCCCCGAGGCCGACATCGACGCGCTGCAGGCCGAGGTCGACCGAGCGCGCCGTGCGCTGTCGAGACTCACCGTCAGGAACGCACAGGGCGCCGTCTCCGACGACGCGTACGACGCCGCGGCCCCAGACCTCCAACAGCGCCTCGACAGCGCGAGAGAGGCCCTCCTGCGCGTCCAGGCAGTGCCTGCGCAGCCCGAGCCCGGCGCCGCGGCCGCGATCGACCTCCTCCGCGACTGGCACGCCCTGTCCGTGCGGATTCACCGAGAGCAGCTGCAGCACCTCATCGCGTCCGTTACCGTCGACTTCACCGACAGCAAGGCTGTCCACGTGGAGGAGAGGAGGCGTATCCGTTGACGTAGCTTCACGAACCTCTACCTCAACGAGATCGGGGTGAGCGGCGCGGCCGGGTGGCAGACCCTCGGGCAGTTCTCCGAGGTCGCGTTCCTGCTCGCCATGCCGCTGATGCTGCGGAAGCTGGGCGTGAAGCGGACCCTCCTGATCGGGATGGCCGCCTGGGCGCTGCGCTACGTCCTGTTCGCCCTCGGGGACGCGGACTCGCTGTTCGCCCTCGTGCTGCTGGGCCTCGTCCTGCACGGCGTCTGCTACGACTTCTTCTTCGTCGCCGGGCAGATCTACACCGACCGCTTCGCCCCGGCCCGGGTGCGCTCGGCCGCGCAGGGCCTCATCTCCCTGGCCACCTACGGGGTCGGCCTGCTCATCGGCTCCCTGGTCTCCGGGCCGATCGTGGACGCGTTCCTCCGCGCCGACGGCACCCACGCATGGCAGTCTGTCTGGCTGATCCCTGCGGCGCTCGCCGTCGTGGTCGCCGTGTTCTTCGTCCTCGCCTTCCGGGAGGACGCCCCCGCCCCCGTCCCCTCGGAGTCGTCGTGACCTCTCCTGCCTCCCCTCGCCCCTCGACCCCTGCGACCGCGCCGCCTGCCGCCGTCGGCGAGGATCGGCGCCCCCGGTTCGGGCTGCTGCCGCGGATCCTCGTGGCCATCGTGCTGGGCATCCTGCTGGGCCTGGTGCTGCCCGAGGCGGTCGCCCGCGTCTTCACGACCTTCAACGGGCTGTTCTCCGCCTTCCTGGGCTTCCTCATCCCCCTGATCATCCTCGGGCTGGTCGCCCCGGCGATCGGCGAGCTGGGACGCGGCGCCGGGAGGATGCTCGCGGCGACCACGGGCATCGCCTATCTCTCGACGATGCTGTGCGGACTGTTCGCCCTGCTCGTCTCCCTCACGCTGCTGCCGGGCCTGCTGGGCGGGGCCGACGTCGCCTCTCTCGGGAACCCCGAGGACACGGCCATCGCACCGTACTTCGCCCTCGAGATCCCGCCGGTGTTCCCCGTGATGACCGCGCTCGTGCTCGCCTTCTGCGTGGGGATCGGCCTCAGCTTCGTGCCCTGGGGCGCGCTGCACGAGTCCTTCGACCAGTTCCGCACCATCGTGGTGCGGGTGATCGAGGCCGTCATCATCCCGCTGCTGCCGGTGTACATCTTCGGGATGTTCCTGGGCATGACGATGAACGGCCAGATCTGGACGGTGATCCGCACCTTCCTCGTGGTGGTCGTCGTCGTGCTCGTGATGACGGTCCTCGTGCTGCTGGCGCAGTACGCCGTCGCGGGGGCGGCGATGCGCCGCAACCCCCTGCGCATGCTGTGGACGATGGCGCCGGCGTACATGACGGCGCTGGGCACCAGCTCCTCGGCGGCCACCATCCCGGTGACCGCGGAGTGCACGCGCCGCAACGGCGTGCCCGCACCCATCGGCGACTTCGTCGTCCCGCTGTGCGCCACGATCCACCTGGCCGGCTCCACCCTGAAGATCACGACCTTCGCGGTCGCCATCATGATCGTCACCGGCATGGAGATCCAGGTCCCGATCCTGGTCGGCTTCGTGCTGATGCTGGGCGTGGTGATGATCGCGGCGCCCGGCGTCCCCGGCGGGGCGATCATGGCGGCCGCCGGCGTGCTCTCCTCGATGCTCGGCTTCAGCGAGGCCGCGGTGGGGCTGATGATCGCCTCCTACATCGCCATCGACTCCTTCGGCACGGCCACCAACGTCACCGGAGACGGCGCCATCGCGGCGATCATGACCCGGCTCTCGCGCGGCCGCGTCGCCGAGGAGGCGACCCGCGCGAGCGACGAGGTCGAGGTCCGCGGCATCTGAGCCCCCGGGGCCTCCCGGCCCCCGCCGCGGCCCGCCGCCGGGCCGCGCCGTTGACGGCCGCGGTCACCACCCCTAGCCTGAACATATGAACATATCGTCATATGACGGGGGCGGCGGCCCGGCGCCCGTGCTGCCGGCCGATCCCGCCGTCCGGGACGCGGCCGACGTCTTCTCGCTGCTCGGCGACCCGGGCCGGCTGCGCCTGCTGCTGGCCCTGCGCGCCGGGGAGCACAGCGTCCACGAGCTCGCCGAGCTGTCCGCGCAGTCCGACTCCGCGGCCTCCCACGCGCTCAAGCTGCTGCGCGCGCATCGGGTGGTCTCCGCGCGACGCGAGGGGCGCCGGGTGCACTACGCGCTCGCCGACCCCCACGTGCGCACCCTGCTGGACGTCGCCCTCGCCCACATCGAGCACGCGGTGCCCCAGCACGGGGCGACGCCCCACGACGAGGGCCGCCACGCGGAGCGGGCGCATGCTCCCGCGGCGGCCGGCGACGCGCCGCGGCCGGGCGCGGAGGCGGTCCGATGACCGGGCAGGACCTCCCCGGGGGCGAGGCGGCCGAGGACCGCGCGCGGTGCGCCGCCGGCGAGGACGCGGCGCAGCAGCACCATCCCGGCCGGGGGCGGGGCGGGCACTCCCACGGCCCGGGCGCGGCCGAGCTCTCGGGCTCGGCCGCCGGGCGCTGGAGGGGGCGGCTGAGCATCGCCGTCGCGGCGATCGGCGTCTTCTTCGTCGTGGAGCTGGTCACGGCGCTGGCCAGCGGATCGCTGGCGCTGCTGTCGGACGCCGGGCACATGGCCGCGGACGTCCTCACCCTCGGCGCGGCCCTCGCCGCGACGGTCGTGGCCGCCCGGCCCGACCGCAGCGGCCGCCGCAGCTACGGCCGCTACCGCACGGAGGTCTTCGCCTCCTTGTTCGCCGTGCTCGTGATGCTCGCCGTGGCCGCCTTCGTGGTGCTCGAGGCGGTGCGCCGCATCGGCTCCCCGGAGGGCGTCGGCACCGGGGCCATGCTCGTGGTCGGCGTGCTGGGCCTGGTGGTCAACCTGACGGTGATGGCGCTGCTGCGCTCCGGGGCGGGGGAGAGCCTCAACCTCAAGGGCGCCTACCTCGAGGTCATGGCCGACACCGTCGGCTCCCTCGGCGTGATCCTGGCCGCGGTGCTGGTGCGGGTCACCGGATCCCCGGTGTGGGACACCGCGCTGGCGCTGGCGATCGGCGCCTTCGTGGCCGTGCGGGCGGTGATGCTGGGACGGGAGGTCCTCGCGGTGCTCGGCCAGGAGACGCCGCGCCACCTGGACCCGAGCGTCGTCGAGGCCGATCTCTGCGCGATCCCCGGCGTGCTCGGCGTCCACGACCTGCACCTGTGGACGCTCACCTCCGGGATGGACGTGATCACCGCGCATCTGCGCATCGGCGCGCAGGCCGATGCGCACGCCGTGCTCGACGCGGCGCAGGCGCTGCTGCGCCGCGAGCACGGGCTGGACCACTCCACCCTGCAGATCGAGCCGGAGTCCCACCTCATCGACGAGGAATCCTCCTGGTAGGTCGTGCCCTCCGCCGCGGGGAGGCGGTCCGTGCTCAGGCCGCGAGGGGGACCAGCAGGGCGGCGAGCTCGGAGACGTCCTCGACCACGGCGGCGGGCCGCTCGGCCGCGAGGTCCTCGCGGCGCCCGGCGCCCCAGGTCACGCCCACGGCGGCGAGGCCCCCGGCGCGGGCGGCCCTGAGGTCGGTGGCCGCGTCGCCGATGTAGACGGCATCGGCCGCCTCCACCCCCATCAGCTCGAGGGCACGGTGCAGCGGCTGCGGGTCCGGCTTGTGGCGTGGGGTGTCCTCCTTGCCCACCAGCACCTCGGGCACGGGGATGCCGGTCAGCTCGAGGCCGCGCAGCGCCAGCTCCCGGCCCTTGGAGGTCACCACCCCCACCCGGCGCCCCTGCTCCTGCAGCGAGCGGACCAGCTCCGCGGCCCCGGGATAGGCGGAGACCCGCCCGTCGTGATGGGCCAGGTTGTACTCGCGATAGGTCCGGGCCATCGCCGCCGCATGCCGAGGGGACAGCTGCTGGAACGTCTCGTCCAGGGACATGCCGATCCAGCTGCGGATCCGCGCCTCGTCGATGCCCGTGACGTCGAAGGCGGCCAGCGCATGGCGGTAGGACTCGACGATCACCTCCACCGAGTCGACGAGGGTCCCGTCGAGGTCGAAGAGGACGGCGGAATGGGCGAGGGGCGTCGAGGACATGGCCCCATGGTCTCGCACCGTCCGCGATGGTCCCGCACCGTCCGGGGTGGTGCCGCACCGACCGGGGTGGTGCCGCACCGTCCGGGGTGGTCCCGCACCGACCGGGCTCCCGCGCAGGCGGGTGCTCGCCGTATCCTCGCAGCATGACCGATGCGCCTGCTCAGACCCCCCGGACCCCCGCCCCCGCCCTCACCGCCGTGGTCACCGGAGCCTCCTCCGGCATCGGCCGCGCGACCGCGCAGCGCCTGGCCGCCGACGGCTGGCGGGTGCTCGCCGTCGCCCGCCGCGAGGAGCGCCTCGCCCGGCTCGCCGAGGAGAGCGGCGTCGAGGTCCAGGCCGTGGACGTGACCGACCCGTCCTCCGTGCAGGCGCTGGCCGAGCGGGTCCAGGAGCTGTTCGGCGGGCAGCTGAACGCCGTGGTGAACATCGCCGGCGGCGCCTTCGGCCTCGAGCCCGTCGGCGCCGCGGACCTCGACGCCTGGCAGCGCATGTACGACACCAACGTGCTGGGAACGGTGCGGGTGACCCAGGCCCTGCTGCCGGCCCTGCGGGCGAGCGGCCGCGGCAGCATCCTGGTGCTCTCCTCGACGGCCGCGCAGGTCGCCTACGAGAACGGCGGCGGCTACAACGCCGCCAAGGCCGGTCAGCACATGGTCGCCGGCGCCCTGCGCCTCGAGCTCGCCGGTGAGCCGATCCGCGTCATCGAGATCGCCCCCGGCATGGTCCGCACCGAGGAGTTCTCGCTGGTGCGCCTCGGAGACGCGGAGGCCGCCGAGCAGGTCTACGCCGGCGTCGAGAACCCGCTCACCGCCGAGGACTGCGCCGATGTGATCGCCTACTCCCTCAACGCCCCGCAGCACGTCAACCTCGACCTGGTGACGATCCGCCCCATCGCGCAGGCGGCCGCGCACAAGGTCGCCCGGGACGTCGGCCTGTGACCTTCGGCGGGCCGGGCGCTCCCGGCGGCGGGTTGGGTCGCCGCCTGGGCGAGGACATGCGCCTGGCCCCGGGCCAGAAGGCCGATGTGCGCCGGGTGCTCGGGCTGTTCGCCCCGTACCGGCCGGCCCTCCTGGTCGTCGCCCTGCTGATCGTGCTGGGGGCGGGGGCCGGGGTCGTCTCCCCGTTCCTCATCCGCGAGATCGTCGACGTCGCGCTGCCGCAGCAGCGACCGGACGTGCTGGCCTGGTGCGTGGCCGGGCTCGTCGCGGTGACCGTCGTCGGGGCGGCGCTGGGCGTGGTGCAGTCGATGCTGTCCGCTCGGGTCGGCCAGTCCGTCATGCACGACCTGCGGGTCGCGGTCTACGGTCACCTGCAGCGGATGGGACTGGGCTTCTTCACCCGGACCCGCACCGGCGAGGTGCAGTCGCGGATCTTCTCCGACATCGGCTCGATGCAGGCCGTGGTCACCACGGTGATGACGCAGATCGTCTCCGCCGGGGCGGGGATCCTCATGGCCTTCGTCGCCATGCTCGCCCTGGACTGGCGCCTGGCCCTGTTCTCCCTGGTGACGCTGCCGATCGCGGTGTGGATGAACCGCCGGGTGGGCCGGCGCCGCCGCGCCGTGGTGGTGCGCCGCCAGGCGAAGGCGGCGGACCTCTCCGCGGGGATCCAGGAGTCGCTCAGCGTCTCCGGCGTGCTGCTGGCCACGACCATGGGGCGCACCGCCGCGCTCACCGAGCGCTTCTCCGAGGACTCGCGCGAGCTCGCCGACCTCGAGATCTCCTCCGAGATGGCGGGCCGCTGGCACCAGGGGCTGTACGGAGTGCTGCTGGCGGTGATCCCCGCCCTGACCTACCTGCTCGGGGGCATGCTCCTGTTCGGCGGGGACGCCGGGGTGTCCATCGGCACCCTGGTCGCCTTCGTGGCCCTGCAGTCCGGGCTGTTCCCGCAGATGAACGGGCTGCTGCGGGTCGCCGCCCAGGTCAACGCCTCCCTCGCGCTGTTCACGCGGGTCTTCGAGTACCTCGATGCGCCGATCACGATCTCCGACGCCCCCGGCGCCCGGGCCCTGGAGATGCGGGCGGTGCGCGGCGAGCTGCGGCTGGAGGGCGTGAGCTTCACCTACCCCGGCGCGGATGCCCCGGCCCTGCAGGACATCGACCTGCACGTCGCCCCGGGATCGCACACGGCCCTGGTCGGCGCGACCGGATCCGGCAAGACGACCGCCGGCTACCTCCTGGCCCGGCTGTACGAGCCCAGCTCCGGGCGCATCACCCTGGACGGCCACGATCTGCGGGAGATCACCCGCGAGTCCCTCGCCGCCGCGATCGGCGTGGTCACCCAGGAGACGTACCTGCTGCACGCGAGCATCGCCGAGAACCTGCGCTTCGCCGCCCCCGACGCGAGCGACGCCGACCTCGAGCAGGCCTGCCGCATCGCGCAGATCCACGAGCACATCGCCTCCCTCCCCGAGGGCTACGCCACCGTGGTGGGGGAGCGCGGCTACCGCTTCAGCGGAGGGGAGAAGCAGCGCCTGGCCCTGGCCCGCACCATCCTGCGCGACCCGCCCGTGCTGCTGCTGGACGAGGCCACCAGCGCCCTGGACACCGCCACCGAGCGCGCCATGGGCAGCGCCCTGGAGGCGCTCAGCTGCGGCCGCACCACCCTCTCGATCGCCCACCGGCTCTCGACCGTGCGCCACGCCGACCAGATCGTCGTGCTCGGCCACGGCCGGATCCTCGAGCGCGGCACCTACGAGGAGCTGCTCGCCGCGGGCGGCGCCTTCGCCCGCCTCGCCGCGACCCCGGACGCGCTGCGACCTCACCCCCAGGGATGACCCCGGCGGCGCCGCCCCCTCCTTTCGTCGGAGGCGATCCGGTCTCCGAGGATGATCCCCTGCGCCCCGCGCTGCGAGAGGGTGGAGCCATCGAGAGCGCAGGCCCGCACCGCACGGGCGCGCATCAGGGAAGGAAGCGCCGAGATGACGGTCATGCCGCCGAGGACCCACCGCAGCACAGCTCGCCGATCCGCCCCTCGCCCCGACGCGTCCCGCAGCGGCGCCGGGCGCCCCGCCGTCTTCCTCACCCTCATGGCGCTCGCGGCGCTGATCGTGCTGTGGATCCTCATGACCGGTCCGACGATGTCGATCGCCGTGGCGCTCGGCGCCGTCGGCGCGGTGCTCGCGCTCGTGGCCACCGGCTGGGGCGTCGCCGGTCCCCATTCCTGACCGGCTCCGGCGCGGCCGGACGCTCAGCCGTGACGCCGCTCAGCCGTGACGTCGCTCAGCCGTGACGCCGCTCAGCCGTGACGCCGCAGGGCCTCGACCGCGGCGCGGATCCCCGCAGGATCGCCGGACCGCGCCGGATCGGGCAGGAAGCGCTCGGCGGCCGATCGCGCCGCCGGCACCTCGGCGTCCGCCAGCAGGGCCACCAGGGCGATGCGGACGCTCCCTCCGGCCTCCTCGAGGACACGGTGCGCCCGCTCCGGCTGCGCACCGCTGGCCTGCACCAGCATCCGCACGGTCCGGGCCACGAGCTTCTCGTTGCTGGGACGCACGTCGATCATGAGGTTGGAATAGGTCTTGCCCAGGCGCACCATCGTCGCCGTCGACAGCGCGTTGAGCAGGAGCTTCTGCGCGGTGCCGGCCTTCATCCGGGTCGATCCGGTCACCACCTCCGGGCCGACGTCCGCCAGCAGCGCATGATCGGCCAGGGACGCGAGCGGCGCCGCAGGGTTCGCGGAGATCAGCGCCGTCACCAGCCCCCGGGAGCGGGCCGCCTCGAGGGCCCCGCGCACGTACGGGGTGCGGCCCGAGGCGGCCACCCCGATCACCAGGTCACCGTCGCGCACCTGCTCGGCCACCACCTGCGCCCCGGCCTCGGCCGAGTCCTCCGCGCCCTCGACCGCGACGAGCATCGCGGCGTCCCCGCCGGCCAGATGCGCCCGGAACAGGTCCGAGCCCGCGTTGAACGTCGGCCCCAGCTCCGCCGCGTCCAGCACGGCGAGCCGGCCCGAGGTGCCCGCCCCGACGGAGTGCACGGTGCCGCCCGCGGCGATCGTGCCCACGCATGCCTCCACGAGCCCTGCCAGCGGCTGCGCCAGGGCCTGGACGGCGGTGACCACGGCCGCATCGGCGCCCAGGATCGTGCGCACCAGGCCCTCGGCTCCCAGGGTGTCGAGGTCGGCGGTGCCGGGATGACGCTGCTCGGTGGGGGAGTCCAGGGTCAGCAGCGCCTCCCAGGCGTCCTGCGGGGTCACGGGGCGGGGGTCGGCATCGGACGAGGTCATCGGGGATCCTCCTGCGGGGCGACGGGGCCGGTCGCGGCGGCGCGGACGGCCCCCACGGGATCCCGAAGCTAGCATGACCACCATGGCTGACCCCGACCCCGCGCCCTCCTCATCGGCCGTGCCCGGCCTCCAGGTGCTGGGAGCCGATGTCGGGGCGACCCGCGCCCGGGTGCGGATCCGCGCGCTCGGCCCGCACGGAGAGCTCGGCACGCTGCTGGCCTCGGCCGAGGGGCCCGGCTACAACCCCAACTCCTCGGGACCGGACGGCCCGGCGGGGCTCGTCGACGCGGTCCGCACGGCCCTGCTGGCGGCGCAGGCCGGCGCCCGCCTCCAGGCCCCGGTCCGCACGGTGGCCGTGCTCGGGATCGCGGGGGCCGCCGCGGCCCATCACGCGCAGGTCGAGGAGGTCGTGCGCGCGGCGCTCGCGCCCCTGGGCCTCCCGGCGCGGGACGTGAGCATCGTGGACGACATGCTGCCGGCCTTCGCCGCGGGCAGCGCGCACGGCGAGGGGCTGCTGCTGCTGGGCGGCACCGGATCGGCCGCGGTGCGCTTCTCGGGCTTCGCCCCCGTCCGGCGCTGCGACGGCATGGGCTGGCTGCTGGGCGACACCGGGTCCGCGGTCTGGATCGGCCGGGAGGTGCTGCAGGCCGCGGCGTGCGACCTCGACGGGCGCGGGCCGGCCACGGCCCTGACCGCCGACGTCCTCGCCGAGCTGGGCCTGCCGGTGCCGCGCCCGGGCGCCCCGCGTGACGGGTCCGGGGACGACGTGCGCCAGGGGCTGATCGCCGCGGTGCGTCCGCTCGCGCCCGCGCACTGGGGGAGGCTGGCGCCCATCGCGCAGCGGCATCCGCGGGACGGGATCGCCCGGGAGATCCTCGCGCGGGCCGCCGCCGAGCTCGTCGCGAAGGTCGACGCCGTCCGCGACGGAGCGGCGGAGATCGTGCTGGCGGGGTCGGTGCTCAGCGAGAACCCGGAGGTGTCCCGTCGGGTGCGCGCGGAGCTCGCCGACCGGCAGCTGGAGGTGCTGGAGGCGGGACCGCCCGTGGAGGGGGCGCTGCGTCTGGCCGCGCAGCGGGCGGCGGAGGCGCTCCGCAGCTGAGGCGACCAGCAGCTGAGGCGCCCGGCAGCTGAGGCGCTCGCCGCCGGGAAGGATCAGACGTCGATCTCGATCTCGCCGACGCCGCGGGAGACGCAGGTGATCATGTGCGTGTCCTTCTCCTCGTCCTCGAGGAACTCGTCGAGGTGCTCGACCTCGCCGGCGACCAGGGGGACGATGCAGGTGCCGCATACGCCGCCCTCGCAGGAGTAGTCCATCGAGACGCCCGCGTCCAGCAGCGCCTGCAGGAGGGACTGGCCCTCCTCGACCTCGACGGTGACCCCGGACTTGAGCGCCTTCGCGGTGAACGGCTCTCCGAACAGCGACATTGTGAACCCTTCATGGTCAGTGCAGTGGTGCCGCCGGCCTCCGACGACAGCACAGATGGTACGCCGCGCCCCTGCGACGGCGGCGTGCGAGGTGTCCGAATGTGACGTGCCCGCCGGGGATCTGTGGCTGCGCTGTGCGCGCGCCTGTGCCGTGCCTGTGCAGCGGCCCCGGGACCCGGCGCGGGCCGCCCGGGCGGTCTAGTCTCGGAGCATCTCCCGACCCCGCCGGGCGCGGCCTCCGCGCCGGGCCCCGGACCCCAGGACCCGTGATGACGCAGAACCCCGCCGCCGCCCTCGCCGCCCTCCCGCGGCTCTCCCGCGCCGACGGCACGCCGGTGCGCGTGCTCGTCGTCGAGGACGAGCCGACCATCGCCGATCTCCTGCGCTTCCCGCTGCAGATGATCGGCTGGGACGCGACGATCTGCGCCGACGGCCTCGAGGCCGTGAGGGCGGCCCGGGAGATCCGCCCCGACGTGCTCGTGCTGGACCGCATGCTGCCCGGCATCGACGGCGTGGAGGTGCTGCGCCGCATCCGGGCCTTCCTGCCGGAGGTCCCCTCGCTCCTGCTCACCGCCATGGACGCCCCGCAGGACCGGATCGGCGGGCTCGCCGCAGGGGCCGACGACTACGTCACCAAGCCCTTCGCGATGGAGGAGGTGCTGCTGCGCCTGCACCGCCTGGTCCAGCGCTCCGGGATCACCTCCCAGGCCGCGCACGAGCTGATCGTCGGCGACCTCGTGATGAACCTCGACACCCACGAGGTGACCCGCGGCGGGGACCCCGTCGCCCTGACCGCCACCCAGTACCAGCTGCTGCAGTACCTGATGGAGAACCCGCAGCGGGTCCTGTCCAAGGCGCAGATCCTCGACGCGGTCTGGAACTACGACTTCGGCGGCCAGGCCAACATCGTCGAGCTGTACATCTCCTATCTGCGCAAGCGGATCGACGCCGGGCGGGAGCCGATGATCCACACCGTGCGCGGCGC
Organism: Brachybacterium phenoliresistens; assembly: GCF_039530785.1. NCBI lineage: Bacteria > Bacillati > Actinomycetota > Actinomycetes > Micrococcales > Dermabacteraceae > Brachybacterium > Brachybacterium phenoliresistens. The sequence continues at coordinate 225,892 of NZ_BAAAOW010000002.1, forward strand.
CGGCTACGTGCTCAAGCCGGCATGACCGCGGTCGATGCCCCGGCCGGGCCGGGAGACAGCGAGGATGCGCCGCAGCGGGCCCTGCGCCGCCGCGCGAGCCTGCGCACCGCCCTGGTGGCCGTGCTGCTGGCGGCGCTGGCCGCCGTGCTGCTCATCGTCGCCGTCACCACCCACGTGTCCCTGCGCTCGCAGCTCGACGCCCAGCTGGACGCCGAGCTCGCCCGGACCCTCGCGCGCGGCCCCGGGCCCCAGCCCTCCGGCGACCTGCTCGCGTTCCTCGACGCGCCGGGCCAGGGCGAGTACCTGCTCGGCGCCGTCCTCGAGGACGGCACCGCCGTGCGCGGGGCCTGGCGCGACGACGACGGCGACCTCGAGCCCCTGACCGCCCAGGACCTCGCCAGGATCAGCGCGGCCCTCGAGGAGGAGGACGGCACGCGGGACGTGAGCCTGAGCATCGGCCGCTATCGGATCACCGAGGAGGACCCCGTCGCGGGGAGGGGACCGGGAGGCGGGGGCGCGGCGGAGCTCGCGGTCGGGATCCGCACCGACAGCGCCGACCTCACCATCGCCCGGCTCGACCTGACCCTCGCCCTGGTCTCCCTCGCCGCCCTGCTGGTCACCGGGCTGGCAGGATCGGCGATCGTGCGGCGCACCCTGCGCCCCCTGGAGCAGGTCGCCTCCGTCGCCGCCCGGGTCGCGGACATGCCGCTCGAGCAGGGATCGGTGGCGCTCACCGAGCGGGTCGATCCCGAGCTCGCGCGGGCCGGCACCGAGGTGGGGGAGGTCGGCCGGGCGCTGAACGCCCTGCTCGAGAACGTGGACGGCGCCCTGGACGCCCGGCACCGGTCCGAGGAGCGGATGCGTCGGTTCATCGCCGACGCCTCCCACGAGCTGCGCACGCCGCTCACCGCGATCCGCGGCTACACCGAGCTGCTGCGCATGACCGAGCCGCTCGGCGACCGCGGCGCCGAGTCGCTGGAACGGATGGAGGCCCAGTCCGCCCGCATGACCGCGCTGGTCGAGGACCTGCTGCTGCTGGCCCGCCTGGACGACGGCGCCCCCCGCGAGCAGCAGCGCCTGGACCTGGCCGAGCTGCTCATGGAGGCCGCCATGGACGCCCGCGTCACGGCGCGGGAGCACACCTGGCGCCTGGACCTGCCCGACGAGCCCGTCGAGGTCCTCGGCGATCCCCGCCAGCTCGCGCAGGTCCTCGCGAACCTGCTCTCCAACGCCCGCAAGCACACCCCCGCCGGAACCACCGTGCAGGTCCGGCTGCGCCTCCACGGCCGCGAGGCCGTGCTCGAGGTCGCCGACGACGGCCCCGGCATCGACCCCTCCGTCCAGGGCGACGTCTTCGACCGCTTCACCCGCGCCGACCGCGCCCGCTCGGGCCGCGACGGCACCACCGGGCTCGGGCTGCCGATCGTCAGGGCGATCGTGGTCTCCCACGGCGGCGACATCGCCCTGGACTCCCGCCCCGGGAGCACCGTCTTCACCGTCCGCCTCCCGCTGGCGCCGCCTGCGGTGTGACGTGCGCCTGCCGGGTGGGCCATCGGCCGCGGGCGGGCTAGGATCGGGGGCATCGGCATCGACCCGGCCATCACCGGAGAGCCGCGGGAAGAACAGCGTCCCCGAGCGCCGGCCCATCGGCCCCACGCGGAGGCGCCCAGTAGAACCCGCCGGGACCAGCCCGTCACAGCTGAGGAACAAGGGGGCACCTGGCCCGCGGCCCGGCCGTGCGCGAGGCGTCAACCGAGGTGGTACCGCGCCGCAGGGCGTCCTCGGGACAGCACAGTCCACGCCGCCCCGGAGGTCCCCATGGTGTATCCGAAGAACGGATCCCCCCTCGTCCCCTCGCCGAACCTGCCTGCGCTCGAGAACCGCATCCAGGAGTTCTGGCGCACCGACGACACCTTCCGGGCCTCCATCGCGCAGCGCGCCGACGCCCCGGAGTTCGTGTTCTACGACGGCCCGCCCTTCGCCAACGGCCTGCCCCACTACGGCCATCTGCTGACCGGCTTCGTCAAGGACGTGGTGCCGCGCTTCCGCACGATGTGCGGGGACCGGGTCGAGCGCCGCTTCGGCTGGGACACCCACGGCCTGCCCGCCGAGCTCGAGGCCATGCGCGAGCTGGGCATGACCGAGAAGTCCGAGATCGAGGCCATGGGCGTGGAGCAGTTCAACGCCGCCGCCCGCGCCTCGGTGCTGAAGTACACCAAGGAGTGGGAGGAGTACGTCACCCGCCAGGCGCGCTGGGTCGACTTCGAGAACGACTACAAGACCCTCGACCCCACCTTCATGGAGTCGGTGCTGTGGGCCTTCAAGACCCTGCACGACAAGGGCCGCGCCTACGAGGGCTACTCCGTCATGCCGTACTGCTGGAAGGACGAGACCGTCCTGTCCACGCACGAGCTGCGCATGGACGACGACGTCTACCAGGACCGCCAGGACCCCTCGGTCGTGATCACCTTCCCCCTGACCGGCGACCGGGCGGAGCAGCTGGGCCTGGCCGGGGTGAAGGCCCTGGCCTGGACCACCACCCCGTGGACGCTGCCCACCAACTTCTCCCTGGCCGTGGGCCCGGAGATCACGTACGTGACCGTCCCCGCCGGGCCCCGGGGCGCGGCCGACGGCACCGCCGAGGGCGCCGGGACCTTCCTCCTGGCCGAGGACCTGCTGGGCGCCTTCGTTAAGGAGCTGGGCTACGAGGACCTCGAGGCCGTGCAGGCCGCCGTCGGCGAGCGCCGGTACGCCGGCGCCGAGCTCGAGCACATCACCTACGACGTGCTGTGGGACGTGTACTCCGCCGACCGCGAGAAGTGGGGCACCCAGAACGCCTGGATCATCACCGTGGCGGACTACGTCTCCACCTCCGACGGCACCGGGATCGTCCACCAGGCCACCGCCTACGGCGAGGAGGACCAGAAGGTCAACGCCGCCTACGGCATCCCCGTGATCGTCTCCGTCGACGACGGCGCGCAGTTCCTGGACCACTTCCGCGGCACCGCCCTGGACGAGATCGCCGGCCTGCAGGTCTTCGAGGCCAACCGGCCGATCATCCGCAACCTCCAGCGGATGCACCGGCTGTTCAAGGAGACCAGCTACGTCCACTCGTACCCGCACTGCTGGCGCTGCCGGAACCCGCTGATCTACAAGGCCGTCAGCTCCTGGTTCGTGAAGGTCGCCGACCAGCGCGAGCGCATGCTCGCGCTGAACGAGCAGATCGAGTGGGTGCCCGGCAACGTCAAGCACGGGCAGTTCGGGACCTGGCTGGAGGGCGCCCGCGACTGGGCGATCTCCCGCAACCGCTACTTCGGCACGCCCATCCCGGTGTGGAAGTCCGATGACCCGAACCACCCGCGCACCGACGTGTACGGCTCCCTCGAGGAGCTGGAGCGGGACTTCGGGCGGGTGCCCACCGACGAGCTGGGCGAGGTCAACCTGCACCGGCCCTACATCGACCACCTCACCCGGCCCAACCCCGACGACCCGACCGGGAAGTCCACCATGCGCCGCGTCACCGACGTGTTCGACGTGTGGTTCGACTCCGGGTCGATGCCCTTCGCGCAGGTCCACTACCCCTTCGAGAACGCCGACTGGTTCGAGACCCACAACCCGGCGGACTTCATCGTCGAGTACATCGGGCAGACCCGCGGCTGGTTCTACGTCATGCACGTGCTGTCCACGGCGCTGTTCGACCGGCCCGCGTTCTCGAGCGTGATCTGCCACGGCATCGTGCTGGGCGAGGACGGGCAGAAGATGTCCAAGTCCCTGCGCAACTACCCCGACGTGCGCGAGATGTTCGACGCCTACGGGGCCGATGCCATGCGCTGGTTCCTCATGTCCTCGCCGATCCTGCGCGGCGGGAACCTCGTGGTGGACGAGCCGCGCATCCGCGACGCCGTCCGCCAGACGGTGCTGCCGCTGTGGAGCGTGTGGTACTTCCTGGCGCTGTACGCCAACGCCGCGGGGGAGAAGGACGCCGCCGGCCGGCCCGCCGGCTACGAGGCCGCGCCCCGCCACGAGGCCGACGACGTCATGGACCGCTACCTCCTGGCCCGCACCGGAGATCTGGTGCGCACGGTGCAGGAGCGCATGACCGCGCTGTCCATCGCCGATGCCGCCGAGGCGATCCAGGACCACCTGGACATGCTCACCAACTGGTACGTGCGCCGCTCCCGCGACCGCTTCTGGGCCGGCGACGCCCAGGCGATCGACGTGCTGTGGACCTGCCTGGAGGCCCTCACCCGGGTGGCGGCCCCCCTGCTGCCGATGGTCACCGAGGACATCTGGCAGCAGATGACCGGCGGCCGCTCCGTCCACCTCACCGACTGGCCCGACGCCGATCTCTTCCCGCGCGACGAGGAGCTCGTCGCGCGGATGGACGAGGTGCGACGGGTGGCGAGCGTGGGCAACTCCCTGCGCAAGAAGGAGGGCCTGCGGGCCCGCCTGCCGCTGGCGGAGCTGACCGTGGTGCGCGCCGATCCCGAGCAGCTCGCGCCCTTCGCCGAGATCATCGCCGACGAGCTCAACGTGAAGTCCGTGCGCCTTTTGGACGTGGCCGGCGAGGAGGCCCGCGGCATGGGCGTCGAGCAGCGCCTGAGCGTGAACGCCCGCGCCGCCGGCCCGCGCCTGGGCAAGCAGGTGCAGCTGGCCATCAAGGGCGCGAAGTCCGGGGATTGGTCCCAGGCGGAGGACGGCACCGTCACCGCCGGCGGCCTCGCGCTGGTCGAGGGCGAGTACACCCTCGAGCTGGTCGCCGGCTCCGGGGCGGCCGCCGAGGGCCGGGCCATCGGCGTGCTGCGCGGCGGGGACTTCCTCGTGCTGGACACGCGGCTGACCCCGGAGCTCGAGTCCGAGGGCACCGCCCGTGACGTCGTCCGCGCGATCCAGCAGGCGCGTCGCGAGGCGGGCCTGGAGGTCTCCGATCGGATCGCCCTGACCGTCGCCGGGGACGAGGCCGTGGTCGCGGCCGTCGCCGCGCACCGCGATCTGGTCGCCGGGGAGGTCCTCGCCTCCTCGCTCGACGTCCCCGCGGAGCCCGCCGCCGGCGCGCACACCGCCGAGGAGAAGGTCGCCGGCGGCGCCGTCCGCCTCTCCGTCGCCCGCGCCTGACCCGCCCGGGCCCCGCCCCGGGGGCGTCGTTCCGGGGCGTCGTCCCAGGGCAGCGTCCCGGAGGCGTCGTCCCGGCGTCGAGCCCGGAGGCGTCGTCCCGGCGTCGAGCCCGGAGGCGTCGTCCCGGGCCCGCGCCCCGGATCGAGTGCCGGTCTACGAGCCATTTCCGACCCCGTTTTGGCTCGTAGACCGGCACTCGGCGCCGCATCCCGGGCGAGTGCCGGTCTGCCAGTCGAAACCGACCCGTTGTGGCTCGTAGTTCGGCACTCGGCGCCGCATCCCGGTCGAGTGCCGGTCTACGAGCCGAAACCGACCTCGGTGTGGCTCGAAGACCGGCACTCGATGTCGCGCCCGTCCTCGATCGGCGTCGTGTCCGGGCTCGTCCCGGCCGGATAGGGTCGCCCCATGGGAGCGGAGCACATGCTGGTGGACGACCTGCTGTCGATGTGGTGGATCGCGCTGTCGGCCGTCCTCGCGCCGATGCTCGCCCTCGCCACCCGGCGCACCATCCCCGACGTGGTGTGGCTGCTGGCGTTCGGCGTGGTGATCGGCCCGCACATGCTGGGCCTGGCCGAGCAGACGGACTCCGTCGCCTTCCTGCGCGAGCTCGGCATGGGCTTCCTGTTCCTGCTCGCGGGCTTCGAGGTGAACCCGGCGGACATGCGCGGCAGGCAGGGGCGCCACGCCGCCCTGACCTGGATCCTGTGCGCCGTCCTCGGGGTCGGCGCCGGGCTGCTCCTGCTGCAGGGGGAGGGCCGGGTCGCGGTCGTGTTCGGCATCGCCTCGACCTCGACGGCGCTGGGGACGCTGCTGCCGATCCTCAAGGACTCCGGGGCGATGTCGACGCCGCTGGGCCGGGCGACCATGGTCCACGGCGCCTACGGGGAGCTGCTGCCGATCGTGGCGATGTCCCTGCTGCTGTCCACGCGCGGCACCTGGCAGGCGGCGCTGGTCCTGCTGCTGTTCGCCGTGGCCGCGGTGCTGACCGTCGCCATCCCCGCCCGGTTCTTCCGGCGCGTCCCGCTGCTGACGAAGGCGTTCGCCGCCGCCTCGAACTCCACGATGCAGACCACGCTGCGCGTGACGATCTGGGTGCTGATCACGCTCATGCTCCTCACGGCGGTGCTCGACCTGGACGTCGCGCTCGGCGCCTTCGCGGCGGGCCTGCTGATCCAAACCGGCATGCGGGCGGTCGCTCCGGAGCACGCCGAGGAGATCATGCACAAGGTGGAGGTGGTCGGGTTCAGCCTGCTGATCCCGGTGTTCTTCGTGACCAGCGGGATGGGCATCGACCTCGGGGCGGTCTTCGCCCGGTGGCCGCTGCTGGTGGGGTTCGTCGTGGTGATCGCCGCGGTCCGCGGCCTGCCGGTGATGCTGCGGGAGATGCTCACGCCCACCGGCTCGGGGCTGACCACGGTGCGGGAGCAGGCGGGGCTGGGGTTCTATGCGGCCACGGGGCTGCCGATCATCGTCGCCGTCACCCAGCTGGCCGTGTCCGCGGAGCTGATCTCCAGCACGATGGCCTCGATCATGGTCACCGGCGGCGCCGTCACCGTGCTGGTCTTCCCGTTCGTCGCCTCGCGGCTGACGGCGCGGAGCGGGGACGAGGTCACGTCCCGCTGAGGTCGGTGCGTCCCACCTCGACGACGTGGGAGGCGGTCACGGTCGCCCCCTCGCCGAGGTAGACCCCGGTCAGCTCGCGCTCCAGGCCGCGCAGCACGGGATCCTGCGCGGTGCCGCGGGCGAGGGTCCCGGCGTAGCCGAGGGCCGGTTCGCCCTGCGGGCCGAGGGAGTCGTGGTTGCGCCGCAGCCAGTCCTCGGCGTCCCAGGCGCTCTCCCCGCTGTCCAGCAGCACCTCGTGGACCTGGGGCGAGCTGAGCCGGCTGCCGTCGATCCGAAGCCCCTGCAGGTCCAGGTGCGCGATCGGGTCGCCGCTCGCGCCGTGCGTGCCGAGCGACAGCGGCCCGTGGGTGACGTTGACGACCTGGGTCGCGGGACCCGCGGGCAGCACCGTCTGCACGGGCGAGCCGATCGAGAGGGTGTGCGTGACCGCGTACGTGCCCGGGGCGCCGCTGGTGCTGTTGAACGTCGGGTCCGCCGCGAGGTGGGCCGCGACGATCCCGCCCTGGGAGTGTCCCACCAGCAGCACGCGGGATCCCGGCGGCACGAGCGGGTCGCCGCCGGGCCCGGGGGCGGACAGGGCCGCCCGCACGTCGTCCATGGCCGCGGGGTGCTGTCCGGCCACCAGACGCAGGTTGGAGGCCCAGTCCCGCGAGGCGCCCTGCCCGCCCCAGGCATCGGGCGCCGAGGTGATCGGCGCCCCCTCGGTCGGAGGGACCTGCACGATGTAGGCGCGTGCGCCATCGGCCCCGAGCACCTCCTGGATGCCGATCCTCCCGAAGGGCAGCGGCCCCGCGTCACCGGCCCGCCGCCGTAGCGCGGCGTTGTCCCGGATGAGGTCCGGCAGGCTCGCCGGGGCGGGGGTGCGCGTCTCGTCGCTGCGCACCGCGTGCACGATCCCTCCGGGGCGATCGTCCAGGAACGGGGAGTCCTCGCCGGTGGCGGCCTCGAGGATCCCGACCCCGCCGGACCCGGTGACCAGGATCGCGCCGGAGACGAGCTGGGCGAGAGTCGGCGTCCTGCCGCCGGCCGTCCAGTCCTCGAGGACCGCACCGAAGCGGTCGGCGTCCCGTCCCAGCTGCTCGAGGCCCTCGGTGCGCACCCCGCGTGCGTCCAGCTCGGACAGCACGCGCTCCCCGGCGAGGTCGAGGCCCCCGCCGATGCCCGCGGAGATCTCCGCAGCGCTCGAGGGCCACGCCGATGCGCCGGGAGAGCCGGCGCACCCGCGTCCCACGGCCGCGACCCCGAGGACACGGCCGCTCGGACCCGACGGGGCCGCCGTGGCAGAGGCCGCAGCCATGGCCCCCAGGGCAGGGACCGCCCCCAGGGCAGGGGCGGCACCTACGGCAGGGCCTGCACCCATCTCAGGGACGGCACCCATCGCAGGGGCGGCACCCATCGCAGGGACGGCACCCATCTCAGGGCCTGCACCCATGGCAGGTCCTGTAGCTATGACTGGACTGGCCCCCGCGCCGGGGGCCGGAGCGCGGTCCACGGCGGAGGCCGCTTCCTGGGCGGCCGCCTCGGCCCGCAGACGGGCGCCGGTCGCGCGCAGGGCGAGCTCGGCGCGCAGCAGCGGTCCCACCGCCGCCGTGCTCATCCTGTCCCGGAACGCCTCGGCATCGGCCCCCTCCCAGGCGGCGGCCGTGGTCGCGGTCCGCAGGAGGAGCGCGAGCAGATGCAGCCGATCGGCCCCGGCGAGGAGCCGGCCGGACTGCTCACGACCGCGCCCGGTGTCCATGCCGCAGAAGGCGCTCATCGCGCACCGTCCCCGCCCGGCGTCCCGCTGCTCATGGCGCCTCCGCTCGACCCTCGCGGGCGGCCCTCGCCCGCGCCGCCCACGCTAGGCAGGACCGTCGGCGACCGCCGGCCGATGTGGACCGACGTGACATGGGGAGGACGGGCGCGGTCGCGCCCCGTCCCGGCTCGTAGACTGATCGGCGCCCGTCACCCGCCCCGCGCCCCCAGGAGCTCTTGTGCCTCGTCCGTCCCGACCTGCCATGTCGCAGGAGCTGCGTCAGGTCTACGCCGCGCTGCTCGAGCGTGCCCCGGAGAACCGGATCGAACCGGATCTCTCGCGGATCCGCCGGGTGATGGAGCTGATGGGCGACCCGCAGAACTCCTATCGCAGCATCCGCATCGCCGGCACCAACGGCAAGACCACCACCGCCCGCATCATCGAGCGGATCCTGCGCGAGACCGGGCTGCGCACCGGGCGCATGACCAGCCCGCACCTGCATTCGCCGACGGAGCGCATCGCCATCGACGGCGAGAGCATCGACGAGGAGGGCTTCCTCCAGGCCTACTACGACGTCGAGCCCTTCGCCGAGGTCGTGGACCGCGAGCAGCTCGAGGCCGGGGGAGTACGGCTGACGTTCTTCGAGTACCTCACCGCGATGGGCTACCAGGCCTTCGCCTCGGCGCCGGTGGACGTCGCCGTGGTCGAGACCGGGCTCGGCGGCACCTGGGACGCCACCGGCGTGGTCGCCCCGGACGTCGCCGTCGTGACCGCCATCGGCCTGGACCATCAGGAGTACCTCGGCGAGACGATCGCCGAGATCGCCGGAGAGAAGGCCGGCATCCTCACCCCCGGCGCCTTCGCCGTCCTCGCCGAGCAGCTCGAGGAGGATGCGGCCGATGTGCTGCGCGACCGGCTCGAGGAGATCGGGGCCGAGGCCGCCATCGAGGGCCAGCAGATCGCCGTGCTCTCGCGCACCCCGGGCGTGGGCGGGCAGATGCTCTCCCTGCAGGGCGTGGCCGCCCGCTACGACGAGGTCTTCCTCTCCCTGCTGGGGGAGCACCAGGCGCACAACGCGCTGCTGGCCGTCGCGGCCTGCGAGGCGCTGCTGGGCGGCGGGGAGACGCCGCTGGGCGCCGAGGTGCTCTCCGCGGCGCTCGCCGAGGTCAGCTCCCCGGGACGCGCCGAGGTCGTGCGCCAGGCGCCGACGATCCTCGTGGACGCGGCCCACAACCCCTCCGGTGCCGCGACCCTCGTGGCGACCGTGCGGGAGAACTTCCGTCTGACTCGCACCGTGGGCCTGGTCGGGATCCTCGAGGACAAGGAGGCCGAGGCCATCCTGGAGACGCTCGAGCCGCTGCTGGACGAGGTCGTGATCACCCAGTCCTCCTCCCCGCGGGCGATCCCCGCGGATCGCCTCGCCGACATCGCCCGCGAGGTCTTCGAGGACGAGGACCGCGTGGTCGAGGTCGCCGCGCTGCCGGACGCGATCCAGCGCGCCGTCGACCTCGCCGAGCAGCACGGCGACCAGTTCTCCGGCGTCGTCGTGGCCGGCTCGGTGACCCTCGCCGCCGAGGCCCGGGACCTGCTCGGGCACGGCGAGGAGGCGTGATGCTGCGCGACCTGACGCCCTCCCCGCGCGCCCACGGGGCCCAGCGGATGCTCTCGGCGACCACGCTCACCGTCGAGGCCTTCGTGGTCTTCTTCGCCGTGCTGGTCGCCCACCAGCTCAGCCCCGACCACCGGGTCACGACCTGGGTGTGGGGTCTCGCGACCGCGGCGGCGCTCGTCCTGGTCTCGGGCGCGCTCAAGCGCGGGTCCTGGCCGTACTACGCGGGGATGGCCCTGCAGCTGCCCGTGCTGGCGCTGGGCCTGCTGGTGCCCGCCATGTGGGTGATCGGCGTCGTCTTCGGCGGCCTGTACGTCTTCGGGGTCTTCAAGGGCCACCAGCTCGATGCCGAGAAGGACGAGGTCGACCGGCGCTACCACGCGGCGCACCCTCCGGCGGCGGAGTGAGCCGCACCCTCCCGCGGCGGAGTGAGCCGCGCCCCGGCCGGACCGGATCCGTGCCCGGGGCGCGCCCGGTGATCGGTAGGGTTGGGCGCATGACCACACAGCGCACCCTCATCCTGCTCAAGCCCGATGCCGTCCAGCGCAGCCTGCGCGGCGAGATCCTGCGACGCATCGAGGCCAAGGGCTACGAGATCACGGCGCTGGCCCAGCGCACCGCGACCGCGGAGGAGCTCGCCGCGCACTACGCCGAGCACGAGGGCAAGCCCTTCTACGCCCCGCTCGTGGAGTACATGGGATCGGCCCCGCTGGTCGCGGTCGTCGCCGAGGGCGAGGGCGTCATCGAGGGCTTCCGCTCGCTGGCCGGCTCGACCAACCCGACCTCCGCCGCGCCGGGGACGATCCGCGGGGACCTGGGCCGGGAGTGGGACCTGCCGGTGATCCAGAACCTCGTCCACGGCTCCGACTCGCCCGAGTCCGCGGCCCGCGAGATCGAGATCTGGTTCCCCGGTCTCGCCTGATCCCGGCCCGGGACCGACCCCCGGGTCCCCGACCTCGCGACCCCGTCGCGCCGATCCCCGGATCCGCGCGGCGGGGTCGCGCACATCCGGCGTGCCGCGGAGGCGTCGCGGCGCGCGCACGCGCCACAATGGGGGCATGGGGATCACCATCGTCTATGCCTTCGTCACCCTGCTCGTCGCCGGCGGCATCGTGGGGGCCACCGCCCTGCCGCGTCTGCGCAAGGCGCAGGAGGAGACGCGCCACAGCTCCCGGACGCACCGCGAGAGCTGAGCTCCGCCGCGCGAGCAGGCATCGGGCTCGCGGCAGCGGCATCGGGACCGGCGCTGTGCGGGTCCCGCGGACGGTCGCGCCTCTCGGGCCCCCGGAGCTTCCCCCTAGACTGATCCGAGTCCCGGCGCCCGGAGCGCCCCCACGACCCTGGAGGTGACCTGTGGATCCCGTGGAGATCCTTGCCGCCGTCGGCGGCGCTGTCGGCGGCATCGCGGTGCTCGGCGCCGGAACCTGGGCCTGGCTGCGCACGCGCGGCCGGTCCGGAGGCGATCGGCCCGGCGCGACGCACGAGCCCGGCGCCGAGACGCGCGACGGCACCGCCCAGCGCGGAGCGGCGACCGCCGTGAAGGACCGGCCGGCCGCCCCGACCTGGGGGGACACCCTCACCGCCGGACGCCCCGAGGCGACGCCGCCGACCGCCGAGCCCGAGCAGGCCGACGCCCCCTTCGACCAGGAGGTCGAGACCCCGACCGGCACCGTCGAGACGCGACCGGCGGCCGAGCGCTCCGCCGGCGCCCCGGCGCCCCAGGCTCCGGCCGGCGCGGCTCCCGCCGCCGCGCCGCAGACCGGGCAGGAGCTGGCCGATGCCGCGGCCCCGACCGGCGAGACCGCCCCCGGCGAGCCCGCGGCCGTCGAGACCGCTCCGGCCCCGCAGACCGCGCCCGATGCGCCCGCGGAGGCCGCGCCCGCACAGGACGCCGTCGCCGCGGGCGAGGCGCCGACCGCCGCCCCGGAGACCGCCGAGGAGGACGCCCGCGCGATCGCCGCCGGCGCCGCACCGCCGCTGGAGACCCCCGAGCCCGCCGCGGATCGCATGGTCCGCCTGCGCGAGCGGCTGGCCCGCTCCGGCGCCATCGGCCGGGGGATCCTGGGACTGCTCACCCGCGACACGGTCGACCAGGGCACCTGGGACGAGATCGAGGAGACGCTGCTGCTGGCGGACCTCGGGCCCGATGCGACCGACGAGCTCCTCGAGGGGCTGCGCGAGCGCCTCCAGGTGCTCGGGGAGAACGACCCCGCCGCGGTCCGCGAGGTGCTGCGCGAGGAGCTGGTCAAGCTCATCGACCCGGGCCTGGACCGGCGCCTGGCCGCCACCCGCCGCGAGGCCCCGGACGGCTCCTCGATCCCGTCGGTGATCCTCATGGTCGGCGTCAACGGCACCGGCAAGACCACCACGGTGGGCAAGCTGGCCCGCGTGCTGGTCGCCGAGCGCCGCAGCGTCGTCCTCGGCGCGGCGGACACCTTCCGCGCCGCCGCCGCGGACCAGCTGGCCACCTGGGGCTCCCGGGTCGGCGTCGAGACCATCCGCTCGGACCGCGACGGCGCCGATCCGGCCGCCGTCGCCTTCGAGGCGGTGCAGGAGGGCGTCCAGCAGGACTGCGACGTCGTCATCATCGACACCGCGGGCCGCCTGCAGAACAAGAAGGGCCTGATGGACGAGCTCGGCAAGGTGCGCCGGGTCGCCGAGAAGAACCTCCACGGGGCGCAGGTCGCCGAGGTGCTGCTGGTCCTGGACGCGACCACCGGGCAGAACGGCATGCAGCAGGCGCGCGTGTTCTCGGAGGCCGTGGACGTCACCGGCATCGTCCTGACCAAGCTCGACGGCACCGCCAAGGGCGGCATCGTGGTCAACGTCCAGCGGGAGCTGGGCGTGCCGGTGAAGATGGTCGGGCTCGGCGAGGGCATGGACGACCTCGCGCCCTTCGACCCCTACGGCTTCGTCGACGCCCTGATCGGGGACTGAGCCGCCCGCTCGCGAGCCCCGGCCCGAGCACACGAGCGCCGGGTCCGATGCCTTCGCATCGGGCCCGGCGCTCGGCGTATCAGGAGAAGTGCGACTTGGAGATCACGCCGTGGACGCCGACGGTGCGGTCCACGACCTGCGAGATGGTGAAGTCCGCGGCGGCGGAGAGGTACGCGTAGGCCGTGGCCCGGTCCATCCCGCGATCCTGCTCGAGGAAGTCCAGGGCGTTGACCACGGCCTGGCGCAGGGCGACGTCCAGGTCGCCGCCCTGGCCGCCGACGCTGCCGTCCGGGTCCGACAGGCCGATGGGGATCCACGCGTCGGCGGTCTCGGCGAAGGGGTACCGGTGGGCGATCGCGGGGGCGTCCCCGGAGCCGGCCTTGCACACGGTCAGCCGGAAGGTGCCGCGCAGGGACCCCTCCATGGCGGTCAGCGCGACCTCGCCGTCGCCCATCGCATGGTGGGGGTCCCCGACGTGGAAGAGCGCCCCCTCGGCGTGCACCGGGAGGTAGAAGGTCGAGCCGGGGCCCAGGAGCCTGATGTCGATGTTGCCGCCGCCGAGGGTGGGCGGGATCGAGTTCGCCGAGGGATCGGTCGGCTCCTGCGCATCGGAGAAGGCCACGCCCATCATCCCGAAGAAGGGGCTCACCGGGAACCGCACCCGGCCGCCGGCGAAGGGCATCACGCCGTGCCCGTCCTCGATGGCGGTGAAGGTGGACACGCCGCCCCACTGCGTCGGATCCGCATCGGCACGCCCGTCGGTCCCCACCGGCGGCATGACCTGCTCGCGGGTGATGCCCGCCGGCGCCTCGCCCGCAGGGGTGAGCGCGAGGGCGCCCTTGCCGTGGCGGCTGGAGACCACGCCGTAGGGCACGCGGGGGACCGCCTCCAGCGTCTCGATCTTGAGCACGTCCCCGGGCTGCGCCCCCTCCACGAACACGGGGCCGGTGACCACGTGCGGTCCGTCCAGGGCGAAGTCCCGCGGGGTGCGGTCGTACTCGGCGGCGATCGCCACGGCGTCCTCCAGCACCGACGCCTCCGGGACGCCGTGCCCGCCGAAGAAGGCCCGCGGGTCGCGGCCCTGGTCCTCGAGGATCCCCTCGTGGGAGACGGAGTCGATGGTCACCGTCTGGCCGGAGGCCATGGTCAGGCTCGGCGGCGTGTGGGCGGTCGGGACGTAGCCCCACAGCACCGCATCCGGCTCCGAGGGGAGGTAGTGGTCCCCGGGGATGTCGCCGGCGCCCGGCTGCAGGACCGCGCCGGCCGTCGCCCCGGACCCGGCTCCGGCGTCCTCGGCCGGGGACGGCGCCTCGCCCGGGGCGGTGGCCGTCTGCGGTGCGCAGGCGCCCAGGAGGCCTGCCCCGGCGCCGAGTGCGGCGCTCGCGCGCAGCAGGCCCCGGCGTCCGATCCCGCGCACCAGGGTCCTGGCCGCGTGCTCCTCGAAGGACTGTCCGCTCATGTGATCCATCTCCCTCTCGCGGCCCCGGAATCCGGCCGCGGCGCGGTCGGGAGCCGCGGCAGCGCGTCGATCGTGGCGGTCGCCACCCAGCTCACGATGCTTTTCGGAGGAGGGGATGCGAGAGGCGTCCCGCGGTACGAACGGGTATGTCACGGAAAGATCACGGGAGCCTCCCGGCATTGGCCGCGGGAGGGGACCCCCGCACGATGAGACCACGACCCACCGGGTCGACCGGTCCCGCGGCCCGAACCCGAGGACCGGCCGAACTCCCAAGGAGCCGACATGGACGACCCCTTCACCCTGGATACGGGGGCAACGGCCTGGATCCTGATCAGCGCGGCCCTCGTGCTGCTCATGACCCCAGGACTCTCGCTGTTCTACGGAGGCATGGTGCGCGCCCGCACCGTCCTCAACATGATGCTGATGTCCTTCACCGCGATCGCCGTGGTCGCCATCGCCTGGACGCTGGGCGGCTACTCGATCGCCTTCGGCGACGGGATCGGCGGGCTCTTCGGCAACCCGGTGCAGTTCTTCGGCCTCGCCGGGACGGACGAGCAGTCGATCCTCGCCGGCAGCGGCGTGCCCTTCCTCGTCGCCGCAGGCTTCCAGATGACCTTCGCGATCATCTCCGCCGCGATCATCTCCGGCGCCATCGCCGACCGCGTGAAGCTCGGGACCTGGATGGTCTTCTGCGCCGTGTGGGTGCTGGTGGTCTACGCACCCCTGGCCCACATGGTCTGGGGCGGCGGCCTGCTGGGCGGGGACGGCCCCTTCGCGGCCATCGCCGAGCCGGTCGACTTCGCCGGCGGCACCGTGGTCCACATCAACGCCGGCATCGCCGGCCTGGTCCTGGCCCTGGTCGTCGGCGCCCGCAAGGGCTTCGGCAAGGAGCCGATGCGACCGCACAACCTTCCCCTGGTGATGCTCGGCGCCGCCCTGCTGTGGTTCGGCTGGTTCGGCTTCAACGCGGGCTCGGCCGGCACCGCCGACGCGACCGCGGGCCTGGCCTGGGTCAACACCACCGTCGCCACCGCCGCGGCCATGCTCGGCTGGGCCCTGGTCGAGAAGATCCGCGACAAGCACGTCACCAGCCTCGGCGCCGCCTCCGGCGTGGTCGCGGGCCTCGTGGCCATCACCCCGGCCGCCGCCGCGCTGAACCCCGTCACCTCGATCGTCATCGGCCTCCTGGCCGGCGTCGCCTGCGCCCTGGCCGTGGGCCTGAAGTACCGCTTCGGGATCGACGACTCCCTGGACGTCGTGGGCGTCCACCTCGTGGGCGGGCTCGTCGGCACCATCCTCATCGGCGTGCTGGCCACCGACGGCGGCCTCATCTTCGGCGGCGGCTTCAGCCTGCTGCTGGTGCAGATCCTGGTCGCGGTCGCCGCGATGGTCTTCTCCGGCGTGCTCACCGCCGTCATCGCCCTGGTCCTCAAGGCCGTCATGGGCTGGAGGGTCCCCGAGGCCGACGAGCGCGCCGGCATCGACATCACCCACCATGCGGAGTCGGGCTACGATCTCGTCGGAGCCCCGGCCTCGCGTCGACCGAGCGTCCCCCGTCCCGCGCCGTCGGCCCCCGCCGCAGCCGAGGGCGCCCAGCCCGCCACCGCAGGAGAGGTCCGATGAAGCTCATCACCGCCGTCGTCCAGCCGCACGCCGTCCAGGCCGTCACGGACTCGCTGCGCGAGTACGGGGTCAGCGGGCTCACCGTCACCGAGGTCGCCGGCTACGGCCGCCAGGGCGGTCACACCGAGGTCTACCGCGGCGCCGAGTACGACATCGACACCATCCCCAAGGCGAAGATCGAGGTCATCGCCGACGACCCGGCCCAGGAGGACATCATCGACCTGATCGTCGCCGCCTCCCGCTCCGGTCGGATCGGCGACGGCAAGGTCTGGGTCACCGACGTCCACACCGTCGTCCGCGTGCGCACCGGCGAACGAGGTGCGGATGCCGTCTGAGGCGCTGTCCGCACGCCGGCTCACGCACGTCCTCCACGCCGGCTTCGCGGATCCGGCCGCCGGTCCCTCCCGCAGGAACGACCATGCCGCTCTCGTCGACGAGTGGCTGGTCTCCCTGTGGGCCGGGGCCGGCGCCCCCGCGTCCGGCGCCGCCCTGGCGGCCATCGGCTCGCTGGGGCGGCGGGACCTCGGCCCGGTCAGCGACCTGGACCTGGTGCTGCTGATCGACCCCGAGCAGGTCGACGCCGAGGAGTCCGCCCGGCTCGCGAGCGCCCTGTGGTACCCCATCTGGGACTCGGGGACCTCGCTGGACCACGCGGTGCGCAGTCCCGCGCAGTGCGAGGAGGTCGCCGGCGAGGATCTGCGCGCGGCCATCTCCCTGCTGGACCTGCGGCTGGTCGTGGGGCAGGAGAGCCTCGTGGCCGATGCCTCCGCCCGGGTGCGGGCGCAGTGGCGCCGCGGCGCCCGGCGGCGCATCGGCGAGCTCGTGGACCTCGCCGAGGACCGCTCCCACCGCTACGGCCCGCTGGCGCACTCCACCGAGCCCAACCTCAAGTCCGACCGCGGCGGCCTGCGCGACGTCACCGTGATCCGCGCCTTCGCCGAGAGCTGGCTGGCCGATCACGACCATGCCGTCGTCGACCATGCCTCCCGCGTCCTCGGCGACGCCCGTGATGCGCTGCAGGCGGTGACCGGGAAGTCCGGCACCCGGCTGGGCCGGGCGGATCAGGACGCCGTCGCCGCGCTGACCGGGCACGCCACCGCCGATGACCATCTCGCGGTGCTGGCCGATGCGGCGCGGTCGGTGACCTGGGAGCTGCATCGGACGATCCGGGCGGCGCAGGCCGCCGTCGCCCCCGGCGGCTCGGCCACCCGCGGCTCCGGGGCGGACCGCCGCCCCGCCCTGACCCGCCTCGAGCACGGGGTGCTCGTGCAGTCCGGGGAGGTCTCGGTGGACCCGCAGGTCGAGGATCCGCTGCGCGATCTCTCGGCGGTCGCGCACGCGGCGGCGACCGGGCTGCCGCTGGCCGATGCCACGCTCGCCCGCATGGCCGCCGTCCCGGTGCGTCCGTTCACCGCCGCCCAGCGCGACGTGTTCGTGGACGCCCTGGCCGGCGAGCACATCGCCGACGTCTACGAGGCGCTCGACGTGCAGGGCGTGTTCGCCCGCTGGGTCCCGGGCTGGACGGAGGTGCGCAACCGTCCGCAGCGCTCGGCGGTGCACCGCTTCACCGTGGACCGCCACCAGATCGAGACGGTCAAGGAGGCCCGCCGGTTCCTGGCCACGGTCTCCCGCCCCGATCTGCTGCTGGTGGTCGCGCTCCTGCACGATCTCGGCAAGCGGGCCGATGCCCGCGACCACTCGGCCGAGGGGGCGCCCCTGGCCGAGGTCGCCGCCCGGCATCTGGGCTTCGACGAGGACGACGTCCGCGTCATCGGCACCCTGGTGCGCGAGCACCTGACCCTGGTGGGCCTGGCCACGGGACGCGACCTCGCCGATCCCGCGACCCTGCAGGACCTGCTCCGGGCCGTGGGGCACGATGCGGGCACGCTCGAGCTGCTGCGGGCGCTCACCGAGGCCGATGCCATCGCCGCCGGCCCCTCGGCCTGGTCGAGCTGGCGCTCCTCGCTGGTGGACCACCTCACCGACCTGGCCCGCGACTCGCTCTCGGGCAGCGCCCCGGTGCCGCGCCTGCTGCTGACCCCGCAGCGCTCGGTGCAGGACGCGGTGCTCACCGCCGTGAGGCGCAGCGGCAGCGCCCACGTGCTGTACCCGGCGCCGACGGGGGACGAGGCCATCAGCCAGATCTGCCTGGGCGCCCCGGACGGCGCGGGCGTGTTCGCCGCCATGGCGCGGGTCCTGGCCCGCCAGCGCATCGATGTGCGCAGCGCCGTGGTCCTGACCATGGACGGCGTCGCCGTGAACACCTGGTGGGTCTCGGGGACGCAGGGCGACCTGCCGCATCCCACGGCGCTGCGCGCCGCCCTGGACCGCGAGCTGGGGCGCCGCGACGAGCCCGCCGCACGGGTGCTCGAGCTGGCCCCGGCGCCGCCGCCGCGCACCGCGGACGACACCCCGGTGGTCACCCTCCTGCCCGGCGCCTCGAGCGAGGCGACGGTCATCCAGGTCAACGCCCGCAACCGGCCCAGCCTGCTGGCGGACGTCGCCGAGGCCATCACCGTGCACCAGCTGCAGCTGCGCAGCGCGCACGTGATGACCCTGGGCAAGCGGGCCGTCGACGTGCTCTACCTGACCGACGAGAAGGGACGCGCCCTCGAGGCGCCGGCGGTGGGCCGGATCATCGCCGCGCTGATGGACGCCGCCGCCACCTGAGCGGGGCGGATCGGGCCGCCGCGAGTGCGGCAGGTCTCCGCCCGGGCCCCGGAAGGGGACCGGGCGGGGCCGCGGCCACTACACTGGTGCGGTCCGCACGACCAAGGGGAATCTCTTCGTGTTCAACAACCTCTCCGATCGCATCACCGCCTCCCTCAAGGGGCTGCGCGGCCACGGCCGCCTGTCCGAGGCGGACGTCGACAAGACCATCCGCGAGATCCGGCGCGCCCTGCTCGACGCCGACGTCGCCGTGCCGGTGGTCCGGGACTTCACGTCCAAGGTGCGCGAACGGGCGCTCGGCGAGGAGGTCTCCAAGGCCCTCAACCCCGCCCAGCAGGTCGTCAAGATCGTCCATGACGAGCTGGTCGACGTCCTCGGCGGAGCGACCGGGGAGCTCACCTGGTCCAAGAACCCGCCCACCGTCATCATGCTCGCGGGCCTCCAGGGCGCCGGCAAGACGACCCTCGCGGGCAAGCTCGCGCGGTGGATGAAGGAGCAGGGGCACACCCCGCTGCTGGTCGCCGCGGATCTCCAGCGCCCCAACGCCGTCACCCAGCTGCAGGTCGTCGGGGAGCGGGCGGGCGTGCCCGTGTTCGCCCCCGAGCCGGGCAACGGGGTCGGAAACCCGGTGCTGGTCGCCATGAACGGCGTCTCCACCGCCCAGTTCCAGCAGCACGACGTCGTGATCGTCGACACCGCCGGCCGCCTGGGCATCGACGAGGAGATGATGCAGCAGGCGCGGGACATCCGCGATGCCGTGAACCCGCACGAGACCCTGTTCGTCGTCGACGCCATGATCGGCCAGGACGCCGCCCGCGTGGCGGAGGCCTTCCGCGACGGCGTCGGCTTCACCGGCGTGGTCCTGTCCAAGCTCGACGGCGACGCCCGCGGCGGCGCGGCCCTGTCGATCACGGGCGTCACCCAGCGCCCCATCCTGTTCGCCTCCACCGGCGAGCAGCTGGGCGACTTCGAGCGCTTCCACCCGGACCGCATGGCCAACCGGATCCTCGACATGGGCGACGTCCTCACCCTGATCGAGCAGGCCGAGAAGACCTTCGACCAGGCCGAGGCCGAGAAGGCCGCGAAGAAGCTCGCCAGCGGCGAGGACTTCACCCTCGACGACTTCCTCGCCCAGATGCAGCAGCTCAAGAACATGGGCAGCATCAAGAAGATGCTCGGCATGCTGCCGAACATGGGCCAGTTCCGCGACCAGCTCGAGAACTTCGACGAGAAGGAGCTCACCCGCATCGAGGCGATCATCCGCTCGATGACGCCGGCCGAGCGCCACGACCCCAAGCTCATCAACGGGTCCCGCCGCTCCCGCATCGCCAAGGGCTCCGGCACCACCGTCCAGGCCGTCAACCAGCTGCTCGAGCGCTTCAAGCAGGCCCAGCAGATGATGCGCACCATGGGCCGCGGCATGGCCGGCGGCGGCGCGCCCGGCATGCCGGGCGGCCCCGGCATGGGGATGGGCAAGAAGTCCCGCGGCAAGCAGCAGGCGCCGAAGAAGGTCAAGAAGTCCAAGTCCCGCAACCCCGCCAAGGCCGCCCGCGAGGAGGCCGAGCTCGCGCGGAAGGCCGAGGAGCGCCGGGCCGAGGGCGGCTCCGCCTTCGGCGGCGGACCGGCCGGCGCCGGGGACCTCGCCGACCTCGACCCCTCGCAGCTCCCGCCCGAGATGCAGAAGCTCTTCGGCAAGGGCCTCTGACCCCGCCGGGGCAGGCCCCGTCGCACGACGTCGACCAGAGCGTCCCGCCCCGGGATGCTCTGGTCGATCTCGTCGAGGGCGAGCGCGGTGCGGGCTACCCTCGGGGTGTGGAAACGACGACGGACGACGCTGCCCTGACCCCCGGCCATCCCGTGCTGCATCTGCGCGGGCCGATCCTGCTGGGCCCCGAGGAGGAGCTGGCCGAGGCCTGGGTGGCGGGCGGCCGCATCCACCATCGGCGGCCGGAGCTGGCCCCTCGCACCGAGGTGCTCGAGATCGACGGATTCGTCGTGCCGGGGCTGGCGGACCTGCACTGCCACATCGGCATCGGCGACGGCGGGGGAGGCACCAGCCTCGCCGAGGCACGGGCGCAGGCCATCACCGACCGCGACACCGGCGTCCTGCTGATGCGCGATGCCGGCTCGATCATCGACACCCGGGCCCTCCAGGACCCTGCCCCCGGCGCGGCCGGGCACCGCCTGCCGCGGCTGATCCGCTGCGGCCGCCACCTCGCGCGCACCCGGCGCTACCTCATCGGCTACGCCCACGAGATCGAACCGGACCAGCTCGCCGACGCCGTCCGCACCGAGGCGGAGCGCTCGGACGGCTGGGTCAAGCTGGTGGGGGACTGGATCGACCGCTCGGCCGGGGACCTCGCCCCGACCTGGTCGGCCGAGGACTTCACCGCCGCGGCCGATGCCGCCCACGCCGCCGGGGCGCGGATCACCACCCACACCTTCGACGAGGAGACCCTCCCGCTGGTCCTGGACGCCGGCTTCGACTGCCTCGAGCACGCCACCGGTCTCACCGACGAGACGATCGCCCGCGCCGCCGCGGCCGGGGTGCCGGTGGTGACGACCCTCGTCAACGTCGACCACTTCACCGAGTACGCCGACCAGGGCGAGCGGAAGTTCCCCGCCTACGCCGCCCATATGCGCCGCCTGCGCGACGGGCGCTTCGAGAGGACCCGCAGCGCCCTCGAGGCCGGGGTGCCGCTGCTGGTGGGAACCGACGCCGGCGGGGTGCTGGGGCACGGGATCATCCACGACGAGCTCGACGAGCTCGCCCGCGCGGGCCTCGACGGGACGCAGATCCTCACCGCGGCCGCCTGGGCCCCGCGGGAGTTCCTCGGCGTGCCCGGTCTCGAGGACGGCGCCCCGGCGGATCTGCTGGTCACCGCGGCGGACCCGCGTCGCGATCATCGGGTGCTGCGGGACCTGTCGGCCGTGGTGCTCCGCGGGGAGATCATCCGTCGCGGCGCCTGAGACCGCAGGAGGGCACGTACGATCGCGAGCATGGATGCTCCCGGATCGGGCGAGGACGCCCGCACCCCCCAGCCCCGCACCCCCCAGCCCCGCTCCTCCTCCCCGCATTCCTCGGCCCGCCCCTCCTCGGCGGACGGTCCGGCCCCCGCGGATCCCGGCGTGCAGGACGGGCCGCCGCCGCGCTGGAAGATCATCGGCCCCGGGCTGCTGGTCGCCGCCACCGGCATCGGCGCCGGGGACCTCGTGGCCACGCTCGTGGCCGGGTCCCGCTTCGGCTACACCCTGCTGTGGGCGGCCGTCGCCGGCGTGATCATCAAGATCTTCCTCGTCGAGGGCGCCGGACGCTGGACGCTGGCCACCGGCCTGTCGATCTTCGAGGGCTGGCGGCGCCTGGGCGCCTGGGCCTCGATCTACTTCGGCCTGTACATCGTGATCTGGGGCTTCGTGTACGGCGCGACGGCCATGTCCGCCTCCGCGCTGCCGCTGGTCGCGCTGATCCCGCAGCTGCCCGTGATCGGGGACATCGAGGCGATCACGCGGATCCCTCTGATCGCGTACGCCATCGCCTCGGGCCTGATCGGTGCCGCCCTGGTGTGGCTGGGCCACTACCGGCGCCTGGAGAAGATCATCGCCGTCCTGGTCGGCGTCATGTTCGTGACCGTGGTCGGCGCCGCCGCGGTGACCGTGCCGAACCTCGGCCAGATCGCCTCCGGCCTGATCCCCCGGATCCCCGAGGGCGGCCTGGTCTACACCCTGAGCATCGCCGGCGGCGTCGGCGGCACCATCACGCTCGCGGCCTACGGCTACTGGCTGGTGGAGAAGGGCTGGTCGACCCCGCGCTGGATGAAGGTCATGCGTCTGGACAACGCGATGGCCTACGTGCTCTCCGGCGTGTTCGTGATCGCCATGCTCATCGTCGGCGCGGAGCTGCTGTACAGCGCCGGGATCGCCGTGGGACAGGGCGACCAGGGGCTCGTGGACCTCGCGGGCGTGCTCGCGGACCGCTACGGCGCGGTCATGAGCTGGGTCTTCCTCATCGGGTTCTGGGCCTCCTCGTTCTCCTCCGTGATCGGGGTGTGGAACGGCGTCTCGATCATGTTCGCCGACTTCTGGGGGAGCGTGCGAGGACTCCCGGCCGATGACCCCGCCCGGCGGATCGGCAGCCGCTCCTACCGCTTCTACATCCTGTGGCTGACCTTCCCGCCGATGCTCCTGCTGCTGCTGGGCAAGCCGGTGCAGATCATCGTCGCCTACGGCGTGCTCGGGTCGTTCTTCATGCCGTTCCTCGCGCTCACGCTGCTGTTCCTGCTCAACTCGCGCCATGTCCCCCCGGCCTGGCGCAGCCGTGCGGGCGGCAACATCGTGCTCGGGATCGTCGCGCTGATCTTCCTGGTGCTGGGCGTGAACCAGCTGATCGACGCGGTCTCGACGCTGATGGGCTGAGGGCCGAGGGGCCGCCGCCGAGGGGCCGACGGGCCCGCCTGTGCCCAGCGGCACAGGCGGGCGGGTGGAAGCGTCCGGCCCGTGCTGGCATACTTGGGCGCTGTATGCGTCCTGGCCGGCCCTCTACCCGCCATGGCGCGACACCCCGAGTGACGCCGGCGCCCGCATGACCCCACAGGCCGCGGCAGATCTCACCCGAACATCCTTCGAAGGAGAGTCCACACTCGTGGCCGTCAAGATTCGTCTCAAGCGCATGGGCAAGATCCGTGCACCGTACTACCGCATCGTCGTGGCCGACTCGCGCAAGAAGCGCGACGGCGCCGTGATCGAGGAGATCGGCAAGTACCACCCCACCGAGGAGCCCTCGTTCATCGAGGTCGCCTCCGAGCGTGCGCAGTACTGGCTCGGCGTGGGCGCGCAGCCCACCGAGCAGGTCGCGGCGATCCTCAAGATCACCGGTGACTGGCAGAAGTTCAAGGGCGAGGAGGGCGCCGAGGGCACCCTCCGCTCGAAGTCCGCCAAGGCCTCCGCCGAGGACCTCATCGCCGAGGCCGACAAGGCCGCCGTCGAGTCCCGTGAGGGTGCCAAGAAGGCGAAGGCCTCCGACGAGGTCGCGCCGGGCTCCGAGGAGGCTCCCGCCGAGGGCGAGACCACCGAGGACGCCCAGGCCGCTGCCGACGAGGCCTGAGCATGAGCGCTCGCGCCGAGGCACTGGACCATCTGGTCCGCGGGATCGTCGACAACCCCGACGACGTGCGCGTCCAGGAGAAGTCCACGCGCCGTGGTCCTCTTCTCGAGGTCCGCGTCAACCCGGAGGACCTGGGCCGCGTGATCGGCCGGTCCGGTCGCACCGCCCGCGCCCTGCGCACGGTGACCGCGGCCCTGTCCGAGGACTCGGTCCGCGTGGACATCGTCGATGTCGACCGCCGCTGACGCGCGCACAGCACACCGCAAGACCCGAGGCGGCGCCGGCTTCCGGCGCCGCCTCCGGCATGCCGCGGGAGTGCTGCTGCTGGGCACCGGCGTGCTCGGCGCCTGCACGGTGCCGACCGCGGGTCCGGGCGGCGGCACCACCCCGGAGGCGTCCTCTCCCGCGACCACGGCCGAGCCGAGCGCCGACCCGGCCGCCGTCGAGGCCTGCACGAGATTCTGGGGCGATCCCGACTACACCCGGCCGCTGTCCCGCGACGTGCTGGACCGTGCCGGCACCGCCTCCGAGAACGGGGCGTCGGACCCCATGTTCTATGCCCTCACCGGGGACGACGTCGATGCGGCGTTCTCGGGGGCGCCGGCAGAGCTCCAGGGCAGCGCGGGCGCCGTCGCCGCATGGTTCCGGACCGAGGCGGCGCAGGGGGCCGACGGCGACCTCGAGGCGCTGCGCACCGCGATGGACGAGCTCGCCCAGGGGTGCGCGCCCGTCTCGGATGCCGCGGCATGGTTCCACGCCCCCGGGGAGGACGGCACCAAGCCCGCCGCCCTCACCTGTGCGGACATCTTCGACACCCCGAGCACCTTCACCGTCTTCGGCAACGCCAACGTGCTCACCTCGAACATGTTCAAGCTCGTGGGCCGGACCCCGCAGACCGTCCCCGAGGACGGGATGGACGAGGTCGAGGCGACCCTCGCCCGGCTGGACCAGGAGATCGCCGCGGTCGATGACGACGGCGTGCGCGAGGCCCTCACCGCGGTGCGGGCGCCCTTCTCCGATGCGGTCGAGGGCGACCTCCGCTCGCCGGGGCTGCAGGAGCCCCTCGAGCAGCTGGGCGGGGCCTGCGGGGCCGTCGGGTACGACGCCGGCGTGGGCGAGCAGCAGCAGGACGAGCAGGACGACGAGGACGGAGAGGGACTGGTATGAACCATCGCGATGTGGTCGTGGCGACCATCGGCAAGGCGCACGGGCTGCGCGGGGAGGTCGCTCTGATCGTGCGCACCGATCAGCCGGAGGTGCGCCTGGCCGACGGCACCGCCTTCGAGATCGAGGACGGCGGCAGGCCGCGCACCCTCACCATCGCCTCCACCCGCACCCAGTCGGGCCGCTGGTACGCGCGCTTCGCGGAGGTCGCGGACCGCAGCGCCGCCGAATCGCTGCGGGGCGCCGAGCTCTCCCTGGAGATCGACCTGGACGAGGAGGCCGATGAGGACCCCGACGCCTGGTACCCCTCCGACCTGCAGGGCCTGCCCGTCCGGCACGTCGACGGGACCGAGCTCGGCGTGGTCGCGGGTCTCGAGCACTACCCGGCGCAGGATCTGCTGATCGTCCGCACGGCCGATGGCCGCCGGGTCATGCTGCCGCTGGTCGAGCAGCTCGTGCCCGAGGTCGACCTCGAGGCGGGCGTGGTGATCGCCGACCCGCCCGGCGGCCTGTTCGATCCGGAGAACGCCGAGAGCGAGCGCGCCTGATGCGCATCGACGTCGTCACGATCTTCCCCGAGTACCTCGCGCCCCTCGAGCTGTCGCTGATCGGCAAGGCGCGGCGCGACGGCCTGGTGGATCTGCACGTCCACGACCTGCGGACCTTCACCCATGACCGGCACCGCACCGTGGACGACACCCCGGTGGGCGGGGGAGCGGGCATGGTCATGAAGCCCGAGCCGTGGGCGGAGGCCTTCGCCCACGTGCTCGCCGAGGGCCGCGCCGCCCTCGGCGAGCAGGCCCGTCCGGAGATCCTCTTCCCCAACCCCGCCGGGGCGCCGCTGGTCCAGGCGACCGCCCGGGAGCTGTCGACGAGCCCGTGGCTGGTCTTCGCCTGCGGCCGCTACGAGGGGATCGACGAGCGCGTGTACGAGCACCTCGCCGCGCGCGGCGCGAGCGTGCGCCTGATCTCCCTGGGGGACTACGTGCTCAACGGCGGCGAGGTCGCCGTGCTCGCGATCACCGAGGCCGTGGTGCGCCTGGTCCCCGGCGTGCTCGGCAACCCGGAGTCCGTGGTCGAGGAGTCCCACTCCCACGGGCTGCTCGAGTACCCGATCTACACCAAGCCGGCGCTGTGGATCGACCCCGACGGGGTCGAGCGCCGCGTGCCCGAGATCCTGCTGTCCGGGGACCACGGGCGCATCGCGCGCTGGCGGGAGGAGCAGTCGCTCGCCCGGACGCGGGAGCGCCGCCCCGACCTCCTGGACGCCGGGCGTGACGCAGGCGACAGCGGATCGGCCGCCTGACCAGCGCATCGGCCGGTCCGGGCGCTTGCCGGGCACCCCGGCACCTGGCAGAATGACTCCTCGTGCGTGTCGCGCGCGCCCCTGCCTCAGGGGAGGCGCGCAGAAGCGACCGGGCAGGTCCGTGGCGATGGGAGTCGCTGCCAGAGGCCCAGCACACCGGCACGGGAGCGCAGGCTCCCGCCGGATCACCAGTTCCCCGGAGGGGCCCACGGCCCGTCCCCAGCGAGCTGTCCGACCTGAGGCGGTCAGCGGGAGTGAACACATGCAGAAGCTCGACGAGCTCGACAAGGCGCAGATGCGCGACGACATCCCGGAGTTCCGCTCCGGCGACAACGTCAAGGTCCACGTGAAGGTCGTCGAGGGCAACCGCTCTCGTGTCCAGGTCTTCCAGGGCTACGTCATCGCCCGCCAGGGCGACGGCATCCGCGAGACGTTCCGCGTCCGCAAGGTCTCCTTCGGCGTGGGCGTGGAGCGCGTGTTCCCGGTGCACGCTCCGACCATCGAGAAGATCGAGGTCGTCACCCGCGGCGACGTCCGCCGCGCGAAGCTGTACTACCTGCGCGGCCTCACCGGCAAGAAGGCCCGCATCAAGGAGAAGCGCTTCAACTGATCGCGCGAGGATCCCGGTCCGTGCCGAGCCGCGCATGAGCGAGCTCGAGGATCGACCCCGACGGCGGCAGCCCCCACTGGTGGCTGCCGCCGTTCTCGTCGTGCTGCTGCTGGTGGCGGCGTTCACGATCCGTCACCTCGTGGTCGAGCCCTTCGAGGTGCCCTCGGCGTCGATGGAGCCGACCCTGCGCGCCGGCGACGTGATCCTGGTGGACCGCCAGAGCCGGCGCTCCGCGGAACGGGGCCAGGTCGTCGTCTTCGACGGCCGCGGCTACTTCGGCGGGCAGGACGGCACGGGCCACTACTGGGTCAAGCGCGTGATCGCCGTCGGCGGGGATCGCGTGACCTGCTGCGACGACGCCGGCGCGATCCTCGTGGACGGCGAGCCGATCGCCGAGCCCTATCTCGCGCCCGGCACCGCGCCCTCGCTCGTCGCCTTCGACCTGGAGGTGCCCGAGGGGCGGATGTTCCTGCTGGGGGACAACCGTGCGGACTCCACCGACTCCCGCAGCCTCCTGGGCGCGCCCGGCGGCGGGATGGTGCCCGTGGATCGGGTGGTCGGTGAGGCGCGTCGCATCGTCTGGCCGCCTCCCAGGAGCGGCGCGCTGTGACGGATAGGATCGGGGCGATGAGCACCTCCACGCCCCCGACCGGCCCGGCCGGCGACCCCGGCACCGGTCCCTCCGGCGCGCGGCGGGATCCTGCCGGCGACAGCTCCGCGGCCGGGGTCGATCCCGAGGCGCAGCACGAGGACGACGGCCCCGCCGACGAGGGCGGTCACGCCGAGGGGCGTCGCGGCCACCGCGGATCCCGCGGCGGCGGCTGGATGGAGTACCTCGTGACGATGGTCGGGGCGCTGATCATCGCGGTGCTCGTGAAGACCTTCCTCATCCAGCCGTTCTACATCCCCTCGGAGTCGATGAACCCGACCCTGCAGGTGGACGACAAGATCATCGTATCCAAGCTCACCCCCGGCGTGTTCGACCTCGAGCGCGGAGACGTCATCGTCTTCGAGGATCCCGCGAACTGGCTCGAGGGCGACGCCACCGAGAACCCCACCGTGCGCACCCGGATCATGATGGTCCTGAGCGTGGTGGGGCTGGCCCCGGACCCCTCGCAGGACCACCTGGTCAAGCGTCTCATCGGCCTGCCCGGCGACCACGTCGTCTGCAGCGCCTCCGGCGCGGCGGTCCAGGTCAACGGCGTCGAGGTCGACGAGCCCTACATCAACCCCGACGGCGGAGCCTGCCAGCGGCCCTTCGACGTCACCGTGCCCTCCGGCTCGGTGTGGGTGATGGGCGACAACCGCCACGCCTCCGCCGATTCGGCCTGGCACTTCACCCACGGCGAGGAGGCCTTCGTCCCCGTCGAGGACGTGACCGGCAAGGCCGTGTCCGTCTTCTGGCCGGTCCGGAACTGGGCCGGGCTGGGCGACGGCAGCGACGCCTTCGCCGAGGTCCCCGCCGCACCGTGAGCCCCCGCACCGCCGCGGGCCCTGCCGCCCGCCGCACCGCCGCCCCTCGCGCCGCGACGGAGCCCAGCTTCGACGTCGAGCTCGAGGTCGCCCGCGCGATCGGCCCCGACGTGCTCGTGGTCGGCCTCGACGAGGTGGGCCGCGGCGCCCTGGCCGGCCCGGTCACCGTGGGCGCCTGCGCCGTCCGCGTGCTCGAGGGACAGGTCGTCACCGCCCTGCCCGAGGGCGTGCGCGACTCCAAGGCCCTCACCGCGCGCCGGCGCGAGGCGCTGGTCGCCCCGATCGCCGTCGCCGCCGCGGCGACGGGGATCGGCTGGGTGCCGGCCCAGGAGATCGACCGGATCGGTATCTCCGCCGCCCTCACCGAGGCCGCCCTGCGGGCCCTCGAGGACCTGCGCACCCCCGAGGGCGACGGCGTCCTGCCCGACGCCGTGATCATCGACGGCTCCGTCGACGTCCTCAGCGGCGCCCTGCGCGGCCGCGGTCTGCCGCCGGTGCCGGTGACCGTGCGGGTCAAGGCCGACCGGGACTGCCGCAGCGTGGCCGCCGCGAGCGTGCTGGCGAAGGTCGCCCGCGACGCGCGGATGACGCAGCTGCATGCGAGCGCCCCGCAGTATGCGTGGGACTCCAACAAGGGATACGGTGCGGCTGTGCACCGCGACGCGATCACGGAGCACGGAATCCATGCCGAGCATCGCGCGTCGTGGAACCTGACGGGCACGCCGAGCGCCGGCGTGCTGTGGGAGATCGACCCGCGCCGCAGCATCCCCGCGGAGCAGGAGGGACACCGGTGAACACGCAGGACCTCGAGAACTACGAGTCCGACCTCGAACTGCAGCTCTTCCGCGAGTACCGCGACGTGGTGAGCCTGTTCACCTATGTCGTCGAGACCGAGCGGCGCTTCTACCTCGCCAACCAGGTGGACCTGCAGGTCCGCTCCGCGGGCGGGGAGGTCTTCTACGAGCTGACCCTCGCCGACGTGTGGGTGTGGGACATCTACCGCTCGAGCCGCTTCGTGCGCTCGGTGCGGGTGGTGACGTTCAAGGACGTCAACATCGAGGAGATCGCGAAGCCGGACATCTCGCTGCCCTGATCCCGGCGGCGGCGGGTCCGGCTGGTCCTCCCCACCGGGCGCCCATCCACAGTCGGCCGCGGACGGATGCGCGGCGGCGCCCCGCGCACGACGCTGAGGCGCATGAACAGCGCCGCCGCGGCCCCGCCGCATCTCATCCCCGTCCCGCCGGGCGTCCGCATCGCCCGCCTGAGCACCCTCGAGCTCGGCCGCCTCGGCGAGGATCTCGCCGCTGACCACCTCGCCCGGGCCGGGTGGCAGGTGATCGACCGCAACGTCCGGGTGGGTCGCGGGGAGCTGGACATCATCGCGCTGGAGGGCACCACCCTCGTCTTCGCGGAGGTGAAGACGCGCCGCACCCTCCTGACCGGGGTGCCGCAGGCCGCCGTCACCCCGGAGAAGGTGCGCCGGCTGCGGCGCCTGGCGGGGGAGTACCTCCTGCACAGCTCCCCGCCGCACCGCGATCTGCGCATCGACGTCCTCGCCGTGTTCGCCGCGCAGGACGTCTGCTCCCTGGAGCACCTGCGGGCGGTGGCCTGATGCCCGTCGCACGGACGCTCGCCGTCGCCCTCACCGGCCTCGAGGGCACCGTCGTGGAGGTCGAGGCCGATGTCGCCGCCGGGCTGCCGGCCTTCCACCTCGTCGGCCTCCCCGACTCCTCCATGCTCCAGGCCCGGGAGCGCGTGCGCGCCGCGGCCGCCCAGATCGGGGCCGGCATCGCCCAGCGCCGCATCGCGGTCAACATGCAGCCGGCCTGGCTCCCGAAGCACGGCTCGGGCTTCGACCTGGCGATCGCGATCGCCGTCCTCGCCGCCCAGGGGGACCTCGAGGCGGAGGACATCGCCGGGGTCGTCCATCTCGGCGAGCTGGGTCTGGACGGGCGGATCCGTCCCGTCCCCGGGACCCTGCCGGCGCTGCTGGCGGCCCGCCGGGCCGGGGTGGGCCGGGCGGTCGTGCCCGCGGCCGATGCCGATGAGGCGCGCCTGGTCGAGGGCATCGGCGTGGTCCCGGCGGAGGATCTGTGCGAGGTGCTCCGCCATCACGGCTCGCGCGCCGAGGTGCACCCGCCCACCCCGCAGCAGTCGCTGCCCGCCGCGGCCCGGGCCCCGGACCCGGAGCGGAGGGAGCGGCTCGACTTCTGCGACGTCCTCGGGCAGCTGCAGGCGCGGCGCGCCGCCGAGGTCGCCGCCGCGGGAGGCCACCACCTGCTGCTGGCCGGGCCGCCGGGCGCCGGCAAGACGATGATCGCGGCGCGGATCCCCGGGATCCTCCCTCCGCTGGGGAACCGGGACGCGCTCGACGTCAGCGCGATCCACTCCCTCAGCGGCGGCTTCGACGCCCGCGCCGGGCTGATCACGGATCCGCCCTTCGAGGCTCCGCACCACACGGCGACCACCGCCTCCGTGGTCGGCGGCGGACCGGGGCTGGCCCGGCCCGGCGCGATCTCCCGCGCCCACGCCGGGGTGCTGTTCCTCGACGAGGCGCCCGAGTTCCCCTCCCGGGTGCTGGAGGCGCTGCGCGAGCCGCTGGAGACGGGCGACGTCACCCTGCACCGTGCCCGCGGCATCACCCGCTATCCCGCCCGGTTCCAGCTGGTCATGGCGGCGAACCCCTGCCCCTGCGGTCATGCGTGGGGGCGCGGGGACCGGTGCACGTGCACACCCCTGCAGCGGCGGCGCTACCTGGCACGCCTGTCGGGGCCGGTGCTGGACCGCATCGACATGCGGGTCGAGGTAGGACCCGTGGACCTGCGCCGCGTCGACGCGGCAGGCGAGCCCAGCGCGGCGATCGCGCGGCGCGTCCGCTCGGCCCGCGAGCGCCAGCGCCGGCGCTTCGCCGCCCTGCCCTGGACGACGAACTCCCAGATCCCCGGAAGCGCCCTGCGCGGGGACCTCGCCCCCGAACGGGGCGGCCGGCGGATGCTCGAGGAGGCCGTGGACCAGGGGCGTCTGACCCTGCGCGGCCACGACCGCGTGCTGCGCGTGGCATGGACCCTCGCCGATCTCGACGGGGCGGAGATCCCGGACGGCGACCACATCGGAACTGCGCTCTCCCTGCGCGGGAAGGACCGCACATGAACCCCGACGACCTCCTGGCCCGGGTCACCTGGTCGCTCATCGCCGAACCCTCCGACATCATCGCGATGACGGCCCGCGACGAGCTGGGGCCCGTCGACGCCCTCGCGCTGGCGCGGGAGGCGAGCGCCGCCGAGACGCATGCCATCCTCGGCGATCCGCCGGCGGATCCCGCGGCCGACGGCGGCAGCAGGAACCCCCGGCGCCGCATCGAGCAGGCCCTCGCCCGCTGGAGGGCGCGGCTGCGGGTGGTCGATCCGGCGCAGCACCTCGAGCTGGCCGGCCGCCGCGGCATCCGCGTGCTCGTGCCCGAGACCCCGCAGTGGCCGCACGTCCTGGCCGACCTCCGCAGCGCCGTCCCGCCCTGCCTGTGGGCGCTGGGCGAGGGCGACGTGGACCTCTCCGCGCGCCGCGGCTCCGTCGCGCTCGTCGGGTCGCGCGCCTCCACCCCCTACGGGGAGGATGCGGCCGGCACCATGGCGGCCGCGCTGGCCTCGCGGGACATCGCGGTGATCAGCGGCGGTGCCTACGGGATCGACGCCGCCGCGCACCGCGGCGCCCTGGCCGCGGACGGCGCCCCGACCATCGCCGTCCTCGCCGGCGGCCTGGACTCCCTCTACCCGCGCGGCAACACGCGGCTGCTGGAGTCGATCCGCGAACGCAGCGTCCTGGTCAGCGAGGCGCCGATGGGCACCGCCCCGACCCGCTGGCGGTTCCTCGCCCGGAACCGCCTGATCGCAGCGCTCGCCCAGGTGACCGTCGTGGTGGAGGCATCCTGGCGCTCGGGCGCCCTGTCCACGGCGCGCCGGGCCGATGACCTCTCCCGAGAGGTCGCGGCCGTTCCGGGGCCGGTCACCTCGGCGGCCTCCGCGGGGTGCCACCGACTGATCCGCGAGCGCGGCGCCGTCCTGGTCACCGAGGCCGCCGAGGTCATGGAACTGCTGCCGGGCGCGGCACCCGCCGGGGACTCCTCGCACGCCGTGCAGGACGAGCTGGACCTGTTCAGCCCTGCCGACCGGCGCGTGCTCGACGCCGTGCCCCCGCGCTCCGCGGCGACCCTCGCCGCGCTCGCCGATTCCGTCGGGCGCACCCCCGAGGAGGTGCTGGCCGCCGTGGGCCGGCTCGAGCTGTTCGGCGCGGTGCGGATGGACGGGGACCTGGTGCGCCGGGCGCGCCGCTGACCCGCGCGCGCCGCTGACCCCGCGAGCGCCGCTGACCCGCGAGCGCCGTCGACGCCGCGCGGGCCGCTGGCGCCTCGAGCAGCCGGCGGCCCGGGGGCGCGCCGCCGTGCGCGGGGCGGCGGGCCTGTCACACTGGGGGGATGGATGCGGAGGAGCAGGACGAGGCCGTGGTGGACGCCTACGCGGCGCATCTGCGCCTCGAACGCGGCCGCTCCGAGCACACCGTGCGCGGGTACGTGCGCGAGGCCCGCGGCATCCTCGAGCACCTGCGCAGGGTCGAGCGGATCGAGCTGGCCGAGCTCGACGTCGCCTCACTGCGGTCCTGGCTCGGGACGCGGGCGGAGTCGGGGGCGAGCTCGGCGACGCTCGCCCGGTCCGCCGCGGCGGCGCGCACCTTCTCGACCTGGCTCGCCGCCACCGGACGGGCGCCCCACGACGTCGGCCACCGGCTCAAGGCGCCGCGCCGCGGTCGCCACCTCCCGACCGTCCTGACCGGGTCCCAGGCCCTCGACCTCGTCTCCGCCGCAGGACCGGCCCAGGCCGATCCGCCGCCCTCGTCGACCTCGTCGCCCGACGGCGCGCCTCCGGCGCGGGACGGCGGCACGGATCCCGACGCGGCGGCACGGCAGCGTGCGGTCGACCTGCGGGACACGGCGATCCTCGAGCTGCTGTACTCCTCGGGGCTTCGAGTCTCCGAGCTGGTCGGCCTGGACACTGGGGACCTGGATCGGCGCCGGCGGACCGTCCGGGTGATCGGCAAGGGGGACAAGGAGCGCATCGTCCCCGTCGGCATCCCGGCGCTCGCCGCGATCCAGGCCTGGGAGCAGGACGGTCGGCCCGTCCTCGGCGCGGGCGCCGCGCCGCTGGAGGCGGACGCGCTGTTCCTCGGGGTGCGGGGGCGGCGCATCGGCGATCGGGCGGTGCGCACGCTCGTGGACCGGCTCGCGCGCAGCGCCGGGATCTCGCGCCACGTCACCCCGCACACCCTGCGCCATACCGCGGCGACCCACCTCGTCGAGGGCGGCGCGGATCTGCGCAGCGTGCAGGACTTCCTGGGCCATTCCTCCCTCGCGACGACGCAGATCTATACCCACGTCAGCGCCGAGAGGCTGCGCCGCACGATCGACCAGGCCCACCCCCGCGCCTGAGGCTGCGCCTAAGGCTGCGCCGCGCCGCGCTGCGCAGCGTCGCGCGCCGACCGCCGGGCCTCGCGCCGCGGCGCCGGAGCACGGGGCAGCGCGCCGGGGCGCCGGAGCATCAGGCAGCGCGTCGCGAGGCCCGACGTCACCGGAGCATCGGGCACGGCGCACGCGGCGCGCAGCGGGGAGACCGGGCCTCTGCGGGAGGCGCCCCCTGCGCGCCCCGAGCCCCGCTGCGGGGGACGCCTCCGGGACCGGCCCGGGAACCGCCGAGGGCATCGGCCCCGGAGCCCGCCCCCTCCAGCGGCAGCAGCACGCTCGGTCCGCGCTCGCCGAGCAGGATCAGCGGGTCCAGGTAGTCCTCGCCGCGCCGCGCGCCGAGGTGCAGGCACGGACCGGTGGGGCAGTGCGTGCCCTCCGTCCACAGAGCGCCGACCACGCTCCCGGCCGTGACCGGATCGCCCTCGGCCACGCTCGCCACCACCGGCTCGTAGGTCGAGACGAGGCCGTCGCCGTGGAGGATCGAGAGCACCGGGCGCCCCGCGACCATGCCGGCGAAGCGCACCGTCCCGTCCTCCACGGCGCGCACGGTCCCGTCCGCGCCGGAGATGTCGATCCCGCGGTGCCCCGCCGCATAGCGATGCGCGGGCGCCTCGAAGGGGCGCACCACCGGGTGCGGCGGGGCGACGGGCCACAGCCATCGGCCCGATCCCTCGCCGTGCGCCGGGGCCGCGGGGAGCACGAGCACCGCCAGCAGCAGGGCGAGGAGGGCGAGGAGGTGCAGGGGCCCGCGTGCGCCGGGCGCCCGCCCGGCCGGCATGATCCTGGTCATGACCGCAGGATCCTCCGGGGCGCCGGCGCGGGCCAGGCCCGGACGGGGACTGGGGACGCCCGGCGCCTGGGGAGGAGGAGCGGCCCCGGCGCGGGAGCGGGCGGGCAACAGGAGCCGGTGCGGGAGGACGTGACCGATCGCGCCCCCGGGAGGGCGTGCCCGGCCCGGGCCATCGGATAGACTCGCCGTGGCATCCGGTCCGTCCGGATGACTTCGCGTGCCCATCAGGGACGCCCGGACCATCGGTCCCCTCGCGGGGCGGTCCGGGACCTGGGCACCAGGCTCCGCATCATCCCGGTGCGGGGGACAACCGAGAACAAGGCCCGGCGCCACGACCGTGGACGCCCTTCGGGTGCGCCGCGTGAGCCCCGGGTCGGAAGACAGGACATCATGGCAGTCGTCACTATGCGCCAGCTCCTCGAGAGCGGCGTCCACTTCGGACACCAGACCCGCCGCTGGAACCCGAAGATGAAGCGCTTCATCTTCACCGAGCGCAACGGCATCTACATCGTCGACCTGATGCAGACGCTCACCTACATCGACAAGGCGTACGAGTTCGTCAAGCAGACGGTCTCGCACGGCGGCACGATCCTCTTCGTCGGCACCAAGAAGCAGGCGCAGGAGTCCATCCGCGAGCAGGCGACCCGCGTGGGCATGCCCTTCGTGAACCAGCGCTGGCTGGGCGGCATGCTCACCAACCTGCAGACGGTCTCCGCGCGCGTGAACCGCCTCAAGGAGCTCGAGCAGATCGACTTCGACGATGTGGCCTCCTCCGGCCGCACCAAGAAGGAGCTGCTGATGATGCGCCGCGAGAAGGACAAGCTGGAGAAGACCCTCGGCGGCATCCGCGACATGGCCCGCACCCCCTCGGCCGTGTGGATCGTGGACACCAACAAGGAGCACCTCGCCGTCGACGAGGCGCAGAAGCTCAACATCCCCGTCGTCGCGATCCTGGACACCAACTGCGATCCCGACGAGGTCACCTACCCGATCCCGGGCAACGACGACGCGATCCGCTCCGTCACCCTCCTGACCCGCGTGGTGGCCGACGCCGTCGCCGCGGGCCTGCAGGAGCGTCACCAGAAGAACACCCAGGGCGAGAAGAACGTCTCGGCCGTCGAGGCCGAGCCGCTGGCCGAGTGGGAGCAGGAGCTGCTCAAGCAGTCCGAGGTCCAGCAGTCCGACGCCCCGGCCGAGGAGACCCCCCTCCAGGCCGAGAGCGCCGAGGCCGTCGAGGGCGCGGAGTCCACCGAGGCCCCCGCCGAGGCGCCCCAGGACGCCGAGGCCGCCAAGGCCGAGTGATCATCGTTCCGGGGAGGCGGATCCGCCTCCCCGGAACTGTGACCAGCCCCGTCACCCATCGACATTCCCCACCATCCCTAGGGAGAGACATATGGCGAACTACACCGCTGCTGACATCAAGGAGATCCGCGAGGCCACCGGCGCCGGCATGCTCGACGTCAAGAAGGCGCTCGACGAGGCCGACGGCGACAAGGCGAAGGCCGTCGAGCTGATCCGCGTCAAGGGCCTCAAGGGCATCGCCAAGCGCGAGGGCCGCAGCGCCTCCGAGGGTCTCGTGGCCTTCGACGTGCGCGACGTCGAGGGCGGCCAGCAGGGCACCCTCGTCGAGCTGAACTCCGAGACCGACTTCGTCGCCAAGAACGACAAGTTCGTCGCCCTGGGCGACGAGGCCGTGGCCGCCGCCGTCGAGTCCGGCGCGACCGAGCCGGAGCAGCTCGCCGACACCCCCTTCGGCGAGGCGCTCACCAACGCGGGCGCCACCATGGGCGAGAAGATCCTGGTCCGCCGCATCGGCCGGGTGCAGGGCGAGGTCGTCACCGCCTACATGCACCGCACCAACAAGGACCTCCCCCCGCAGGTGGGCGTCCTCGTGGCCACCGACGCCGCCGGCGCCGAGGTGGCGCGCGACGTGGCGATGCACATCGCCGCGTACTCGCCGCTGTACCTCACCCGTGACGAGGTCCCGGCCGACCAGGTCGAGAACGAGCGTCGCATCGCCGAGGAGACCGCGAAGAACGAGGGCAAGCCCGAGAAGGCTCTGCCGAAGATCGTCGAGGGTCGCCTCAACGGCTTCTTCAAGGAGAACGTCCTGCTCGAGCAGGCCTTCGCCAAGGACGCCAAGCAGACCGTCGGCAAGGTCCTCGAGGCCGCCGGCGGCACCGTCACCGGATTCGTCCGCTTCCGCGTCGGCAACTGACCGACGCATCGCAGCACCCGAGCAGGGCGGTCGCGCCATCGGCCCGGAGAACCTCTCCCGGCCCGGCGTGATCGCCCTCTCCAACCCGCGCCCCCGCACTCTCGGTGCGGGGGCGCGCCGGTAGCATCACCGGTGACCCTCAGCGGAAGGACCCCCGAATGACCCAGACGTACACCTCCCCGATCCCCGTCCTCCCCAAGAAGGGCGACGGCCGGCGCGTGCTGCTCAAGCTCTCCGGAGAGGCGTTCGGCGGCGGGGCCGTGGGCGTGGATCCCGATGTCGTCTCCCGCGTCGCCGCGGAGATCGCCGAGGGCGTCGCCCAGGGGATCGAGTGCGCCATCGTCGTGGGCGGCGGGAACTTCTTCCGCGGCGCCGAGCTCTCCCAGCGCGGCATGGACCGCCGCCGCGCCGACTACATGGGCATGCTCGGCACCGTCATGAACTGCCTGGCCCTGCAGGACTTCCTCGAGCAGAAGGGGGTCTCCACCCGCGTGCAGACCGCCATCACCATGGGCCAGGTCGCCGAGCCCTACCTGCCGCTGCGGGCCGTGCGCCACCTCGAGAAGGGCCGCGTGGTCATCTTCGGCGCCGGCGCCGGCATGCCGTACTTCTCCACCGACACGGTGGCCGTGCAGCGCGCCCTGGAGATCGGCTGCGACGAGGTGCTGATGGCCAAGAACGGGGTGGACGGCGTGTACACCGCCGATCCCCGCTCGAACCCCGACGCCGAGAAGCTCGAGCACATCACCTACGACGAGGCCCTGAAGAAGGGGCTCAAGGTCGTCGACGCGACCGCCTTCAGCCTGTGCATGGACAACGCGCAGCAGATGATGGTGTTCGGCCTGGACGAGTCCGGCAACATCACCCGCGCCATGAAGGGCGACCGGATCGGCACCGTCGTCACCGGCAGCTGAGCCCCGGTGCCGGCCGCTGCGGCGACCGGCGCCCGACCGCCCCGCCCCGCCGAGGTCCCCGACCTGTGCGCCGCGGTGGGGGAGAATGTCCCGTGAGATCCGCTAGAACCAAGAGGAGCACATCGTGAGCGACGACGTCGCCGGCATCCTGAAGGACGCCGAAGCCAATATGACCAAGTCCGTCGAGGTGACCAAGGAGGACTTCTCCGCGATCCGCACCGGGCGGGCCAACGCGGCGATGTTCCAGGGCATCGAGGTCGAGTACTACGGCGCCCCGACCCCCCTGAACCAGCTCGCCTCGCTGCAGTTCCCCGAGGCCCGCACCGTGATCGTGACCCCGTACGACAAGACGGCGATGCCCGCCGTCGAGTCCGCGCTGCGCGAGTCCGATCTCGGCGTCAACCCGACCAACAACGGCGACAACCTCCGCGTGGTCCTGCCCGCCCTCACCGAGGAGCGGCGCAAGGAGTACGTCAAGCTCGCCAAGAACAAGGCCGAGGACGGCAAGGTCGCCGTGCGCGGCACGCGCGGCAACGCGAAGAAGGCCATCGAGAAGCTGGTCAAGGACAAGGAGATCGGCGAGGACGAGGGCACCCGCGCCGAGAAGGAGCTCGAGGTCCTCACCAAGAAGTACATCGAGCTGGTCGACGTCGCCCTCTCCGCGAAGGAGACGGAGCTGGCCACGGTCTGAGACCGAGCAGAGCCGGCCGCTCCCGTGACCTCCCCGACCCCGCCGCAGCCCGGCGGCCCGCAGACCGCCTCGGCACCCGCCGAGGCGGTCGTCGGCGTCCCCGGGCGCCCCGACCGTCACGGTGCGGGCACGGGCGGGATCCGGCACAGCGCGGTCCTCGCCCGCGCCCAGGAGGCCGATGCCCGCTCGCGCGTGCAGAAGGCCGCCGAGGCGCGCTCGGCCGGCGGGGACGGGGCGGAGAGCCACGGCGCCCGTCGGGGGCCGGGGCGCAACCTCCCGGCGGCGATCGGGGTCGGTCTCGGTCTCGGCGCGGTCGTCCTGGGCACGCTGTTCCTGCTGCCTGCGGCCCTTCCCGCGGTGGTGGCCGTCGGCATCGTGCTGGGGGTGCTCGAGCTGACCCGCGCCCTGGGCCAGGGCGGCCTGCAGGTCCCGGCGATGCCCGTCCTCGTCGGCGGCATCGGCATGGTCGTCTCGGCCGTCGTGTTCGGGGTGGACGGCCTGATCGTGGCGACCGCCGTCGCGATCTGCGTGCTCATCGTCTGGCGGGTCTCGGAGTCCCTCGGCCTGCCGGCGCTGCGCGACGTGTGCGCGGGCGTGCTCACGATCGCGTGGATCCCCTTCCTCGGCTGCTTCCTGCTGCTCCTGCACGACCGTCCCGCCGGCGCCTTCGCCGTGCTGCTGGCGATCGTCGTCCCCGTCGCCAACGATGTGGGGGGCTACGTCGCCGGCGTCCTGTTCGGGGCGCATCCGATGGCCCCGGGGATCAGCCCGAAGAAGAGCTGGGAGGGCTTCGCCGGCTCCCTCGTCATCGGCGTCGCGAGCGCCGTCGGCGTCATGGTCCTCGGGCTGGGGGCGCCCTGGTGGGCGGGGCTGATCCTCGGCGCCGTCATCGTGGTCGTCTCGACCTGCGGGGATCTCGCCGAGTCCCTCATCAAGCGCGACCTGGGCCTCAAGGACATGGGGCACCTGCTGCCCGGGCACGGCGGGGTCCTGGACCGCGTCGACTCCATCCTTCTCGCCGCCCCCTGCACCTACATCCTCCTGGAGATCCTGCTCCCATGAGCGCCACCGGTTCCGACCCCTCCCGCCGCCCCGTCGACCTGCCCGACCTCTCCCGGGAGGCCGTGCCGGGGGAGAAGGTCGCCCTGGCCCCCGGCCAGCTGCAGCTGCGGCCCACCCGCCGCGGCAAGGCCCCCTCGCACCTGGCCGACCTCACCCTCGCGGAGCGGCGCGCCGCCGTGGTGGAGATGGGCCTGCCCGCCTTCCGGGCCAACCAGCTGTCCAAGCACTACTTCGACCACGCGACGACCGATCCGGACGACCTCACGGACATCCCCAAGGATCTGCGCGCCACGCTCGTCGAGCGCTTCTTCCCGCCGCTGCTCGAGCTGGTCTCGATGCAGGCCGCCGACCACGGCGCCACGCAGAAGATGCTCTGGCGCCTGTTCGACGGATCCCTCGTGGAGTCGGTGCTCATGCGCTACACGGGCCGGGTCACGCTGTGCATCTCCTCGGAGGCCGGCTGCGGCATGAACTGCCCGTTCTGCGCGACCGGGCAGATGGGCCTGACCCGCAACCTCTCCGCCGCGGAGATCCTCGAGCAGGTCCGCATCGCCAACGCCAAGCTCGCGGCCGGGGAGGTCCCCGCCCAGGAGGGCGAGAACCCCGTCACCCGCGTGAGCAACATCGTCTTCATGGGCATGGGCGAGCCGCTGGCGAACTACCGCCCCGTGGCGACGGTCTGCAAGCGCCTGAACGCCCCCTCGCCGGAGGGCTTCGGGATGAGCGCGCGCAGCATCACCGTCTCCACCGTCGGCCTGGCCCCGGCGGTCCGCAAGCTCATCAAGGAGGAGATCCCGGTGACGCTCGCGGTCTCCCTCCACGCCCCGGACGACGCCCTGCGCGACGAGCTGGTGCCCATCAACACGCGCTTCGACGTGGACGAGATCCTCTCGGCCGCCCACGAGTACTTCCAGGCCACGGGCCGCCGGGTGAGCATCGAGTACGCGCTGATCCGCGACATCAACGACCAGGCCCATCGGGCGCAGCTGCTCGCGGACCGTCTCATCGCCAAGGGCGGCACCGGCTGGGTGCACGTGAACCCGATCCCGCTGAACCCCGTGAAGGGCTCGAAGTGGACGGCATCGGATCCCTTCGTCGAGAGGCGC
Source organism: Brachybacterium phenoliresistens (assembly GCF_039530785.1). Lineage (NCBI taxonomy): Bacteria > Bacillati > Actinomycetota > Actinomycetes > Micrococcales > Dermabacteraceae > Brachybacterium > Brachybacterium phenoliresistens. The sequence goes on from NZ_BAAAOW010000002.1 coordinate 266,607, forward strand.
TTCGTGGAGACCCTGCGCGCGGCCGGGATCCGCGCCACGATCCGCGACACCCGCGGCTCGGACATCGACGGCGCCTGCGGCCAGCTGGCCGCGGAGGTGCTCGAGTCCGACGCCCATCGCGCGGACCGCGAGGCGCGAGTCGCCCGGGTCGAGGCGATCGCGACCCAGGACTCGTGACCGCGGCCGCCGGCCCGGCCGCGCCCGCCCCGTCCGCGGAGCGGGGCGGCCTCCCAGGAGGACAGTCCCCGGATGGTTACAGTGGTACCCGTTCCGGCATCGAGGAAGGACCACAGGTGAGCACATCCTTCGAGCGCGTCTCGCGCTTCAGCGTGGGCTATGCGACGGCGGAGGTCGACGATTTCCTCTCGCGGGCCCGCAGCGCCTACGAGAGCAAGGACCCCTCGTTCGACGGCTCCGATGTCGCCACGGCGAGCTTCGGCACCGAGCGCGGCGGCTACGACATGCGCACCGTGGACGAGGCGCTGGACCGCCTCTCCGACGCGTTCGCGCTGCAGGCCCGCGACGAGGCGATCGCCCGCGAGGGCGAGGCCGCGTGGATCGCCCAGCTGACCGAGCGCGCCGAGGCCCTCAAGGAGCGTCTCGAGCGCCCGGCCGGGCAGCGCTTCGCCCCGGCCTCCGCGGGCGAGCCCTCCTACGACATGGCCGATGTCGACGCCCTCTGCGACCAGCTGATCGCCTACTTCACCGACGGGCTGCCGATGAGCGTGGACGACGTCCGCCGGGCGGCCTTCCGCCGCCGCAAGGGCCCGGTCGGCTACCAGGAGGCCGTGGTCGACGTGTACCTCGACCATGTCGCGGATGTGATGGCGTCCGTGCCGTGACCCGTGGACCCCGGGCGCCGCGGCCGCCCCGCCGGGCACCCCGCGCATGAGCGTCCTGCTGTTCGTCCTGGGCGTGCTGGCGATCGCCGTGGGGCTGGCGGTGTCCATCGCCCTGCACGAGCTCGGGCACCTGGTCCCCGCGAAGGCCTTCGGCGTGCGCGTGACCCAGTACATGATCGGCTTCGGCCCCACCGTGCTCGCGCGCCGGCGCGGCGAGACGGAGTACGGGATCAAGGCGCTGCCGCTGGGCGGCTACATCCGGATGATCGGCATGTACCCGCCGCGCCGCGACGACGCCCCGGGGACCATCCGCGAGCATTCCACCGGGTTCTTCCAGCAGATGTCCGCGGAGGCGAAGGACTGGGAGGCATCCCAGTACGGCCCGGAGGACGCGCACCGCACCTTCAGCGCACTCGCGGTGCCCAAGAAGCTCGTCGTCATGCTCGGCGGGCCCGCCATGAACCTGGTGCTGTCGGTGCTGATCCTGGGCGTGCTGGTGTGCGGCATCGGTCTGCCGGGCGTCACCCCGACGGTGAGCACCGTCTCGCAGTGCGTGCTGCCGGCCGATGCGCCGGAGGGCACCAGCTGCGAGGGCATGCCGCCGGCGCCCGCGGCCGCCGCGGGCATCGAGCCCGGGGACGTGCTGCTGAGCATCGATGGTCGGGACATCGACGGCTGGGGCGACGTGACGGCCTCGGTGCGGGCCGCCGGCGACCGCACCGTCGACGTCGTCGTCTCCCGGGACGGCGAGCAGCTGACCCTGCAGGCCACCCCGATCGTCGACGCCCGGCCGGTGCTGGACGCCGACGGCCGCGCCGTGCTCGACGCGGACGGCGAGCTCGTCACCGAGCAGGTGGGATTCCTGGGCGTCGCCGGCACCCCGGACCTGGTACGGCAGTCGCCCGCCCGGGTTCCGGGCATGGCCTGGGAGGCGTTCACCGGCACCGCCCGGATCGTCATCAGCCTCCCGGTGCGCCTGTGGGAGGTGGGGCAGGCCGCCTTCGGCACCCAGGAGCGCGACCCGAACGGTCCCATCGGCGTGGTGGGCGTGTCCCGCCTCGCGGGGGAGGTCGCCGCCGCCGAGCAGCCCGGCTTCGAGCTGCGGGAGAAGATCGCGACCCTGCTGTCGATGCTCGCCTCGTTGAACATGGCCCTGTTCGTCTTCAACCTGATCCCCCTGATGCCGCTGGACGGCGGCCATGTCCTCGGCGCCCTCGTCGAAGGGGTGCGGCGCGCGTGGGCCCGTCTGCGCGGGCGCCCCGACCCGGGGCCGGTGGACATGTCGCGGCTGCTGCCGCTGACCTATGCGGTCGCCTCGGTGTTCCTGGTGATGACGGTGCTGCTGCTGTATGCGGACATCGTCAAGCCCATCACCCTCTTCCCCTGACTGCACCCCGCCGGCGCGGCCCGCGGCATGCGCCGCCGTGCCCGGGAGCACGGCGCTCCCCGGACCGTCCCCGATGAGCCGATCGGTGCCACATAATGGGGCGATGACCGCAACCGGCCCTGCGCCCCGGCCGGGCCGTGCGCCCGCCGTGGCCGCGCCCCGCCTCGTGCCCCACGGCGCCGTGCACCGCCGTGCGGGCACGGAGCACGGTGGCTGAGGCGCGCATGTTCCGACGGTCCGAGGCACGGGTGCGACCCGTGCGGCACGACGGCGAGGCCGCGGCGCTGCGCCACGCCCTGCGGGATCCGCTGGTGAACGCCCTGCCCGGGGCGCGGCTGATGGAGCTGCGCGGCACGGCGAGCCTGGCGCACGAGTTCAGCCGGACCGGTCCCGAGGACGCCCCGACCGGGCTGCTGTGGAACGGCGTGAACCTCTCGCCGATGGCGCAGGACGACGCGGTCCTGGACGACCTCGCCGCCTCCGTCGCGACCGGGAGGCGCCGGGCGAGCTCGGTGGTGGGGGAGCGGCGCGCCGTCGAACGGGTCTGGCGCACCCTGGCCCCGCGCTGGGGGCCGATGGTGCGCGAGTACCGGTGGAGCCAGCCGCTGCTGGTGGCGACCGAGGCCCCGGGAGCGCTGCCGGGCGACGGCGGGCTCGCCGTGCGCCCCGCCCGGCCCGAGGACGCCGAGGAGGTGTACCACCACGCCGTGGCGATGTTCCGCGAGGAGGTCGGCACGGATCCCACCGCCTTCGACGGCGGCCGGGCCTACTGGGCGCGCGTGCGCGCGCTCGTCGGCGCGGGGCGCACCTACATCGTCGAGCGCGACGGCGAGATCTGCTTCAAGGCCGACGTCGGGGCGATCTTCGGCCCTGTCGCCCAGATCCACGGGGTGTGGGTGCCGCCGCCGCTGCGCGGCCAGGGCATCGCGCGGCGGGCCATGCGGGAGATGGTCGAGCTGGTCCGCCGGGACCACGCCCCGCAGGTCTCGCTGTACGTCAACGACTTCAACGATCCGGCGCGCCGCGCCTATGCCGCCGCCGGCTTCACCCAGGCCGGCGAGCTCGCCACGATCCTGTTCTGAGCGCCCGGAGGCCACCGGGCTCCCGGTGCTCCCTCGCGAACAGGACGAGGCGGGGGCGTCCACCGCCTGGTGGATGCCCCCGCCCCGTCCGGCCGGCGTGCCGGGATCTCCGCGGGATCAGGCGTCGACGACGACCGCCATCACCGCGGGCTCGCGGCGGTAGGTGCGGCGCAGGTAGGAGCTGACCGCCTCGACGATGATCTTCTCCAGGGCGCCGATGTCGTCGACCTGGTCCGGGGTGGCGTGCTTGAGCGCCTTCGACACGGCGACCGAGGCGCCGTCGAAGGTGTGGTCGTCGTGCACGAAGCCCTTGGTGAGGAACTCCAGCGGCTCGGCGGGCTGGTTCGTCTTGGGGTCCAGCAGGGCCACCACGGTGACGACGCCGCCGTCGCCGAGCAGCCGGCGCTCGGCGAGGGTGTCCTCGGTGGCGGTGCCGATCGTCTGCCCGTCGACGTAGACCAGCCCGGCCGGGACCTTCCCCGAGACGCGGGCGCGGCCCTTGACGAGGTCGACGGTGACGCCGTCGGAGACCACCACGACGTTCTCCGCCGGCACGCCGGTGCGCCGCGCGAGCTCGGCGTTGGCATGGAGGTGCTTGGACTCGCCGTGCACCGGCATGACGTTCTTGGGGCGCACGATGTTGTAGCAGTAGACGAGCTCGCCGGCGCTGGCATGGCCGGAGACGTGGACCTTGGCGTTGCCCTTGTGGACGATGTTCGCGCCGAGGTCGATGAGCTTGTTGATGATCCCGTAGATGGCGTTCTCGTTGCCGGGGATCAGCGAGCTGGCCAGCAGCACGGTGTCGCCCTCGCCGACCTGGATCTGGTGGTCGCCGTTGGCCATGCGGGCCAGCGCGGCCATCGGCTCGCCCTGCGACCCGGTGCAGATCAGGGTGATCTTGTGGTCGGGCATCGACTGGATCTTGCGGAAGTCGACGACCAGGCCCTTGGGGATGTTCAGGTAGCCCAGGTCGCGGGCGATCCCCATGTTGCGCACCATCGACCGGCCGACGAAGGCGACCTTGCGGCCGTTGGCGTGGGCGGCGTCGAGCACCTGCTGGATGCGGTGCACGTGGCTGGCGAAGCTCGAGACGATGATCCGGCGCGGGGAGGAGGCGAAGACCTTGTCGATCGCGGGGGTGAGGTCCCGCTCGGACATGGTGAACCCCGGGACCTCGGCGTTGGTGGAGTCGGTGAGGAAGAGGTCGACGCCCTCCTCGCCGAGGCGGGCGAAGGCGCGCAGGTCGGTGATCCGGTCGTCCAGGGGGAACTGGTCCATCTTGAAGTCGCCGGTGTGCAGCACCAGGCCCGCGCGGGTGCGGATCGCCACCGCGAGGCCGTCGGGGATGGAGTGGTTGACCGCGACGAACTCGAGGTCGAAGCCTCCGGCCGTGCGGCGCTCCCCGGCGGCGACCTGGATGGTCTTGGGGGTGATGCGGAACTCCTTGAGCTTCGCGGTGATGAACGCCAGCGTGAGCTCGGAGCCGATGATCGGGATGTCGGCCCGCTCCTTGAGCAGGTACGGAACGCCGCCGATGTGGTCCTCGTGCCCGTGGGTGAGGACGATGGCGTCGATGTCGTCGAGGCGGTCGCGCAGCGAGGTGAAGTCGGGCAGGATCACGTCGATGCCCGGCTGGTGCTCCTCGGGGAAGAGCACGCCGCAGTCCACGATGAGCAGCCGGCCGGCGTGCTCGAACACGGTCATGTTCCGGCCGACCTCGCCGAGGCCGCCCAGGGCGGTGATGCGCATCCCTCCCTTGGGCAGGCGCGGGGGTGCGGTGAGGTGACGATGGCCGAGGGGCATGGAGGACTCTCTCTCGAAAGGGGGGACTGCGGTCGAAGTTCGGTGCTCGCGCGCTCACGTGGGCGCAGCGAGGTACACCGTCACGGTACGGCACGGCGGGCGCCGGGCCGGGGTCCCGGATCCCCGGATCCGATGCACGTCACTCCTGGCCGGTCGGGGGCGGCCGGTTCCGCGGCGATCCGGGTGCCCGGCCCTGTCCGTGAGGGGGTCGCCGCTCTACTACGATGACGTCACCCGTCATCGTGAAAGGCCCGCCCATGATCCGCATGTCCTCGTCGTTCATCCGCACCCTGCGTGAGGATCCGTCCGACGCCGAGGTCGCCAGCCACAAGCTGCTCGTGCGCGCCGGCTATATCCGCCGCAGCGCCGCCGGCGTCTACACGTGGCTGCCGCTGGGTCTGAAGGTGCTGCGCAAGGTCGAGCAGATCGTGCGCGAGGAGATGGACGCCGCCGGCGGCCAGGAGGTGCTGTTCTCGGCGCTGCAGCCGCGCGCGCCCTACGAGGCGACCGGCCGCTGGGAGGAGTACGGCCCGCTGCTGTTCCGCCTCCAGGACCGGCGCGGCGAGGACTACCTGCTCGCGCCCACCCACGAGGAGATGTTCGCGCTCACGGTCAAGGACCTGTTCAACTCCTACAAGGACCTGCCGACCACGCTGTACCAGATCCAGACGAAGTACCGCGACGAGGCCCGTCCCCGCGCCGGTCTGCTGCGGGTGCGCGAGTTCGTCATGAAGGACGCCTACTCCTTCGACATCTCCGACCAGGGGCTGGAGGCGTCCTACGCCGCCCAGCGCGCCGCCTACCAGCGGATCTTCGCGCGCCTGGGGCTGGAGACGGTGATCTGCCAGGCCGATGCGGGCGCCATGGGCGGCTCCCGTTCCGAGGAGTTCCTGCACCCGACCCCCGTCGGCGAGGACACCTTCGTGGTCTCCGACGGCGGGTACGCCGCCAACGTCGAGGCCGTCACCACGCTGCCTCCGGCCTCGCTGTCGGCGGAGGAGATCGCCGCGCTGCCGGCCGCCCATGTCGAGCAGACGCCGGGCGCCAGCACGATCGCCGCCCTCACGGACTTCTCCAACCAGGCGTTCCCGGGGCAGGGGCCGGTCGCGCCCTCGGGGGAGTGGACCCGCTACGAGATGCTCAAGCACCTCGTCTACATGCTCACCATGCCCGACGGCTCCACCGAGCCGCTGGTCATCGCCCTGCCCGGCGACCGCGAGGTCGACCCCAAGCGACTGGAGTCCTCGCTGGCCCCGGCGATCGCCGCGCCCTTCACCGACGAGGACTTCGCCCGCTACCCGGTGCTGGCCAAGGGATTCATCGGCCCGGAGGGCCTCGGCCTCGACGCGCCCTCGAAGATCCGGTACCTGGTGGATCCGCGGGTCGTGCCCGGCAGCCGCTGGGTCGCGGGCGCCGGCGAGGCGGACAAGCACGTCTACGACCTGGTGTACGGCCGCGACTTCACCGCCGACGGCACCATCGAGGCCGCCGAGGTGCGCGACGGCGACCCGGCCCCCGACGGCTCCGGCCCGCTGCGCAAGACCCGCGGCATGGAGATGGGGCACATCTTCCAGCTGGGCCGCAAGTACGCCGAGGCGCTGGATCTGAAGGTCCTCGACGAGAACGGCAAGCAGGCCACGGTCACCATGGGCTCCTACGGGATCGGCGTCACCCGCGCGGTGGCGGCCCTGGCCGAGACCCACCACGACGAGAAGGGCCTCGCCTGGCCGCGCGCCGTGGCCCCGGCCGATGTCCACGTCCTCGCCACCGGGAAGGACGCCGCCGTCTTCGAGGAGGCCGAGAGGATCGCCCTCGCCCTCGAGGCCGCCGGGCTCACGGTCCTCTACGACGACCGCCCCAAGGTGTCCCCGGGCGTGAAGTTCAAGGACGCCGAGCTGCTGGGCATCCCCACCTCCGTGGTCGTGGGGCGGGGGCTGGCCGAGGGCACGGTCGAGCTGCGCGACCGCGCCGGCGGCACCTCGCGGAACGTGGCGCTGTCCGAGGTCGTCGAGGAGACCCTCGCGGAGGTCCGCGCCTAGTCCTCGTCGAAGGAGGGCAGCGCCTCGAGCCGGCCGACGTGCGGGGCGAGCGCCGCCGCCTCGGTCAGCGCGACCACGATCGGCAGCGGTCGCTGCGCGAAGGGGGCGGCGCCCACCAGGGCGAGGTACGTGGTCAGGAGATCGTGCGACGCCTGGGACGGCCAGGCGTCGATGCCTGCGGCGGACCCGAAGGAGCTCGGCAGCGGGTAGACGGCCTGGCGCACCGGCACCGGGGCCCCGGCCTCGACGGCGATCGCGGCGAGCTGCTCGGCCCGCGAGCGGTGCAGGTCGCGGGCGGCCAGGTGCGCCTCGCGGGTGCTTCCCCCGCTGCGTGCGGCCAGCACCTCGTACACGTAGCCGACGTACCACTCGTCCGTCTGCGCGGTCTCGAGGGTGCCGTGGAAGTCGACCTGGGCGCCGACCGAGGGGGGATCGGTCTCGGGCACCTCGCGGGTCGGGACCACGTCCTCGGGTGCGGGCAGAGGGGTCAGGGCCGATGCCGCCTGCGGCAGCAGCGCCACCAGCCGGGCCGTCGCCCAGGCCGTCCATGCCCCGATCGCGGTGACGGGCCGCGACAGCGAGCCCGAGACCTGCCGAGCCGCCTGCACGCACAGATCCCGCAGGGCGACCAGGGAGGCGACCAGGGCGACCGCGTCGACCGTCGCCCCGCCGCCGTCGGAGGCCATGGCGGTGGGGGCCGCGACGGTGGGGGACTCCGCGCCCCCGGACGCCGCCGCAGAGGTCTCGTCCTCGGCCTCGGCGCCGGTCAGCAGCGCCCCGCGCTGCTCCTGCAGGGCGCCCACGAGGAGGTCGGGCAGCTCGGCCTGGGCCGCGCGCACGTCGCTCGCGGAGCCGGCCAGCGCGATCGCCTGCGCGAGGGCGTCGAGCAGATCGACCCGGTACAGGTCGTCGATCCCCGGGGGCGGCGGCGTGTAGGCGTCCGGCTGCCCCAGGCGCACCGGGAGCCGGGCGCAGCCCGTGGCGAGGCCCAGGCTCCCGACGCCCGCCGCGAGCAGCAGGGACCGGCGGGCCGTGACGGGGGAGCTCGGGTGCGGACGGGAGCGGCGGGCGGCACGGGTCACGGTGCTGATTCTCGCATCCGGTCCTGACCGGCCCGCCTCGGGGCGCGAGCGCGGCCGCTCGCGATAGGCTGGACCACGCATCCGCTGCGCTTCCGGCGCGCCGGGAGCCGCCGCAGGGGCGCATGACAAATCAAGACGAGGAGAGCTCCGCATGACCGATGAGCACATGCCCGCCGCGCTGGACGGACCGATCTCCTCGATCCTCGCCCGGCACGAGCTCGTGCTCGAGGAGCTGAGCCTGCGCACGCGCGGCGGCACCACCGAGATCCGCGTCGTCGTGGACCTGCCCGAGGATCGGATCGGCAGCGCCGACCTCGACACCGTCGCGGACGCCTCCCGGGAGATCTCCGCGCTGCTGGACGAGGACGAGTCCCTCATCGGCCCCGGCCCGTCCGTGCTGGAGGTCACCACCCCCGGCGCGGAGCGCGTGCTGAGCGAGCCCCGGCACTTCCGCCGCGCCCGGACCCGCCTCGTGCGCCTGGTGCGCACCGACGGCACCGAGCTGCTGGCCCGCCTGGAGGACGTCGACGGCGATGTCCTGCGCCTGCGCCCGCAGCGCCCCCTGGACTCCCGCGGCCGGCCGCAGCGCCTCCCCGCCGGCACCCCGGAGGTCCTGGACCTGCCGATCGCGGACGTCGAGAGCGCCCGCGTCGAGATCGAGTTCTCCGCCCCTCCGGGCGACGCGCACGGCGCGACGAGCACCGACACCCCTACGAAGGAGCGCTGACATGGACATCGATATGGGCGCACTGCGCGCGCTGGAGCGCGAGCGGGACATCAGCCTGCCCGTGCTGCTGGACGCGATCCGCCGGGCGCTGCACGCCGCCTACCTGCACACGGACCATCCGGTGAAGGACTCCGAGGTCGTCATCGACGAGAAGACCGGCGCGGTCTCGGTGCTCGCCCGCGAGCTCGACGGCGAGGGCAACATCGTCGAGGAGTGGGACGACACCCCCGAGAACTTCGGCCGGGTGGCCGCGTCCACCGCGCGGCAGGTCATCTTCCAGCGCATCCGCGAGCTCGAGGACGAGGCGGTGCTGGGCGAGTACGCCGACCGCACCGAGGACATCGTCTCCGGCGTGATCCAGCAGGGCCGCGACCCGCGCATGGTCCTGGTGGACCTCGGCGGCGTCGAGGCGGTGCTGCCCCCGCACGAGCGCGTGCCGGGGGAGGACTACTCCCACGGCCGCCGGATCCGCGCCTACGTCGTGGAGGCCCGCCGCGGCATGAAGGGCCCCCAGATCACGCTCTCGCGCTCGCACCCGAACCTGGTGCGGCGCCTGTTCGCGCTCGAGGTCCCCGAGGTCGCCGACGGCTCGGTCGAGATCGCCGGCCTGGCGCGCGAGGCCGGCCACCGCACGAAGATCGCCGTGCGGGCGACGATCCCCGGGCTGAACGCCAAGGGCGCCTGCATCGGGCCGATGGGCGCGCGCGTGCGTGCGGTCATGAACGAGCTCGGCGGCGAGAAGATCGACATCGTCGACTTCGACGAGGACCCGGCGAGCTATGTCGCCCATGCCCTCTCGCCCTCGCGGGTGACCAGCGTCGTGGTCATCGACGAGGTCGGCCGCGCCGTCCGCGCGACGGTCCCGGAGAACCAGTTCTCCCTCGCGATCGGCAAGGAGGGGCAGAACGCGCGCCTCGCGGCCAAGCTCACGGGCTGGAAGATCGACATCCGTCCCGAGGGGGCGGGGGAGGACAGCGCCCATGTCGCCGTCGCGCCGGCGCCCGCCCCGGAGGATCCGCCCTCCTGAGCCGCCGGCCGCGGGGAGGCCGGGCGGTGCGATGTGGCCCACGCCTCCCCGGCCCGCCGGTCCCGGACGCCGTCCGCTACACTGGGGAGGCTGTTCACGCCTCATCGGCCGGCTCGCCTCGCGGGCCGGGCAGGGGGCGCGGAGGCGCTGGGAACGGAGGTGCGCACGTGGGACATGACGCGGAGCGCACCGGTCCCGAGCGCACGTGCGTCGGCTGCCGCAAGGCCGCCCCCCGCGCGCAGCTGCTGCGCCTGGTCCGGGAGGAGACCCTCTCCGGAGCCGCGCCGCGCATCCGGTACGACCCCTCGCGGTCGGCACCCGGACGCGGGGCCTGGATCCACGCCGACGCGCAGTGCCTCGACCTCGCCATCACGCGGGGCGGCCTGGCCCGGTCCTTCCGGGGCGCGGTCGACACCGGGCTTCTCGTGGGAGACCTCGAGGAGCTCGCCCCCACCACATCGTGGAAAAGGTAGAAGAACCATGGACATCCGATGAGTACTCGAGCATGAGCACCCTCAGGAATTAATGGTCCGCGCCCTCTTGTCGGCCGGACCGAGACAGGAGAAATGTGGCTAAGGTCCGCGTCCACGAGCTCGCCAAGGAGCTCGGACAGCCGAGCAAGGTCGTTCTGCAGAAGCTGCAGGACATGGGCGAGTTCGTCCGCTCCGCCTCGTCGACCATCGAGGCACCCGTCGCCCGCCGTCTGCGCGAGCAGTTCCCCGGCGACTCCGCCGGCAGCTCCGGCGGCCCCGCAACCCCCAAGCCCGCCGGCGCCCCGCGCCCCGGCGGCCCGTCCGCGCCCAAGCCCGGCTCCAAGCCGGCGCCGCGCCCTGCCGCCGAGAAGCCCGCGGCCCCGGCCGCCGGATCGCCGGCGGAGCAGTCCGCTCCCCGCACCCCGGCCGCGGATCGCCCGCAGGCCGAGGAGCGCCCCGCCGCCCCGGCGCCGTCCGAGCGTCGTCCCGGCGCCCCCGCCGCCCGTCCCGGCGCGGCACCGCGTCCCGGAGCGCAGCCGAAGCCCGCTCCGGCGGCGGAGGAGCAGTCCGCGCCCCGCCCCGGCGGCGCCCCCAAGCCGGGCTCCGCGCCGCGTCCCGGCGGCTCCAACCGTCCGGGCAACAACCCCTTCGCCACCTCGCAGGGCATGCCCCGTCCGGGCGGCCCCCGTCCGCGCGGCGGCGGTGCCCCGCGCCCCGGCGGCGGTCCGGCCCGTCCGGGCAACAACCCCTTCGCGTCCTCGCAGGGCATGCCCCGTCCGGGCGGTCCGCGTCCGCAGCGCGGCGGGAACGACCAGTCCGCAGGCCGTCCGGCCCGCGGCGAGGGCGCGCCCCGTCCCGGCGGCGCCCCGCGTCCCGGCGGCGGTGCGCCCCGTCCGGGCATGCCGACCCCCGGCATCATGCGCCAGCACTCCTCCGGCGGTCTCGCCGACTCCCGTCAGGGCGGCGGAGCACGTCCCGCACCGGGCGGCCGCGGTCGTCCCGGTGCCGGCGGCGGCGGTCGTCCCGGCGGCGGTCCCGGCGGCGGCGGGGGCTTCCCCGGCGGCGGTGGCGGCTCGCTGCGCGCCGGCCGCGGCGGCCGCGGCAGCACCCAGGGCGCCTTCGGGCGCGGCGGCAAGCCGGCGCGCTCGCGCAAGTCGAAGCGCGCGAAGCGCCAGGAGTTCGAGCAGATGCAGGCGCCCGCCCCGGGCGGCGTGCAGGTCCCTCGCGGTGACGGCTCGACCGTGGTGCGCCTGCGCCGCGGCGCCTCGCTGACCGACTTCGCCGATCGCATCGACGTCAACCCCGCGTCGCTGATCACGGTGCTCTTCGCGATGGGCGAGATGGCCACGGCCACCCAGTCCCTGGACGAGGACACCTTCCAGCTGCTCGGCACCGAGCTCGGCTACAAGATCGAGATCGTCTCCCCGGAGGACGAGGAGCGCGAGCTGCTCGAGCAGTTCGACATCGACCTCGATGCCGAGCTCGAGGACGAGGACGACGAGGACCGCCTCCCGCGGCCGCCGGTCGTCACCGTCATGGGTCACGTCGACCACGGCAAGACCCGCCTGCTCGACACGATCCGCAGCTCGAAGGTGGCCGCCGGCGAGGCCGGGGGCATCACCCAGCACATCGGCGCCTACCAGGTGTCGGTGGAGCACGAGGGCGCCGACCGCGCGATCACCATCATCGACACGCCGGGCCACGAGGCCTTCACGGCCATGCGTGCCCGTGGCGCCCAGGTCACCGACATCGCGATCCTCGTGGTCGCGGCCGATGACGGCGTCATGCCGCAGACCATCGAGGCGCTCAACCACGCCCAGGCGGCGAACGTCCCGATCGTGGTTGCGATCAACAAGATCGACAAGGACGGCGCGAACCCGGACAAGATCCGCCAGCAGCTGACCGAGTACAACCTGATCGCCGAGGAGTACGGCGGCGACACCATGTTCGTCGAGGTCTCCGCCCTGGCGAACCTGAACATCGACGCGCTGCTCGAGGCCGTCCTGCTCACCGCGGACGCCGCGCTCGACCTGCGGGCGAACCCGGACAAGGACGCCCGCGGCGTCTCCATCGAGGCGAACCTGGACCGCGGTCGCGGCCCGGTCGCCACGGTGCTGGTCCAGCAGGGCACGCTGAAGGTCGGGGACTCGATCGTCTGCGGCTCCGGCTACGGCCGCGTGCGCGCCATGCTCGACGAGAACGGCGATGCGATCGACGAGGCGGGCCCGTCCCGTCCCGTCCAGGTGCTGGGTCTGACCTCGGTCCCCGGGGCCGGCGATTCCCTCCTGGTCGCCCCGGACGACCGCACCGCCCGCCAGATCGCCGAGAAGCGCGAGGCCGCCAAGCGTGCGGCCGCCCTGTCGAAGTCCCGCAAGCGCATCAGCCTCGAGGACATCAACAAGGCCATGGCCGAGGGCAAGGTCGAGACCCTCAACCTCATCCTCAAGGGCGATGCGGCGGGCTCCGTCGAGGCGCTCGAGGAGTCGCTGCTGGGCATCGACGTCGGCGAGGATGTGCAGCTGCGCATCATCGACCGCGGCGTCGGCGCGATCACGATGAACAACATCAACCTCGCCGTCGCCTCGGACGCCGTGATCATCGGCTTCAACGTGCGCGCGGAGGGCCAGAACGCGGAGTACGCCGACCGCGAGGGCGTGGAGATCAAGTACTACAGCGTGATCTACCGTGCCATCGAGGAGGTCGAGCAGGCTCTGCAGGGCATGCTCAAGCCGGAGTACGAGGAGGTCGAGACGGGCTCCGCGGAGATCCGCGACATCTTCCGGTCCTCCAAGTTCGGCAACATCGCCGGCTCCATCGTCCGCAGCGGGGAGATCCGTCGTGGGGCGAAGGCCAGGATCACCCGCAACGGCGTGGTGATCACGGAGAACCTCGAGATCGCGGGGCTGCGTCGCTTCAAGGACGACGTCACCGAGGTCCGCGAGGGATTCGAGTGCGGTATCAACCTCGGCTCCTTCAACGACCTGCAGCTCGAGGACGTCATCACCACCTACGAGATGCGCGAGAAGCCGCGCCAGGCCGGCGCGAAGTGACCGGTCGTGACGGGCGGTCCTCCGGGGCCGCCCGTCACGGGTCGCAGGCACCGGCGGGGCAGAGAGGGAGAGCCGCGTGAGCACGAGACTGCTCGCCCTGCGCGCCCCCTCGGCCAACCGCGTCTACACCGAGTCCGCAGGGCCTCTGTGCGTCCAGGAGGCGCACTGGGTCCTGCGGACCCGTTTCGCGGGCATCCGGGTGCGCGAGCGCACCCTCGCCGGGCTCGACCACCTGGAGATCACGGCCGATGCGCCCGTCCGGGAGCTCGTCCCCGTCGTCTCGACCCTGTCCGGCGTCATGGCGCTGTACGAGCCTGCCGAGCCGCCGGAGGCCGCGGGCGAGCCCGCGGACCAGGACCCGACGCCGCTCCTGCGACCGGTTCCGCTGGCGCCGGTGCTGCGCCATCCCAGCGATCTCGAGACCACCCTGAAGTATCCGGGCAAGACCAACGAGCAGTTCACCGCGCTGCTGATCAATACGGCCGCGGCGCTCAGCGAGCATCGCGATCGCCTGCTGGAGGGCAGCCTGACGCTGTTGGACCCCATGTGCGGTCGCGGCACCACCCTGAACCGTGCCCTGCGCCTGGGCCTGAGCCCGATCGGCGCGGAGCTGGACCGCAAGGACACCGACGCGTACCGCACGTTCCTGCTCACCTGGGCGCGCGGTCGCCGCTACCGGCACTCCTCCGATGCCCGCCGGCTCACCGTGCACGGCCGGACCATCGGCAGCCGGTTCGACGCGCAGCTGGCGCCGGACAAGCAGTCCCTGCGCGCCGGCGGCCAGAGCATCACCGTGCTCGGCTGCGACACCCTCGACCTCGGCCACGTGCTGCCCGACGGGCGCGTGGACGCCGTGGTCGCCGATCTCCCCTACGGCGTCCAGCACGGCGCGCATCACCGGGGCGCGGTGCGCCGCTCCCCGCTCGAGGTGCTCGCCGACGCCGCCCCGGTGTGGCGCCGGCTCATGCGTGCCGGCGCCGGCATGGCGCTGGCCGTGAACCGTCGCACCGCGCCGTACGCCGAGGCGCGCGCCGTGCTCGCCGAGGCCGGCCTGGACGTGGTCAGCGCCGACGGCGCCTTCCGCCACCGCGTGGACCAGGCCATCGACCGTGATGTGCTGCTGGCCGTACGCAGCGATCACCCCCGTGCCGAGGCGCTGCGTGCGCTCGGCGCCCCCGAGGAAAGGACCTCCCATGCATGAGAACCCCCGCGCCCGAAAGCTCGCCGATCGCATCAAGGTGATCGTGGCGACCGCCCTGGACACCCGGGTCAAGGACCCGCGCCTGGGCTTCGTGACGATCACCGACGTGCGCGTGACCGGCGACCTCCAGCACGCCTCCGTCTTCTACACCGTGTACGGCACCGAGGAGGAGCGCGAGGGCACGGCCGCCGCCCTGCGCAGCGCGACCGGCATGCTGCGCAGCGAGGTCGGCCGCCAGACGACCGTGCGCCTGACCCCCTCGCTCGAGTTCATCGCCGATGCGATCCCCGAGAACGCCCGGACCATCGACGACCTCCTGGTCGAGGCCCGTCATCGCGACGCGGAGCTCTCCGGCCTCAAGGAGGGCGCCCAGTACGCGGGGGAGGCGGATCCCTACCGCCAGCCGCGCGAGGACGACCCCGATCTCGAGGACGACGACCTCGAGGACGACGACCTGGACGAGGACGAGCACGACTCCGAGGATCGCGAGGGCGACGCCGAGGAGCCGCGCGCGTGAGTGCGCCCCACGGCGTCCTCCTGGTCGACAAGGCCCCCGACCGCACCAGCCACGACGTGGTCGCCCGCGTCCGCTGGCTGCTGGGGACGAAGAAGGTCGGGCACGCCGGCACCCTGGACCCGATGGCCACCGGCCTGCTGATCCTGGGGATCGGTCAGGGGACACGGCTGCTCACCCATCTGGTGGGGCTGCCCAAGACCTACACGGCGACGATCCGCCTGGGCGCCGCCACCACCACCGACGACCGCGAGGGCGAGCCGATCGGTCCGGCGCGTGACGCCTCCGGGATCTCCCTCGCACAGGTCGAGGCGGCGCTCGCACCGCTGCGCGGGGACATCCTCCAGGTGCCCTCGACGGTGAGCGCCATCAAGGTCGACGGGAAGCGGGCCTATGCCCGTGCCCGGGCGGGGGAGGACGTCCAGCTCGCCGCTCGTCCGGTGACGATCTCCCGCTTCGCGGTGACCGCGTCCCGGCGCGAGGGCGGCTTCCTCGACCTCGACGCGGTCGTCACCTGCAGCTCGGGCACGTACGTGCGCGCGCTCGCCCGCGACCTCGGGACGGCCCTCGGCGTCGGCGGGCACCTCACGGCGCTGCGCCGCGAGGAGGTCGGCCCCTTCCGCGTCGGCGAGTCCGTGCACGTCCCGGCGCGCGGCGAGGGCGACGACGTCGACCTGCCGCTGCTGGGCCTCGGCGCGGCGGCCTCCCGGGTGATGCCCACAGTGCCTGTCGACGAGGCCGCGGCTCGGGACCTGGGCCATGGGAAGCAGGTCCGCGCCCTGCGCCCCGCCGCGCCGGATGCCGCCCCCGCTGCGCCGGATTCCGCCCCCGCTGCGGCGGATGCCGCCGCAGGGTCGGCGGGGGAGAGCCCCCGGGCCGCCCTCGACCCGGCGGGGCACCTCGCCGCGGTCGTCCGCGAGGAGCCCGGGGACGGGCTGCTGCGCCCCGTCCTGGTGGTGCCTCCCGAGGCCCGCACCTGAGCCGACGCGGCCCGGTCTCCCGCCCGGCGCACCGCACGAACGCGAAGGGGCCCGATGATCCGCGGATCATCGGGGCCCTTCGGCGACCGGCGTGCGCCGGCGGGGCGATCAGTAGTGGACCTCCACGCGGGTGCCCTCGGACGCCCAGTCGTACAGCCACTTCGCATCGGAGACCGGCATGTTGATGCAGCCGTGCGAGCCGGAGTAGCCGAAGGACGAGCGCCACGGCGCGCCGTGGAAGGCGTACCCGTTGTGGAAGTACTGCACCCACGGGACGTCCTCGGTGTAGTAGTAGCGCGGGTCGTCCTCGCCGTACCGGGACGCGTTGGTCATGTCCTGGTTCTCGTAGCGGAGGTAGATCTCGTACGAGCCGGTGACCGTCTCGTAGTCCTTCTTCCCGTCGACCATCGAGCGCGGGCCCCACACCGGGGTGTCCCCGACGTAGGCGGTGACCGTCTTGTTGCTCAGATCCGCGTCGATCCACTTCTCGCCGGACGGCGTGGCCTTCTCGGTCGGCTCCGCACCGGGCGTCGCCGTGGAGCCCTCGGCGGGGGCGGTGGCCTCATCCGTCGGAGCCGTCGGCGCCTTCACCTGCGTGACCTCGGCGGGGGTGGTCGAGGTCTCGAAAGCGGCCTCGAGCGGGGTCCTGCCCTGCAGCGAGGCGATCAGCTCGTCGGAGACGGCGTCGGTGTTGGTGACCTTCAGGCCGTCCTCCTTCTCGGCGACGACCTTGACGACCTTGCCGGAGGCGTCGACCTGCTCGATGCCGTCCTTCGCCTCGACGCTGTCCTTCTCGGCGCGGGAGGACACCCAGTCGCGCACGGCGTCCTCGTCCACGGCGATCTGGAGGCCGTCGGCGGCCTCGGTGGGGACCACCGAGATCCACTCGCTGCGGCGCTCGGGGGAGACCTCGTGGGTCTCGCCGTCGGGACCGGCGATCGACATCGGCTGCTCGAGGATCGCGTCGATCTCGTCGACGACGGCCTGGGCCTCCTCGGTGGTGACCGCGGGGGCGATCTCCTCGATGGTCTGCTCGACGGAGAAGTCCTGCAGGGCCGGGGCGTTCTCGGTCACGGCGGAGACCAGCTCGGAGGGCTCGACGCCCTGGCCGGGCGTGCCCTCGACGACCTTCCAGGCCTCCTCGTCCTCGTCGTAGACGACCTGCGCGTCCACCGGGACGGTGCGGTCGGCGGGGACGAGGGAGGTCGCGTAGGCGGCGACGGCGGCCCGGTCCACGGAGACCACCGGCTCGACGGACCGCTCGCCCGACCAGGTCGAGGAGAGGACCTCGGGGATGGTGCCGTCGTGGTCGACGGCGCTCTGCGCGGTCGCCGGGGCGTCGACGCTGACGCCGAGATCGGCCAGGGTGGCCTCGTGGTCGGTGCCGTCGGCGGTCACGGTCACCGTGACGCCCTCGGCGCGCTCGGCGATGGCCGCGGCGATCTGCTCCGCGGTCTGGCCCGAGACGTCCTGTCCCAGCACCGTGGTCCCGGGCAGCGCCTTGCCGGCGTACTGCTTGGCGTAGGCGAAGGCGCCGCCGGTCAGGACGACGGCGATGACGGCCAGGATCGCCACCACGATGAGCACGAGGCGGCGTCGTCCGGATCGCGCGACGGGCCCTGTCGGGCCGCCGAGCGCCGCGGCGTCGGTCACGTTCGACATGGATACGTTCGCTTCCTGGCGGCATTCCCTCCGTCCGCACGCGGGCGCGCGTGCGGGGGCATCGGGGGTACTTCCCCTCAACCGCCTTTCCCGACCACGATACCGGACGGTCCCCCGCCCGCCACGTGGCCATGGCCACAGGCGCGGCACGTGTCCGCCGCCACGCCTGCGGCGCCGTGGGCGGCGCGGGCGCGGCGCGGCGCTACAGTGGTCTGCGGCCGGCCCGTGCCGGGCGCGACGCCGACGCACCCGCGACCGCGCGGGATCGCGGCCGCGACCCCTCCCGACGTCGCCGGGCCCCACCCGCCGCAAGGACAGGAACCATCCCGTGACACGCGCCCCCCTCTGGCACTCCCTCGAGGAGGTGCCCGCCGACCTCGGCGCGACCGCCGTCACCATCGGCAACTTCGACGGGGTCCACCTGGGCCATCGGGCCGTGCTGGAGCGGCTGCGCGCCGCCGCCGAGCAGCGCGGCCTGCGCCCCGTGGCCCTCACCTTCTGGCCCCATCCCCGCCACGTGATGGGGGATCCGGCCAGCACCCCGCTGATCACGGCCCACGAGGACCGCGACCGCCTCCTGCTGGGGACGGGGATCGCCGGCGTCCTGGACCTCGCCTTCACGGGGGAGTTCGCCCAGCACTCCGCCGACGACTTCGTGCGGATCTTCCTGGTCGAGGGGCTCGGCATGCGCTGCGTGGTCATGGGGGCCGACTCCCGCTTCGGCCGGGCCAACGAGGGCGACCTGACCACCATGCGCGAGCTGGCCGATCGCTACGGCTTCGACGTGGTGCTGGTCGAGGACCAGGGCCACGAGGAGCTCACCGGGACGTCGCCCGAGCAGGTCGGACCGGACGGCATCGCGGAGATCGGCGGCGCGCAGGTCCGCCGCGACCGGGTCTCCTCCTCCGAGATCCGCACCGCGCTGCTGGACGGGGACGTCGGCACCGCGGCTTCGATGCTGGGTCGCTTCCACACGGTCGCCGACGTGGTCCACCACGGCTTCAAGCGCGGCCGCGAGCTGGGCTTCCCGACCGCGAACCTCGGGCCGGTGCCGCGGGGGCTGGTCCCCGCCGACGGCGTCTACACCGGGCTGCTCTCCGTGATCGAGCAGGCGCCCGAGCACCGGGGCACGCCGCCCCTGTCGCGCGCCGCGGCGACCATCTCCATCGGCACCAACCCCACCTTCCCCAGCGAGGACGGCATCGCCCCGCGCATGGTCGAGGCGTACGTCCACGGCGACCACGACCTCGATCTCTACGGGGACCTGGTCGTCCTCGAGTTCGTCGCACGGCAGCGCCCGACGGTCACCTTCGAGACCGTGGAGGCGCTCGTCGAGCAGATGGAGCGGGACAAGGACGTGACCCGCCGCACCCTCGCGTCGCTCCCCGGCCTGGACGGCCCGCGTCCCTGATACGATTCTGGCGCCGTGAATTCGGCCGCGGAGGGGCGCGCATCCACCTCGTCGCCCTGCTCGGCCGTCGTTCGGTCCGCAGCGCAGCGAGGGGTGCCCCGCTCAGAGAGCCCGGGAGAACAGGCCCCGGCGCGCCGCGCAACGACCGAGGGAGAGAGCATGGCTTTCGATACTGCCACCAAGCAGGAGATCATCAAGGAGTACGGCACGAGCGAGGGCGACACGGGCTCGCCCGAGGTCCAGATCGCGCTCCTGACGCACCGCATCACCTACCTGACCGAGCACCTCAAGACCCACAAGCACGACCACCACAGCCGACGGGGTCTGATGCTGCTGGTCGGCCAGCGCAAGCGGCTTCTGCAGTACCTGCAGAACGTCGAGATCGAGCGGTACCGTTCGCTGATCCAGCGACTCGGCATCCGCCGATGACCTCCAGCCGCCGCTCGCCCTCCGGGGCGGGCGGCGGCTCGGTTCCCACCCCCTGAATCCAGACACCCCGCCCCCGGACCAGGTTCGGTCCTCGGCAGAGACCTGCGGAACCCGCGACAGCGGAGCGTCCGCGCGCCTCTGACGATGGCCGCACCGGCAGGGGCACCCATCCCCTCCAGAGGAGCAGCCCATGGCCATGGAAGGCCCTGAGATCACCGCAACCACCGCTGTCATCGACAACGGTTCCTTCGGCCGCCGCGAGGTCCGCTTCGAGACCGGCCGTCTCGCCCAGCAGGCCGCCGGCGCCGTCGCCGTCTACCTCG
The DNA here is from genome assembly GCF_039530785.1 of Brachybacterium phenoliresistens. Classification (NCBI taxonomy): domain Bacteria; kingdom Bacillati; phylum Actinomycetota; class Actinomycetes; order Micrococcales; family Dermabacteraceae; genus Brachybacterium; species Brachybacterium phenoliresistens. Next base: position 286,639 of record NZ_BAAAOW010000002.1, read on the forward strand.
ACGACGACACGATGGTGCTGTCGGCGACCGCCGTCTCGAACCGTCCCAAGGACCAGTTCGACTTCTTCCCGCTCACCGTCGACGTCGAGGAGCGCATGTACGCCGCGGGCCGCATCCCCGGCTCGTTCTTCCGTCGCGAGGGCCGTCCCGGCACCGACGCGATCCTCGCCTGCCGTCTCACCGACCGCCCGCTGCGCCCGGCCTTCGTCAAGGGCCTGCGCAACGAGGTCCAGGTCGTCCTGACCGTCATGGCCTGCGCCCCCGAGGACGCCTACGACGTCGTCGGCATCAACGGCGCCTCCGCCTCCACCCAGATCTCGGGCCTGCCGTTCTCCGGCCCGATCGGCGGCGTGCGCATCGCGCTGATCCCGACCGCCTCGGGCGGCCAGTGGGTCGCGTTCCCGACCTTCGCCCAGCTGGACGAGGCCGTCTTCTCGATGGTGGTCGCCGGTCGCATCGTCGAGGACGCCGAGGGCGGCTCCGACGTGGCGATCATGATGGTCGAGGCCGAGGCCACCGACAACTCCTGGTCGCTCATCAAGGAGCAGGGCGCCATCGCCCCCACCGAGGACGTCGTCGCCGAGGGCCTCGAGGCCTCGAAGATCTTCATCCGCGCGCTCTGCGAGGCGCAGAAGGAGCTCGCCGCGGCCGCCGCGAAGCCGGTGCGCGAGTTCCCGCTGTTCCTGGACTACCAGGACGACGCCTACGAGATCGTCGCCGAGGCCGCCACCGAGCGCCTGGCCGGCGTCATGGCGATCGCCGGGAAGCAGGAGCGCGAGACCGCCACCGAGGAGCTCCTCGCCGCCGTCACCGCCGAGCTCTCCGAGAAGCTCGAGGGGCGCGAGAAGGAGATCACCGGCGCGTTCCGGGCCCTGACCAAGAAGGTCGTGCGCAACCGCGTGCTCACCGAGGGCGTCCGCATCGACGGCCGCGGGCTGCGCGACATCCGCCAGCTCTCCGCCGAGGTCGAGGTCATCCCGCGCGTGCACGGCTCGGCGCTGTTCGAGCGCGGCGAGACCCAGATCCTGGGCGTCACCACGCTGAACATGCTCAAGATGGAGCAGCAGATCGACTCGCTGTCCCCGGTGACGCACAAGCGCTACGTGCACCACTACAACTTCCCGCCCTTCTCGACCGGCGAGACCGGTCGGGTCGGCTCCCCGAAGCGTCGCGAGATCGGCCACGGCATGCTCGCCGAGCGCGCCATCACCCCGGTGCTGCCGGGCCGCGAGGAGTTCCCCTACGCGATCCGCCAGGTGTCCGAGGCGCTCGGCTCCAACGGCTCGACCTCCATGGGCTCCGTCTGCGCCTCGACCCTGTCGCTGCTGAACGCCGGTGTGCCCCTGCGGGCCCCCGTCGCCGGCATCGCCATGGGCCTGATCTCCGACACCGTGGACGGGGAGACCCGCTACGCGGCCCTCACCGACATCCTCGGTGCGGAGGACGCCTTCGGCGACATGGACTTCAAGGTCGCCGGCACCAGCGAGTTCGTCACCGCGATCCAGCTGGACACGAAGCTCGACGGCATCCCCGCCTCCGTGCTCGCCGGCGCCCTGTCGCAGGCCCGCGAGGCGCGCCTGGCGATCCTGGACGTGCTCGGCGAGGCGATCGACGTCCCTGACGAGATGAGCCCGAACGCCCCGCGCGTCCTGGCGGTCACCATCCCCGTCGACAAGATCGGCGCGGTCATCGGCCCCAAGGGCCAGATGATCAACCAGATCCAGGACGACACCGGCGCGGACATCTCCATCGAGGACGACGGCACCGTCTACATCGGCGCCACCGACGGCCCGTCCGCGGAGGCGGCCCGCAGCGCGGTCAACGCCATCGCGAACCCGCAGGTGCCCGAGGTCGGCGAGCGCTACCTCGGCACCGTCGTGCGCGTGGTCGACTTCGGCGCCTTCGTCTCCCTCACCCCGGGCAAGGACGGGCTGCTGCACGTCACCCAGCTGCGCAAGATGAACGACGGCCGCCGCGTGGAGAACGTGGAGGACGTCGTGTCCGTCGGCACCAAGGTCGAGGTCGAGATCCGCGAGATCGACGCCCGCGGCAAGATCAGCCTCGCCGTCGTCGAGGACGACAAGCCCGAGGCCGAGGCGCAGCCGGAGACCGCTGCCGCCGAGTGACCCCGCCGGCCCCCGCGGATGCCGCGGAGGCCCGACGCGAGATGACGAGAGCCGTCCCGCGAGATGACCGATGCCGTCGCGTGAACCCCGGTTCGCGCGACGGCATCCGTCGTCATAGGGCGCGGGCCCCTGAGCGCCGGGAGGTCCGGGAGCGGGAGGCCGGAGGGCCGAGCCCGAGGGGGAGAGGCGATCGGGCGGCCCGACCGCCGCGTCGATCACACTGGGCCTGATGCGCGCGCCCCGAGCGCCGTCCGCGTGGGATCATCGGATGATGCCTCTCGACCTGCCCCTGGACACGCCCGGCTCCGATCTCGTGCTCGATGCGGAGGCGGGGATCCGACGGAGCCTCCTGCCCGGCGGCGTGCGTCTGCTGACGCAGACGGATCGCTCGGTGCGCAGCGCGAGCGTCGGCTTCTGGCTCCCCGTGGGCTCGCGCGACGAGTCCCCGCAGCACGCCGGCTCCACGCATGTGCTCGAGCATCTGCTGTTCAAGGGCACGGACCGGCGCAGCGCCATGGACATCGCCGCCGCCTTCGACGAGGTCGGCGGGGAGTCCAACGCCGTCACCGCGAAGGAGCACACCTTCTACTACGGCCGGGTGCGCAGCACCGACGTGCCGATGGCTGTGGACGTGCTCACCGACATGATCACCTCCAGCCGTCTGGCCGACGAGGCCCTCGAGACGGAGCGCGAGGTCATCCTCGAGGAGCTCGCCATGGCCGCCGACGATCCGGGGGACATCGGCTACGAGACCTTCCTCGAGCAGGTCATCGGCCCCGGCACCGCGCTGGGCCGGCCCGTCGGCGGGACGGCGGAGACCGTCAGCGCCCTCGGCGGCGCAGACGTCCGCGACCACTACCGCCAGCACTACCGCCCCGACACCCTGGTGGTGACCGCCGTCGGCGACGTCGACCACGACGGGCTGCGGGACCTGGTGCTCGAGCGCCTCGCCGCCGGCGGGTGGGAGCTGCCGGATTCCGCCGCGCCCGCCCCGCGCCCCGCGCCCGCGGACCTGCCGGAGCGCGACGGGACCGCGCAGGTGCTGGACCTCGCCCCGCACCGCCTGGTCCGCGACACCGAGCAGGTGCACGTGTACCTCGGCGGGCCGGGGCTGAGCGCCACCGATCCCGCGCGCCACACGATGAACGTGCTCATGTCGATCCTCGGGGGCGGCATGTCCTCGCGGCTGTTCCAGCACATCCGCGAGGAGCGCGGGCTGGCCTACAGCGTGTACTCGTTCAGCGGCGGCTACCGGGAGGCGGGCCTGTTCGGCCTGTACGCGGCCTGCCGTCCGTCCCGCACCGAGGAGGTCGTGGCCCTGCTGCGCGAGGAGCTCGCCGAGCTCGGGCGCACCGGCCCCACCCCGGAGGAGATGCGCCGCGCCCTCGGCCAGATCACCGGCTCCCTCGCCCTGGGCCTGGAGGACACCACCAGCCGCATGGGCCGCCTAAGCAGCACCGAGCTGATCCACGGCCGCTACGCGAGCGTCGATGAGACGATCTCCCGCATCGCCGCCGTGACCGAGCACGATGTCCGGGAGCTCGCGGAGCGGCTCGCCGGATCCTTCACCACCCGCGTGGACATCGGCCCCGCCGCCTGAGAGCCTCGTGCGGGAGACCGGCGGCGCCGGCTCCCACCCCCGAACCGCACTCCTCGCCCCCTCCCGGCCGCCGCCGCGGCCGTCACCGGAAGGACCGCCGATGACCAGCACCCCCCTCCCCGTCGCCGTGCTCGGAGCCGCCGGCCGCATGGGCCGCGAGGCCTGCCGCGCCGTCGAGGACGCCGCCGATCTCGAGCTCGTCGCGAGCATCGGCCGCGGCGACGACCTCGAGGCCGTCGCCGAGGCCGGGGCGCAGGTCGTCGTCGACCTCACCGTCCCGTCGGCGGCCAAGGGCAACGTCCTGTGGGCGATCGAGCACGGCATGCACGCCGTGGTGGGGACCACCGGCTGGGACGAGCAGTCCCTGGGCGAGGTCCGCTCCGCCCTCGCGGGCGCCCCGGGGCTCGGCGTGCTGATCGCCCCGAACTTCGCCATCGGCGCGGTGCTGGCCATGCGCTTCGCGGAGATCGCGGCCCGGTACTACGAGAGCGCCGAGATCGTCGAGCTGCACCACCCCGCCAAGGTGGACGCCCCCTCCGGCACGGCGCGCCACACCGCCGGGGCGATCGCCCGCGGCCGCGCCGCGGCGGGCCTGGGGCCCGTGCCCGATGCCACCGAGCAGGATCCGGACGGGGCCCGCGGGGCGGTCGTGGACGGCATCCATGTGCACGCGGTGCGCCTGCGCGGCCTGGTCGCCCACGAGGAGGTCCTGTTCGGCGGGACGGGGGAGCAGTTCACCCTGCGCCACGACTCCTTCGACCGCGTCAGCTTCATGCCCGGCGTGCTGCTGGGCATCCGCGAGGTCTCCCGTCATCCCGGCCTGACCGTCGGTCTGGACGGCTACATGGACCTGGGCTGAGGCACGGATGCTCCATCGGATCTTCGTCGGCGTCCTGGTGGCGATCTCCGCCGCCTACTGCTGGGGACTGCTGTGGCTGGCCTGGGGATTCTCCCGCGCCGGCGGGCTCATCGGCTGGGGCCTCGCCGCAGGCGTGATGATCCTGCTGGTCCTGACGCTGTGGGTGATCTGGCGCGAGCTGCTGTTCGGCATGGCCGCCGCGCGGCTGAACCGGCGGTACCGGGAGTCGTCGCCGACGCCCGCAGAGCCGGGACCCGACCACGCCGAGGCCGCACCCGACTGCGGTGCGGACGGCGCGGCCGATGGGCGCGAGGAGTTCGAGAAGGCGCGCAGCGCCCTGCAGAACGGCGAGGAGGACTGGCGGGCCTGGTTCCGCCTCGCGCTCGCCTACGAGGGCCTGCGGGACCGCAAGCAGGCCCGCGCCGCGGTGCGCCGCGCCATCGCCCTCGACCGCGGCCGCTGAGGCCCGCGCCCGCCGGCTCGGGGCCTCCGGCGGATCCGCCCGAGGACGCCGGTGTGAGAGCGTAGGGGCATGGCTCAGACCTCCGCCGGCCCGGCGCCGTCCACCGTTCCCGCGCCGGTTCCCGCGACCGCCGCCGATGCCGAGCTCGACCTCGCCGCCGACGTGCTCCTGCTGGACATGGACGGGACGCTGATCGACTCCGGCCCGGCCGTCGAGCGGTCGTGGAACGCGCTGTTCGCGGAGCTGGGCAGTGCGCGCACCTTCGACCACTCCCTCCACGGCGTCCCCGGCATGCAGGTCCTGGCCGAGGTGTTCCCCGACCTGGGGCCCGCCGAGCGGGAGGCCGCCTACCGCCGGGTGCTGGACCTCGAGATGGCCGACGTCTCCGAGATCCGGGTGCTGCCGGGGACCCGCCGCGTGCTCGAGGAGCTCGACGCCGCGGCGGCAGAGCTCGGCCGCAGCACCTGGACGATCGTCACCTCCTGCGCCCGCCCCCTGTTCGAGGCCCGATGGGCCGTGACCGGCCTGCCCGTCCCGGCGCAGATGGTCACGGCGGACCAGGTCTCGCGCGGGAAGCCGGACCCGGAGCCGTACCTGCTCGGGGCGAGCCGCCTGGGCGTCGATCCGGGCCGGGCCCTCGTGGTCGAGGACTCCCTGGGCGGTCTGCGCTCCGCCCGCGCCGCCGGATCGTCCTCGCTGGCGGTGACGACCACGTCCCCGGCCGCGGCGCTCGCGCCGCTGGCCGACGCCGTGGTCCGCGACCTGGACGACGTGAGGGTCGCCGTCGAGGGCTCCGCGCTGCGGATCCGCCGCCGCCGCGCCTGACCCGTCCTCCGCGTGGGATCGCCGACAGCTCCGCGCCGGTGATCCTGCGGAGCCGGGGCCCGCACCTGCACTACCCTTGGGGGCAATCAGCGACACACCGGCAGAGCCTGCCAAGGAGGACACATGAGCAGTGACGACGCCATTCCCGCGCGCCCCTTCGGTGCGGTCGGGACCGCCATGGTCACGCCCCTGACTCCCGATGCCTCCGGCCTCGACCTCGACGCCGCGCAGCGCACCGCCGCGCATCTCGTCGAGCACGGCAACGACCTGCTGGTGCTCGGGGGCACGACGGGGGAGTCCCCGACCGTCTCCGACGCCGAGAAGCTGGAGCTCGTGCGCGCCGTGCGCGAGGCGGTCGGCGATCGGGCGACCCTGGTCGCGGGCGTCGGCTCGAACGACACCCGCCACAGCGTCGAGCTGGCCCGGGCCAGCGCCGAGCTCGAGATCGACGGCGTCATGGTCGTCACCCCGTACTACTCCAAGCCCTCCCAGGAGGGCATCGTCGCCCACACCCGCGCGGTGGCCGATGCCACCGACCTGCCGGTGATGCTGTACGACATCCCCGGCCGCGCCGGCGTGGGGCTGTCGACGGACACCCTGCTGACCCTCGCCGAGCACGAGCGGATCGTCGCGGTCAAGGACGCCAAGGGGGACCTGCACCAGGCCACCGTCGTGATGGCGCGCTCGGGCCTGGCCTACTACTCCGGCGAGGACGCGCTGAACCTCGCCTGGCTCGCCCTCGGCGCCGCGGGCGTCGTCTCCGTGGTGGGACATGCCGCCCCGCGCCTCGAGGCGGACCTGGTGCAGGCCGTGGACGCGGGCGACCTCGCGCACGCCCGTGCGATCAGCGCGCGCCTGGCCCCGCTGGTCGAGGCCCTCATGGACCGCATCCCCGGCGTCACCGCCGCCAAGACCGCGCTGATGCTGCAGGGCGTGCTCCCGCACGCCGCCGTGCGCCTGCCGCTGGTCGCCCCGAACCCCGAAGAGGTCGCCGACCTCGCCGCCACGCTCGGCGCGGCGGACGGCATCCCGCCGCTGACCCGCCAGCCCTGAGGAGAACACCCTGTGAGCACCGCTTTCACCGAGCGACGGAACCAGCCCCCGAAGCTGCGCCAGGACACCATGCGGGTGATCCCCCTGGGCGGGCTGGGGGACGTGGGCCGCAACATGGCGGTGATCGAGTACGCCGGGCGGCTGCTCGTGATCGACTGCGGAGTGCTCTTCCCCGAGGAGACCCAGCCCGGAGTCGACCTGATCCTGCCGGACTTCGACCACATCACCGACCGCCTCGACGACATCTCCGCGATCGTCCTCACCCACGGACACGAGGACCACATCGGCGCCGTCCCCTACCTGCTGCGCCTGAAGCCGGACATCCCGCTGGTCGGCAGCCAGCTCACGCTCGCCTTCATCGAGGCGAAGCTCAAGGAGCACCGCATCACGCCGTACACCCTCGCCGTCGCCGAGGGGCAGAGCGAGCAGCTGGGTCCCTTCGACCTCGAGTTCGTCGCGGTCAACCACTCGATCCCCGACGCGCTGGCCGTGCACGTGTCCACCCCCGCCGGCACCATCCTGCACACGGGCGACTTCAAGATGGACCAGCTGCCGCTGGACGGCCGCATCACCGATCTGCGCGCCTTCGCGAGGCTCGGCGAGAAGGGCGTGGACCTGTTCATGGTCGACTCCACCAACGCCGAGGTCCCCGGCTTCACCGTCGCCGAGCGCGAGATCGGGCCCGTGATGGACGCGATCTTCGCGCGCGCCCAGCAGAAGATCGTCGTCGCCTCGTTCTCGAGCCATGTCCATCGCGTCCAGCAGGTGCTCGACGCCGCCGAGCGCCACGGGCGCCGGGTCGCCTTCGTGGGCCGGTCGATGGTGCGCAACATGGGCATCGCCGCGGAGATGGGATACCTGCGGGTCCCGCCGAACATCCTCGTGGACGTCCGCAAGATCGACGACCTGCCCGATGACCGGGTCGTGCTCATGTGCACCGGATCCCAGGGCGAGCCGATGGCGGCGCTGGGCCGCATCGCCAACCGCGACCATCGCGTCGAGGTGGGGGAGGGCGACATCGTCATCCTGGCCTCCTCCCTGATCCCCGGCAACGAGAACTCCGTCTTCCGGGTGATCAACGGCCTGCTCGCCCTCGGCGCCGAGGTCGTCCACAAGGGCAACGCCAAGGTCCACACCTCCGGCCACGCCAGCGCGGGGGAGCTGCTGTACTGCTACAACATCGTGCGCCCGAAGAACGTGATGCCGGTGCACGGCGAGGTCCGCCACCTCATCGCCAACGGCCGCATCGCCGAGGCCACCGGCGTGCCCCACGAGAACGTGATCCTCGCGCGCGACGGCCACGTGGTGGACCTCCGCGACGGGAAGGCCACCGTCGTCGGCGAGATCCCCAACGGCTACGTCTACGTGGACGGCTCGAGCGTCGGCGAGATCTCCGAGGCCGATCTCAAGGATCGCCGCATCCTCGGCGACGAGGGATTCATCTCCCTGTTCGCCGTCGTGAACTCCGAGACCGGCGCGCTCATCGCCGGTCCGGAGATCCACGCCCGCGGCGTCGCCGAGGACGACCAGGTCTTCGAGCGCATCAAGCCCGACATCGTCAAGGCCCTCGAGCAGGCGGTCGCCGACCAGTCCAACCGCCGCGACACCTATCAGCTGCAGCAGGTCATGCGCCGGGTGGTGGGCCGCTACGTCTCCCAGCGCCTGCGCCGGCGGCCGATGATCATCCCCGTGGTCATCGAGTCCTGACACCTCCGCCCCGCCCCGGCGCGCCTCCGCATCGCCCCGGCGCGCGGCGGCCGGGCCGGGATGCGGGGCCGGCGGGCCCCGGCCGGCGCGGCGGGTCCGCGGGCCCCCGGAGCGATTCGCTCCGGGCCCCGCGCGGCGCCGCGCGGTAGATTGGGGACCATGGCGACACGTACGTCTTCCCCCGCACGTGCGTCGAAGGGCTCGTCCCGGACCTCCTCCGCCCGTTCCGCTCGCGGTTCCGGCGGCGGGGTCCACGATCCGTCGACGCTCCCGCTCCCGGTGCGCGCAGTGCGCTCCGGGTACCTCGGCATCGCCCGCGGCATCGGCGGGTTCGTCCGCGCGATCGGCGTGGCCCGCTGGGAGGTCGAGCACGAGCAGCGCCGCGACGGGTACGCCCTGTTCCTCCTGCTGCTGGCCGGCCTGATCGCCGTCCGGGAGTGGTGGCAGGTGCCCGGCGCCTTCTTCGACGTCGTGCACGTGGTGGCCGCCGGCACCTTCGGCATCGCCTCGGTCGCCCTGCCGCTGCTGCTGGCCGGCTGGGCGCTGCGCATGTTCCGCCGACCGGACCTGGTGCGGGCCAACACGCGCGTGTTCCTGGGCATCGCCATCCTGGTCACCGCGATCTCCGCGATCGCCTCGGTGAGCGCGAAGATGCCCGCCCCGGCCGACGGCATCGACGCCCTCGCCCGCGGCGGGGGAGTGCTCGGCTACCTGGGGGCGGCGCCGCTGGCGGCGCTGGTCCCGCCCGTCGCCGTCATCGTCGTGTACTCCGTGGTCATCGTGTTCGGCGCGCTGGTGCTGACCGCGACCCCGGTGGAGTCGATCCCTCAGCGCCTGCGCGGGGTGTACGACCTGCTGGTGGGCCGGAGCGAGGACGAGGACGCCGAGCGGGAGAGCTTCGGCCTGCGCCCGCGTCGCCCCGACCCGGCCGTCCACGAGGCCGAGACCACCGTGCAGAAGGCGCCGCGCTCGCGCCGCCGGTCGCGGCGCGAGAAGGAGGCCCAGGAGGCCGCCGACGCCGCCCGGGACCACGACGAGTTCGGCTACGCCGGCGATGCCGCCTTCGACCAGGGGATCCTGGACGAGAAGGCCGCCGCCGGGGCCCGCGCCGGCGCCGGGCGCAAGCGCCCCGCCCCGCGCACCCGTCCCGCCGCGCCGGCCGCGGAGGACGATCCCGCGACCGAGGTCTTCGACGTGGTCGCCGACGAGAACCAGCGCGCCAAGTCCTTCCCGCCGGCGACCGCGCCGCTGCCTGCGGCCGAGCGTGCCGCCTCGCCTGCGGCGGCCGCTGCCGCGCCCGCTCCGACCCGCCCGGTCCGCGCCGCGGAGCCGGAGGTCGAGGAGAAGGCCGAGCTGGTCCCGCCGCCGATGGGCGACCTGCCGCGCGCCGGCGAGCAGCTCGAGCTGTCCGGCGACATCGTCTACACCCTCCCGGAGTCCTCGTACCTGCTCGAGGGGCCGCCGCACAAGACCCGCTCCGAGGCCAACGAGCGCGTGGTCGCGGCGCTGGCCGAGGTCTTCGAGCAGTTCAACGTCAACGCCGAGGTCGTCGGGTTCTCCCGCGGGCCGACGGTCACCCGGTACGAGGTCGAGCTCGCCCCCGGCACCAAGGTCGAGAAGGTCACGGCCCTGGACAAGAACATCTCCTACGCCGTGGCCAGCTCCGATGTCCGCATCCTCTCGCCCATCCCGGGCAAGAAGGCCATCGGCATCGAGATCCCCAACGCCGATCGCGAGACGGTGGCCCTGGGCGACGTGCTGCGCGCCCCGGTCGCCACCCGCAACGAGCACCCCATGGTGATGGGCGTGGGCAAGGACGTCGAGGGCGGCTACGTCGTCGCGAACCTCGCCAAGATGCCCCACCTGCTGGTCGCCGGCGCCACCGGATCCGGCAAGTCGAGCCTCGTCAACGCGATGATCACCTCGATCCTCATGCGCGCGACCCCCGAGGACGTGCGGATGGTGCTGGTGGACCCCAAGCGCGTCGAGCTGACCATCTACGAGGGCATCCCGCACCTCATCACGCCGATCATCACCAACCCCAAGAAGGCCGCGGAGGCCCTCGAATGGGTCGTCAAGGAGATGGACGCGCGCTACGACGACCTGGCCACGTTCGGGTTCAAGCACATCGACGACTTCAACAAGGCCGTCCGCGCCGGGGAGGTCACCGTCCCGGCGGGCAGCGAACGGCGCCTGGCGCCCTATCCGTACCTGCTGGTCGTCGTCGACGAGCTCGCCGACCTCATGATGGTCGCCCCCCGGGACGTCGAGGCCTCCATCCAGCGCATCACCCAGCTCGCGCGCGCCGCCGGCATCCACCTGATCCTGGCCACGCAGCGGCCCTCGGTGGACGTCGTCACCGGCATCATCAAGGCCAACGTCCCCAGCCGCCTCGCCTTCGCGACCTCGTCGCTGCAGGACTCCCGCGTCATCCTGGACACCCCCGGCGCGGAGAAGCTCATCGGCCAGGGCGACGCCCTGTTCCATCCCATGGGCAAGTCCAAGCCGATGCGCGTCCAGGTCGCCTGGGTCAACGAGTCGGAGATCCACAAGGTCGTCGACCACGTCAAGACGCAGATGAAGCCGACCTACCGCGAGGACGTCACCGTCACCGCGGCCAAGAAGCAGATCGACGACGACATCGGGGACGACCTCGACGTGCTGCTGCAGGCGGCCGAGCTCGTGGTCACCACCCAGTTCGGATCGACCTCCATGCTCCAGCGCAAGCTGCGCGTGGGCTTCGCCAAGGCCGGTCGTCTGATGGACCTGCTCGAGTCGCGGGAGATCGTCGGCCCCTCCGAGGGGTCGAAGGCGCGCGACGTGCTCGTGCATCCCGACGACCTCGCCGGTGCCATCGCGCGCATCACCGGCGGCGACGAGCCGTCCGCGGCGCCTGCCGCGCCGGCCCCCGCCGCAGCGCCGGAGGCGCCCGACGCCGCCGCCGATTCCGACCGCTACGGGGAGGATCCGCTGGCGCACGACACCGGCGACGTCGCCCCCGACTACTACGACGACGTCGACGGGGACTCCGACGACGGCGACGACGCCTGGCAGCTGACCGGGCGCTGAGCGCCCGGTCCGGGACCCGGCCGCCCCGGGACGAAGGAGCACAGATGACCACGAACGACCAGGCGCCCCCGGTGCCCCTGTGGAACATCGCGAACATCCTCACGATGGTCCGCTGCGCGATGGTGCCGGTGCTCGTCGTGCTCGCGATCCTGTACCCCGACACGGTCGGCGGTCGACTTCTGATCACCGCCGTGTTCGTGGTCGCGATGATCACCGATTTCCTGGACGGGCATCTGGCCCGCAGCCGAGGCCTGATCACCGACTTCGGGAAGATCGTCGACCCCATCGCCGACAAGGCCATGACCGGCGCCGCGCTGGTCATGCTGTCGGTGTGGGACTACGTGCCCTGGTGGATGACCGTGCTGATCCTGGTGCGCGAGTTCGGGATCACGATCATGCGCTTCACGATCCTGAAGTACGGGGCGCTGCCGGCGAACATGGCCGGCAAGGCCAAGACGATGGTGCAGACCATCGCCATCACCTTCTGCCTGCTGCCCTTCGAGCTGTGGTGGGGCCCGGCGCGGTGGATCGGTCTGGCCCTCGTGCTGCTGGCCGTGGTCCTCACCGTCTGGTCGGGAGCCGTGAACCTCAAGGACGGCCTGCGCCTGCGCCGGGAGGCGCTGGCCCGGGGCGCGGGAGCATGAGCGATCAGGACCTCCCGGCAGGACCTGACCTGGTCATCGCCCGGGCCTCCGCCGCAGGGCTCATGATCGCCACCGCCGAGTCGCTCACCGGAGGCGCGCTCGTCTCGCGTCTGGTGGACGTCCCCGGCGCGAGCCGCTGCCTGGCCGGCGGCGCCGCCTGCTACTCGTACACCGCCAAGTCCCGGGTGCTCGGGGTCGACGCCGCCATGCTCGAGCGCGACGGGGCCGTCAACGAGGCCACGGCGCGCCAGATGGCCGAGGGCGCGCTGGACGCCTATGCGGCCGATGTGGCGGTCTCCACCACCGGGGTGGCCGGGCCGGGCCCCGACGGCCGCGGCGTGCCGGCCGGCACGGTCCACATCGCCGTGGCGCGCCGCGGGGGCGGGACCCGGGCGCTCGTGCTGCAGCTGGACGGCGACCGGACGGAGGTCCGCGCGCAGGCCGTCGCCGCCGCCCTGGACGCTCTCGCCCGCGCCCTGCCCAAGGTCCCCGCCACGGCCTGAGACCGCCGGCGCCGCGCCCTCCGGCCGCGCCGGAAGGTCGCCCGGGTCACCTCCGGGGCCCCGGGGGACCGGACGGTCCCGGCACGCGATGCCGGGGCTGCGACCAGGCACGGCACCGCCCGCGGGAGGCTCTGTGTGAACGGGCACAGTGTTCTCCCACGGCGGAGCACTAGGATCGGGAACACTCGTGAGGCGCTTCGCGTTGGAGCTGGTGTGATGAGCACGATGACCACCATGACCAGTCCTCGGTCCACCCGCCCGGCTTCCGGCCGGGGGATCGCTGCTCCGGGCCGTCGACCCCTGCGGTCCCTGCCGACGACGAAGATCGCACGAGCCGACGACCACGCGGCGCCGAGCGCGCCGCACGACGCCAGGAAAGGAGGCCGCCCCGTGGTCCTCTTCCGACAGGAGCTCGGAGACGTCCTGCGCGACGCCCGTCGTGCCCAGGGCCGTACGCTGCGCCAGGTCTCCTCGGACGCCCGGGTCTCCCTGGGCTACCTCAGCGAGATCGAGCGCGGCCAGAAGGAGGCCTCCAGCGAGCTGCTGACCTCCGTGACCGGCGCGCTGGGCCTTCCGCTGTCCTTCGTGCTGCGCGAGGTCTCCGAGCGCATCGCGATCGCCGAGGGCGTGGCCGTCCCGGACACCGTCCCGGACGACCTCGCCGGGCACGCCCCCAGCCTCGTGGGCGCCCGCTGAGGTGCGGCGCAGCGAGTTCGACGAGCTGGCCGACCACGTGTTCGGCCGCGTGCTCGCGGTGACCTACCGCCGGGACGTCGTGCTCGAGGAGGTCGGCGGTCTGACCGCCGAGAGCGCCCTCGAGCAGGGCGTCCCGGTGCGCGCGGTCTGGACCGCGCTGTGCGACGCGATGGACGTCCCGGAGCGCGACCGCTGGGAGGTCCCGCAGGAGGCCCGCCGCCGCTGACGGCCTCCGCAGGATCCGACACGCCCGGCGTGTCGGAGGGCAGAGGTCGCATCTCGAACAGGTGTTCGGGTACTGTGGGTCGCAGACGACCGGCGGGCCCGGACCGATGCAGCCTCCGCTGCTCCTCCCCAGCACGGGGTTCTCCACAGCGGGGGCAGGCTGCGGCTCGACTGTCGGAACGCCGACCTACTGTGGCCGCATACGTTCGAAACCGCCGGCGAGCCGGCCCCGTGGAAGGAATCCGATCATGGCTAAGTCCGCACCGAAGGAGCGCGCGTCGACCCTCGACGCCGCGCTCGCCCAGATCGACCGCCAGTTCGGCAAGGGGTCGATCATGCGCCTGGGGGACGACACCCGTCCTCCGATCGAGGTGATCCCCACCGGCTCCGTCGCCCTGGACGCGGCGCTCGGCATCGGCGGCCTGCCCCGCGGGCGCATCGTCGAGATCTACGGCCCGGAGTCCAGCGGCAAGACGACCGTCGCCCTGCACGCCGTGGCGAGCGCCCAGCGCAACGGGGGCATCGCGGCCTTCATCGACGCCGAGCACGCCCTGGATCCCGACTACGCCAAGAAGCTCGGCGTCGACACCGACGCCCTGCTCGTCTCCCAGCCGGACACGGGGGAGCAGGCGCTCGAGATCACCGACATGCTGGTGCGCTCGGGGGCGCTGGACGTCATCGTCATCGACTCCGTGGCGGCGCTCGTGCCCAAGGCGGAGATCGAGGGCGAGATGGGCGACTCCCACGTCGGCCTGCAGGCCCGCCTCATGTCGCAGGCGCTGCGCAAGCTCGCCGGAGCCCTCTCCTCGACGGGCACCACGGCGATCTTCATCAACCAGCTGCGCGAGAAGATCGGCGTGTTCTTCGGCAGCCCGGAGACCACCACGGGCGGCAAGGCGCTGAAGTTCTACGCCTCGGTGCGCATGGACATCCGTCGTATCGAGACGCTGAAGACGGGCACCGACTCCGTCGGCAACCGCACCCGCGTCAAGGTCGTGAAGAACAAGATGGCGCCGCCCTTCAAGCAGGCGGAGTTCGACATCCTCTACGGCGAGGGCATCTCCCGCGAGGGCGGCCTGATCGACCTGGGCGTCGAGCACGGGATCGTGCGCAAGTCCGGGGCCTGGTTCACCTATGAGGGGGACCAGCTGGGCCAGGGCAAGGAGAACGCCCGCCAGTTCCTCAAGGACAACCCGGATCTGGCCGTCGAGGTCGAGCACAAGATCCTGCGCACCCTCGGCGTGGGGCAGTACGCGGCGGAGGACGCCGCGGCGGCCGAGGCCGACGACCTCGTCGAGGACGAGCTCATCGACGAGGACGTCCCGGCGACCATCTGAGGTTCCGCGGCCGGGCGGCGCGATCGCCCGCCCGGCCTGCCGGACCCCGGCGCGGGCCGGATCCTGCCTCCCGCAGGGTCCGGCCCGCGCGCCCTCATCACCCCCGACCGAACAGGACGCACCCGTGACCCAGGACCGGCAGAGCATCGCCGCCGGGGGCGGCGCCATGGACGGGGACTCGGCGGTGCGTGCGGAGCTCGCGCGGCGCACCCAGGCGATCCTCGACGCACCGCGCCGCGAGGTCGACCCGGCCGCGCGCGAGCGCGAGAAGCGCATCGTCTCGGAATGCCGCTACCTCATGCGCCTGCTGGCCGGGCGCCGGCGCAGCGAGGGGGAGCTGCGCGCCCGGCTCGACGAGCGCGAGGTCCCTGCGGATCTCGCGCACGAGGTGATGGCGCGCACCCGTCGCGCCGGGCTGATCGACGACGCGGAGTTCGCCCGGGAGTGGATCGCGCAGCGGCGTGCGCGCAAGGGGCTCAGCGACCGGGCCCTGCGCGAGGAGCTCCAGCAGCGCGGCGTCTCCACGGCCGACCAGGACGAGGCCTTCGCCGCCCTCACCGGCAGCGGACCTCTCGAGGAGGACCCGTCCCTGGCCGAGGAGGAACGCTGCCGGGAGCTCGTCCGCGAGCGGCTGCGGCGAGAAGCACACGGCCCCGCCTCCGATCCGCAGCGGCGCGGCCAGATCGCCCGACGCCTGGACGCCTACCTGCGCCGGCGGGGCTACGACGGGTCGCTGGCCGTCCGGGTGATCTCCAGCGAGATGCGCGCCCGCGAGCTGTGACCCGCGCCCGGCGCACCGGTGCGCGGGTCGCGCTGCGGGGACCAGCCCGCGCCCCCGGGACCAGCCCGCGCCGCCGGGATCAGTCCTCGACGATCGGGGCCAGCGGCGTGGCGGCCACGGTGCGGCGGGTGCGCGCGCTGCGACGCTGCACCCACACCGCCAGGCGCGAGAGCGCGATGTTCAGCGCGATGTACACCGCCGCGCCCACGGCCAGCAGCGGCAGCAGGTAGGCGGCGTTGGTGAGGGCGTCCGTGACCCGGGAGACCTGTCGCAGCAGCTCCGCATAGCCGACGATGTAGCCCAGCGACGAGTCCTTCACCAGCACCACGCCCTGCGCGATGAGCGAGGGCAGCATCATGCGCACCGCCTGCGGGAGCTGGATGTCGCGGTAGGTGAGGAACGATCCCATCCCCAGCGACTGCGCCGCTTCCGTCTGCCCCTTCGGCAGCGCGGCGATGCCGGCGCGGAGGATCTCCGCGAACACGGCCCCGTTGTAGAGGACCAGGCCGAACACGACGGCCATGAGCGGGCTCGCCCCCGGCAGCACGAGGACGCCGAACAACATCACCAGCACCACGGGCAGGGCGCGGAACACCTCGACCGCCACGGCGACGGCGCCCCGCACCACCGCGAAGGGCGAGGTGCGCAGGGACACCAGTGCCACGGCCAGCAGCAGTGCCAGCGGCAGGGAGATGACCGCGGCCAGCAGCGTGCTGCCCAGGCCCCGGAAGATCGCCATCCAGATGTGCTGGACCTCGTAGCCCGCGAAGTTCGGGGGCGCCTCGATGAGTATCCGCCAGCGGTCGTCGAAGACGCCGTTGGCCGCCAGCCGCCAGATCAGCGCGCCCGCGCCGAGGAGGACCACCACGCCCAGCACCCAGGAGATCAGCCGCTCCCGGCGCTTCTCCTCGGGCCCGGCGACGTCGTACAGGATCGGTCCGGTGCTCATCGGCCGAACACCGCCTTCCGTTCCAGAGCGGCCGCCACGCGCCCCAGCGGGATGCAGATGACCAGGTAGCACAGGGCGATCCCGATGAGGATCGTGATGACATCGGCCGAGTACGCGTTGGTCAGGCGCTTGGACAGCGCGAACAGCTCGAGCACGCTGAAGGCGCCGGCGACCGAGGTGTTCTTCACCAGGGCGATGAACACGCTGATCAGCGGCGGGATGGCGGTGCGGAAGGCCTGGGGGAGGACCACCAGGCCCAGGTTCTGCCCGAAGGACATGCCCAGCGAGCGCGCCGCCTCCGCCTGCCCGGGGGCGACGGAGTTGATGCCCGAGCGCACGGCCTCGGCGACGAACGCCGCCGTGTAGCAGGTCAGGGCGATCACGGCGGCGACCTTGTAGCTGAAGGAGAACCCCATCGACGGGGTGACGAAGACGTAGAAGAAGAACACGATCGTCAGCGGGGTGTTGCGCAGGAACTCCGTGTACCCCGTCGCGATGATGCGCAGGGGCAGGAACGGGCTCACGCGCATCCCGGCGAGCACGGTGCCCAGCACGAGGGCGAGGAGGCCGGAGATCCCGGCGAGGGACAGCGTCGTGAGGAACGCGTCCCAGATCGCCGAGCGCTGCTCGAACAGATGGTCCATTCACGAGCTCCTGATCGGGCAGGGGCCGGGCCGGGCGTGCGCCGGGCCCCTGCCGCAGGTGGGAAGGGGAGGAGGGGGAGTCGGATCAGTAGCGGTCCACGGCCGGGGGCTCCGGCGTGGGCAGCACGGTGCCGGCGGTGCTCTCCCAGGCAGCCGCCCAGGTGCCGTCCGCGTACGACTCCTCGAGCACGTCGTTGATGAAGCTGCGGAAGTCGTCGTCGCCCTTCTTCAGCCCGATCCCGTACGGCTCCTCGGTGAAGGTCGCGCCGTCCCCCGCCATCTTGAGGTTCTCCTTGTCGGCGGCGACGAAGCCGGCGAGGATGACGTTGTCGGTGGTGACCGCGTCGATCTGGCCGTTGTTCAGCTCCACCACGCACTTGGAGTACGTGTCGAAGGTGACCAGCTCCGCGTCGGGGTGGTTGGTGGCGATGTACTCCGCGGGCGTGGAGCCCTCCACGGAGCAGACCTTCGTCCCGGCGATCGAGTCCTCGCCGGTGATGGTGTCGTTGTCCGCCGCGACCATGAGCGCCTGGCCGGCGATGTAGTACGGCCCCGCGAAGTCGACGACCTCCTTGCGGGTGTCGTTGATGGTGTAGGTCGCGACGACGAGGTCGACCTGGCCGCCCTCGATGAAGGGCTCGCGGTTGGCCGAGACCGTCTCGAGCCACTCGATGTTCTCCGGGGCGATGCCGAGCTTGCCGGCGATGATCTTGCCGATCTCGACGTCGAAGCCGACCGGGTCGCCGTCGGGGCCGGCCTGGCCGAACAGGGGCTGGTCGAACTTCGTGCCGATGGTGATGGCGCCCGCCTCGGCGAGGCGGGCCATGGTCGAGCCCTCGGGGAACGCCGACGGGTCGACCTCCTCGACGGGCGGGTCCTCGGAGCCGCCGCCGCAGGCGGCCAGGGCGAGGGAGGCGGCGGCTGCGGCGCCGCCGCCGAGCAGGATGCGTCGTGTCAGGTCCATGGTGTTCTCCTTCGAAGGGCGGGCGTGCCCGCGGTGATGTTCAGTGGTCGAGGATCTTGGAGAGGAAATCCTGGGCCCGCTCGCTGCGCGGGGCGGTGAAGAACTGCTCGGGAGGCTGGATCTCGACGATGCGCCCGGCATCCATGAAGACCACGCGGTCGGCGGTGCGGCGGGCGAAGCCCATCTCGTGGGTGACCACGACCATGGTCATGCCGGACTTCGCGAGGTCCGTCATCACGGTGATGACCTCGTTGATCATCTCGGGGTCCAGGGCGGAGGTGGGCTCGTCGAAGAGCATCACCTTGGGCTTCATCGCCAGGGAGCGGGCGATCGCGACGCGCTGCTGCTGCCCGCCGGAGAGCTGCGCGGGAAGCTTGTCCGCCTGATCGGCGACGCCCACCCGCTCCAGCAGCTCCCTGCCCTCGCGCTCGGCCTGGGCCCGCGGCACCTTCTTCACCTTGATCGGGGCGACGGTCACGTTGTCCAGCACGGACTTGTGGGCGAAGAGGTTGAAGGACTGGAAGACCATCCCCACCTCGGATCGCAGCCGGGCGAGGCCGGGGCCGGAGGTCGGCAGCAGCTCGCCGTCGATGCGGATCTCGCCCTCGTCGATCGTCTCCAGGCGGTTGATGGTGCGGCACAGCGTCGACTTGCCGGAGCCGGAGGGCCCCAGCACGACCACGACCTCCCCGGCCGTGACCTCGAGCTCGATGTCCCGCAGCACGTGGAGATCCCCGAAGTGCTTCTGCACGCCGTGCAGCGACAGCAGGGCAGGTGCCGTCGCCGCCGACCCCTCGGGCGCCGGTTGTGTGATCTGGGTCATCCCCCAAACCTATGCCATGACGGGCCGCGATGCGCGCCGACCTGCCGCGCTGTTACGGCACGGTGACCTTCGCGGCCATCTGCCGGAACCGTCCCCGGCGGCGGCTGTGATCCCTTCCGGGCGTGCCCGCGGCGGCATGCCGGGAGGGGGCCCGCCGCCGTACCCTGGAGCCATCATGTCGACGATCACCGCCCCGATCCCCGCCCCCGATGTGGCCGGTCCCCGCGGCACCTACCAGGTGCGCACCTTCGGCTGCCAGATGAACGTGCACGACTCCGAGCGCCTGACCGGACTGCTCGAGGGCGCCGGCTACGTCGCCGCGCCCCCGGAGGCCGATGCCCAGCGCGGCGAGGTGGACATCGTCGTGTTCAACACCTGCGCCGTGCGCGAGAACGCGGACAACAAGCTCTACGGCAACCTCGGCGCGCTGCGTCCGGCCAAGAGGGCCAACCCGGACATGCAGATCGCCGTGGGCGGCTGCCTCGCGCAGAAGGACCGCGCCGGCATCGTGGAGAAGGCCCCCTGGGTCGACGTCGTCTTCGGCACCCACAACATCGGCTCCCTCCCGGTGCTGCTGGAGCGGGCCCGGCACAACGCCGAGGCGCAGGTCGAGATCCTCGAGTCCCTCGAGGTCTTCCCCTCCACCCTGCCCACCAAGCGCGAGAGCTCGTACGCGGCCTGGGTGTCCATCAGCGTCGGCTGCAACAACACCTGCACCTTCTGCATCGTGCCCGCGCTGCGCGGGAAGGAGAAGGACCGCCGGCCCGGCGACATCCTCGCCGAGGTCCGCCAGGTGGTCGAGGCCGGTGCCCTCGAGGTCACCCTGCTGGGCCAGAACGTGAACTCCTACGGCGTGGAGTTCGGCGACCGGGGCGCCTTCGCCAAGCTGCTGCGCGCCTGCGGGGAGATCGAGGGCCTCGAGCGGATCCGCTTCACCTCCCCGCACCCGGCGATGTTCACGGACGACGTGATCGACGCGATGGCCCAGACGCCCGCGGTGATGCCGCAGCTGCACATGCCCCTGCAGTCCGGCTCCGATGCGGTGCTGAAGGCGATGAAGCGCTCCTACCGCTCCACGAAGTTCCTCAGCATCCTCGACCGCGTGCGGGCGCAGATCCCCGACGCCGCGATCACCACCGACATCATCGTCGGCTTCCCCGGCGAGACGGAGGACGACTTCCAGCGCACCCTCGAGGTGGTCGAGGCTTCCCGGTTCGCGAGCGCCTTCACCTTCCAGTACTCGATCCGGCCCGGCACGCCGGCCGCGACCATGGAGGACCAGATCCCCAAGGAGGTCGTCCAGGAGCGCTACGAGCGGCTGATCGCCCTGCAGGATCGGATCGCCCACGAGGAGAACCAGGCGCGGGAGGGCTCCGTCGTCGAGGTCCTCGTCGCCGAGGGCGAGGGGGACCGGGACGACCTGACCCGCCGCATCTCCGGACGGGCCCGGGACAACCGCCTGGTGCACCTGTCCCTGCCGGCCGATCTGCCCGCCGCGCAGCGCCCGCGTCCGGGCGATCTCGTCACCGCGACCGTCACCCGCGGGGCACCGCACTACCTGCTGGCCGACAGCGCCCTGTCCCTGCCCGGGACGGCGTGGCACGCGCTGCCGGAGACGGCCTACTCCCTGCGCCGCACCCGCAGCGGCGATGCCTGGGAGGCGGGTTCCGCGGGCCTGGACGGCGGCTGCGGCACCGGATCCTCCTGCGGCACCGGCAGCGCCCCCGCCGGCCCGGTGACCCTCGGCCTGCCCACCCTGCGGTCGCGCTGAGGCGGAGCCGACCGGCCACGAGGAAGGGCGCGCACCCCGGGAGGTGCGCGCCCTTCGTCGTGGCCGGTCCCGCCGTGGGCGGCTGGTGCCTCAGTCCGAGGCGGGGCCGAGGTCCGAGCCCAGGCGCGCCTCGATCTCGCGGAAGAAGGAGATCACCGTGGAGAGCCCGCACTCGATCGCCCGATCGATCTGGGCATCGGCCGCGCCGCACAGGTAGTCGGTGTTGACCTCGCCGTACAGGGCCAGCACCGACTCCGATTCGCGGCGCACGTAGGCCTTGGGCCACACCCGGTTCATGTTCCACTCGTTGCAGAGCTTGATCATCTCGACCTTGCGGGAGATGTCCACGGAGTGGTTCCAGCGCCCACGGGTCTGCAGCACGCTGCGATGCGCCCCGGCCAGCAGGATGTGGAAGCGGTAGTCGTCGAACCGCGCCCGGAGCACCTCGGGGTGCTCCTCGTCCCGGACGAAGGAGTACCCCAGACGCGTCAGGCTCTGCTCGACGCGCTCGAGCGTGATCGCGGGGAGCTCGCCGGCTCCGGCGGAGGGGTGCGGGGCGCCATGTACGGCAGTCACATCGGACCTCAGGGGGACGAAGGGGCTCAGCGAACCGGATCGGACGGATCGGCCCACACCCTACCCCGTTCCCGGCCCGGACGGACGGGGCGCCGGTCACGCTCCGATGCCCCGACGACATGCCCGCGTGCAGGGGAGACCAGTACAGTGCGGACCATGCACCCCGCGCCCCTCGTCGCCGTCGTCGGCGCGACCGCGACCGGGAAGTCCGACCTCGCCGTGCGGCTGGCCGAGGAGCTGGACGGCGAGGTCGTCAACGCCGATGCCCTCCAGCTGTACCGCGGCATGGACATCGGCACCGCGAAGATCACCGCGGCCGAGCGTCGCGGCGTGCCCCACCACCTCCTGGACGTGCTGGACGTGACCGAGGAGGCCAGCGTCAGCGCCTACCAGCGCGATGCCCGCGCCGCGGTCGCCGGGATCCGGCGCCGCGGGCGGACCCCGATCGTCGTCGGCGGCTCGGGCCTGTACGTCCGCGCGCTGCTGGACGACATCGAGTTCCCTCCCACCGATCCGGCCGTGCGCGCCGAGCTCGAGGACCGGGCCCGCCGGATCGGCGCCCCGGCCCTGCACCGCGAGCTCGCCGAGCGCGACCCCGAGGCGGCCGCCGGCATCGGCGTGCAGGACGCACGGCGCATCGTCCGCGCTCTCGAGGTGGGCCGCCTGACCGGTCGCCCCTTCCGCGCCTTCCTCCCGCGGCCGGTGCTCCACGACCCGGCCACCGTGCAGATCGGCCTCAGCCGCCCGCGCGATCAGCTGCACGCGCGGATCGCCCGCCGGGTGGACCGGATGGTCGCGGCGGGACTGCTCGCGGAGAC
Organism: Brachybacterium phenoliresistens; assembly: GCF_039530785.1. Taxonomy (NCBI): domain Bacteria; kingdom Bacillati; phylum Actinomycetota; class Actinomycetes; order Micrococcales; family Dermabacteraceae; genus Brachybacterium; species Brachybacterium phenoliresistens. Next base: position 309,072 of record NZ_BAAAOW010000002.1, read on the forward strand.
GGCGGCGCTGCGGGCGCAGGGCCTGGACCGGTCGGTCACCGCCCGCCGCGCCATCGGCTACGAGCAGGCGCTCGCCGTCCTCGACGGCACCATGTCCTGCGCGCAGGCGATCGAGGCGACGGCGGCGGGCACCCGGCGCCTGGTGCGCAAGCAGGACACCTGGTTCCGCCGCGATGCCCGCGTTCACTGGATCGAGGCCTCCGACGATCTCGAGGAGACCACCGCCGCCGCCCTGTCCCGCCTCGCCGAGGGGTGGGAGGCGCAGGTCACGGCGCCCGCCGCCGAGTCGGACTAGGGTCGGAGCATGACCACTCCGCGCGCGCACGCCCTCCCCGCCTCCCTCCGCTCGCAGGCGGGCCTGCGCGTGACCAAGGGGCATGGCACCTTCAACGACTTCGTCCTGGTCGACGACCCCGACGGCGAGCTCTCGCTGGATGCGCAGCACGTGAGGGGCCTGGCGGATCGCCGCGGCGGGCTGGGCGGCGACGGGGTGATCCGCGTGGTCCGCACCTGCTCCGCCGGGGTCGACGCCCCGGCCGATGCTCCCGAGTGGTTCATGGACTACCGCAACGCCGACGGCTCGATCGCCGAGATGTGCGGCAACGGGGTGCGGGTGTTCGCGGCGTACCTGGACCGGGCCGGGCGCGCCCCGGAGGGCATCTTCCCGATCTGGACGCGCTCCGGCGTGCGCACCGTCGAGATCCTCGAGCGTCCCGGGGCGGAGGGGCCGGGCGCCTGGCAGGTCCGCGTGGGCATGGGCCCGGCCCGGATCGGGGACACGCCCCGCACCCTCGAGCTGGCCGGCCGCCGCCTGCCCACCACCGACGTCGACATGGGCAACCCCCATGCCGTCGCGATCCTCCCCGCGGAGATCGACCTCGACGGCATCGACCTCGAGCGCCGTCCCGAGCTCGCGCCCTTCCCCGAGTCCGGGGTGAACATCGAGCTGGTCAGCCTCCGCGGCCCGCGGCACGCCGCGCTGCGGGTGCACGAGCGCGGCGTCGGCGAGACGCTGAGCTGCGGGACCGGCACGGTCGCCGCGGCGGTCGTGGCGGCCCGATCCGTCGGGGAGGAGGGCGGCGCCCCCTGGCGGATGGACGTGCCCGGCGGGACGCTCACCGTCGGCTGGACCGAGGACGGGCAGACCACCCTCAGCGGCCCGGCGGAGCTCATCGCCGAGGTGACTCTGCTGGCTTGAGCCGCCGGCCCGGACCGACCGCCGGGTGCTCCCGAGCCGGGTGCTCCCGGGTCCGCCGGGACGGCTCAGCCGTGTTCGGGGCCGACCTCGAGGATCCGGAAGCCCTTGGCGCTGGCCGCCTTGCGCACCGGGCGCGAGGGCAGCTGCCCGGCGAGCCAGGCCGCCAGCGGGTCCGCACCCAGGTTCCTGCCGACCACGAGCGCCATCCATCCCTCGGGGGTGAGCCGGGCCGACCAGTCCATCAGGAGCTCGTGCAGCGCCTCCTTGCCGATGCGGATCGGCGGGTTGGACCAGATCACCTCGGCCGTCAGCTGCGCGGGGACCTCCTCGGGGGAGACCACGCGCACCGTCGACAGGCCCAGCCTCCGCGCGTTCTCGGCCGTGAGCTCGCGGGCGCGCTCGGAGACGTCCACCGCCCACACCTCGGAGGCCGGGTGCAGCAGCGCGGCGCTCAGCGCGATCGGGCCCCATCCGCAGCCCACGTCGACGATCCGGGCGCCCTCCGGGACCGCCGGCAGCACGTCCAGACGGTCCAGCAGCACGGCGGTGGCCTTGTCCAGGCCGGCGCCGCTGAACACGCCCCGCGCCGAGACGAGGTCCCGCTCGGCGCCGGCCAGGCGCACCCGCAGCGGGTGGCGGGAGTCGTCGGTGCCGCTGGTGGGGGAGAAGTAGTGCTCGCTCACCCCCGCAGGATACGGGGACCGCGCCGCCCGCCTGCGGCGTGGCCGGGGCGATAAATCCCTCGACCCCGGGCGCCGAGGGTGGGAAACTGGATCACCAGCACCCCCGACAGAGAGCAGGACCGATCAGTGCCCATCGCCTTCCATCCTGATCCCGATCGCACCGAGGACGTCACCGCCGACGCCCCCGCTGAGCAGACGGGCGGTGGGAGCCGATCCACGGAGCGCTCCCGCGACCCTCTGACCGAGCGGATCCTCGCCCGCGGGGACGCCTCCGTCTCCTCGGTGACCTACAGCTCGACGTCCGACGGCGACCAGTTCGACCTCGCCGACCGCCAGGCCCTGCGCCGCGTCGCCGGGCTGCGCACCGACATCGAGGACGTCACCGAGGTCGAGTACCGCCAGCTGCGCCTGGAGCGCGTGGTCCTGGCCGGCCTGTTCACCACCGGCAACGTGGAGGACGCCGAGAACTCCCTGCGGGAGCTCGCGGCGCTCGCCGAGACCGCCGGCTCCGAGGTCCTCGACGGCGTCATGCAGCGTCGGGCCCACCCGGACCCGGCGACCTTCCTCGGCAAGGGCAAGGCGCAGGAGCTGGCCGAGGTCGTCGCCGAGACCGGCGCCGACACGGTGATCGCCGACGGCGAGCTGGCCCCCAGCCAGCGCCGCGCCCTCGAGGACATCGTCAAGGTCAAGGTCGTCGACCGCACGGCGCTGATCCTGGACATCTTCGCCCAGCACGCCAAGTCCCGCGAGGGCAAGGCGCAGGTCGAGCTGGCCCAGCTCGAGTACCTCCTGCCGCGACTGCGCGGCTGGGGCGACTCGATGTCCCGCCAGGCCGGTGGCCGCGTGGCCGCCGGCGGCGCGGGCATGGGCTCGCGCGGACCCGGCGAGACGAAGATCGAGCTGGACCGTCGCCGCATCCGCACCCGGATGTCCAAGCTGCGCCGGGAGATCAAGGAGATGGCTCCCGGCCGCGAGGCCAAGCGGGCCGACCGCAAGCGCCGCGAGGTGCCCGCCGTCGCCATCGCCGGGTACACCAACGCGGGGAAGTCCTCCCTGCTGAACCGGCTCACCGGAGCCGGGGTCCTCGTCGAGAACGCGCTGTTCGCGACCCTGGACCCCACGGTGCGCCGGTCCCAGACCCCGGACGGCCGCGAGTTCACCTTCGCCGACACGGTCGGCTTCGTGCGACACCTCCCGACGGAGCTGGTCGAGGCGTTCCGCTCGACGCTCGAGGAGGTCGGGGACGCCGATCTCCTGCTGCACGTGGTCGACGCCTCGCACCCCGATCCCGAGGGGCAGATCCGGGCGGTGCGGGACGTGCTGGCCGACATCGACGGATTCGACGTGCCGGAGGTGATCGTCCTGAACAAGGCCGACATCGCCGAGCCCGAGACCATCGCGCGGCTGCGCAGCCAGGTCGAGGACTGCATCGTCGTCTCCGCCCGCAGCGGGGAGGGGATCGAGGAGCTGCGCCAGCTCATCGCCGACCGCCTCCCTCGCCCGGAGGTCGAGGTGGACCTGCTCGTGCCGTACACCCGCGGCGATCTCATCTCCCGGGCCCACTCCAGCGGGGAGGTCCTGGACGAGGAGCACCGCAGCGAGGGGACCCGCCTGCATGCCCGGGTCGATGCGGCGCTCGCCGCGGAGCTGCAGGCGCAGGCCGTGCACGTGGCCTGAGAGCCCGCGACCATCCCCGCGCGGCGGGCCCGGGATCCCGGGCCCGCCGCGCGGTCGTCGTGCCGCCGCAGCGCTCCCGGATGTGTCCACGGCGACGCTCCGCACGGCTCTCTCATCCCCGGGCGCGGGCCCGGACGGAGCTAGGCTTGAGCAATGCCCACCGCCCCGGACGAGACCGATGTCGCCATCGACGTGAAGACCCTCATGGCCCGGGCGATCGACGCCATCGGCGGCAGCGAACGCCCAGGTCAGGCGCGGATGGCAGAGGCCGTCGACGTGGCGATGCGCGAGCGGCGGCACCTCCTGGTCCAGGCCGGGACCGGCACCGGGAAGTCGCTGGCCTACCTCGTGCCCGCGCTGCATCACGCGGTCACCGGGGAGCGGCCCGTGGTCGTCTCCACCGCCACCATCGCCCTGCAGAGCCAGATCATCCGCAAGGACCTGCCGCGGATCGTCGAGGCGCTGGCCGATCATCTGCCGCGGCGGCCCACCTTCGCGCTGCTCAAGGGCCGCAGCAACTATCTGTGCAAGCACAAGATGGAGGGCGGGTACCCCAGCGATCTCGAGCCCGGGGCACTGTTCGCGGAGTCCGCCGCCCGCGGGGGAGAGCGCGGCGAGCGGCTGGGCGATCAGGTCAAGCGCCTGCGCAGCTGGGCGGAGGAGACCGACACGGGGGACCGCGACTCCCTCGAGGCGCCCGTCTCCGACCGCGCCTGGCGGCAGGTCTCGGTCACCGGCAACCAGTGCCTGGGGCAGACCTGCCCGCTGGTGCAGTCGTGCTTCGCCGAGCGCAGCCGCGAGGTCGCCCGCGAGGTCGATGTGATCGTGACCAACCATGCCCTGCTGGCCGTGGACGCGTTCGACCGCCACGGGATCATCCCCGAGCACGATGTGGTCGTGCTCGACGAGGCCCACGATCTCGCCTCCCGCGTCACCAGCGCCATCACCGAGCACCTCTCCCCGGGCATGGTGCGCGGCGCCGTCCGCGAGCTGAGGTCGCTGGGGGTGGCCGCCACCGCCCTCGACGACGCCGGGGAGGAGCTGCGCGCGGCCCTGGAGGAGATGCCCGACGGCCGCGTCATCGGCGACCTTCCCGCGCGCATGTCCGATGCGCTGACCACGCTGCGCACCGAGGCGCGCGGGGCGCATGCGGATGCCAAGGAGGCCGGGGACGAGTCGCTCGCGGGGACCGCGGGCGCCCGCAAGGCCGTCCGGTCGATCCTGCAGGAGATCATCGACGTCTGCGAACGTGCCGTGACCCCGGACGAGGACGATGTCGTGGCCATCTCCCGGTCCGATGCGACGGGGCGCACCAGCCTCACCATCGCCCCCATGTCCGTGGCCACGGCGCTGCGCGGAGCGATCCTCGAGGAGCGCACCGCGGTGCTGACCTCGGCCACCCTGGCCCTCGGCGGGCGTTTCGAGCAGCCTGCCGGCGCGGTGGGCCTGCGTGCTGCGGACCGCCAGGACCCGGATCGGCGCGGCGGCGCCCGGAACGCGAGCCATTGGGCCGGCCTCGATGTGGGCAGCCCCTTCGACTACCCGCGCCAGGGCATCCTCTACATCGCCTCGCACCTGCCGCAGCCCGGTCGGGAGGGCCCGTCCCTGGACATGCTCGATCACCTGACCGAGCTCATCGAGGCCTCCCGCGGCGGTGCGCTGTGCCTGTTCTCCTCGCGCCGCGGGGCGGAGCTCGCCGCCGAGCACGTGCGGGCCCGCACGGACCTTCCCGTGGGGGTGCAGGGCGAGGACTCCATGTCCAACCTCGTGCGCGCCTTCGCCGCCGACGATGCGACGAGCCTGTTCGGCACCATCACCTTGTGGCAGGGCGTGGACGTGCCCGGTCGTGCCTGCCGCCTGGTCACCATCGACCGGATCCCGTTCCCGCGGCCGGACGAGCCCCTGGTGGCGGCGCGGCAGGAGCGGATCTCCGAGCGCGGCGGGAACGCCTTCATGTCGATCTCGGCGCAGCACGCCGCCCTGCTCATGGCCCAGGGCGCCGGCCGGCTGATCCGGACGGCGGAGGACCGGGGGATGGTCGCGGTGCTGGATCCGCGCCTGATGACCAAGCGCTATGGCTCGTTCCTGGTGCAGGCGATGCCGCCGCTGTGGCAGACCCGGGACCCGCAGGTCGCGCTCCAGGCCCTCGGTCGCCTCGCCGCGTCCGGCTGACCCCGTGTCCGACTGACCCCGCAGCCGGCTGACCCCGCGGTCGGCTGATCTTCGCGGCCGGCCCCGGAGGGTCGGCCCCCCGGCGGGTGCGGCGCGCAGACGCGTCTCAGACCGCTCGCAGCACCGCCACGACCTTGCCGAGGATCTCGGCGGAGTCGCCGAGGATCGGCGCGAACGACGGGTTGTGCGGCATCAGCCAGACGTGGCCGTCGCGCTGGGCGAAGGTCTTCACGGTCGCCTCGCCGTCGATCATGGCCGCGACGATCTCGCCCTTCTGGGCGACGGGCTGGCTGCGCACCACGACCCAGTCCCCGTCGCAGATCGCGGCGTCGATCATCGACTCCCCGACGACCTGGAGCAGGAAGAGGTCCCCGTCCCCGACGAGCTGCTGAGGGAGGGTGAAGACGTCCTCGACCTGCTCCTGGGCGGTGATCGGCACGCCCGCGGCGATGCGGCCCACCAGGGGGACGGGGACGCCCACGGTGCTCGGCATCGGCTCGCCGGGGGAGAGCTCGGGCTCGCCGCTCTCGTCCGGGAGCACGATCTCCATGGCGCGGGGGCGCTTGGGGTCCCGGCGCAGGAAGCCCTTGCGCTCGAGGACCCCGAGCTGGTGCGCGACGGAGGAGGACGAGGTCAGGCCGACGGCGTCGCCGATCTCCCGCATGGTGGGCGGGTAGCCGTGATCGGCGATCGCGGCGGCGATCTCCTCGAGGATCCGGCGCTGGCGATGGGTGAGGCCCGCCGTCGCGGAGGCGTCCTCCGCCTCCGGGGTGCTGGTGCTGCTCGGCGACATGGCGGGGCCTCCTGGCGTTCGACCGCGGCTTCGGATGTCGGACCCTCCTGGTGGAGTGATCCCACGAACAACAGTAGGCGCTGGAGGCGCTGTCACCAAACATGTGTTCGACATGTTCTTGCGTGTCGCGCCGCGGGGGCCTACAGTCGTACACGTATTCGATCGAACAGGAGTTCGGACATGGCCACGATCCTTTCCCTTCCCACCCGGGATGCCGCCGCCGTCGACGCTACCCCTCGACCGCGTGTTCGACTCGAGCTGACCCGCCGGGGGCGGGTGCTCGTCACCGGGGCCGCCTTCGTCCTCGGCGTGCTCGTCGCCCTCGCGCTGCTCCTCTTCGCCGGCGGCCCCTGGGCCTTCGCCGGTGCGACCGAGCACGGCCCCGTGGTGACGGTCGAGTCCGGGGACACCCTGTGGGCCTATGCCGAGTCCTATGCGCCCGAGGGTGTCGAGCCCCAGGCCTTCGTCGAGGAGGTCCGTCGCCTCAATGGGATGGAGACCCCGCGTCTGACCGCAGGCCAGGAGATCGTCCTGCCGCAGGGGGTCACCGCGCAGAAGTGAGGGCGGCGCGGCGCGCTGCCGGTAGGCTGGACGGGTGCACTGCCCGTTCTGCCGCAATCCTGACTCGCGCGTCGTCGACTCCCGGACCTCTGACGACGGCGCGACCATCCGTCGCCGCCGTCAGTGCACCGCCTGTTCCCGCCGGTTCTCCACCGTGGAGACCGCCTCCCTCTCGGTCGTGAAGCGATCCGGGGTGAGCGAGCCCTTCAGCAGGTCCAAGGTGATCTCCGGGGTGCGCAAGGCCTGCCAGGGCCGGCCGGTCAGCGATGACCAGCTCGCGGTGCTGGCCCAGCGCGTCGAGGACGCGATCCGCCAGCGCGGCCAGGCGGAGATCGAGGCGCACGAGGTGGGCCTCGCGATCCTCCAGCCGCTGCAGGATCTCGACCTGGTGGCCTACCTGCGCTTCGCGAGCGTGTACCAGTCCTTCGAATCGCTGGACGACTTCGAGGCCGCGATCGCGCGGCTGCGCGCCGAGGCGGCCGGGGGTGCATCCGGCGTCTGAGGGGTCCGGATCCGGGAATCGTGCGCGAGCCCGTCCGGTTCATGCATAAGATGTCTGCTGGCGCCTCACGAGGCGCCGACCGGATCGGCGGTCGCGGAGGGGAAGCCGCGGCCGCCGATCCTTCGTCCCGGCCCGGGACGCCCGGGGGGCGGGGCCCTCAGCCCTCCAGGCCGGCCGGCAGCGGTGCCGCATGCACGACGTCCAGCCGCCGCGTCGGGCGGGTCATCGCCACATACAGATCACCGGCCCCGTGCACGCCGTCCGAGACGAGCCGCGCCGGCTCGACCACGACGACGCCGTCGAACTCCAGGCCCTTGGCGTCCTGCGGCGACATCACCGCCACCTCGTCGTCCACGCCCGCGCTTCCCGAGCCCACGCGCGGCAGCCCCTCCTGCGCGCGCAGCGCCGCCACCAGCTCGCTCACCTGATCGGCCTCGACGATCACGGCGATGCGCCCGGTATCGGCCGAGAGCTGGTCGCGCACCGCGCGGACCACCTCGTCGGCGAGCTGCCCCGCCCGCGCAGGGCGCAGCACGGGATCCAGCTCGCCCTCGCGCACGGAGGAGACCGCCGTGACGGGGAGGTCGTGGCGCTCGGCCATGCGCTGGGCGGCATCCATGACCCGTCGCGGGGTGCGGTAGTTGACCGTGAGGTGCTCCACCTGGAGGCGGTCCTCGACATAGGGGGCCAGCACCGCCTCCCAGGAGGAGGTCCCGGCCGCCGAGGAGGTCTGGGCGACGTCCCCGACGACCGTGAAGGACTTGGTCGGGTTGCGGCGCATGAGGGCGCGCCACATCATCGGCGAATGCTCCTGGGCCTCGTCCACCACGATGTGCCCGTAGGTCCAGTCCCGCTCGGACCGCGCCCGTTCGGCCAGCGTGCGGCCGTCGCGCACCCGGGCGACCTGGTCGGCGAGGTCCTCCGCACGGACCATCCCGGAGGTGTCCACGTTCTCCAGGACCTCGCGCGCGTAGCTGACGTCCTGGCTGCGCTTCTCGCGGCGTCGTTCCGCCTCCGCGCGCGAGACCGAGTCGTCCTCGCCCAGGAGCTCGGCGACCTCGTCCAGCAGCGGGACGTCCTCGATGGTCCAGGGGGAGTCCTTGGGGCGCACCAGGTGCTGCAGCATCGCGGGGCGCAGGCTGCGCGGCGCGGCCGCGCGCAGCCGCTCGGGGTGGGCCAGCAGGATCCGCAGGAAGGACTCGGGGGTGTAGGGCATCCAGGCGAGGTTCAGCGCGACGCGCACGTCCCGCTCGGCGCGCAGGTCGGCGAGGATCTGCGGGCGGTCCTCGGGCAGCACTGTCTGCCCGCTCGCCCGCAGCGCCTTCTCGTAGGCGGTGGCCAGGCGGTCCAGGGCGGCGCGCACGAAGACCGCGCGGGCGGCGTTGTGCGGCTTGTGCGAGGCGCGGGCCTCGCGGCGGGCCTCGGCGATGTCCCGGGTCGTGAGCGAGAACCGGGTGCCGTCGATCGTGATCGGCACGTCCTCGTCCGGGACCCGCTGGCGGTTCTTCACGGCGCGCGCGAGCAGCGCCGCCATGTCCGGATGCCCCTTGACCTGCGCGACCTCCGCGGTGTCGTGGAGGGTCGTGCTCACGCCGGGGAACAGCTCGCCCGGGGTCAGCATCACCACGCCCGACTCGCCCAGGCTCGGCAGCACGCGTTCGATGTAGCGCAGGAAGCCGTGCGTGGGCGCCATGATCAGCACGCCCGTGTGCTCGAGCCGGCGACGGTGCGTGTACAGCAGGTAGGCCGCACGGTGCAGGGCGACGGCGGTCTTGCCCGTGCCGGGGCCGCCCTGGACGACCAGCACGCCCCGGTTGGCAGAGCGGATGATGCGATCCTGCTCGCCCTGGATGGTGGCGACGATGTCGCCCATGCGACCGGTGCGCTGCGAGGAGACGGCAGCCAGCAGGGCTCCCTCGCCCTGCAGCACGACGTCCTCGCCCATGGTCAGCACCTCGTGGTCCAGGACGTCGTCCTCGAGGCCGACCACGGTCCGGCCGCGGGTGATGAGGTGGCGGCGCAGCCGCACGTCCAGGCGATCGATGCTGGTCGCCTGGTAGAAGGCGGCCGCCGCGGGGGCGCGCCAGTCCACCAGGAGCTGGTCCCGCTCCGCGGTGAACAGGCTGATGCGGCCGATGTAGTGGCGCAGGCCCTCGTCGGTGTCCAGCCGGCCGAAGACGACGTTGTGGCTCACCGAGCGCAGCAGGGACAGGCGGTCCTCGTACAGGGCCATGAAGGCGTCGCGCTCGGAGCGGTTCTGATGGGTCGAGGCGCTCTGGGATCCCTGGGTCTGCTCGAGGTTCCGTTCGACCTGCTCGATCAGCTCGTCGACGCGGGCGTAGAGCTGGTCCGTGTACGCCTGCTCGGCGGCGATCTGTGCGGTGGTGGCATCCAATGCTGAGGTCCCCCTGAGAGCTGCAGGCCGCGGTCGTGCGTCCGCGCGCGCGAGGGCCGGGACGCCCCGCGCGCGAACACGGTGATCCATTATGGTGGATGCTCCTGGGTGCGTGCGACGCACGCCCCGACCGGCGGAGGAGGTGGACATGCGCGACCCGCGGGATCTGTACTCCTACGCCTCGGCCGATGTCGTGGCGGCGGTGCCGCGCGGCAGGCTGACGCTGGTGCATGCCCTGCCGGGCATGGTCGATGCCGGGAACGCCTGCCGCATCGCCGCGACGTACCTGCGCGATTCCCTGCGGCATGTCCGTCTGGTGACCTTCGAGGCCGATGAGCTCGTGGACTATCGCGGCTCGCGCCCGCAGGCCGTGTTCGACGGCCGGTCCTACGCCTCCGTGGACATCCCCGAGATGGCGCTGTACCTGATGTACGACGAGTCGGATCGTCCCTTCCTGTTCCTGGACGGCCCGGAGCCGGACCTGCAGTGGCAGCGCCTGGCGCAGGCCATCATCGACCTCGTGGAGTTCTTCGAGGTCGATCAGGTCGTGAGCATGGAGGCCTACCCGATGGCCGTCCCGCACACGCGGCCGATCGCCCTCATCGCGCATGCCAACGACGGGTCCCTCTCCTCGGCCGATGCCGAGGGTCAGGAGGAGACGGAGGTGCTGGTCCCGGCGAGCTTCGGCGCTCTGCTCGAGAAGGAGCTGGAGCGGGCCGGCCATCGGGCGATGGGATACGCGGCCCAGATCCCCCACTACCTCACCCGCACCGACTTCCCGGCGGGGGCCCTCGCCCTGCTGCGCCGCGTGAGCGAGGCGGCCGGTCTCGAGCTCCCGCTCGTGGAGCTGGGGGACCTGACCGATGCGGCCTCCTCCGCGCTGGCCGGCACGCTCGAGGGGAACGAGGAGATCGGCGCGGTGGTCTCCGCGCTCGAGGAGCAGTACGACGCGGTCGCCGGGGACGGCTCCGTGCACGGGATCGCCACCACCATGGATCTGCCCACCGCCGACGAGATCGGCGATCACTTCGAGCGGTTCCTCGCGCGCCAGGACGACGATCCGGACCCCGGCCGCTCCCCGTCCTGACCTCCGCGACGCTGCCTGCGGGTTTGTTACGCCTTCGTTATGGCTCAGCCGCTCTCTCGACGTGAAATGAGCCACGATCGTGGGACAATGGTCTCGTTGCAGTGCAGTACGACCAGCAGGACAGTTCCGGTGATGTCGCCCGCGGGTGCAGCACGGGTCTCGCGCCTGATGCGTTCAGCTCGCTTCTCCTGAAGCGGGACATGCTCACGCGACTTCGGGATCGCACCGCGATCGTCGACGGACCAGAAGGAAAGTGAAAGATATGGCGCAGGGCGCGGTCAAGTGGTTCAACGCTGAGAAGGGCTACGGCTTCATCGAGATCGATGGGGGCGGAGCCGACGTCTTCGTGCACCACAGCAAGATCGACATGGATGGATACCGCTCCCTCGAAGAGGGCCAGCGGGTGGAGTTCGAGGTGGCGCAGGGCGACAAGGGCCCGCAGGCCGAGCAGGTCCGCCCCCTCTGAGCATTCGTCCGGCGCGACCGGACAGGAGGGCGGGCAGGAGACCGGGGGTCTCCTGCCCGCCCTCACGCATGTCCGCGCCCGCGCAAATCCGCCCTCGCGGGTCCGCTGCGGAGCCGGTCAGCTCCCGTCGGCAGCGCTGCCGTCGGGAGCTGCTTCGGGCAGGGGGACCTCCACCACCTGCCCGCGATCGGCGAGGCTGCGGACCTCCGCGGGTGGGGACAGGCGCACGGACACGGCGTCCGAGCGCAGCGCCCGATCCACGTCCGCGGGCAGCGGCTCCCCGGAGGCGACCAGCACGCAGTTCCCGCGCCGCTTGCCGCTGAGGTGGGCCGGCTCGGCGATGATCCCGACGTGGGGGAAGACCGTCGAGAGCGTCGCGACCTCGTCGGCGAGGATGCGCGTCCCGGGCGGGGCCGCGCTGTTGGCGAGATAGAGCCCCCCGGGGCGCAGCACCCGACGCGCATGCTCGGCCACGGCCCGTGAGGTGAGCACGAGCGGCGTGACGTTTCCGCTGAACACGTCACGGATCACCAGGTCGAAGCGGGCATCGCGCCAGGAAGTGAGCGCCGTGGTGGCGTCGTCCACCCGGATCCGCACCCGGGGCGAGCGCGGCAGGGAGAACCAGGTGCGCACGTGCTCGGCCAGGAGCGCGTCCTTCTCGACGACCACGTGGCGCGATCGCGGCCATTGGTCCGCGAGCGCCCGCGGCAGCGAGCACCCGCCGCCGCCGAGGTGGGCGACCTCCATCGACTCCCGGTCCGGGCGATCCGCCGCCCAGCGCCGCACGACCAGCTGCATCCAGCGCATGTACTCGAACTCGAGATGCTGGGGATCCGGATGCAACCCCGAGGAGGGGACCCCGTTGACGTACAGGACGACCGAGCCGTCCGTCTCCGTCTCCAGCAGGGCCGTGCCCGTGGAGATGGGGATCGGTCGGCCGACGGGGCCGAGGTCCGGGAACGGGCTCGAGGAGGGGTCCGGGCCGCGGCGGCGCCGCGGGTCGCGCTTGCTCATGCAGCCACTCTAGGGTCCGCCGGCTTCTCCTCCCCACGGCGGCCCGGTCCCCAGCGGACGTCGTCTGTCCGTCCCCCTGCGTAGCGTCAGGGGCATCGAGGCGGTCGGGAGCCGGGACATCGGGTCCGGGCCGCGGCGACGGACCGACGGGGCGCGGCCCCGGCGGTCACGGACCGGAGCAGCGCAGGAGACGGGAGGACGTGATGGCACCGATGACGAACCGAGCGACGACGCCGCGGCAGGCCGCGCCGGCACGGCACGGGCAGGGGGCTCCCACCGGGCGGCCCTCCCGCGCGCTGCAGCTCCTGGACGCCGAGCTCGACATCCTCGATCGGGCGGAGTCGATGCTGCGCGAGGGCGAGGCCCTCGCGCTGACCGACCCCCGCGCCGCGTACGAGCTCGTCCACCGCGCCGCACTGCGTGCGGCCGGGGTGGTGGTCGCGCGCGCCAACCGGGATCGCCGGCGCCGTCTGCCCCTGAACGCCTGGACCGCGCTGGCGAGGATCGGCGGCGAGCATCGTGCCTGGGCCGAGGAGATGGCCGAGCTCGTCGCGGAGCGCGACCGCCTCTCCCGCCGGGAGGACGCGACGCCCGACCCGGTCCTCCTGGCCCGCCACCGCGACCTCACCGCGCGCCGCGTCAGGATGGTCCGGGAGGAGGTCCTCGAGGCCAGCCTGCCGGAGGACCTCTCGACCCTGGGCTCGTGAGGGCCCGGGGTGGGCGCGGCCTCCCGGCATCCGCGCGGATCGTGCTGCCGCCCAAGCCGCCCCGCGCCCTCGCCCCGTGCCGCCGCCTGGGGGCGGGGGCCTCCCGGGTGCGGCCCGACTACGATGGACGCTCCGGATCGAGGGGAGGGCTGCGTGGACGTCGAGGACAGCACGATCCTCCATCTCGACATGGACGCCTTCTTCGCCTCCGTCGAGATCCGTGACGACCCGGGACTGCGGGGCCGCCCCGTCGTCGTGGGCGGCGCGGGCAACCGCGGCGTCGTCGCGGCGGCCAGCTATCCCGCCCGCTCCCGCGGGATCCGCTCGGCCATGCCCATGGTCACCGCCCGCCGCCTCGCCCCGGACCTGGTGGTCGTGCCGCCGCGGATCGACCTGTACCGGCGGATCTCCCGGGAGGTGATGGCGATCCTCGCCTCGGTGACCCCGCAGGTCGAGCAGATCAGCGTCGACGAGGCGTTCCTGGACGTGCGCGGCGCCCGGCGCCTGTTCGGCACGCCCGCGCAGATCGGCGCCCTGCTGCGCGAACGGATCCGCGCGGAGCTCGATCTGCCCAGCAGCGTCGGCGGGTCCGTGTCCCGGGCGGTGGCCAAGATCGCCTCCGCGCACGCCAAGCCGGACGGCCTGCTCATCGTCGCCCCGGAGGAGACGGCGGCCTTCCTCGCCCCGCTGCCGGTGTCCGTGATCTCGGGGGTGGGCCCCAAGGCGGTCCGCTCCCTGGAGCAGCTGGGCGTGCGCACGGTCGGCGAGCTGCGCGACATCCCGGCGACGACCCTGCGCCGTGCGCTCGGTCCGCAGGCGCCGATGGTCTCGCGGATCGCCGCAGGGGAGGACCGGACGGGGCTGGGCCGTCAGGTGCGCGACCGCAGCCTGGGCACGGAGCGCACCTTCGAGGAGGACCTCACCGACCCCGAGGACATCCGCCGACGTCTGACCGCGATGGCGGACGAGGTCGCCCGGTCCCTGCGCCGCGAGGGGCTCGTGGCGCGGACGGTGAGCGTGAAGCTGCGGTCGCCGGACGGCACCACCATCACGCGGGCCGCGACGATGGACCAGCCGACCTCGGTGGGGGAGCGGCTGCGCGAGCACGTCATCGCCCTGTGGACGCGCGAGGCCGCGTCGCTGCCCCGGCTGCGGCTGGCCGGCGTGCGGGCGGAGCATCTGCGGCCGGCGGAGGGCGGCTCGTCCCTCGAGCTCGCGGGCCGCACCACCGGGTGGCAGGACCTCGAGCAGGCGATGGATCGGGCGCTGGACCGCTTCGGCGGGGTGAGCCTGACGCGCGGGTCCGCCCTGAAGGGGACGGCGGCCGAGGAGCCCGCTCCGTCCAGGTCGCTGCCAGGTCTACCGCTCGGTCGGCCCGGCGGGGAGCGTCCGGGCTGATCGGCCCGCTGTCCGCACGGAGTTGCGCACGGAGTTCCCAATCCTCAGGAAGGCGCCGTATCCTGGAGGGGCATATCCGTCGCCGACATCGTTGTTGGACGGGCCCGCCGGGAGCGGCGAAGGCGGCGCCGGGTTGCACAGCCGGAACACGCTGTGTCGTCAGTCAGAAGGGGGCGGGAGCGATGCCGCTGTCGGAACACGAGCAGAAGATGCTCGACGAGATGGAGCGTCAGCTTTTCGCGGACGATCCGCGACTGGCGCGCACCTTCCAGGCCTCGACCCGCCCTCGGCGAAGCCGCCGTCGTCTGGTCCTCGGCCTCGTCGGCGCCGTGCTGGGGCTCGGTGCCCTGGTCCTCGCGGTGCTCCTGCCGGCCATCTGGCTCGGCGTGCTGGGCTTCCTGCTCATGCTCGCCGGCACCCTCTACGCCGTCACGGCACCCCCGGCGGAGCCCGGCTCCGCCCCCGGGGCCGCTCCGGCGACCGGGCAGGGTCCGGACAGGCATCGCGGTGACTTCATGCGTCGCATGGAGGAGCGCTGGGAGAAGCGCGGCGGGGACGACCCTCGGGGTTGACCCGCACGCGCTGACGCACGACGCGGCCCCCGCCGGATCCTGATCCGGCGGGGGCCGCGTCGTGCCGTCCTCCGCAGCGCGATCGGTCCGGGCCGCCCCGCTGGGCCGCCCGGCCGGGCCGCCCCGCTGGGCCGCCCGACGCACCCTCCCGACCACGGCGCGCCCTCCTGACCCCGGCGCATCTTCCTGACCCCGGCGCACCCTCCTGACGCAGCCGCCCGGATCCTTCGGGCGCCCCCTCCACCGCGCCCCCTCGTGGCCCCGCCCCGCAGTCCCTCGTGGACCCGCCCCGCAGTCCTCGCCGCTCCGGGACCTCCGGTCGCGGCCCTCCTCCGGGCGGGCGCGGAGGCGGACGGGACGCCGGAGACCGGGAAGAACGGCTCGGCGCGTCCAGGGTTCTCCCGGATTCCCCACTTCCCTCCCCGCGATCCCTCCACCCCGCTCCACCGCGCCCCCACCGCCCTTCCGCCCCGCGCCCCGAGAACCCGGACGACGCTCTGACCTGCACTTCCAGGATGGCGCCGAGAAATCCGGAGGGAGGGAGCGCGGCTGGCCCGTTCCGCTGCGACGCGCCGGAGCGCCCGATCCGGGCGAATCTCCTCCACCCCGCACCACGCCGTTGACCTGCGTGGATGTGCGCATTGCGGGGAGAATGCGGCCAACCTGGGTGTGGATGTGGGGAGGAGTGGGGTAAAGTGGGGCGCGTAGGGAGGACGGTGGTTCCCGACCCGGATCGAGGGGGTGCGCGATGTTCCTCGGAACGTTCACGCCCAAGCTCGACGAGAAGGGCCGACTGATCTTCCCTGCGAAGTTCCGGGACGACCTCGCCTCGGGTCTGGTCATGACCCGCGGTCAGGAGCACTGCATCGCGGTGTATCCGATCGCCGAGTTCCGCCAGAAGCTGGACGAGGCCCGTCGGGCGCCGACGACCGATCAGCGCACGCGCGACTACCTGCGCGTGCTGCTGTCCGGAGCGGAGGACGTCATCCCGGACAAGCAGGGCCGCATCACCATCCCGGGCCACCTGAGGGCCTACGCAGGACTGGACCGGGAGACCGCGGTGATCGGCGCATTGGACCGTCTCGAGGTCTGGTCCCTCCCGGCCTGGGAGACCTACCTCGAGCAGAAGGAGGAGGGCTTCGCCCAGACCGCCGAGGAGGTGGTCCCGGGCCTGTTCTGACGGCACTCCGTCTCGTGAGATCCCTCGTCGCTCCCGCCCCGACGCAACTTCCCCGGTGGCGGGTCGGGAGCGAGGAGGGATCCCGCCGGACGGCCCCGCAGAACTCCGGGACCCATACCTGCACGCACGATCTGGACGACTCGGCCACGCACACCGGGACACGCAACGGGAGGAGAGCCTGTGGACACGACGACCACGCCCGCGGACGACCGCCACCTTCCCGTCCTCCTGCGGACCTGCGTCGACCTGCTCACCCCGGCTCTCTCCCACGACGGCGCCGTCTACGTCGACGGCACCCTGGGCATGGCCGGCCACGCCCTGGCCGTGCTGGACGCCGCGCCGCTGGCGCGCCTGGTGGGCATCGACCGCGATGCCCAGGCCCTCGAGCTCGCCCGGGAGCGCCTCACCCGCGCCGGCCATGGGGACCGCATCACCCTGGTCCACGCCACCTACGACGAGATCCCGGAGGTCCTCGCGGACCTCGGCATCGCCGCCGCGGACGGCGTGATGATGGACCTCGGGCTCAGCAGCTTCCAGATCGACACCCGCGAGCGCGGCTTCTCCTATGCGCAGGACGCCCCGCTGGACATGCGGATGGACACCGACTCCGACGGCCCCACCGCCGCCGATCTCCTGCGCGAGCTTCCCGAGCAGGAGATCGCCCGGCTCCTGAAGGACTACGGCGACGAGCGGTTCGCCCGGCGCATCGCCCAGCGGATCGTCGCGCAGCGCGAGCAGGCGCCCCTGACGCGCAGCGGCGAGCTGGTGACGCTGCTGGAGTCGGCCATCCCGGCGGCCACGCGCGCCGGCGGCGGGCACCCGGCCAAGCGGACGTTCCAGGCGCTGCGCATCGCCGTGAACGAGGAGCTCGAGATCCTCACCCGCGCGCTCGAGGGAGCCCTGACCTCCCTCGCCGTCGGCGGCCGGCTGGTCGTCGAGTCGTACCACTCGGGGGAGGACCGTCTGGTGAAGACGGCCCTGACCCGGGCAACCCGTTCCACGGCCCCGCCCGGCCTGCCGGTCGAGCTGGAGGAGCACCGCCCCCGCTTCGAGAACCTCGTCCGCGGCGCGCTGCGCGCCGATGACGAGGAGATCGCCCGCAATGCCCGCTCCGCCTCGGTGCGGCTGCGGGCCGTCGTCCGGTCCCGACCGGACATCTGACGCCCCCTCCGCCGCCACCGACCACGCACCATCCGTCAGGAAGCCCGCACATGGCACGCACCACCGCCCTCCGCGCCACCGCCCCCGACACCCTCGCCCCCGCGGCGCGCCCGCGCCTCGCGGTCGTGGCCCGCCCCGATCCGGGGCGCAGCTCGGTGCCGTTCGCGGTCCTGTGCACCCTGATCGTCGTCACGGCGCTGGCGGCGGTGCTGATCCTGAACATCCAGATGTCCGATCAGAGCTACCAGATCACGCGCCTGCAGAACCAGTCGCAGCGCCTGACGGAGCAGCAGCAGGCCCTCGCCGAGCAGAACGAGCGGCTGGGCACGCCGCAGGAGCTCGAGAAGAGGGCCAAGGAGCTGGGCATGGTGCCGGTCACCGAGCCCAGCTACATCGACCTGGCCACCGGCACCGTCATCGGCCAGGGCGAGGAGGGCAGCAGCGAGGAGGGAGCTGCCGCCTCCGAGACGAGCACGGAGCTGACCCCGGCGATCGTCCCGCCGGCACGGATCTACGACCAGACCCCGGACTACCACGGAATGGGCAACGAGGGAGCCTGAGATGGCACAGCGCGGAACGACGCCGGAGCGCCGCAGGAAGAGCTCGAGCGGCCGAGGCCGCGGGTCGGGAGCCGGGTCCGCCCCGCGCCGCGGGGACGGTGCGGGCCCGCGCGGGCGGCGCCCGCGCGGCCGTCGCGGGGCCGGTCTGGTCCCGACGGCGAAGGTCGGGACCCCGGCCGTGCGCCACCGCTTCCTCGTGGCGATGATGCTGGTGGCCGTGATGGCGCTCTCGGGGCGCCTCATCTGGGTGCAGGGGCTGGACGCCAGCGCCCGCGCCCAGGAGGCCGTCAAGGCGCGCACCACGGAGCGGACCATCGGCGCGCTGCGCGGCGAGATCACCGACCGCGACGGCGAGGTCCTCGCCAGCAGCGTGGAGCGCTACGACCTGTGGGTGAACCAGAAGCAGGTGGTGGAGTACCTCGCGAAGGACAAGGACGCCGAGGTGAAGGGCGTCAAGGCCGCCGCACAGCAGCTCGCCCCGCTGCTGGGCTGGTCGGTCGCCGACACCGAGAAGACCCTCACGGGCGATCGCGGGTTCCTCTACCTCGACAAGAACGTGGAGCCCGCCGTGCGGGACGCGGTGATCTCGCTGAAGATCCCCGGCATCGGCTCGGACCGGGTCTCCGACCGGATCTATCCGGCGGGCCCCGTCGGCGGGAACATCCTGGGCTTCGTCGGCTCCGAGGGGGACCCCCTCGCCGGCGTCGAGTACTCCTACGACGACTACCTCAGCGGCTCCGACGGCTCGATCACCTACGAGCGCGGCGCGGGCGGGCAGATCATCCCCACCGGCCAGACCAAGACCACCCCGGCCGTGGACGGCCAGGACGTCGTGCTGACCATCGACCGCGACCTGCAGTGGAAGGCGCAGCAGATCGTCGCCGCGGCGGTCCAGGAGAAGGGCGGCACCAGCGGGAGCGCGGTCGTCTACAACGCGCGCACCGGGGAGGTCTATGCCCTGGCGGACTACCCGACCTACGACCCGAACGCCCCCGGGGCCGACGACTACCTGGGCAACCACTCGATCTCCGACGTCTTCGCCCCGGGCTCCACCGGCAAGCTGTTCACCATGGCGGCCGCCCTCGAGGAGGGCACGGTCACGCCCGAGTCGGAGTACGTGGTGCCCTACGAGAAGTACTTCGACGGCCACCGCATCAAGGACTCCCACTACCACGAGGAGCAGCACCTGACCCTCGCGGGGGTCCTGAAGAACAGCTCGAACGTGGGCACGGTCCAGATCTCCGAGACCCTGGACCCGCAGACCCGCTACGACTACCTGCGCAAGTTCGGGCTGGGCGAGAAGACCGGCGTGGACCTGCCGGGCGAGTCCGCCGGCATCCTCCATCCGGCCGAGGACTGGAAGGGCCGCGACCGGTACACGACCTCGTTCGGCCAGGCCTACTCCGTCACGGCGCTGCAGATGGTCGCCGCGGTCGGCACCTTCGCCAACGACGGCGTGCGCGTCGAGCCGACCCTGGTCTCCGGTGTGCGCGAGGACGACGGCAGCATCCGCAGCCTCGGCCAGCCCGAGCAGACCCGCGTCGTCTCCTCCGAGACCGCGAACACGATGGTCGAGCTCATGGACAACGCGGCGGACGACGAGACGAGCGCCGCCGCCGTGAAGAACTACGCCGTGGCCGGGAAGACCGGGACGGCGCAGGTGGGCGACGGCACCTACACCGCGTCCTTCATCGGCTTCGCCCCGGCCGACGACCCCGAGCTCGTCATCGGCGTGTTCGTCTACGGGCTGCCGACCTTCATCTCCGGAGCGCGCGCCGCGGCGCCGGCGTTCAGCCAGCTGATGGAGTATGCCCTGCAGAACCAGGGCATCGCGCCGACCGGCGTGGCCCCGCGCACCCTGAAGAACGAATGGTGACCCGTCGATGACAGCTCACGCCTCGCCAGAGCCCCCGCGCCCGCGCGAGACGGCTCCGCTCCCGGTGGCCGATCTCGCCGGGCGCATCGGCGCCCGCCTCCAGGGGCCCGCGCCCCGCGCGCCGATCACCGGGATCACGCTGGACTCCCGGTCGGTGCGTCCCGGGGACCTCTGGGCGGCCCTTCCGGGAGCCCGCGCCCACGGCGCCGACTTCGCCGACCAGGCGGCCTCCCGCGGCGCGGCCTGCGCCCTGACCGATGCGCAGGGCGCGCAGCGCTGCGCGGACGCGGGTCTCCCGGCGCTGGTGATCCAGGACCCGCGGGCGGCGACCGCGCAGGCGGCCGCCGCCGTGTACGGGGAGCCCGCCGAGCGCCTGGCCACCCTCGCGGTCACCGGGACCAACGGCAAGACCTCCGTGACCACCATGGCGCACCGCACCCTGCTGGCCCTGGGCCGCAGCAGCGGGGTGATCGGCACCAGCGGCACGAGCTTCGTCGGGGACGACGGCACCGAGCACGCCGTCGCCACCGTCCGGACCACCCCCGAGGCCCCCGAGGTCCACGGCATCCTGGCGCGCATGGTCGAGCAGGGGGTCGGCTCCTGCGCGATGGAGGTCTCCAGCCACGCCCTGGTCCTGCACCGCGCCGACGGGGTGGTGTTCGACGTCGCCTGCTTCACCAACCTCAGCCAGGACCACCTGGACTTCCACGGCGACATGGAGTCCTACTTCCAGGCCAAGGCGCAGCTGTTCACCCCCGCGCACGCCCGTCGGGGGATCGTCTGCGTGGACGACGCATGGGGCCGCCGCCTCGCCGCGCAGGCGAGCATCCCGGTGACCACCTACACGACCCGCGAGGACGTTCCCGCCGATGCCCGGGTGCGCGATCTGCGCGCCGACGGATTCGGCAGCCGCTTCCTGCTCGAGCGGGACGGCGCGTCGCCGGACGTCCCCCTGCGCTCCCCGCTGCCGGGCCGCCACTACGTCGCCAACACCGTCGCCGTGGTGCTGATGCTCGAAACCATCGGCGTGCACGGCGAGGCCGTGCACCGCGCGCTCGCCGCCGAGGGCACCGTCCCCGGGCGCATGGAGCTCGTGGCCGAGTCGCCGGTGCGCGGGATCGTCGACTTCTCGCATACGCCGGATGCCCTCGAGCAGGCGCTCGTCTCGCTGCGATCCGTCGCCGGCTCCGGGCGCGTGATCGCCGTGATCGGTGCGGGCGGGGACCGCGACCGCAGCAAGCGCCCCCTGATGGGGGAGGTCGCCGCGCGGCTCGCCGACGTGGTCGTCGTCACGGACGACAACCCGCGCAGCGAGGATCCCGCGGAGATCCGTCGCGCGCTGCTCGCCGGCGTGCCCGATGCGGCATCGGCCCAGGTCCACGAGGTGGCCGGGCGCGCCGAGGGCATCGCCCTGGCCGTCGGCATCGCCGATGTGGGGGACACCATCCTCGTCGCGGGCAAGGGGGCGGAGACCGGTCAGGACATCGGCGGTATCGTCCATCCGTTCGATGATCGTGAGGTCCTGCGCGCATCCCTGACCGGGAGCACGAGGACCGGGACGGAGACGCTGGGATGCTGACTGCCGACGCGGCGGAGATCGCCCGCATCACCGGGGGGACCCTGATCGGAGGGGCCGCCGGTACCGAGACCGTGACCGGGCGCGCCCGCATCGACTCCCGGGCCGTCGAGGCCGGCGACCTGTTCGCCGCCTTCGCGGGTGAGCACGTGGACGGGCACCGCTTCGCGGAGGCCGCGCACGCGGCAGGCGCCGCGCTGGCCCTGGTGAGCGAGGACGTCCCGGTCCCCGCCGTCCGCGTCGACGACGTCGAGGCGGCGCTGAGCGAGCTCGCCCGCGTCCAGCTCGCGCGCGCCCGCGAGCTCGCCCCCGAGCTGCGCGTGATCGCCGTGACCGGCAGCGCCGGGAAGACGGGCACCAAGGACCTCATCGGCCGCCTCCTGGAGCCGCTGGGCCCCACCGTCGCCCCCGCCGGGAGCCCGAACAACGAGCTGGGCCTGCCGCTGACCGTGCTCTCCCTGGACTCCCGGACCCGCTTCCTGGTGCTCGAGATGGGGGCGCGCGGGGTCGGGCACATCGCCCACCTCACGCGCATCGCCCCGCCGGACGTGTCCCTCGTGCTCAACGTGGGCACCGCCCACCTGGGCGAGTTCGGGTCGGTCGAGGCGATCGCCCGGGCCAAGGGCGAGATCGTCGAGGCGCTCCCCCCGCACGGCCGCGCCGTGCTCGCCGCGGAGGACACCCGCGTGGCCGAGATGGCCTCGCGGACCAGCGCCCCCGTCATCACCTGGGGACTGGACCTGGGCGATCTGCGCGCCCGCGACATCCGCCTGGACGAGCTGGCCCGCCCCGCCTTCACCCTCGAGCTGCAGCGCGACCTGGAGCGGGCCGACGGCACGATCGTCCCCGCCGGGACGGCACCGGTGAGCATGCGCATGCTCGGCGAGCACCAGATCCTCAACGCGCTGGCCGCCGCCGCGGCCGCGCTCATGGCCGGGGCCGATCTCGCCGGGGCCGCCGCGGTGCTCAGCACCGCCGAGCCGCTCTCCGGCCAGCGCATGGAGACGGGCAGCGCCGGGGGAGTGCTCGTGGTCAACGACGCGTACAACGCCAACCCCGACTCCATGCGGCTCGCGCTGAAGACCCTCGCGCATCTCGGCCGCGGCCATCGGACCATCGCGGTGCTCGGCGAGATGCGCGAGCTCGGCGCGGACTCCATCCGTCTGCACGACGAGATCGGGCGCCTGGCCGTGCGGCTGAACGTCTCCCGCCTGATCGTGGTCGGCGCGGGCGCCGCACCCATCCACCAGGGGGCCTGCCTCGAGGGCAGCTTCGGCGGGGAGTCGGAGTATGTCGCGACGCTCGACGAGGCCATGGCTGTGCTAGAACGAGAGGTGCGCGACGGCGACGTGGTCCTGCTGAAGTCCTCCCGTGACGCGGGCCTGCGGACCCTCGGCCCGCGCCTGCTGGACCATCTGCACCAGGTCGCCTCCGACGGCGCGACCCGAGCCACCGGCGAACGCCCCGACCAAGGAGACACCCCGGCATGATCGCGATCATCATCGCGGGAATCGGAAGCTTCGTGCTCTCCATCCTCGGCACCCCGCAGTACATCAAGCTGCTGGTGCGCCGCAGCTACGGGCAGTTCGTCCGCGACGACGGCCCGACCTCGCACTCGACGAAGCGCGGCACCCCCACCATGGGCGGCGTCGCGATCATCCTCGCGACGGTGCTGGGGTACCTCATCTCCCACGCGGTCACCCAGACCTGGCCGTCGGTCTCGGTGCTGCTGGTGCTGTTCCTCATGGTCGGCCTGGGCTTCGTCGGCTTCCTCGACGACTACCTGAAGATCTCCAAGCAGCGCAGCCTGGGCCTGCGCCCCCGGGCCAAGCTCATCGGCCAGTTCCTGGTGGCGACCGTCTTCGCGGTCCTGGCGCTGCTGTTCCCCGACAGCCACGGGAACACGCCCGCCTCCACGCAGATCTCCTTCGTGCGCGACATCCCCTGGCTCGACCTCGCCTTCGGCGGCACCGTGGTCGGCTTCATCCTGTTCGCGATCTGGGCGAACTTCCTCGTGGCCGCCTGGTCCAACGGCGTGAACCTCACCGACGGCCTGGACGGCCTGGCCAGCGGCGCGACCATCCTGTTCGCCGCCGCCTACCTGCTGATCTCCTTCTGGCAGTGGCGCCAGGGCTGCGCGGAGGGACTGGACCTGGCCGCCGGCGCCCCCCACTGCTACACGGCCCGCGACCCGCTGGACACCGCCGTGGTCTGCTCCGCGATCATCGGGGCCTGCGTCGGCTTCCTGTGGTGGAACACCTCGCCCGCGAAGATCTTCATGGGCGACACCGGCTCCCTCGCCCTCGGCGGCGCCCTCGCGGGCCTGACCATCGTCTCGCGCACGGAGATCGTCGGCGCGATCATCGGCGGGCTGTTCGTGGCCATCTCCCTCTCCGTGATCATCCAGGTGGTCAGCTTCAAGACGACCGGCAAGCGGGTGTTCCGCATGGCGCCGCTGCAGCACCACTTCGAGCTGCTGGGGTGGAACGAGGTCACCATCGTCGTGCGCTTCTGGATCGTCGCGGGCCTGCTCGCCGCGGTCGGGCTGGGCCTGTTCTACCTCGAGGCCCTCCCCAGGCTGAGCTCATGACCGCCTCTCCCGAGCCCGAGATGGCCGCGTCCCGTCGCGCCGGGAACGACCCCCGCAGGGCGGAGGACCGCCCCTGGCCGGGGATGGACGTGTCCGGACTGCACATCCTCGTCACCGGCTTCGGCGTCTCCGGCTACGCCGTGGCCGACCAGACCCTCCAGCGCGGCGCCCGCGTCACCGTCGTGGACGCCGCGGACACCGAGCGCGCCCGCGAGCAGGCCCGCATCCTCGAGGTGTTCGGCCTGCGCGCCCTGCTCGGACCCGAGCACACCCGGGCGCTGCCCGCGGGCGACCCCGTGGACCTCGTGGTCACCTCTCCCGGATGGCGCCCCGACCAGCCCCTGCTGGCGCAGGCCGCGGCCGACGGCGTGCCGATCTGGAGCGAGGTCGAGCTGGCCCGCCGCATGCAGCCCGCCGACGGCCCCGCCTGGCTGGGCGTGACCGGCACCAACGGCAAGACCACCACGGTCACCATGCTCGAGTCGATCCTGCAGGCCGCCGGCCTGCGCGCGGTCGCCTGCGGGAACGTGGGCCTGCCGGTGATCGAGGCCGCCCTGGATCCCGAGGGCTTCGACGTCCTCGCCGTCGAGCTGTCCAGCTTCCAGCTGCACTGGACGCAGCACCTGCAGTGCGAATCCGCCGTGGTGCTGAACCTCAGCGAGGACCACCTGGACTGGCACGGGTCGTTCGCCGCGTACGCGGCCGCGAAGGGCCGCATCTACGAGGGCGTGCGCACCGCCTGCGTCTACGCGACCGCGGACGAGACGACCCGAGATCTCGTCGAGGAGGCCGATGTCCAGGAGGGCGCGCGCGCCGTCGGCATCGGCCTGGGCAGCCCCGGCCTCTCGGAGCTCGGCGTGGTCGAGGGCATGCTCGTGGACCGCGCCTTCATCGAGGACCGCCGCACCCGCGCCGCGGAGCTCGGCACTCTCGCGGACCTCGCCCATCTGGGGCCGCAGGGCGCGCCGCCGCACATCGTGCTGGACGCCCTCGCGGCCGCCGCGCTCGCCCGGGCCCACGGCGTCCCCCAGGAGGCCGTCCGCGACGGCCTGCGGAGCTACCGCGCCGGCGCCCATCGCGCGGAGGTCGTGGCCACCGGCGGCGGGACGGTCTACGTGGACGACTCCAAGGCCACCAACCCCGATGCCGCACGCGCCTCCCTCGTCTCCGCGGAGCGGATCGTCTGGATCGCCGGCGGGCTGACCAAGGGGGCCGACGTCGACTCCCTGGTGGAGGCCGTCTCCGGGCGTCTGACCGGCGTGGTGCTGATCGGCGAGGACGATGCGCCCTTCCGCGACGCCCTGGCCCGACACGCCCCCGCCCTCCCGCTCGAGCGCCCCGATCCGGGGCACACTGGCGACGCGGAGGGCCGCGCGGAGTACATGCGCCGCGTCGTCCGCGCCGCCCGCTCGCTCGCGGGGGACGGGGACGTGGTGCTGCTGGCGCCGGCCGCCGCCTCGATGGACCAGTTCGCGAACTACGCGGAGCGCGGCGACCTGTTCGCCGCCGCCGCGCGGGAGATCGCCCATGCGGACGGCTGAGTCCGCCCGGACCGCTGCGGCCAAGGAGGCACGGTGACGACCCAGGAGACCCGCAAGCGCTCCACCGCGGTCGTGCGACCGGACGAGGAGCGCCCCCTCGGGGACATCGGCGCCCGCGTCCGCGCCGGCGTCGCCGCCTGGACGAGGTCGCCGGCGCTGGACTTCTATGCGCTCATCGCCATCGGGACGATCCTGGTGTGCCTGGGGCTGGTCATGGTGCTCTCGAGCTCGGCCGTCATCAACATCGCCAAGGGGGAGTCGGGCTACGCCGGGCTCTTCCGGCAGGGACGCTTCGCCCTGATCGGCCTGGCCGGGCTGCTGGTCGC
This sequence comes from Brachybacterium phenoliresistens, assembly GCF_039530785.1. Classification (NCBI taxonomy): domain Bacteria; kingdom Bacillati; phylum Actinomycetota; class Actinomycetes; order Micrococcales; family Dermabacteraceae; genus Brachybacterium; species Brachybacterium phenoliresistens. Next base: position 335,107 of record NZ_BAAAOW010000002.1, read on the forward strand.
CGCGATCCTGCCGCCGAGCTGGTACAAGCGCCTGGCCTGGCCGGCCCTGATGCTGGGGGTGCTGCTCCAGCTGCTGGTGTTCAGCCCGCTCGGCTGGGAGGTCTACGGAAACCGCAACTGGATCGTCGTCGGCGGGCAGACCCTGCAGCCCTCCGAGATGCTGAAGCTCGCCCTCGCCGTCTGGCTCGGCGCGCTGCTGGCCGTGAAGCGCCCCCTGCTGAGCCGGCCCTTCCACCTGATCGTCCCGCTGGTGCCCGTGGTCATGCTGTCCCTCGGCCTCGTGGTCCTGGGCCACGACCTCGGCACCATGCTGGTGATGGCCATGCTGGTGGCCGGCTCCATGTGGGTCGCGGGCGTGCCGCGGCGCTGGTTCGCCCTCGTCGCCGGCGTCGGCACGATCGGCGTGATCGCCCTGACGGTCACCAGCGCCAACCGCATGCGTCGCATCTCGAGCTGGCTCCACGGCACCTGCGAGGGAGCCACCTGCGACCAGTCGAACATCGGCCTGCAGGCCCTGGCCGAGGGCGGCTGGTGGGGCAAGGGCCTCGGCCAGTCCGCGCAGAAGTGGGGCCGCCTGCCCGCCGCGCAGGACGACTTCATCTTCGCGATCATCGGCGAGGAGCTGGGCCTGATCGGCACGCTCAGCGTGGTCGCCGTGTTCGCCCTCCTGGCCCTGGTGCTGTTCCGCATGATCACCCGCATCGACGACGCCTTCGTCCAGATCACCATCGGCGGCATCAGCGCCTGGCTCCTCGGACAGGCCCTGGTGAACATGATGGTGGTCACCGGGCTGCTGCCCGTGCTCGGCGTGCCGCTGCCGTTCATCTCCTCCGGCGGCTCCGCCCTGGTGGCCTCGATGATGGCGCTGGGGATCCTGCTGTCCTTCGCCCGGCACGAGCCCGGGGCGAAGGAGGCGATCTCGGCCCGGATCGGCTCCGTGCGCACCTCGCTGACGGTCATGCCCGCCTCGCAGTCCGAGCGCTCCGCGCGGCCCCGCCGCCCCTCCGCGCTGTCCCGCCTGCTCGCCCGGCTGCCCGGGCGAGGCCGTTCCGGGAGCCCGGCGGGCGCTGCCGCGCACCGCACCCGCGCGGGCCGCTCCGCGACGCCGCGCCCGACGAAGTCCACATCCCGCTCAGCGGGATCCGCCGCGGCGCCGAGATCCTCGCGCCGCACCTCGCGCCGTTCGGGAGGACGCCGATGACCGCACCCCGCATCCTGCTCGCCGGAGGAGGGAGCGCGGGGCACGTCTCCCCGCTGCTCGCCGTCGCGGACCGCATCCGCCGCAGCGAGCCCGAGGCGGAGATCCTCGTCCTCGGCACCGCCGACGGGCTCGAGGCCGATCTCGTGCCCGAGGCCGGCTTCGAGCTGATCACCATCCCCAAGGTGCCCTTCCCCCGCCGGCCGGACCTGGACGCGCTGCGCTTCCCGATGCGCTTCGGCGGCACCATCGGCGCGGTGCGCCGCCTGCTGCGGGAACGGCGCATCGAGGCGGTGGCCGGCTTCGGCGGCTACGTCTGCCCGCCGGCCTACCTCGCGGCCGCCGCCGCAGGGATCCCGCTGATCGTCCACGAGGCCAACCGTCGCCCGGGCCTGGCGAACCGGCTCGGCGCCCGCCGCGCCGCGGCGGTCCTCACCGCCTTCGACGCCACCCCTCTGCCCGGAGCCCGCCGCATCGGCATGCCGATGCGGCCCGGCATCGCGCACCTGGACCGGGAGGAGCGCCGCGCGGATGCCGTGCGCTCCTTCGGGCTCGATCCCTCGCGTCCCGTGCTGCTGGTGACCGGCGGCTCGCTGGGAGCGCAGCGGATCAACGAGACCGTGCACGCCTCCCGCACCGCCCTGCTGGACGCCGGCGTGCAGGTGCTGCACGTGACCGGGAAGGGCAAGGCCGATCTCGCCGAGGAGGAGGGCTACCGGGTCCTCGAGTACGTCAAGGCCATGGAGGACGCCTACGCCGCCGCGGACCTCGCCATCACGCGCTCCGGCGCCGGGACCGTGTGCGAGGTGACCGCCGTGGGTCTGCCCGCGGTGTTCGTCCCGCTGCCGATCGGCAACGGCGAGCAGGCCCTGAACGGCCAGGACGTCGTCTCCGCCGGCGGCGCGCTGATGGTCCCGGACGCCGAGATGACCCCGGGCGTCGTCACCGGGACGGTGCTGCCGCTGCTGCGCGATGCCGACCGCCTCGCCGAGATGTCCGAGCGCTCGCGCGGATTCGGGATCGCCGACGCCGCCGAGCAGATGGCCGCGATCGTGATCGGCGCCGCACGGGGAGCCTGAGCGTCCCCGCTGCGCCCGAGCGATACCGTTTCTGCCATGACCGAACCCGCGCCCGCCCCCGCCGATGCCCCCGCGCCGCAGGTGCGCACCATCCTCCGTCCCGGTGACGTGATCACCCGCGATGACTGGCCCGCGGCCGCGGAGCAGGACGTCCGCAGCATCCACGTGGTGCGCATCGGCGGGGCCGGGATGTCCGCGGTGGCGCGCCTGGCCCTCGAGGCCGGGCTGCGGGTCAGCGGCTCCGACTCCCAGGACGGCCAGTTCATCGGCCCCCTGCAGGAGGCCGGCGCGCGCATCGTGATCGGCTTCCGCGCCGAGACCCTCGCCCCGGACACCGACCTGGTCGTCGTCTCCACCGCGGTGCGTCCCGACAATCCCGAGGTGATCGCCGCCCGCGAGCGGCAGATCCCCGTCATCCATCGTGCCGCCGCCCTCGAGGGCCTGCTCGGCCGGCGCCCCCTGATCGCCGTCGCCGGGACCCACGGCAAGACCAGCACGACGGCCATGGCCACCCTCGCCCTGCGCGGGGCCGGGCACGACCCCGCCTGGGCCCTCGGCGCCGCGGTCCCCGACCTCGGCCGCAACGCCGGCTTCGGCGCGGACCCGGCCGCCGGACGGACGGACCGGCCGGCGCCGGCCGTGGTCGAGGCCGACGAGTCCGACGGCTCCTTCCTCGCCTTCCGTCCCCGCGTGCTCGTGGTCACCAACCTCGAGCCCGATCACCTCGACTTCCACGGCACGCCGGCGAACCTCACCGCGGCCTTCGACGCGGTCGCCGCGCGCATCGCCCCGGGCGGCACCCTGGTGGTGTGCGCCGATGACCCCGGCGCCGCGGCGCTCGGTGCGCGGGTGCGCGCGGCCGGGGGCGCGGTGGCGACCTACGGCGCCGCCGAGCAGGCCGACTGGCGCCTGGTCTCCGAGCAGAGCACCACCGCGGGAGCCCGCGCCCGCGTCGCGGCCCCCGGCGGGGAGCTGGCGCTCGACCTCGCGGTCGCCGGTCACCACAACGTCCTCAACGCCCTCGGGGCGATCGCCGCCGCCGCCCTCGCGGATCCGCAGGCCGCCCTCGACGACCTCGCCGCCGGTCTCGCCGCCTTCCGCGGGGCCGCGCGCCGCTTCGACCTGCGCGGCACGGAGGCCGGCGTGGCCGTGTACGACGACTACGCCCATCATCCGCGCGAGGTCGAGGCCACCGTCCAGGCGGCCCGCGGGATCGTGGACGCCGCCGGCCGCGGCGGCCGGGTCCTGGTCGTCTTCCAGCCCCACCTGTACTCCCGCACCCGGGACTTCGCCGCGGAGTTCGCCGCCGCGCTCGAGCTGGCCGACCGCGCCTGGGTGCTGCCCGTCTACGGCGCGCGCGAGGACCCCGACCCCACCGTCACGGCCGGCACCATCACCGGGCACGGCACGCGCGGGCACCTGGTCGAGGTCGCGGACCGTGCCGGGATCGGCGCCCTCGTGGCCGCCGAGGCCCGGGACGGGGACGTCGTGCTCCTGCTCGGCGCCGGCGACATCGTCGAGGACACCCCGGGAGTGCTCGCGGCGCTGCGCGGCACCCCGGAGACGGCGGCGTGAGCTCCCGCAGGCCGCCCCGCAGGCCCGGAGCCCCGCGCCGCGCCGAGCGGCCGATGCGCCGCGCCGAGCCCGCGCGCCGCACGGAGCCGACGCCCCGCCGCGCCGAGCCCGCCCGCCCCGCCGAGCCCGCCCGCCCCGCCGAGCCCGCCCGCCCCGCCGAGCCGACGGCCCGCCCTGCCGAGCCGACGGCCCGGCGCGCCGCGCCGTCGACCGGCCGGTCCGAGGCGCCGGTGCGCCCCATGGCGGCCCGGGCCGCCGCCCCCGCATCCGTCCGGACTCCCGCGTCCCCGGCGGCCCGGACCCCGGCCTCTCCGGAGGCGGCCCCGGAGGGGCCGCGACGCGTCGTCCCGGCGGCGGATCGCTTCCGCTCCCTGGTGACCCCGCGGCCGTGGCTGCGGCGCCGCCGCACGATCCTCGCCGTCTCCGCGGGGCTGCTGGTGCTGGTCCTGGCGGCGGTCGGCGTGCTCCTGTACGCCCCCGCCTTCCGGGTCGCGGACGTCGAGATCGCCGGGACCGGCTACGTCGATGCGCAGGCCGTGCGCCGTGCCGCCGAGCCGGCGCTCGGCACGAGCATCCTGCGCGTCCCCTCCGGGCGGATCACGGCGGAGGCCGAGGCGATCCCCGGCGTGGCGAGCGCCTCCGTGGAGCGCACCTGGCCCGACGGGCTCCGCGTCACGGTGCGCGAGCGCACGCCCATCGCGACGGTCGCGACCGCCGACGGCGGCACCGCGGTGGTCGACGCCGAGGGGGAGCAGCTCCCGCCCGAGGCGGCCGAGGGCGCGACGCTGGTGCCGCTGACCGTCGCGACCGGCTCCAAGGATCCTGAGGGCGCCACCGACGCGATGCTCGAGGTGCTCGCGGAGCTGCCCGCGGACCTGCGCGGGTCCACCAGCGCCATCTCCGCGTCCTCCCGCTCCGACGTCACCCTGACCGTCGCCGTGGGGGAGGGGCAGAAGACGGTCGTGTGGGGCGATGCGCAGGACGCGGAGCTCAAGGCCCAGGTCGTCGCCGCCCTCCTCGGGCAGCCGGGAACGGTGATCGACGTGTCCTCCCCGGTCGCCCCCGTCACCCGCTGACCGGGCGCCGACCGCGCCCGGGAATTCCCTCACCGTATTTCCTGCCGACACGCGCGCGAGGTGTTTGCGCCGGGTGCGCGGCGTCCATAGCGTCAGAAGCACGGATGAGAACGTATGAACCTGAACCTCAACTCGAGGTCGAGGGTTTGGCACCGGGGTCGAGCGGACGGCCCCGCACCGCTCCCATCAGCACAGACATCGAGAGCAAGGACCCGAACGTGACCGGATCACAGAACTACCTCGCAGTCATCAAGGTCGTCGGCATCGGCGGCGGCGGTGTGAACGCCGTCAACCGCATGATCGAATCCGGTCTCAAGGGCGTCGAGTTCATCGCCATCAACACCGACGCGCAGGCGCTGCTGATGTCCGACGCCGACGTCAAGCTCGACGTCGGCAAGGAGATCACCCGCGGCCTCGGCGCCGGCGCCGACCCGGAGGTCGGCAAGAAGGCGGCGGAGGACCACGCCGAGGAGATCGAGGAGGTGCTGCGCGGCGCCGACATGGTCTTCGTGACCGCCGGCGAGGGCGGCGGCACCGGCACCGGCGGTGCGCCGGTCGTGGCGAACATCGCCCGCAGCCTGGGCGCGCTGACCATCGGTGTGGTCACCCGTCCGTTCACCTTCGAGGGCCGTCGCCGCTCGACCCAGGCCGAGTCCGGCATCGCCGCCCTCCAGGCCGAGGTCGACACCCTCATCGTCATCCCCAACGACCGCCTGCTGTCGATCGCCGACAAGCAGGTCTCGATGCTCGACGCCTTCAAGTCCGCCGACCAGGTCCTGCTCTCCGGCGTCCAGGGCATCACCGACCTCATCACCACCCCGGGTCTGATCAACCTCGACTTCGCGGACGTGAAGTCCGTGATGCAGGGCGCGGGCAGCGCGCTGATGGGGATCGGCTCGGCCCGCGGGGACGACCGCGCCCTCCAGGCGGCGGAGCTCGCGGTCTCGAGCCCCCTGCTGGAGGCCTCCATCGACGGCGCCTACGGCGTGCTGCTGTCCATCCAGGGCGGCAGCGACCTCGGCCTCTACGAGGTCTCGGAGGCCGCCCGCCTGGTGCAGGAGGCCGCCCACCCCGATGCGAACATCATCTTCGGCTCCGTGATCGACGACGCCCTGGGCGACGAGGTCCGCGTGACCGTGATCGCGGCGGGCTTCGAGTCCGGCGGCCCCAGCCCGCGCCAGACGGCGCAGCCCGCAGCGATCCCGCAGCGCAGCGAGCCCCGCCGGACCGAGACGCAGCCGCGGCCCGCTCTGGGCCGGTCCGAGCAGCAGGAGTCCCGCGGTGCCGGCGCCGGGGCGTTCTCCGGCTCCTGGGGCACGCCCCAGCAGACCTTCACGCCCTCCCCGCAGGAGCAGCAGGCGGTGCCGCCGCGCCCGGCGTCCGCGCCCCAGCCCAGCCCCGAGCCGGCGACCGAGGTGCTGGACCCGGCCGAGGCCGAGTCCGCCGAGCGGCCGGCGCAGCAGGCCCAGCCCGCCTCGCCCCAGCCGGTGCGTCCCCCGCGCATCCAGGAGCCCGAGGGCGACGACGATCTCGACCTGCCGTCGTTCCTGAAGTGACGCTCCCGGCCGATGCCGTCCTGCGGGCCCCGCATCTGCGCGGGGCCCGCGCCCTGTTCACCACCCGGGCGGGCGGCATCGGCGCGGCGCCCTACGACAGCCTGAACCTCGCCCTGCACGTGGGGGACGAGGAGTCCGCCGTGCGCCGCAACCGCGACCTGCTCCGCGCGGAGATGGGCGCGCCCCTGGCCGCGGTCGATCAGATCCACTCGGCCGAGGTGCACGTCCTGCCCGCCGACGGCCCGGTCCCCGTGATCCCCGCCGATGCGCTGGTGACCTCCCGCCGCGACGTGGCGCTGCTGATCATGGTGGCCGACTGCCTGCCCGTGCTGCTGAGCGACGCGGCCTCCGGCGTGATCGGCGCCGCCCATGCGGGCCGTCGCGGCCTGCTCGACGGCGTGCTCCAGCGCACCGTGGAGTCCATGGCGGCGCTGGGCGCCGTCCCCTCCCGGATCCGGGCGAGCATCGGGCCGAGCATCTGCGGGGACTGCTACGAGGTGCCCGCCGCCATGCAGGAGGAGTCCGCCGCGGTCCTGGACGGCATCTGCGCGCGCACCCGCTGGGGCACCCCGGCCCTGGACCTGCGGGCGGGCGCCGTGCGAGCCCTCGAGCTCGCCGGGGTGCCCGCCTCCGCCGTCGCGGTCGAGGCCCCGTGCACCCTCGAGGACCCGCGCTTCTTCTCGTACCGGCGCGAGGGCACCACGGGGCGCTTCGCGGGCGTCATCCGCCGGGCCTGACGCGATCGCCCGCGCGGCACGGATCACGAGGACACGCCGGGATCCTGCGGACGACACGCCGTGCGCCTCCACGCGGGATATGCATCGCTCCGGTACGTTCCATGGGAAGGGTCCCCACGCACTCCCCGTGCTTCCCCGGGATCCCGTCAGCGGAATGAAGACAGACTGGGAGATCTGCCCATGGGCACGTGGCACAACGCGATGGTCGCACTCGGCCTCGCGAACGAGGTCGACGAGGACTACTACGACGACGAGCGGGACGTCCGCGACGACGCGCCGGCGGCGCGCCGCACCGAGCGGGCCCCGGAGCAGCATGTGGAGCGCGAGGCTCAGGTGACGCCCATCCGGCGCAACCATGTCGTCGCGATGAGTCCTTCTCAGGAGGAGACGATGGCGCGCATCACGACCATCCACCCGCGGTCCTACAACGACGCCAAGGCCATCGGCGAGTCGTTCCGCGACGGTGTCCCGGTGATCGTGAACCTCTCGGACATGCAGGACGGCGACGCCAAGCGCATGGTCGACTTCTCCGCGGGGCTCGTGTTCGGGCTGCGCGGCTCCATCGAGCGCGTCACCTCCAAGGTCTTCCTCCTGTCCCCGGAGTTCATCCAGGTCGACGGCGAGGCGACGGCCGAGGAGAGCAGCTTCTACAACCAGAGCTGAGGGCCGGTGCAGCTGATCGCCTCGGTGGCGTACATCGCGCTGCTGCTGTACATGATCGCGCTGGTGGCGCGACTGATCCTGGAATGGATCCAGGCCTATTCGCGGGATTTCCGGCCGCGGGGCCTGGTCCTCGTGCTCTTCGAGCTCGTCTACTCCCTCACCGACCCACCGGTGCGGGGGCTCCGTCGCATCATCCCGCCGATCCGCCTCGGCGCGGTGGCCCTGGACCTGAGCCTGATGATCCTCCTGCTCGGAGGGTCCATCCTGCTGTCCGTGCTCGGGGGCCTCGCTTCCTGAGAGGCCGGTGCGGAGATCGGATCCGCTTTCGGCTACGCTGTGTCGCAGGTGCGCACACGTAGGCGCCACACAACCAAGACTGACGAGAAGGTGACCCCATGGCCCTGATGCCCGAGGACCTGCTGAACAAGCGCTTCACCCCGGTGCGGTTCTCCGAAGGCTACGACATGGACGAGGTCGACAATTACCTCGACAACGACGTCCTGCCGCGCCTGCAGGAGCTCATCGACGAGAACGCGCGCCTGACCACGGAGCTCGAGGAGGCCCAGAACCGCATCGCGGAGCTGGAGTCCGCCGCGGCCGCCTCCGCGCAGGCCCCCGCGGCCGTCGCCGAGGACGAGGACACCGCCGTCGCAGCCGTCGCCGAGACCGAGGCTCCCGCGGCCGAGCCCGCCGAGGAGCCCGTCGCGGAGGCCCCGGCCGAGCCCGCCGCAGCCCAGAGCCCCGACGCCTCGGCCGCCGGCATCATCGCCCTGGCCAACCGCCTGCACGACGAGTACGTCAAGAACGGCGAGGACGAGCGCGACCGCCTCATCAACGCCGCGCAGGAGGAGCACCAGCGCATCGTCGGCGAGGCCGAGGAGAAGTCCCGCACCACGCTGGAGGCGCTCGAGGTCAAGAAGGCGGAGCTGGAGAAGGCGATCGAGGGTCTGCGCACCTTCGAGCGCGACTACCGCAACCGCCTGCGCAACTACCTGGAGAACCAGCTGCGCGATCTCGACACCAGCGAGACGCAGGACAAGCAGGCGAACTTCGGTCTGTGAACCGTTCCGCCACGGACCCTGCGAACGCCGGACGCGATGCGTCCGGCGTTCGCCGTCCTCTCCCTCTGACCGCCGTCCTGGCGATCGTCCTGGTGCTCGGCGCCGCCCTCGCCGTCGCCGACCAGGCGACCAAGAACTGGGCCGAGTCCGCGCTGCCGCTGGGCCGCTCCCAGCCCCTGCTCGGCGAGATCCTCCAGCTGCACCTGCTGTACAACTCGGGCGCCGCCTGGGGGATGGGCGCCGGCGCCACCCCGGTGGTGACCTGCCTGCAGCTGCTCATCTGCGTGGGCGTGCTCGTCTTCGCCGTCCGCGCGGTCCGCTCGCCCTGGTGGGCGCTGAGCCTCGGGCTGATCATCGGCGGGGCGCTCGGCAACATCCATGACCGGCTGCTGCGCCCGCCCGGTCCGTTCCGCGGCGAGGTCGTCGACTTCCTCCAGCTGCCGAACTGGCCCGTGTTCAACGTGGCGGACATGGGCGTGGTCGGCGGGGCGATCCTGCTGGTCCTGCTCAGCGTGATCGGCGTGCCCTCGGACCCCTCCCGCCCCGCGGACGCGGCGGACCGCCGCCCGGCCCCGACTGACCAGGAGCACGGAGCATGAGCGAGGAGCGCACCCTTCCCGTGCCCGACGGGCTGGCGGGGGAGCGGGTCGACGTCGGCGTCTCGCGGCTGTTCGGCCTCTCGCGCACCCGGGCCGCGGAGCTCGTGATGGCCGGCGAGGTCACCATCGACGGCGCCGTGCCCGCCCGCTCGACCCGCCTCGAGGCCGGAGCCCTGCTCACCGCGGTGATCCCGCCGGCGAGGCCTGCGGCGCAGATCCACGCCGGGGTCGTCGAGGGCATGAGCATCGTCTTCGAGGACGACCACATCGTCGTCGTCGACAAGCCCGTGGGCGTGGCCGCCCATCCCAGCGTCGGCTGGACCGGGCCGACGGTGCTGGGCCATCTCGCCGGGGCCAACATCCGCATCTCCACCTCGGGTGCGCCCGAGCGCAAGGGGATCGTCCAGCGCCTGGACGTGGGCACCAGCGGTCTCATGGTCGTCGCCAAGTCCGAGCGCGCCTACTCGGTGCTCAAGGACGCCTTCCGCCGCCGCACCGTCTCCAAGACGTACCACGCGGTGTGCCAGGGCCACCCGGACCCGCTGCGCGGGACCATCGAGGCGCCCATCGGCCGCTCCCCGCACCACGACTACAAGTACGCGGTCATGAGCACCGGCAAGCACGCGGTGACCCACTACGAGGTCGAGGAGATGTTCCGCTCGGCCGCGCTGCTGGAGATCCACCTGGAGACCGGCCGCACCCACCAGATCCGCGTCCACTTCTCCGCCATGCGGCATCCGCTGGTGGGGGACCCGCTCTACGGCTCGGATCCGACGATCGCGGCCCGTCTGGGCCTGGAGCGCCAGTGGCTGCACGCCGTCGAGCTCAGCTTCGAGCATCCGATCTCCCGCGAGCAGGTCACCTTCACCTCGTCCTATCCCGAGGACCTCGCCGAGGCGCTCCGCATCCTGCGCGAGGGCTGAGGCCCCTGCGGCGCCGGGTGCGGAGCCGATCGCGATACCGTCGGAGCATGAGCGACGAGCAGCCGAGCACCGCCCTGTCCGCCTCCCGGGACAGCGCCCTGTCCCGCCCCGACTTCCCCTTCGCCCGGGTGGCGCGGCGCCTGGGCATCGACCCTGCCGGCGCGGAGCTCGCTCTGCGCGACGAGGGCCGGGCCCGCACCGCGGTGGAGGAGGCCGCCCAGGCCTACCTCGAGGCCGATGACGACCGCCGTGCGGGGCGCACCCCCGCCAGCCCCATCGCCCTGGACCCGGACTTCCCCACCGGCGTCGGCATGGCGCTGGTGGGCGCGGCGGTGCTGTGGGACGCGCGCCATCTGGTGCCGAGGATCGCGCTGCGCGTGGCCAAGGACCACTACGAGTCCGGGGACGACGAGCTGGCCGCCAGCTACATCGCCCTGGTGCAGGAGTCCGTGGACCCCGGGCAGGACGACGCCTCCGCCTGGGCCGCCCAGTCCCTGCTCGTGGCCGTGCTGCAGCGCTCGGGCTCCGCGGCGGCGGCCGATGAGATCGCCCGCGACCTCGCCGCCCACGACGTGCCGATCGACCTGTGGCGCGACGACGATCCGAGCCTGCCCGACGACTCCCTCGCCTGGCACGGCGGCGCCTTCGTCGGCGGCATCCCGCCGCGGCGCGACGAGCGCTCGCTGAGCACCGAGGACGTCCAGGACTACCTCGCGACGCTGCTCGCCGAGACCCGGCGCGGGCAGCAGGCCGAGGAGGACGGCGGGTCGCGCTGATCCGCTGACCGCGCACCGCCGGCCGCCTCCGCCGCCGGGCCGTCCGCCCCCTCGCCGGCACCGGCTCCCCGGGCGGGCGGCGGCCGGCGGATCACGGGGATCGGGCGACACGCCGGACGCGCGGCGTGACCTTCGCGGCCGCTGCGGCGGGACCCCGGGGGCCCCGCCGGAGGGGGACGGTGACTAGGCTTGGACCATGGCTTCCGACGACTTCGTGCACCTCCACGTCCACACCGACTACTCCCTCCTGGACGGGGCCGCGAAGATCAGCAAACTCGTCGACGAGACCGCACGTCTGGGTCAGAAGGCCATCGCGATCACGGACCACGGCTACACCTTCGGGGCCTACGAGTTCTACCGCACCGCGAAGGCCGCCGGCATCAAGCCGATCATCGGCGTCGAGGCGTACGTGACCCCCGGCACCAGCCGCCACGACCGCACCCGTGTGCAGTGGGGCACCAAGGAGCAGCAGGAGGCGGGGGACGACGTCTCCGCGCGCGGCGCCTACACCCACCTGACCCTGCTCTCGCGCACCACCGAGGGGATGCACAACCTCTTCCGCCTGGCCTCCACCGCCTCGCTGGACGGCCAGATGGGCAAGTGGCCACGCATGGACCGCGAGAGCATCCAGAAGTACAGCACGGGCCTCATCGCCACCTCCGGATGCCCCTCCGGCGAGGTGCAGACCCGCATCCGCCTGGGGCACTGGGACGAGGCCGTCAAGGCGGCGGGGGAGTACCAGGACATCTTCGGCAAGGAGAACTACTTCATCGAGCTGATGGACCACGGGCTCTCCCTCGAGCAGCGCGTGACCAAGGAGCTGCTGGAGCTGTCCCGGACCATCGGCGCCCCGATCGTGGCGACCAACGACCTCCACTACGTCACCGAGGAGGACGCCAAGATCCAGGATGCGCTGCTGTGCATCAACTCCGGGTCGACCTTCGACACCCCCGGCCGCTTCAAGTTCGACGGCTCGGGCTACTACCTCAAGTCCGGGCGCGAGATGCGCGAGCTGTTCCGCGAGCTGCCCGAGGCCTGCGACAACACGCTGCGCATCGCCGACATGGTGGACGTCGCCTTCACCACCACCGACGAGGGCGCGAACTACATGCCGGTCTTCCCGACCCCGCCGGGCGAGGACGAGCACTCCTGGTTCGTCAAGGAGGTCGAGCGGGGCCTGGAGTACCGCTACCCCGCGGGCATCCCCGACGAGGTCCGCGCGCGGGCGGACTACGAGGTCGGCGTCATCACGCAGATGGGCTTCCCGGGCTACTTCCTGGTCGTCTCCGACTTCATCAAGTGGGCCAAGGAGAACGGGATCCGGGTGGGGCCGGGCCGTGGCTCCGGCGCCGGCTCGATGGTCGCCTACGCCATGCGCATCACGGACCTCGACCCGATCGAGCACGGCCTGCTGTTCGAGCGGTTCCTGAACCCCGACCGCGTGTCCATGCCCGACTTCGACGTCGACTTCGATGATCGCCGCCGCGGCGAGGTGCTCGAGTACGTCACCCGCAAGTACGGCGACGACCGCGTGGCCCAGGTGATCACCTACGGGGTGATGAAGACGAAGAACTCCCTCAAGGACGCCTCGCGCGTGCTGGGCTACCCGTACGCCATGGGCGATCGCCTCTCCAAGGCGCTGCCGCCCACCGTGATGGGCAAGGACATCCCGATCTCCGGGATCTTCGACCCGGAGCACAAGCGCTACGCCGAGGCGGGGGAGTTCCGCCGCCTGCACGACGAGGACCCGGACGTGCGTCGGGTGGTGGACATCGCCCGCGGCGTCGAGGGCCTGACCCGCGGCTGGGGCGTGCACGCCTGCGCCGTCATCATGTCCAGCGACCCGCTGATCGACATCATCCCGATGATGCGCCGCCCCTCCGACGGCCAGATCATCACCCAGTTCGACTACCCGACCTGCGAGACGCTGGGCCTGCTGAAGATGGACTTCCTGGGCCTGCGCAACCTCACGGTGCTCTCCGACGCGGTCGAGAACATCACCAAGAACGGCAAGGAGGCCGTCGACCTCGAGCAGCTGCCGTTCGACGACACCGCCACCTACGAGCTGCTCCAGCGCGGCGACACGCTGGGCGTGTTCCAGCTCGATGGCTCCGGCATGCGCACGCTGCTGCGCCAGATGAAGCCCGACCAGTTCGGCGACATCACCGCGGTCTCGGCCCTGTACCGTCCCGGGCCGATGGGCATGGGCTCGCACACGAACTACGCGATGCGCAAGAACGGCCTGCAGCCGATCACGCCGATCCATCCGGAGCTGGAGGAGCCGCTCTCGGAGATCCTCGGCGAGACCTACGGCGTGCTGGTCTACCAGGAGCAGGTCATGCAGACGGCGCAGAAGGTCGCCGGATACAGCCTGGGACAGGCCGACATCCTGCGCCGCGCCATGGGCAAGAAGAAGAAGGCCGAGCTGGACAAGCAGTTCGTCTCCTTCGAGGCCGGCATGAAGGAGCACGGATACTCCGACGAGGCCGTCAGCGCCCTGTGGGAGACTCTGCTGCCCTTCGCCGACTACGCCTTCAACAAGTCGCACTCCGCCGCCTACGGCGTGGTCTCCTACTGGACCGCGTACCTCAAGGCGAACTACCCCACCGAGTACATGGCGGCGCTGCTCACCTCCACCCAGGAGAACCGCGACCGCCTGGGCCTGTACCTCGGCGACTGCCGCCACCGCGGCATCACCGTGCTCCCCCCGGACGTCAACGAGTCCGACATGTACTTCTCGGCCGTGGGCGACGACATCCGCTTCGGGCTCTCGGCCATCCGCAACGTGGGCATGAACGTCGTCGAGGCGATCATCCAGGCGCGCGAGGAGAAGGGCGCCTTCACGTCCTTCACCGACTTCCTGGACAAGGTGCCGCTCACGGTGTGCAACAAGCGCACCATCGAGTCGCTCATCAAGGGCGGCGCCTTCGACTCCCTCGGGGCGAACCGCCGCTCCCTCGTGCTGATCCACGAGGATGCGGTCGATGCCGTGGTCGACGTCAAGCGCAAGGAGGCCCAGGGGCAGTACGACCTGTTCGGCGCGGACATGTTCGGCGACGACCCCAGCGCCCAGACGGGCTCCGCGGCGACGATCACCGTGCCCGACCTGCCCGAGTGGGACCGCAAGGAGAAGCTCGCCTTCGAGCGCAACATGCTGGGCCTGTACGTCTCGGACCACCCCCTGCACGGGCTCGAGCACGTCATCGCCCAGAACTCCTCGACGTCGATCAGCGCGCTCGCCGACGAGGGCGCGGTCGAGGACGGCGCCATGGTCACCATCGCCGGGCTGATCACGGCCCTGCAGCGCAAGACCACCAAGAAGGGCGACATGTGGGCGATCGCCACCGTCGAGGACCTCGAGGGGTCGATCGACTGCCTGCTGTTCCCCTCGACGTACCAGACGGTCGCCACGGAGCTCGCGGAGGACCTCGTCGTCTCCATGAAGGGCCGCGTGGACACCTCCAAGGGCATGCCGGAGCTTCGGGTGATGGAGATGACGATCCCCGAGACCGGCGGCGGGGCCGACGGCCCGGTGGTCATCTCCCTGGCGGCGGGCCGCGCCACGGAGAAGGTCGCCCAGCAGCTGCGGGACGTGCTGGAGGACAACCGCGGTTCGAGCGAGGTCCGCCTGCGCCTGCAGGAGCCCGGCCGCACCACGCTGATGCAGCTGGACAAGCGCTTGTCCGTCACCCCGTCGGCCGCGCTGTACGCCTCGCTCAAGGCCCTGCTGGGCCCGGGCTGCCTCCAGTGAGCGGGCCGACGGGCGCGGGCGCTCCCGGCGCCGGGCCGGGCACCGAGCCGGGAGCCGCCGCCCGCGAGCTGCTGCCGGAGGCGCTGCTCGCCGAGATCCGGGAGCGCGCCGCCGTCTACGACCGCGAGAACCGCTTCTTCGACGAGGACCTCGCCGCGCTGCGCGAGCGCGGATACCTGCGCCTGCTGGTGCCGCAGGAGCTGGGCGGCCTCGGCGCCACCCTGGCCGAGGCCGGCCGCGTCCAGCGGCGCCTGGCCGCGGCGGCGCCGGCGACGGCGCTCGCGATGAACATGCACCTCGTGGTCACCGGCGCGGCCCTGCACGCCCACCGCCGCGGGCACGAGGGCGTGCGGCCGATCCTCGAGGACGCCGCGCAGGACCGCCTGTTCGCCTTCGGGATCTCCGAGGCCGGCAACGAGGCGATGCTCTTCGACGCCTCCACCGAGGCCCGCCGCCTCGACGAGGCGCCGCGGAGCGCCGGGACGGCCCCTGCCGGCCGTCGCGGCGGGGCGGCGGGGGGAGGCGTCGTCTTCTCCGGCACCAAGATCTTCACCTCGCTGGCTCCCGCCTGGGATCGCCTGGTGGTCCACGGCCGCCTCGCCGCGACCGTGGAGACGGACCCGACCCTCGTGTTCGGCGTCCTCGAGCGCACCGAGGCGGTGCGCACCCTGGACGACTGGGACACCCACGGGATGCGCGCCAGCCAGTCGCGCACCACGATCCTGGACCAGGCGCCCTGCCCGGCGGAGCAGGTCATCACCACCACCCCGGTCGGCCCGAACCAGGATCCCTTCGTGCTGGGCGTGTTCGGCTGCTTCGAGCTGCTGATCGCCGCGGTGTACACCGGCATCGCCCAGCGCGCCGTCGAGCTCGGCACCCAGGTCGCGCTGCGCAGGCGGAGCATCACCCGCGGGATCGTCCACGCGGACGATCCCGACGTGCGCCGCCGCCTGGCCCGGGCCGCGATCGGCGTGGACGGCTCCGTGCTCCAGATCGACAAGCTCCTCGCCGACCTCGACGCCCTCGGCACGGGGGAGGCCGGTCCCGGGACCACCGACCACGGCGGGCGCTGGTTCCTGCAGTTCTCCGGGGTGAAGTCCCGCGCCACGGAGGCGGCGATCGCCGCGGTCGACGAGGTGCTGCGGGCCAGCGGCGGAGCCCACTACTCGCGCCGCAGCGAGCTGGAGCGCCTCTCCCGCGACGCGCGCGCCGGGATCTACCACCCCAGCGACGAGGAGTCCGTGCAGGCCTCCTACGCGAAGGCGCTGCTGGGCGAGATCGGCGCCGCGGGCTCCGGAGCCTGACGCCTCCCGCAGACGAGATCGACCAGGGCCTCCTCCGGGAGGAAGCCCTGGTCGATCTCGTCCGTGCCCCGTCGAGGCCTGCGCCCCGGGGCGGGAGGGGCTGCGGGGACGGCCGGCGCGGCCGCCCCCGCGGACCTCAGTCCTCGGCGCCTGCGGGCTGCGTGCCCTCGCCGTCGGCCCCCGAGGAGGCCGAGCCGGCCGGCGCTGAGCTCGCGGAGGCGCCCGGCTCGGCCGATGCCCACGCAGGGCGGGCGCCCGCCGGGGTCGCCGGGTCGGAGGCGCGCACGTCCCGGCCGGAGCTCGCGGCCCGCTCGAGCGTCTCCTGGAAGTCGACGCCGGTGGTGGCGCTGACCATGTCGAGCACCTGCGCGAGCCCGCGCGAGATGTTCTGGCCGATCTTCGACTCGCCGTCGGAGGAGATCACCGACAGCTTCTCGATGTTGCTGTACGGCGCGGCCAGCTCGTTCGCGACCGCCGGCAGCACCTCGAGGACCTGCGCCAGCACGGCGGCGTCGTTGAACTGCTTGTACGCCTCCGCCTTGGCGCGGGTGGCCTCGGCCTCGGCCTCGCCGCGGGCGAGGATCGCCGCGGCCTCCGCCTCGCCCTTGGCGCGCAGCGAGTCGGCCTGCGCCTGGCCCTCCAGGCGCACCGCCTCGGCGTCCTTGGAGCGACGCTGCAGCTCGACCTCCGCCTCGGCGCGACCGCGAGCCTCGATGGCATGCGCCTCCGCGTCGGCGGACACCTTGCGGGACTCGGCGCGGTTGCGCTCGTCGGCCAGCTGGGCCTCGGAGTCGGCGATGCGCGCGTACTTCTTCGAGTCCGCGTCCTGCTGCTCGGCGTAGCGCTTGGCCTCCGCCGGCTTGTGGACCTCGGCGATCAGCTGCTTCTCGCGCAGATCGTTGTTGCGGACCGCGATGAGCTCCTCCTGCTCGATGATCCGCTGCTGCTGCGCGGCCCGGGAGAGCGGACCGGCGGCATCGGCGACGGCCTGACGGGCGTCCGTCTCCTCCTTGATCTCCGCGTTGCGCAGATCGAAGGCCTGCTTGGACTCCGCCTCCTGCTGGAGGTTGATGTTCTTCGCCTGGGTCGACTCGCGGTTCGCGTCCGACTCGGCGATCGCCGCGCGCTTGGCGACCAGGGCGGCCTCGGGGCGTCCCCAGTCGCGCAGGTAGGACCCGTCGTCCTCGACCGCGGAGATCTGGAAGGTGTCGATGACCAGACCCTGGTTGTTCATCGAGTGCTCCGCCTCGGCCTGCACCTGGTTGGCGAAGGACGCGCGGTCACGGATGATCTGCTCGACCGACAGCGTGCCCACCACGGCGCGCAGGGTGCCCGAGAGGATCTCCTGCGTGTAGTGGTCGATCTGCTGCTGCTGGTCCAGGAAGCGCTGCGAGGCCTTGCGGACGTCGTCGACGTTGCCGCCGACCTTGACCTGCGCGACGCCGCGCAGGCGCAGGAAGATCCCGTTCATCGAGTACCCCTCGACCTCGACGGGGATCTGCCGCGAGCTGAGGCTGAGCACGAAGGCGCGGTCGAAGAACGGCCGCACGATCGCGCGCGAGCCGATCACCACCCGCGCGCCTCCGGATTCGAGGTCGACATCGCCCGACTTGGCGTTGCGACCGGTGATGATGAGCGCCTCGTTCGGCGCTGCGATGCGGTAGCTGCGCAGGATCACGAGGATCCCGATCAGCACCACCACCGCGATTCCGACCAGGACGACGAGCCCCAGTCCCAGGAACGGCTCCATGGATTCCCCTTCGATCGGTGCGTCCGGTGTCCGATGCGGGGCGCTCGCCGCCGCGCGCTCCGGAGGGAGCCCTGCGCGAGGGCGGTGTCCAGCTCAGTCCCCGGGACACCGTGAGCAGATTATCAGGGGGCGTTCGGCGTCCGCCCAGCTCGTCCGAATCCTCCGATCTCACGATGCGACCCTCTGTCCATATCGTGGGACTGCGGGTCTATGGTGCCGTGCCGTGAGCATCACCGAATCCCCCACCCCGCCCGTGGCCCCGGCCAACACGCGCGGACGCGTCATCACGGCCTCGATGGTCGGCACGACCATCGAGTTCTTCGACTTCTACGCGTACGCGACCGCGGCCTCCCTCGTCTTCCCCGCCCTGTTCTTCCCGACGCAGAGCCCCGCGAACCAGCTCCTGAGCTCCTTCGCGATCTTCGGCGTCGCCTTCGTCGCCCGCCCGCTGGGCTCGCTCGTCTTCGGCCACTACGGCGACCGCGTCGGCCGCAAGACCACGCTCGTGGCGAGCCTGCTGGTGATGGGCATCGCGACCTTCCTCATCGGCGTCCTGCCCACCGCGCAGACCCCCGGCTTCACCATCCTCGCCCCGGCCATCCTCGTGCTGCTGCGCTTCTGCCAGGGCGTGGGCCTGGGCGGCGAATGGTCCGGTGCGGCGCTGCTGGCCACCGAGAACGCCCCGCCCGGAAAGCGGGCGCTGTACGGCACCTTCCCGCAGCTCGGCGCCCCGCTGGGCTTCATCCTGTCCAACCTGCTGTTCGTGGGCCTGAGCCTCGGCCTGAGCGACGCCCAGTTCACCAGCTGGGGCTGGCGCGTGCCGTTCCTGCTCTCGGCCGTGCTGGTGATCGTCGGGCTGTGGGTGCGCCTGAAGCTCATGGAGTCGCCCGCGTTCCAGAAGGTGATCGACGAGGAGCGGGTCGCCGCGGTGCCGATCGCCCGGGTGTTCCGCCGCTCGTGGAAGCCCCTGGTCCTGGCGACCTTCGCCATGGTCGCCACCTACGTCCTGTTCTACATGATGACCGCGTTCCTCATGGTCGTGGGCACCACCCCGGCCGACGAGGGCACGGCGCGCGCCGCGGCCGAGGCCGCCGGCAAGTCCTTCGACGCGGCGTCCTTCGCGCCGGGGCTGGGCTTCGCCCGACCGCAGTTCCTCACGATGCTGATCATCGGCGTCGTCTTCTTCGGCATCTTCACCGTGGTCTCCGGGCCGCTGGCCGATCGCCTGGGCCGGCGCCGCCTGCTGCTCGCGGTCACCGCCGGGATCGGCGTGTTCGGCCTGCTGCTGGAGCCGCTCATGCGCTCGGGCACCGTCGGCGTGATGGCCGCCCTGATCCTGGGCTTCGCCCTGATGGGCATGACCTTCGGGCCGATGGCCGCGTTCCTCCCGGAGATGTTCACCGCCGATGTGCGCTACACCGGCAGCGCCGTGAGCTACAACCTGGCCTCCGTGATCGGCGCGGCGCCGGCGCCGTACGCGATGATCGCGCTGTGGCAGGCCCTCGGCGGACCGCTGTGGCTGGTGGGCGGCTACCTGCTGCTGGCCGCCGTGATCACGATCGTCGCGCTGCTGCTGGGCACCGAGACGCGCGAGGTCGACTACCTGGCCTGACCCCGTCAGGCCCCGGCCGGGTCATCGCTCCCGTGCGACGACGGCGGGGCGCGGCGCTCGATGCGCCGCGCCCCGCCGTCCGGCGTCCGGGCCCCTCAGAGGATTCCGGGCCCCTCAGAGGATTCCGGGCCCCTCAGAGGATGTCGCGCACCCGCGGCTGGATCCCGCCGCGGCCCTTGAGCACCAGGTTGAGGGTCACCGCGCTGAAGGCGGCGGCGCTCACGCCCGAGCTGAGGACCATCGAGACCAGCGTCGGCAGCGAGGCGTACAGGTCCGGCACGGCGAGCGGCATGACCGCCAGGGCCAGGGACACCGCGACGATCATGGTGTCGTGGCCGGCGTCGCGCTCATCGGTGCGCGGCGCCTCGGAGATCGTCCGAATGCCCGCCGCGGCGACCGAGCCGAACAGCACGATCCCGGCGCCGCCGAGCACGGGGGAGGGGACCGCGGCGATGACGCGGCCCAGCACCGGCACCAGGCCCAGCAGGAGCAGCAGCACGCCGCCGGCGGCCACGGTGTAGCGCGAGCGGACGCGGCTGACGGAGATGAGGCCGATGTTCTGGGCGAAGGCCGTGGCCGGGAACGAGTTGACCACCGGCGCGAGGGCGGAGGCGAGCATGTCCGCACGCAGGCCGTCGGACAGGCGTCGCGGCGGCAGGTCGGTGCCGACCACCTTCGTCACCGCGAACAGGTTCGCCGTGGTCTCCATGAGGGTCACGATGATCACGACGACCATGGGGATGATCGCCGCGAGGTGGAAGGTCGGGGCGCCGAAGGCGAAGGGCTGCGGGAAGGCGAGCAGCGATCCCTCGCCCACGGCGGAGAAGTCCGCCCGGCCCAGGGCGAGGGCCACCAGCGTGCCGATCACGATGCCCAGCATGATCGCCACCCCGGACAGGGCGCGGATCCGCGAGAGCACCAGCACGGCGACCAGGGTGATCGCGGCCAGGCCCAGGTTCCCGGCGCCGCCGAAGCCCTCGGTCCCCTCGGTGCCCAGGATCCAGCCGGCCGCGACCGGAAGCAGGGAGATGCCCATGGCGGCGATGATCGTCCCCGTCACCACCGGCGGGAACAGCGGTTGCATGCGCGTGACCAGGGGGACCAGGAGCAGGCCGACGATGCTCGCGACGATCACCGAGCCGAAAACGGCCGGCAGGCCGCCGCCGTCGGCGATGATCACGCCCATCGTCGAGACGGCGCCGAAGGTCGTGCCCTGGACCAGGGGGAGCCGGGCGCCGAAGCCGGGCACGCCGATCGACTGCAGCACCGTGGCCAGGCCCGAGACGAACAGGGCGCAGGCCACCAGCAGGCCGACCTCGACCTCGGGCAAGCCGGCCGCGCTGCCGACGATCAGCGGGATGGCGACGACGCCGCCGTACATGGACAGGACGTGCTGGGCGCCGAACAGGACGGTGCGCCCCAGCGGCAGGCGCTCGTCCTCGGGCCGGACGGGCGGGGCGGTGGTCGCGCGGGGGGATGCGGAGGTCACGGGGTGCTGTCCTCGGGATCGGGGGCGTTCTCGGGCGGGGAAGCGGACGGCGGTCCGCCGCAGAACGCACGCACGGGCGAGCGCCCGGAGTGCGACGACGGCGGGCGCTCCGGGGATTCTACGGCCGATGCTCCGGCCCGCGGGCGGGGCCCGCGGACGAATGCGCCACAGCGCGGTGCCGTCGTGCAGCGGGGCGGAGGTCTGCTCTGCGCGACCGCGGACCGGAACGCGGCGGCGGGGACAGAGGGGCGTCTGGGCTCTCAGCCCGCGAGATCGGCGAGCTCGGCGCGGGAGCCGCGGAACACGTTCATGTCGATGTAGGGCTCCGTGCCGTCGTAGCCGGAGCGGCGGTCCCGGTGCGAGTACTGCCAGAACGTCCATTCCCGTCCGTCCGCCAGGGAGGGCGGGACGACGACCGAGCGGATCCAGATCGGGCAGTCCGGGTAGGCGCCGGCGATGTAGCGCTCGTAGGCGGCGGGGGTCGCGTAGATGACCGGCGCCGTGCCGTAGTGCTCGGTGAGCTCGCGGATCAGGGGGTCGAGGATCGCGGCGACCTCCTCGCGCGGCGGCGGATCCGCGAAGTGCTCGCCGTAGTACTCGACGTCGACGGCGGGGGGGAGCGTGCCGTCGGCCGGGACGGTCTCGATGATGTGCCGGGCCTGGTCCTCTCCCGAGCTCTCGAAGGACAGGAAGTGGTAGGCGCCGAACAGCACGCCGCTGGTCCGCGCCCCCTCCCAGTTCGCGGCGAAGCGCCGATCCACGTGCGAGGATCCCTCGGTGGCCTTGATGTAGGCGAAGTCCAGGTCATCGGCCACCAGGACCGGCCAGTCGATGCGGCCCTGGTACGAGGAGACGTCCACCCCGCGCACCGGATGGCCCAGGGCGAAGATCCGTCCGGGCCACACGACCCCCGACCCCACCAGCAGCGCGAGCGCTCCCAGGACGACGACCGCGGCGGCGCCGAGCCCGAGGGCGCGGCGCCGCCGCACGGCACGCGGAGGAGAGGCCGGCGCGGCGACCGCCCCGGCCCCTCCTCCCGGCTCGACCGTCACGGGCGGAGCGCTCAGACGCTCCGGTGCTCGCGGTAGTAGCGGATCAGCGCCGCGGTGGAGGAGTCCTCCGCCGCGATCGCGTCCTCGTCGCCCGCGACGGCCGGTGCGAGGCCCTTGGCCAGCTGCTTGCCCAGCTCCACGCCCCACTGGTCGAAGGAGTTGATGCCCCAGACGGCGCCCTGCACGAAGGTGATGTGCTCGTACAGCGCGATGAGCTGGCCCAGCACGCCGGGGGTCAGGGCCGGGGCCATGATCGACGTGGTCGGGCGGTCGCCGGAGAACTCACGGGCCGCCACCAGGGAGCCCTCGGTGCCCTCGGCACGGACCTCATCGGCCGTCTTGCCGAAGGCGAGCGCCTTCGTCTGGGCGAAGAAGTTCGCCAGGAACAGCTCATGGACGTCCTGCTCGCCGTCCTTGAGCGGGTGCGCCGGGTCGGCGAAGGCGATGAAGTCCGCCGGGATGATCCGGGTGCCCTGGTGGATCAGCTGGTAGAAGGCGTGCTGGCCGTTGGTGCCGGGCTCGCCCCAGAAGATCTCGCCGGTCTCGGTGGTGACGGGGGAGCCGTCCCAGCGCACGGACTTGCCGTTGGACTCCATGGTCAGCTGCTGCAGGTACGCCGGGAAGCGGTGCAGGTACTGCGAGTAGGGGAGGACCGCGTGGGTCTCCGCCTCGAGGAAGTTGACGTTCCAGACGTTGATCAGGCCCATCAGCAGCGGGACGTTCACCTCCGGCGCGGCGGTGCGGAAGTGCTCGTCCATGGCGTGGAAGCCGGCCAGCAGCTCTTCGAAGGCCTCCGGGCCCAGCACGATCGCCAGCGACGTCCCGATCGCGGAGTCGACGCTGTAGCGCCCGCCCACCCAGCTCCAGAAGCCGAAGGCGTTGTCGGTGTCGATGCCGAACTCGGCGACCTTGTCCAGGGCGGTGGAAACCGCGATGAAGTGCTTCGCGATCGCCTCGGCCTGCTTCTCCGGCGCGAGGCCCGCCTTCTCCGCGAGGCCGTCCAGCAGCCAGGCGCGCACGAGCTTCGCGTTGGTGATCGTCTCGAGGGTGGTGAAGGTCTTCGAGGCGACGATGACCAGGGTGGTCTCGGGGTCGAGGTCCTTGGTGGTCTCGTACGCGTCGGTCGGGTCGATGTTCGAGATGAAGCGGGCCTCCAGCCCCTCCTGCGCGAAGGGCTTCAGCGCCTCGTAGACCATGACCGGTCCCAGGTCGCTGCCGCCGATGCCGATGTTCACCACGGTCTCGATGCGCTTGCCGGTCACGCCCGTCCACTCGCCCGAGCGCACGCGCCGTGCGAAGTCGGCGACGCGGCCCAGGACCTCCTGGACATCGGCGTCGACGTCCTGGCCGTCGACGGTCAGCGCGGGGGAGGCGCCGGCGGGGCGGCGCAGCGCCGTGTGCAGGACGGCGCGGTCCTCGGTGGTGTTGATGTGCCCGCCGGAGTACATGGCGTCGCGCCGCTCCAGCACGCCGGTCTGATCGGCCAGCTGCAGCAGCAGCTCGATCGTCTCGGCGGTCACGAGGTTCTTGGACAGGTCCACGTGCAGATCGGCGGCGTCGTGCGTGAAGCGCTCGGCGCGCTGCGGATCCTCCGCGAACCACTCGCGCAGGGAGCCGGCGATCTCGAGGTCGTGCTCCTCGAGCGCCTCCCAGGCGGCGGTGGTGGTGGGGTCGACGGGCTCGGCGGCGGCGATGGCGGCCTCGGGTGCATCAGTCATGGCACCTATTGTCCACCTCCGGATGACCGGGAAGAGTGCAGGTCATGTCATGGGAGGCCACAAAGCGCAACAGAAACGTGACCGTCCATGGCTCGGAACATCCTTGACGTGGTGCACACTGGTGGGCACTCCGGTGGCGCGAGGTCGCGTCGCCGGTCATCACGGAGATGAAACAGGAGCTATCCATGGCACTTTCGCGACGGTCGATGATCCTCGGCACCGCGGCCACCGGCACGGCGGCCTTCACCCTGGCCGCCTGCGGCGGGAACGGCGACGGCGGCGGCACGGGCGGCGGCAGCGGCAACGATGGCGGCTCGGGCGAGGCGGTCCTCGCCAACGGCACCGAGCCCGAGAACCCGCTGGTCCCGCAGAACACGAGCGAGGTCGGCGGCGGTCGCGTCATCGACTCGATCTTCTCGGGCCTGGTGTACTACACCCACGACGGCAAGGTCGAGAACGAGGTCGCCGAGTCCATCGAGTCCGAGGACAACCAGACCTGGACCATCAAGATCGCGGCCGACCAGAAGTTCTCCGACGGCACCCCGGTGACCGCCCAGAGCTTCGTGGACGCCTGGAACTGGGGCGCGAACACCGCCAACGCCCAGAAGAGCCAGTCCTTCTTCCAGCCCATCGAGGGCTTCGACGTGGTCTCCGCCGACGGCGCGACCGCGGACCAGACGCTGTCCGGCCTGACCGTCGTCGACGAGACGACCTTCACCGTCAAGCTGGTCTCCGCGCAGTCCGACTTCCCCAGCCGCCTGGGCTACTCCGCCTACAAGCCGCTGCCCGCCTCCGCCTACGACGACATGGCCGCCTTCGGCGAGAAGCCGGTCGGCAACGGCCCGTACATGGTCGAGACGTGGACCCACGACAGCGAGATCGTCCTGGTCCCGAACCCGGAGTACTCCGGGCCCCGTGCCGCGCAGAACGCCGGGCTCACCTTCGTGATCTACGCGGACCCCGACACGCTGTACAACGATCTGAGCTCGAGCAACGTCGACGTCGCCGATCAGATCCCGGACTCGGCGCTCTCGACCTTCGAGGACGAGCTGGGCGATCGGGCGGTCAACGAGCCCGGCGCCGTCTTCCAGTCCTTCACCATCCCCCAGAACGACCCGAACTTCTCGGGCGAGGCCGGCAAGCTGCGCCGCCAGGCGATCTCGCGGGCCATCAACCGTCAGGAGATCTGCGACTCGCTGTTCTTCGGCACCCGCACCCCGGCGACCGACTTCGTCGCCCCGGTGATCGACGGCGGCGGCGCCACCGACATCCCCGGCGCCGAGGTCCTGGAGTTCGACGAGGCCGCGGCGAAGGACCTGTGGGCGCAGGCCGAGGCCCTCCAGCCCTTCAGCGGCACGTTCACCCTCTCCTACAACGCGGACGGCCCGCACCAGTCGTGGGTCGAGGCCGTGTGCAACTCGATCAAGAACACCCTGGGCATCGAGGCGACCCCGCAGCCGTTCCCGGCGTTCGGCGAGTTCCGCGAGCAGATCACCGCGCGCACCCTCAAGGGCGCGTTCCGCTCCGGGTGGCAGGCCGACTACCCCTCGGCCTACAACTTCCTCGGCCCGCTCTACTCCACGGCCGCGGCCGACGGCAAGGGCTCCAACGACGGCGACTACAAGAACCCCGAGTTCGACGCGCTGCTCGCCGAGGGCCTCGCAGCCCCGGACATCGACGCGGCGATCGAGAAGTTCAAGGCGGCCGAGGCGATCCTCATGGAGGACCTGCCCGTGATCCCGCTGTGGTACCAGAACACCTTCGGCGGATTCTCGGACAAGGTCTCGAACGTGACCTTCGGGTGGGACACCGTCCCGCTGTACTACGCGGTCACCAAGTGACCCCCTGACCCGGCGGGAGGCGGCGAACGTGCCGCCTCCCGCCGGGTCATGTCCGACCCCAGGAGCCGGCGGAGTGCGCTCGCGCACGTCCTGCCGCAGCTCCTCCTGAACCCCTACGAAGGTGACCGACGTGATCTGGTACATCGGGCGGCGCTTGCTGCAGATGATCCCTGTCTTCCTCGGCGCCACCCTGATCGTCTACCTGATGGCCTTCGCCTCCTCCGGCGACCCCATCGCGGCGATCGCGGGTGACAAGCCGATCTCCCCCGCCGTGCAGCAGGCCCTGCGCGAGCAGTACAACCTCGACAAGCCCGTCCTGGTGCAGTGGCTGATCTACCTGGGCAACGTCGTCCAGGGCGACTTCGGCGTCGGCTTCAACGGCCGGCCGATCATGGATCAGATCGTCGCGGCGTTCCCGGTGACGATCCGCCTGGCGCTGATCGCCGTCGTCATCGAGACCATCTTCGGCGTCATCGCGGGTGTCATCGCGGGCCTGAAGAAGGGCACGATCTTCGACACGACGCTGCTGATGCTCTCCCTGGTCGTCATCGCGGTGCCGACCTTCGTCATCGGCTTCACGGCGCAGTTCGTGCTGGGGGTGAAGCTCGGCGTCGTCCAGATCAACGTGGGCCGGGATCCCTCCTGGGAGAACCTCCTGCTGCCAGGGTTCGTGCTCGGGGCGGTCTCCTTCGCCTATGTGCTGCGCCTGACCCGCACCTCCGTCGCCGAGGTCGCCACGGCGGACCACGTCCGCACCGCGACGGCCAAGGGCCTCTCCCGCGGCGGCGTGATCACCAAGCACATCCTGCGCAACTCCCTGATCCCGGTGGTCACCTACATCGGCGCCGATCTGGGCGCGCTCATGGGCGGCGCCATCGTCACCGAGCGGATCTTCAACATCAACGGGATCGGCTCGCTGCTGTTCCGTGCCATCAACGCCGGCGAGAGCCCGATGATCGTGTCCCTGGTGACGCTGCTGGTGATCATCTTCCTGCTCGCCAACCTCATCGTGGACCTGCTCTACGCCGTGCTCGACCCGAGGATCCGCTATGCCCAGTGACGCCCGCTCCCTCCGCCCCCGCGCGGAGCACTTCGTCGCCCCGCTCGAGGAGACGCCGCTGCAGGCGGTCGACGCGGTGGACACCACCTCGGCGCCCCGCTCCATGTGGGGCGAGGCCTTCCGGGTCCTGGTGCGCAACCCCGTCTTCATCGTCTCCGCGCTGCTGATCCTGCTGGTGCTCTTCGTCTCTGCCTTCCCGGGCCTGCTGACCAGCCAGGATCCGACCTACGGGGTCCTCGGCCGGGCCAACCAGGGCCCCAGCGCCGAGCACCCCTTCGGCACCACCACCCAGGGGTACGACGTCCTCGCCCGCACCCTGTACGGCACCCGCACGTCGGTGACCGTCGGCTTCTTCACGATGATCCTGTCCACGCTGATCGGCGGCACCCTCGGGGCGCTCGCCGGGTACCTCGGCGGGTTCTTCGACGCGGTCCTCTCGCGCATCACGGACATCTTCTTCGCCGTGCCGCTGATCCTCGGCGCCATCGTCATCGGCAACCGCGTCGACCACGTGACCGTGTGGATCGTGGTCGTCGTCCTGGGCGTCTTCGGCTGGACGAACATCGCGCGCATCATGCGCGGCGCGGTGATCTCGGTGAAGAACCAGGACTTCGTGACCGCCTCCACCGCCCTCGGGGCGAGCCGACCGGTCATCCTGCTCAAGCACGTGATCCCCAACGCGATCGCCCCGGTGATCGTGACGGCGACCGTGAACCTCGGCGTGTTCATCGTCGCGGAGGCGACGCTGACCTTCCTCGGCGTGGGCCTGCCGCCCACCTCCGTCTCCTGGGGCGGCGACATCTCCGCCGCCCAGAACGCCCTGCGCACCCAGCCGATGATGCTGTTCTACCCGTCGATGGCGCTCGCGATCACCGTGCTGAGCTTCATCATGCTCGGCGACGCCGTCCGCGACGCCCTCGACCCGAAGGCGAGGAAGCGATGACCTCCACCACCCCGCTCCTGGAGATCTCCGACCTCGAGATCACCTTCAGCACCTCCTCCGGTCCGGTGCAGGCCGTGCGCGGCGCGAGCCTGGCCGTGTACCCCGGCGAGACCGTCGCGATCGTGGGGGAGTCCGGCTCGGGCAAGTCCACCACCGCCATGAGCATCGCCCGCCTGCTGCCGAAGAACGGCGCGGTCACCGGTGGTTCGATCCGCTTCGGCGGCAAGGACATCACCTCCGTGCCCACCCGCGAGATCCTCGCGCTGCGCGGCAGCGAGATCGGCCTGGTCCCGCAGGACCCGATGAGCAACCTCAACCCCATGTGGAAGGTGGGCTCCCAGATCACGGAGGCGCTCGCGGCGAACAACGTCGCCCGCGGCTCCGCCGCGCGCAAGCGCACCGTCGAGCTGCTCGAGGAGGCGGGGCTGCCCGACGCGGCCCGTCGCGCGGGCCAGTACCCGCACGAGTTCTCCGGCGGCATGAAGCAGCGCGCCCTCATCGCGATGGGCCTGGCCGCGAGGCCGAAGCTGCTCATCGCCGATGAGCCCACCAGCGCCCTGGACGTCACCGTCCAGCAGCAGATCCTCGACCACCTCGACTCCCTGACCACGGAGCTCGGTGTGGCGGTGCTGCTGATCACCCACGACCTGGGGCTGGCCGCCGAGCGCGCCCAGCACCTCGTGGTGATGTACAAGGGCCAGATCGTCGAATCCGGCCCGGCGCTGGAGATCCTGCAGTCCCCGCAGCACCCCTACACCAAGCGGCTCATCGCCGCGGCGCCGTCGCTGGCCTCGCGCCGGCTCGTCTCCGTCAAGGAGCGCGAGCGGGTCGTCGAGCAGGCGCAGGCCCACGCCGCGGCCGCCCACGCCGCGACCGATGCGCAGGCTCCGGAGACCGGACCCGCCGCGGCCGATGCGCAGTCCCCGGCCTCGGACGTCGTCATCCGGGTCGAGAACCTCACCAAGGACTTCCCGATCCGCGGGTCCGTCCCATGGCGCTCGACGCCGTTCCGCGCGGTGGACGACGTCTCCTTCGACCTCGAGCGCGGGACCACCACGGCGATCGTGGGGGAGTCCGGCTCGGGCAAGTCCACCGTCGCGCAGATGGTGCTCAAGCTGCTCGAGCCCACCTCCGGGCGGGTGCTGTACGAGGGCAAGGACGTCACCACCTATCGCGGGGCGGAGCTGAAGTCCCTGCGCCGGCGCGTCCAGCCGATCTTCCAGAACCCCTACGGGACCCTGGACCCGATGTACTCGATCTACCGCACGATCGAGGAGCCGCTGCGGCTGCACGGGATCGGCGACGCGAAGAGCCGCGAGGCCAAGGTCCGCGACCTGCTGGACAAGGTCGCGCTCCCGGCGGAGATGATGCGCCGCTACCCCAACGAGCTCTCCGGCGGCCAGCGCCAGCGCATCGCCATCGCGCGCGCCCTCGCGCTGGACCCCGAGGTCGTCGTGTGCGACGAGGCGGTCTCCGCCCTCGACGTGCTGGTCCAGGCCCAGGTCCTCGAGCTGCTCAACGACCTGCAGGCCGAGCTGGGGCTGTCCTACATCTTCATCACCCACGACCTCGCGGTGGTGCGGCAGATCGCCGACCGCACCCTGGTGATGGAGAAGGGCCGCGTGGTCGAGCAGGGCGCGACGGAGGACGTCTTCCACTCCCCGCGCGAGGAGTACACGCGTCGGCTCCTGGGCGCGATCCCCGGCGGCTCCATCCCGCTCGCGGGCGCGGAGACCATCGACGTGGACGTCGCGGAGCTCGACTCCTCCGCGGACGACGAGCCCGAGCACGCGGCTCCCGCTCCCGACGAGATGCCCTACGGCGCCTTCGTGAACCCGGCGGACCGTCCGGATCGCCGCGACCACGGCCATAGCGGCGGACCCATCGGAGGCGCAGGCGGCGAGCACGTCTGACCTGCCTCTCGGCTCTCCATCCGGGGGCAGGTCGGGCCCCGGCTGCAGGTCGACGGGACCAATACGGGGACACAGGCCGGATATGGCGCTGTGTCCCCGTATTGGTCCCGCGCACTCGGTATTGGTCCCGCGCACTCGCGACGCCGTCCGCAGGACGTCGCCTGTGCCTCCCTCCGGCTCCGGAGCGAAGCACAGGTGACGTCCTGTCTCCGTGCGGGGGAACTCTTCCTCCGTTCCCGGGGGATTCCGGCCCGGCGTGTCGCATCACACGGGCTGCGGGGCCGGGCGGGCCGATAGAATCGCTATGGCCCGAAACGCGCCCCTCTGCGCGCGCCTGCGATCCGTGGCCGCCCCCGACGACGAATCGAGCAGCCCAGGCATGTCCATCCAGCACCGCACCGACCTCCGGAACGTCGCGATCGTCGCACACGTCGACCACGGCAAGACCACCCTCGTCGACGCGATGCTCACCCAGGGCGGCGCCCTGGGCGAGCGAGACAAGCACGAGGACCGCGCCATGGACTCCGGGGAGCTGGAGCGCGAGAAGGGCATCACGATCCTCGCGAAGAACACGGCGATCCGCTACACCGGCCCCACCGCGGCCGCCGTCGGCGAGCCCGGCGGGATCACCATCAACGTCATCGACACCCCCGGCCACGCCGACTTCGGCGGCGAGGTCGAGCGCGGCCTGTCGATGGTCGACGGCGTCGTGCTGCTGGTGGACGCCTCCGAGGGCCCCCTCCCGCAGACCCGCTTCGTGCTGCGCAAGGCGCTCGTGGCCCGCCTGCCCGTGATCCTCGTGGTCAACAAGGTGGATCGTCCCGACGCCCGCATCGACGAGGTCGTGGGGGAGTCCACCGACCTGCTGCTGGGTCTGGCCTCCGACCTGGCCGACGAGGTCCCCGACCTGGATCTCGACGCGATCCTCGACGTCCCTGTCGTCTACGCCTCCGGCAAGGCCGGCCGCGCCAGTGCCGAGAAGCCGGCCGACGGCACCCTGCCCGATTCCGAGAACGTCGAGCCGCTGTTCAAGACGATCATCGAGTCGATCCCGGCGCCGTCCTACGACGACGAGGTGCCGCTGCAGGCCCACGTCACCAACCTCGACGCCTCCCCGTTCCTGGGCCGTCTGGCCCTGCTGCGCATCAAGAGCGGCGAGCTGACCAAGGGGCAGCAGGTCGCCTGGTGCCGCGACGGCGAGGTGAAGACCGTGAAGATCACCGAGCTGCTGGAGACCAAGGGCCTGGCCCGCGAGCCGATGACCCGCCCGGCGCGCCCGGGCGACATCGTCGCCGTGGCCGGCATCCCCGAGATCATGATCGGCGAGACCCTCGCCGATGTGGACGACCCGCGCCCGCTCCCGCTGATCACCGTGGACGATCCGGCGATCTCCATGACCATCGGCATCAACACCTCCCCGCTCGCGGGCAAGAACGGCAAGGGCCACAAGCTCACCGCCCGCCAGGTGAAGGACCGCCTGGACGCCGAGCTCGTCGGCAACGTGTCGCTGCGCGTGCTGCCCACCGACCGTCCCGACGCCTGGGAGGTCCAGGGCCGCGGCGAGCTGGCGCTGGCGATCCTCGTCGAGCAGATGCGCCGCGAGGGCTTCGAGCTGACCGTCGGCAAGCCGACCGTGCTGACCAAGGAGATCGACGGGAAGACCTGCGAGCCCGTCGAGCGGATGACCATCGACGTGCCCGAGGAGTTCCTGGGCACCGTCACCCAGCTGATGGCCTCGCGCAAGGGCCGCATGGAGACCATGAGCAACCACGGCTCCGGCTGGGTGCGCATGGAGTTCCTGGTGCCCTCGCGCGGCCTGATCGGCTTCCGCACCCGCTTCCTCACCGAGACCCGCGGCAACGGCATCGCGGCCTCCATCGCGGAGGGCTTCGAGCCGTGGATGGGCCCGATCGAGTTCCGCGCCACCGGCTCCATGGTCGCCGACCGCGCCGGTGCCGTGACCCCCTACGCGATGATCAACCTGCAGGAGCGCGGCTCGTTCTTCGTCGAGCCCACCAGCGAGGTCTACGCCGGCCAGGTCGTGGGGGAGAACTCCCGCAACGAGGACATGGACGTGAACATCACGAAGGAGAAGAAGCTGACGAACATGCGTGCGGCCTCCTCCGACTCCTTCGAGAACCTCATCCCGCCGCGCCGCTTCACCCTCGAGGAGTCCCTCGAGTTCGCCGGCGAGGACGAGTGCGTCGAGGTCACCCCGGAGATCGTCCGGATCCGCAAGGTGATCCTGGACGCCGGCGAGCGGGCCCGCGCCCGCGGCCGCGCCAAGGCCTCCGCGTGAGCGTTGGACCCCGGCCGGCCGCCGTGCCGGAGACGGACATGGCCGCACGCATCATGCAGTGCGTGCTGGCCGGGGTCCTCGCCGCGATCTCCGTGGGACTGCTGGTCTCGCTGCACCGGCTGCAGGTCGACGTCGGGGTCGTGCGCATCCCGGCGGGTCTCCTGCTGGGCGTCCTGTTCCAGGGCGCGGCATCGATCTTCCTGATCTCCGTGACCGGTTCGCGGCTGCCCGCGGCCGTCCTCGCCGCCGCATGGGGCATCATGGTGATGCCGTTCGCCGGTCGCGGCGCCGGCGGCGGGGTCCTGATGCCCGCGGTCATCGCCGAGCAGGCGCAGTACGCCGGATGGATCGTGCAGGGCATCGGCGTCCTGGTCCCGTTCGCCGTCATCGCGGGGGAGACGGTGCGCCGCCGGCGCTCGCGCTGAGCGGGCCGTGCCGGGACGCGTCGTCCCGGCATCTCGACGACGAGGGAGGCCGATGACCACCCGCACCCGCCCCGACTGGGCGACGCTGCCCAACGCCATCACCGTGGTGCGCCTGCTCCTGCTGGTGCCCGTGTGCCGGATGCTCGTGGTCGACGGGCCCGACACCCTGTCGGTCGTGCTGCTGCTGGTGTGGGCGTGCACGGACTGGATCGACGGCCTGCTGGCCCGTGCGCTGGACCAGCGCAGCCGCACCGGCGAGATCCTCGACCCGATCGCCGACCGGATCGGCCTGGTCGGGATCGTCGCCTCGCTGGCGCTCGCGGGCCTGCTCCCCTGGACCGCCCTGGTGATCGTCCTGGTCGTCGACGTGGCCGCGACGGCGCTCGCGGGCGGGGCGGCCATGGGCGGGCGGCTGCACGTCTCGCCGCTGGGCAAGCTGCGCACGTTCATCCTGATGACCTCGGTGTTCCTGCTCGCCGCCGCGGGCGCCTGGGCGCCGTCGCTGATCCCCGGGGTGCTGGCCCTGCTGTGGGCGGGGGTGCTGCTGCACGTCGGGGCCGGGCTGCACTACATCGTCAGCGCCCGCACCGGCCGGCGGCGAGAGGGCCTCAGCGCGGATCGTCCCGATGCCGGCGCACCGGAGCCGGAGGGACCTCCTTCGTCGCCAGGACCAGGCCGCGCAGGACGCTGACCTCGCCGCGACGGGTCATGATGGTGATGGTGTCCGCATCGGCCGCCACCACCGTCCCCAGCGCGTCGGTCATCGACTCCCCGCCCGGGGACGCCTCGCGGTCGATCGCGTGGCGCACCACCACCCGCGTCCCCGGGGTGAGGAAGGGAGCCCAGCCGGGACGCTGCGAGGGGCGGGGGTCTCGGGGATCGCTCACGCCCCCAGCCTAGGCGGGCCGGGTCCGGCGCGGCGCCGGCCCCCGCGGCCCTCGGCGTCCTCCCTGCGGCCCTCGGCATCCGGGCTGAGATCCATGTCATGTCGCGCTCGAGGAGACACGACGTTCACACAGATCCCCGCTCCGCCCCGCACGGTGAGAGGATGGTCTGGCCCCGCCCCGGCTTCCTGGAAGGAACCCCGACGCCATGACCTACGTCATCGCCCTGCCCTGTGTGGATGTGAAGGATCGGGCATGCGTGGACGAATGCCCCGTGGACTGCATCTACGAGGGCAACCGCTCGCTCTACATCCAGCCCGACGAATGCGTGGACTGCGGCGCGTGCGAGCCGGTGTGCCCGGTCGAGGCCATCTACTACGAGGACGACCTGCCCGATGAGTGGGCGGACTACTACAAGGCCAACGTCGAGTTCTTCGACGAGCTGGGAGCTCCCGGCGGCGCCGCGAAGATGGGCGTGATCGAGAAGGACCACCCGCTCATCGACGCGCTGCCCCCGCAGAGCGAGGGCTGAGCCGTGGCCTCGCAGGCCGCTGCGCGCCTCTCGCTGGCCGGCCGCCTGCCGGCCTTCCCCTGGGACTCCCTGGCCGAGGCCCGCCGCCGCGCGGAGGACCACCCCGACGGCATCGTGGACCTCTCGGTCGGCACTCCCGTGGATCCGACCCCGGCGGCCGTCCGGCGCGCCCTGGCCGATGCGGCCGATGCGCCCGGCTACCCGACGACCATCGGCACCGCCGCCCTGCGGGACGCGCTGGTGCGCTTCGTCCGGCGCCGCCGCGGCGCGGGGGAGGACCTGGGGGAGCAGCACGTGCTGCCCACGGTCGGCTCGAAGGAGCTGGTGGCGCATCTGCCGTTCCAGCTGGGCATCGGCGAGGGCGATGTGGTCGCCCACCCCCACATCGCCTACCCGACCTACGACATGGGGGCCCGGTTCGTCGGCGCCCGCGCCCTGCCGCTGGACATGGCCGATCTCGCCGCACGCGGCGATGCGGCCCTGGATGCCGAGGACGCCGCCCGCATCCGCCTGCTGTGGCTGAACAGCCCCTCGAACCCGACCGGCGCGGTGCTCTCGGCGCAGGAGATCTCCGCGATCATCGCCTGGGCCCGCGCGCGTGGCATCGTGGTCGCCTCCGACGAGTGCTACGCCCTGCTCCCGTGGGACGTCGACGCGGTGCCCTCGGTGCTGGACCCGGCCGTCAACGGCGGGGACCTCAGCGGCCTGCTGTGCGTGTACTCGCTGTCCAAGCAGTCCAACCTCGCCGGCTACCGCGCGGCCTTCGTCGCCGGGGACGCGGAGCTCATCGGCGAGCTGACGGCCGTGCGCAAGCAGGCCGGGATGATGCTGCCGGCACCGGTGCAGGCGGCCATGGCGGTCGCGCTGGACGACGACGCCTCCGTCGCCGAGCAGCACCAGCGCTACCGCGACCGGCGCGCCGTCCTGCGTCCCGCCCTGGAGTCCTTCGGCGGCCGCGTCGAGGAGTCGGCCGCGGGACTGTACCTCTGGACGACCTTCGGGGAGGACGCGCTGCGCAGCGTGGGCCGTCTCGCGGACCTCGGAATCCTCTGCGCTCCCGGAATGTTCTATGGTGAAGCCGGGGACGCGTTCGTCCGCGTCGCCCTCACCGCCACCGACGAACGGATCGGGGCCGCCGCGACCCGGCTGGCCTCGCGCTGATCTCGTCACGTCCACAGATCCGACCTGCACAACGGAGAGCCCATGGATCACGCGATCGATTCCGCCCGACTGTCCTACTCGGGGCATGACCTCGACCTCCCCGTCGTCCCTGCCGTGGAGGGCAACTCCGGGATCGACATCGCTCCGCTGCGGAAGACCACCGGGGACGTCACCTACGACCCCGGCTTCATGAACACCGCGAACACGAAGTCCGCGATCACCTACATCGACGGCGACGAGGGGATCCTGCGCTACCGCGGGTACCCCATCGAGCAGCTGGCCGAGCACTCCACCTTCCTCGAGGTGTCCTACCTGCTGATCAACGGCGAGCTGCCCACCAAGGGCCAGCTCGACAACTTCGTCACCCAGGTGGAGCGGCGCACCCTGCTCGACGAGCGGTTCAAGCGGGTCTTCGACGGCTACCCGCGCGATGCGCACCCGATGGCGGTGCTGCAGGCCGGGGTCTCGGCCCTGTCGACCTTCTACCAGGACTCCCTGAACCCGTTCGACGTCGAGCAGACCCGCCTGTCCACGCTGCGGCTGCTGGCCAAGGTGCCCACGATGGCCGCCTACGCCCACCGGATCTCCCAGGGCCACGCCCTGCTGTACCCGGACAACCGGCTCTCGCTGATCGAGAACTTCCTGCGCCTGACCTTCGGCTTCCCCGTCGAGGAGTACATCGCCGATCCGGTCGTGGTCCGCGCCATGGAGCAGCTGCTGATCCTCCACGCCGACCACGAGCAGAACTGCTCGACCTCCGCGGTGCGCCTGGTGGGCTCCGCGCAGGCGAACCTGTTCACCTCGGTCTCCGCGGGCATCGGCGCGCTGTCCGGCCCCGCCCACGGCGGCGCGAACGCCGCCGTCATGGAGATGCTCGACCAGATCCAGTCGCAGGGCATGGACCCGCGCGACTTCATGGAGAAGGTCAAGCGCAAGGAGGACGGCATCCGCCTCATGGGCTTCGGCCACCGGGTGTACAAGAACTACGATCCGCGCGCCCGCTTCGTGAAGAAGATCGCCGACGACGTCCTCGAGCGCCTCGGCGTCCACGACGAGCGGCTCGAGCTGGCGATGAAGCTCGAGGAGATCGCCCTGAAGGACGACTACTTCGTCGAGCGCAAGCTCTACCCGAACGTCGACTTCTACACCGGCATCATCTACAAGGCGATCGGCTTCCCGACGCACATGTTCACGGTGCTGTTCGCCATCGGCCGCCTTCCCGGCTGGATCGCCCAGTGGCAGGAGATGATCCACGACCCGGAGACGAAGATCGGCCGCCCGCGCCAGATCTACACCGGCCACGGGGAGCGGAACTACGTGCACATGGAGTCCCGCACCGGCACCACCGAGCTGCGCCTGGAGCAGCTGCAGGTGGAGCTCGAGGAGGAGCATCGCGCGCACCAGCAGAAGCTCGCGCAGGAGCGCCGCCTGGACCACTGAGGCTGCCCGGGCTCCGGGGTCGCGTCCGGCGCGGCCCCTCGGCGCGCCGGGCCGCGGAGATCCTCCGCCTGCGGCACGAGCCCCCGACCGCGATCGCGGTCGGGGGCTCGTGCCGGCGCCGGGCACCGGCCCGGTCGAGGCTCAGCGCGTCAGCGCGATCCGGTGGGTGGCGCCGCGGCTGCCGCCGGTGGCGACGCGCACCGTCACCGGGTCGAGCGAGAGGACGGCGACGGTGTCATCGGCGGAGGCGACCGACGCGGCGGAGAGCCCCGTCAGGGTCACGGTGGTCTCGGCGGCGGTGCGGCTCGGCTCGCTCACCGACAGCTCGAGGGTCCGCGGCAGCTCGGCCAGGGCCACGCTCGCCGGTCCGCTCGTGGCCAGCCACGGCGTGCTCGCCGCCGCGAAGGCGTTCGCCAGGCGCATCGTGCCCGGGCTGAGGCGCGCGGAGACCGACTGGACGACGCGGTCGTTCGCCACCACCTGCACCCCGCTGCCCTCGGCCGCCTGCTCCGCGAGGCGTCGCGCGGCCCGCACCGAGGCGGTGGGGGCGATGGCCACGGCGTAGGAGGCGTCCTTCGGCGCGACCCCGTGCAGCACCGAGATCTCGGCGTAGGTGACGGTGCGCTGCACGTCGTCCCCGGAGGTGTCGGCCCCCTGGTTGATGTCCCACCAGGAGCCCTGCCGGACGCGGCGGCGCACACG
This sequence comes from Brachybacterium phenoliresistens, assembly GCF_039530785.1. NCBI lineage: Bacteria > Bacillati > Actinomycetota > Actinomycetes > Micrococcales > Dermabacteraceae > Brachybacterium > Brachybacterium phenoliresistens. The sequence continues at coordinate 372,226 of NZ_BAAAOW010000002.1, forward strand.
CAGCCTCTGCGGTCCGAGCATGATGTACCCGCCCACGCCCTCCAGATGGACCCATGCCGGGTCCTCGATCTCCGTCCCGGTCTCCTCGGGCACGGCGGCGATCACGGAGCCGTCGGCGCGCAGGGCGGGCGCGCCGCGGCGCAGCGCCCGGTTCTCCACGGTGGTCTCCACCTCGGCTCCCGTGGTGCAGGTGATGCCGGCGCCCAGCATGACGATCAGGTCGCCCAGCAGGAACCAGGACAGTCGCCCGGTGAGGGCCCCGTCATGGTCGGCATGGTCCATGCCCCATGCCCCGTAGGCATCCAGGACGTGCGTCCCACCGGCCCAGGCCGCCGTCGCGCGGGGGATGCCGGTGCCGTCGGCGAGGCCGCTCGCGCGCGGGGACATCTCGACGGTCGTCCCCGGGAGCCGGTACGGGTCGATCGTGGGCCAGTAGTCCACGTCGGTCTGCTGGGGGTCCGCGGCCAGCTGCAGGTAGCTCGCGCCGTCGCCCTGGTACCAGGCGGTGCCGTTCTCCCGATTGCCCCATTCGTACCGGCCGATCCGGGACGAGGACGTGGAGACCGTGAACGCCCAGTCATCGCGGCGGTGGACGAACCGCTCCTGGTCGGGGAAGACGGCGAGTCCCGGCTCGTCGTGCAGGAGCTCGGCCCCCTCGGACTCCGCGGCGATGAAGCGCGAGATCTGTGCGACGCTCGCGACCTCGGCGATGTCCAGCGGCATCGTCGTGATCCAGCCCAGGGCGCGGCCCAGCAGCTGCCGGCGCAGCGCACCGGTCGCTCCCTGCGCCAGCAGCAGGGTCGAGTGCGCTGCGCTGAGCGCGTTGCGCGAGCCGCTGTCCTGCTGGCGGGAGACCGCGCGTCCGCGCACGGTGTCCATCATGACGCCCTGCCAGATGAAGGGGGCGAAGCTGCGCTCGATGGCGTCGTAGATGACGCTCTGCTCGGGATCGGTGACCTCCCAGGTCGAGCCGGCCAGCAGCGGGAGGATCTGGGAGATCCCGGACAGGGCGACGGTCCCGTAGGTGCCGACGTAGGGCAGACGTCCGTGCTGGATGAAGGAGCCGTCCTCGTAGAAGCCGTCGCCGGAGGTCACGTAGCCGAAGACGCTCGCGCCCCCGCCGCCGGCGACGTCGCTGAGGGCGTCGCGTCCCAGCACCAGGTCTGCGGGATCGCGGCGCAGGATCCCCCGCAGCGCGCAGCGCAGGGACTTGTCCACCCGGTTGGCGCCGGTCTCGCGCAGGCTCGTGCCCCGTCCGCGGTAGTTCGGGTCCGGCGCGAAGTGGGCGATCGCGTCCATCAGGGCCAGCAGCAGCGCATCGGGCAGCACGTCATGCAGCAGCACGCCGAGGTCGGTGAGCGCGTTGGGGACGCCGATCTCCCAGAACCACCAGTTGCCGCTGGGGGTGCGACCGGGGTGGTAGCCGTCCCGGCTGACGACCTCCAGCGCGGCGACGAGATCGGCACCGATCGCGGCGTCGCCGTGGATGCGGCAGCCAGGGGTCGCCCAGGCCAGGGCGATCGCCCGCAGCCGACCGAGGGCGAGCGACACGTTCGCCGCGTCGCTGCCGAACGGGGCGTCCGGCCAGAGGGGCGCGGTGGGGGAGAAGCCGGTGAGGGCCCGCTCCGCCGCGGAGTCCTGGCGCTGCAGGGCGGCGCCGATGCGATCGTCCTCGGTCGGGACGTCGCCGCCGGTGAGGAGGTCGAACCAGCGCCGGCGCAGCGCGTCGAGCTCGTCGTCGGTCGACGCGAGGGAGGGAACCGCGGGCTCGGCCCGGGCCGCGGAGGGGCCGCCCAGCGGGGCGGCCAGCATCAGGGCCGAGGCGGCGCCGCCGGCGAGGACGCTGCGGCGGCGGGGCCGTGCGGGGCCTCGGCCCGGTGATCCGGCGGCGGACCGGGGGTCGGGTCGGTGCTCGGGTGCTGCCACGGGCAGGGAGTTCTCGGGCATGCGCGCTCCTGGCGATCGGGCGCAGAGGGCAACGGCCACGGTGCCGCAACCGCTTACCTGCGCGGTGATGCGTGAATCACACCATCACCGCGCACTATCGCGCAAGTGTGGGGCCGTGTCGCGGGGGTCAGCCGCCCACCAGCACGACGACCCGCCCCGCGGCGCGGTCCTCGACCTCGGCCCAGCGGGCATCCTCGCCCTGGACGGACCGGTCCCAGGAGCGCCCGGCGAAGGAGACCTGGACGATGCCGTCATCGGCCGCGCGGGCGACCGCCCAGTTCGCGACCGACCAGCCGAGCGTCTCGTCCCCGCCGACGTCGATCACCAGCGCCGTGGCGCCCGACCCCGCCGGCACGGTCGGGGCGACGGAGCCGGCCGAGGCGAGCTCGGCGGTGATCCGGCCGTCCTCCGCGGCGCGCGGATAGTGCGTGCGCAGCTGCTCGCGCACCTGCTCCGGCGAGACCGTCGAGGAGACCTCGCCGAGGGTGCACACGAGGTTGGGGCCGGAACGGCCGGTGAGCGCGGAAGCGTACAGCCGCCCCTCCGTCTCGTGATCGGCGTAGGCCTCGGGATGCCCGGAGCGCTGCACCGTCTGGGCGGCGTCGTTGATGGACATGTCCTCGTACCCGTCCAGCTCGATCAGGGCGTCGTAGAAGGTGTTGGTCGAGTACACCGGGTCGAGGATCTCCTCCTCGCTGCCCCAGCCCTGCGAGGGGCGCTGCTGGAACAGCCCCAGCGAGTCGCGGTCGCCGTAGTCGATGTTGCGCAGCCGCGACTCCTGGTAGGCGGTCGCGAGCGCGATCGAGGCGGCGCGCGCCGGCAGCCCGCGGTCCACGGCGATCGCGCTGATCAGCGCCGCATTCGCGGTCTGCTCGGTGTCGTAGCGATGCGTGGTGCCGAGCCCCGAGGCGACGCAGGTGCCCACATCGGCCGGATCTCCGTAGCGCGTGAGGGCCACGTAGCTGCCCCCGGCGATGCCCCCGAAGAGGAGGACCATCACCAGGGGCACCACGAGATGCCGCACCGGGGAGCGGCGAGCTGCCATGGGCGGGCTCAGTTGGCGTGCAGGGCGGCGTTCAGCTCGACGGTCTGGCCCGCGCGGGCCACGACCTCGACCGCGCCGGTCACGGAGTTGCGACGGAACAGCAGGTTCGGCACCCCGGAGAGCTCGCGGGCCTTGACCAGGCGGGACTCGGTGCCCTTCTCGCCGACGACGGTCACCTTCGTGCCCGCGGTGACGTACAGGCCGGCCTCGACCACGCAGTCGTCGCCCAGCGCGATGCCGATGCCGGCCTCCGCGCCCACCAGCGAGCGGCGGCCGATGCGCACGCGCTGGGTGCCGCCGCCGGAGAGGGTGCCCATGGTGGAGGCGCCGCCGCCGATGTCGGAGCCGTCCTCGACGACCACGCCCTGCGAGATGCGGCCCTCGACCATGGAGGTGCCCAGGGTGCCGGCGTTGAAGTTCACGAAGCCCTCGTGCATGACCGTGGTGCCCTCGGCCAGGTGGGCGCCCAGGCGCACCCGGTCGGCGTCGCCGATCCGCACGCCGGTGGGCAGGACGTAGTCGACCATGCGGGGGAACTTGTCGACGCCGAGGACGGTGGGGGTGCGGCCCGCGGCGATCAGGCGCAGCCGGGTCTCCTCGAAGCCGGCGACGGCGCAGGGGCCCTCGGAGGTCCACACGACGTTGGTGAGCACGCCGAAGAGCCCGTCCAGGTTCTGCTCGTTGGGCTGGACCAGCCGGTGCGAGAGCAGGTGCAGGCGCAGGTAGGCGTCGGCGGTGTCGGCGGGGGCGGCATCGAGGTCGAGGGCGCGGACCACGACCTCCTGGCGGGTGCCGCGCGCCTCGTCGGTGCGGGCGGCGGCGGTCAGCCGGGCGTGGAGGTCCTCGGAGGCGGGGTCCTCCGGGGCCTCCCCGAGGCGGGGCGCCGGGTACCAGGCGTCGAGCACGGAGCCGTCGGCGGCGAGGGTCGCCAGGCCGATGCCCCAGGCGGCGCGGGCGGTCTGAGCGGCGGAGTCGGTCGCAGAAGTCGTCATGGCGCCGATTCTACGGAGCGCAGGGGAGAGCGCGCCGAGCCGGCCGGGGGAAGATCACGGGATCGGCCTCGGCGGCCGCCCCAGGACCCGGGTCAGGAGGCGTAGCGCCCGGAGGCGACGGCCCGCGCGCGCCGCTTCGCGGCCTCCTCCTCGCGGTTCTTCGGCGGTCGCGTCGCCACGAGGTCGTCCAGCAGATGCCGGGTCGCGTGGGCGATCTCCGCGACGGCCCGGTCGAAGGCGGCCTGGTTGGCCCGGGACGGCCTCGTCGTCCCGGCGATCTTGCGGACGTACTGCAGCGCGGCGTCCTGGACCTCGTCGGCGGTCGCCCCGGGGTCGACATTGTGCAGGGTGCGGATGTTTCGGCACATGCCCGCACGCTACGCCGGGGTGCGGACCCGCGGAAGAGGACCGGGGAGTCAGGCGGAGGGGGCGGAGCGCGGGTCGGCGAGGAGCGCGTACAGGACCGCGTAGTCGGAGACCTCCTCCTCGCCGTCGGCGGGCAGGTCCACCCCCTCCGCATCGCGGTTCAGCCGGTTGAACTCGGCGATCTTGGTCGTGACGAGGGTGGAGAGCTCCTCGGCCTGGGCGCGGGTGAGATGCAGCGTCGTCGCGAAGAGGGAGCCGATCGCGGGCTCGGAATCCTCCCCGGCGGCCGCCCTCCGCGCGGCCTCGGCCACCCATGCGCCGCGGATCCAGTCGATCGCAGCGATCGACATGGCGCCGGTCGCCTCGACGTACTCGCCCTCGTCCACCTCCGGGTCGTTCGCCGCTGCGGCGTGCCGGTCGCTGCGGTAGGAGGACCGGCTGAGCTTCCACACCCGGTCCCGGCGATCGGTCGCGGCCTCCGGCGCCTCGACCACGACCCCGCCGCGCGCGAGGATCCGCAGGTGGTAGCTCACGGAGTTGGCGGGGATCCCGAGGTCCGCGGCGACGTCCGCGGCCCGGGCGGTGCCGCGGCGCCCCACGCGCTCGAGGATCTGCAGGCGCAGGGGGTGCGCCATGGCGCGCATCATGTCGCGCGTCGCGTACTCGGGCTTCTCCTCGATGGGCATGTCCCGAGTCTAGGCGCGGGCACAGGATCCGCACGAATAGTTGCGCAAGAACTATTGCGCAATGGGTGGTGCGGATCTAGGCTTCGGATCATGGACGCCCCCCGCACCCCCACCGCCATCCCCGTTCCCGCCGAGCCCGGAGCTCCCGCGCCGACGCCTCTGCTCCGCAACCGCGAATACCGCATCTGGCTTCTCGGCGACGTGCTGCTGGCCGCCGGCTCCGGCGTCGGCGCCTTCGCCTTCCCGCTCGTCACCCTCGCCGTGACCGGTTCGGCCGCCGCGACGGGACTGGTCGGCCTCGTGCAGGGGATCGGCGGGCTCCTCGGCCTCGTCCCCGGCGGCCTGCTCTGCGACCGGGTCGACCGTCGCCGGCTGCGGGCGCTCGCCGGGCTGCTCGGCGCGCTCCTCCAGGGCACCCTCGTCGTCGTCCTGCTCGCCGGGGCCGGGTCGGTCGGTATCCTCGCCGCCCTCGCCTTCGCCGACCGCTTCCGCGGCGCCCTGCTGGGCGGGTCCACGGATGCGATGCTCAAGCAGATCGTCGCCCCGCGCCAGATCCCGCGGGCCGTCGCCGTCAACGAGGGGCGGGGCGCCGCCGTCGAGCTCGGCGCCGGCCCGCTCGGCGGAGCGCTCCTCGCGCTCGGCATCGCGCTGCCGGCGCTGGTGCAGCTGATCGGCGCCCTCGCCTCGGGGCTGACCACCCTGCTGCTGCGCGGCGACTACCGCCCGCGCGCAGAGGACGCGCCGCGCACCCGGGTGCGCGAGGACCTCCGCGAGGCCGGGGCATGGGTCCTCGCCCAGCCGATCCGGCTCCAGCTCGGCGCCGTCGCCGCGCTCATCAACCTCGGCTCGAACGGGCTGATCCTCACGGTCACCCTGAGCCTCGCCCTCCGGCAGGTGCCGGCCGTGCAGATCGGTCTGCTGTCCTCGGTGCTGGCGGGGTCGATCCTGGTCGGAGCCCTGCTCGCCCCGCGCATGGTCGAGCGCATCCCGACGGGCCTGCTGATCATCGGGCAGATCACGGCGATGGCCGTGCTCGGGCTCGTGCTGGCGCTGACCGATCAGCTGCTGGTGATCGCCGTCGTCTACGCCGCGATCGGGCTCGGCATCGCCCCGCTCAACGCGGCGACCTCGGGCTTCTTCATGCACATCACTCCGGTGGCGATGCAGGGGAGGATCGGGGCGCTGATGGCGCTCGTGGGCACCGGGCTGATGCCGCTCGCCCCCGCGCTCGCCGGCTGGGGGCTCGACGGGATGGGTCGACCGGGGATCATGGCGATCTTCGCGGGGATCTGCGTGCTGGCCGCGATCATCTCGCTGCGGGGTCCGCACCTGCGCACCGTCCCGTCCGCCCGCGGCTGGCAGGAGCACGCCCGCGCGCACGGCCTCCACGCCGCATGAGGCCGGCCGGGCCCGTCGCGGTGACCTCCATCGCGCGCTCCTCCCGCCGGAGGCGCGGAACGCCGGGCGACGCCCGCGAGGGCGCGATACTGGGAGCATGACCGCCTTCGTCGAGACCCGCCGCACCGTCCCCGCCGCGCCCCATCGGGCGGTCGCGGTGATCGGGGCCGGGCCGCGCGGGACGGCGATCGTCGAGCGGCTCGCCGCGGCCTCGCGCACCGATCCGTGGGACGGGCTGCTGACCGTGCACCTGGTGGATCCGCACGTGGGGCAGGGCGGCTCCGTCTGGCGCAGCGACCAGGGCGAGGTCCTGCTGATGAACACCACCACCTGCCAGACCACCATGTATCCCGACGACTCCTGTCATCCGGACCTCCCGGTGGCGCGGCGGGAGACCCTCGGCGACCATCTCGCCGCCGAGGGCCTGGGGCCGACGGACTACGCCCCGCGCGCCGCTCACGGCCGCTATCTCGCCCATGTCCTCGCCGCGGCGGAGGCCGACGCCGATCCCGCGCGGCTGCGCATCGTGCGGCACCGCGCCGAGGCCGTGGACGTCACCGGGGAGCCGGACGCCCCGCAGCGGGTGCGGCTGGACGACGGGCGCGTGCTGACCGTCGACGCCGTCGCCCTCGCGCTCGGCCATCTGCCCACGGCCCTCGGTCCCCGCTCCCTGCAGCTGGCCGATGCCGCCGCCCAGCACGATCTGCTGCACATCGGCCCCGCGAACCCGCTCGAGGTCGACTACCGCTCCCTGCTGGGGCGCGAGCGCATCGCGGTCGCCGGGATGGGGCTGAACTTCTACGACGCGATCGGCATGCTCACCGCCGTCGCCGGCGGGGAGTTCGTCGAGGACGCATCGGCGCCCTCCGGCCTGCGCTACCTGCCCGGCGGGGGAGAGCCGCAGCTGGTGGTCGGCTCGCGGTCGGGGATGATCTACCGGCCCAAGCCCGACCTCGGCGATGCGCTCCCGGACCCGTACACCCCGCGCATCCTCACCGGCGAACGCGTCCTGGAGCTCGCCGTGCGTCCGGCTGGCGTCGACCACGAGCGCGACGTCATGCCGCTCATGCTCGCGGAGCTGCGCGCCGCCCATCGGGAGGCCGGGAACCGCGAGCTGACCACCGACGAGGGGCTGCTGCGCCTGCTGTTCCCCTTCGGCCGGCGCGGCGGCCGCTGCGAGGACGCGCATCGTCGATCGGTCGAGGAGCTCCGGCGCAGCGTCCGCCAGGCGGCCGAGCCCGATCCGGCCTGGGTGCTCACCTTCCGGGTGCTCACCGCGCTGCGGATCCAGGTCAACCGCCTGGTCGACCTCGGCGCCTATACGACCGACAGCGTGCGGCGCGACATCGACGGCCACCTGCGCAACGCCTTCGCCTCCTGGGCCTCGGGGCCGCCGCTGCGCCGGGCGCGCCAGCTGCTCGCGCTGGTCGAGGCCGGGCTGGTGGTCTTCAGCGGCCCCGGCATGGCCGTGACCGTCGACCCGGACCGCGGGCGCTTCGTGGTGCGCAGCGGCGCGGAGGGCCTCGAGCACCTCTGCGACGGCGTCCTGGAGGCGCACCTGCCTCCCGTGGACCTGCCCGCCTACCGCAGCGCGCTGATCGGGGCGTGGCGCGAGCGCGGAGAGGTGCAGAAGGACTCGTGGAGCTCGCGCGGCAGCGGCACGCGCGTGCTGACCGGATCGATCGCGGTCGACGGCCTGTATGCGCCGATCGCCGTGGACGGCCGGGTCTTCGAACGGCGCTTCCTGGTCGGCATTCCCGTCTCGACCGCGCAGCCGGGCTCGGCCATCACCGCGCAGCCCGGATCCTCCGCCCAGCTCCTGCGCCACGCCGAGGCGGTGGCCGTGCGCCTGGCGCGCATGGGCGGCGTGCTCCCGCCGGAGGGCGCCGACGCCGCCGGCCCCGCGCCCCTGTCCGGTGCTCCCGTCCCCAGCACCGAGCCCGCGCCCGTCCCCGAGGCCTCGCCGCCGCTGGGCCGGGCGCAGGAGCGCGCCGAGGCGGAGCAGGACGAGGTCCCCTGGGCCCTGCAGCTGGTGGTGCTGCGGGACAAGCATGACCTCGCCGAGGAGGAGGACGTGGCCGAGACCGCCGCCCGCGCCGTGGTCGCGATGCTGGACGACGAGCGCGCCCGCCCCGGCGGCCCCTGGCACGCCGAGATCTCGCGGTGGGCGGACGGCGGCCGGATCCGCAAGCTGGTGCGGCGCGCCGACGGCAAGCGGTGGCGCGACGTGCAGGAGCTGCCCGGGGTCACGGTGGCCTCGCAGACCGGGCGCGCCGCCGTGCGCGCCCTCGTGCCGGGCCCCACCCGCCCGCTGCCGAAGGCCCTGGACAAGCTCCAGGTCGGCGGGACCACCTTCCCGCGCCGTGCGCAGGCCGAGGGCGGGGAGGGCGGCTGCGCGGATCCCGGCGCGGCCGGGGACGGCGCGGCCGAGGGCGCGACCGTGGTCATCGAGGCGAGCCCGCTGATCGAGATGACCAGCGGCAAGCTCGCGGCGCAGGCCGCCCACGCCGCGCAGCTCGCCTACTCCGCCATGGACGAGACGGCGCGTGCGGCCTGGCGGTCCGGTGGATTCCGCGTGCGCCTGGAGCGGCCGAGCGCCGCGCGATGGGCCGCGACGACCCGGCCGGTGCAGGTGATCGACGCCGGCTTCACCGAGCTCGACGGCCCGACGGAGACCACCCGCGCCCGCTGGTGAGCCTCCCGCCGGGCCCGCGGCGCCGTCCCGCGGCGCCCGGCGCCGTCCCGAGCAGCCGCCCGGGACGCCGTCAGCGCAGGCGCACGGCCGGGGTGCCGTACAGCTCGAGCGCCAGGGCGGAGACCATCTCGGTGTGGTCCGCGTCGGTGAGGTTGTAGGTGATCAGCGCCCCGTAGTCCTCCTCGACGGTGCGCCGCGCGAGCTCGACGGCCCGGTCCACGGGCGTCGCGGTGATGTCCACCGCCGCGGGGGCGAGCCGGGAGGGCTCCATGCCCTCGATCTGCGGCGGGCGCCAGCTGCCGTAGTACGGGTTCCAGGCGTAGTCGAGCACGTCGCCCAGGCGCACGCCGTCGTGCTCGGTCCGCTCGGCCGCAGGGCCGATGTCGTACAGGGTGATCAGCTTGTCGGCCGGCAGGCGCCGGTCCAGCGCGGTCACGAGCTGCACGAAGGAGCTGTCGTTCGGCTGCCCGGTGCCGTTCTCGCCGTACTTCGCCCATTCGTCGTCGAAGTCGATGCCGTCCAGCCGGTATCGCTGGACGACGTCGGCCAGCTGGCGGGCGAAGTCGTCGGCCGCGGCGGCGTCGGGGAAGTTGGCGAAGCCCGCGCCCTGGTGGTTGCCCAGGACGGAGAGGACCACGCGGATCCCTCGGCGCTGGAGGGGCCGGATCTGGGTCTCGGCGTCCGCGAGGACGGCGGTGACCCGGTCGTTCAGGTGCAGGTACGCGGCGGTGCCGTCGTAGTTGATGTTCGCGGCGAAGATCATGGCCACGTCGAAGACGGGAGTGCGCGTGCCGGAGAGCACGTAGTCGCCGACGCTGGCCAGGGGATTGCTGTTGACCTCGACGTAGGCGACCGAGAGCGGTCCCTTCTCGCGGCCGAGGTGGAGGCCCTTGTCGGCCGGCAGCGGGGACGCCGCGGCGGACGAGCCGGCCAGCAGCGCGGCGCCGGTGGCGGGCACGAGCGCGAGGGCGGCGCGGCGGCTGAGCCGGCGCCGCACGGGGTGGGAGGGAGGCGGGGTCATGGAGTGCTCCTCATCGAGCGAAGACGGCGGCGGGGCCATCCCGCCGCCCCCGCCGACTTTAGCGCTTAAGCGGTTGCTGTCGCCCGGGTTCCGTCGGATCCGCCTCGCATCCCGCGGGCCGGCGCCGGCCCGCGGCGGGCCCTGCCCGCCTCCGCGGCCGCCGTCCCGCGCCGTGGCAGGATGTCGGCCATGACCTCCGCTGATCCCACCGCTCCCGCCGTCCTCGACCCGCGCGCCGACATCGTCGAGCTCACCGCCGCGATCGTCGACATCGAGTCCGTCTCCGGGAACGAGAAGGCGCTCGCCGATGCCGTCGAGCTGGCCCTGAAGCTCCATGCCCCGCACCTGAGCGTCCTGCGCGACGGGGACACGGTCATCGCCCGCACCGAGCTGGGCCGGGCGCAGCGGGTGGTGCTGGCCGGGCACCTGGACACCGTCCCGGTGGCCGACAACCTCCCCTCCCGCCGCCGGGTCCGCGAGGGGCGCGAGGAGCTGGTCGGTCGCGGCACCTGCGACATGAAGGGCGGGGTGGCCGTGTTCCTGGCCCTCGCCGTCGAGGCGTCGGACCCGCCGGTCGATCTCACCTGGATCTTCTACGACCACGAGGAGGTCGCGGCGGCGGACAACTCCCTCACGCGGATCGCCGCCGAGCATCCCGAGCACCTGCGCGGGGACTTCGCGATCCTCGGGGAGCCGACCTCCGCCGGGGTCGAGGGCGGCTGCAAGGGGACCATGAAGCTCGAGGTCACCGCGCGGGGCGTGGCCGCGCACTCGGCGCGCGACTGGGTGGGCGTCAACGCCGTCCACCGCCTCGCCCCCGTGCTCGAGCGCCTCGCCGGCTACCGGGCGCGGCGGGCCGTGATCGACGGGCTGGAGTACCGCGAGTGCCTCAACGCCGTCGCGATCGACGGCGGGATCGCCGGCAACGTGATCCCCGACCGCGCCCACGCGACGCTCAACTACCGCTTCGCTCCCGACACCTCCGTCGAGCAGGCGGAGGCGCACGTGCGCGAGGTCCTGGCCGGCCTCGACGTGGAGATCGAGGTCTCCGATGCCGCCGCCGGGGCGCTGCCCGGCCTGGACAGCCCCGCCGCGCAGGAGTTCCTGGCCGCGCTCGGCGGCGACGTCCCCGTCGCCGCCAAGCAGGGGTGGACCGATGTGGCGCGCTTCAGCGCCCTGGGCACCCCGGCGGTGAACTTCGGCCCCGGGGATCCGCTGCTCGCGCACACCGACGACGAGCACGTCCCCACCGAGGACCTGCGCATCGCCCTCGCCTCCCTGCGACGCTGGCTCGGACTCCCGGGCGCGGACGCTACCCTCGCCTCATGAACCCGGAGGACTACCGCAAGGGCCCGGTGACGCTGCGGGGGACGCAGCGACCGGACCGCACCACCGATCAGCGCCTCCTGGAGAACGCGGGCGGCGCCGACTGGCTCCACGCCGACCCCTGGCGGGTGCTGCGCATCCAGGCCGAGTTCGTGGAGGGCTTCGGCGCCCTCGCCGAGCTCGGGCCCGCCGTCTCCATCTTCGGCTCGGCGCGCACGCCCCCGGGCCATCCGCACTATGCGGCGGCCGAGGAGATCGCCGCCGGCATCGTCCAGCTCGGCTACGCGGTCATCACCGGCGGCGGGCCCGGCATCATGGAGGCCGGGAACAAGGGCGCCAAGGAGGCCGGGGGCGTGAGCGTCGGCCTCGGCATCGAGCTCCCGTTCGAGCAGGGCATGAACCAGTACGTGGACCTCGGCGTCGACTTCCGGTACTTCTTCACCCGCAAGACGGTCTTCGTGAAGTACTCCAGCGGCTTCGTCGTGCTGCCCGGCGGGTTCGGCACCCTGGACGAGCTCTTCGAGGCGCTGTGCCTGATGCAGACCCACAAGATCGACATGTTCCCGCTGATCCTGGTGGGCCGGGACTACTGGCAGGGCATGATCGACTGGCTGTCCTCGACCGTCCTCGAGCATGAGGTGATCTCCCCGCAGGACCTCGACATCCTGCGCATCGTGGACACCGCCGAGGAGGCCCTGCAGGCGCTGCGCGAGGTGAGCGGGAAGGCGCCCTGATGACCGCGGTCTCCTTCGGGGTGGTGCTGCTGCTCGTGCTCGCCGCCGTGGTCGCGGGCCTCATGGTGCTCGCCGCGACGGGCAGGCTCGAGCTGGGCATGGATGCTCCCGAGCCGTGGCGGCGGCGCCCGGCCCTGCGGCCCTCCGCGCCCCCGTCCGAGGCCGCCGATCCGGCCGCCGTTGACCGCCCGGAGCGACCCCCGGAGTGACGCCATGCACACCTCGGCGGCAAAACCTGGGATAATGGTCAGGAGAACGTGCCTCCCGGGCGCCGATGCGGCGCCCGGCGGGCAACACAGAACAGAGGAAGGCACGCTCATGGCTGCTATGAAGCCGCGTACTGGCGATGGTCCGCTCGAGGTCGTTCAGGAGGGGCGCAGCATCATCATGCGCGTCCCGCTGGAGGGCGGAGGACGCCTCGTGGTGGAGATCGACAAGGCCGAAGCGGCTTCGCTCCGCGACGCCCTCGAGGGTGTGATCACGGCGTGAGATACGCCTGATCCCTGGAGAGCCAGGGCGCACGGGACCCGTTCCGCAGGCACCGACGGTGCGCGGGGCGGGTCTTTGTCGTGCCTGCGGCGGGCCTGTCAGGGGCGGAGGATCGCGGCGAGGACGCCGTCCCCGCTGGGCACCAGCGCCGGCAGCAGGGTCCTCTCCTCGGCGATGCGGCGCAGCAGCGCCCGCACCGCCTTCGTGGTCGCGTCGCGGCTGGCAGGGTCCGCCACCCGGTCGTGGTAGAGCGCATGGTCCACCACCAGCGCCCCGCCGGGGCGCAGCAGCCGCAGCGCGTGGCTGAGCAGGACGTCCGCCTGCGGGGCATCGGCCCGCAGGACCACCAGATCGTAGGCATGATCGGTCAGGCGACCGATCACCTCGGGCGCGCGCCCGGCGATGGTGCGCACGCGGGTGTGGCGCACCCCGGCCTCGGCGAAGGACTCCCGCGCCGCGCGCTGGTTCTCCACCTCCGTGTCGATGGTGGTGAGCACCCCGGCCGGGTTCATCCCCGACAGCAGGTACAGGGACCCGACGCCCGCCCCGGTGCCGACCTCGACGACGGCCCGCGCGTCCAGGGCCGCGGCCAGCAGCCGCATCACGGCACCGGCTCCGGGCAGGACGGGGGCCACGCCCAGCTCGCTGCCGCGCTCGCGCGCCCGGGCCAGCACGCTCTCGTCGGCGAAGATCGACTCCTCGTCGACGAACGCCTCGCCGTGGGCCCAGCTGGCGACCTTCCCCGATGCCATCGACGCCGTCCTTCCTCGTAGGTCAGGCCCCAGAGTACGACAGCGGTGGAGCTCCCAGCTCCACGGGCCGTGGCCTCTGCCATAATGAACGCCGGGCCGGACGCATCCGCCGGTCCTGAGGCGCGACGACAGGTGGGAACGTGGAGTTCTTGGGATTGGGCGGCTGGGAGCCAGTCGTCCTGCTGATCGTCTTCCTGGTGATCATCGGCCCGCAGCGCCTCCCCGAGTACACCCGGAACGTGGTGCGCATGGTGCGCCGGGCCCGCCGCTGGGTGGACGATTCGCGGGAGACGGTCGAGAGCGAGATGGGCATCGCCGTCGATGACCTGCGCAAGTACGATCCGCGACAGTACGATCCCCGCCGCATCATCCGCGAGGCCTGGGGCGACACGAGCCCGGAGGACATCCTGCCCGACAAGGAGGCGCTCGCCGTGGGCGCCGCCGGGGCGGCGGCCAAGAAGACCGGCAGCAGCCGCAGGAAGAAGGACACCGGCCCCCAGCGGGCCCCCTTCGACGACGAGGCGACCTGATCCCCCCGACGAGCGACCCGGGCCCGGGGATCCGACCCCGGGCCGGCGCGCTCAGGACGGGCGGCTGACCGCCAGCGGGAGCTTCATGCCGGACAGCCCGCGCGGCCGGCGCACCAGGGCTCGTGCGACCCGCCGCAGCTCCTGCGCCGCCGGGTCCTCGGGGGAGGACACCACCAGCGGCACGCCGCCGTCGGCGCCCTCGCGCAGGGCGGGGGCCAGCGGCACCTGACCCAGCACGGGCACGTCCTTCTCCACGGCCGCCGAGAGCGTGGCCGCCACCCGCTCGCCGCCGCCGGTGCCGAAGACGTCCATGCGGGTGCCGTCGGGCAGCAGCAGGCCGGCCATGTTCTCCACCACGCCGGCGATGCGCTGCTCGGTCGACTGGGCGAGGGAGCCCACGCGCTCGGCGACGGAGGACGCCGAGGCCTGCGGGGTGGTGACCACGACCATCTCCGCCTGCGGCAGCAGCTGCGCCACCGAGATGGCGACATCGCCCGTGCCCGGCGGGAGGTCCAGCAGCAGCACGTCCAGGTCGCCCCAGAACACGTCGGAGGCGAACTGCTCGATCGCCCGATGCATCTTCGGGCCGCGCCAGACCACGGCCTGCCCGGGCGGGACGAACATGCCGATGCTCATCACCGACACGCCGTGCGCGGACGGGGGCATGAGCAGATCGCCGACCTTGGTCGGCTTGTCGTCGATGCCGAACATGCCCGGCATCGAGAAGCCGTGGATGTCCGCATCGATCACGCCCACGCGCAGGCCGTCCGCGGCCATCGCCGCAGCCAGGTTCGCGGTGACCGTCGACTTGCCGACCCCGCCCTTCCCGGAGGAGATCGCGAGGATGCGGGTGAGGGACCCGGGCTGGTTGAAGGGGATGGCGCGACGGCCCTGGCGCAGGCGCAGGGTGAGCTCCTTGCGCTGCTCCTCGGACATGGCGGAGGTCTCCACGCGCACGGAGGTCAGCCCCGGGACGGTCGCGGCGGCCTCGGCGGTCTGCTGCTCGATCCGGTCGCGCATGGGGCAGGCCTCGATGGTGACCAGCACATGGACGAGGGCGGCGCCCTCGTCGTCGACGCTCACGTCCCCGACCATGCCCAGCTCGGTGATGGGCCGATGGATCTCGGGGTCCATCACCCCGTCGAGGGCTTCGAGGATGCGGGCGACGCGCGGGTCGTCGGAGCGGCCGGCGGGCCGGTCCTCGGACGGGGCGGCGGGCGGGGTGTCGGTCACGGGCGGGGTCCCTCCTCGGGACGGTGCGGGCGGGGTGCAGGGGCGGCCTCGGGGGCCGGGGACGGGGCGGGCGCGGAGGCGGAGCCCGCCTCGGCGCCCTCCGGCATCGTCACGGCGCCCCCCGAGCGCTCGGCCAGGACGGCGGCGAGCTCCTCGCGGAGGATCGCCCGCAGCCGGGCGTCCGGGACCGGCGAGGGCTGCCGGGCATCGGCCGGCCCGGCGGTGCGCGAGCGCGGTGCGGCGCGGTGCGGGCGGTCCTCGCCCTCGGCGCCGCGCTCCTCGCCCTCGAGCTCCTCGAGCAGGTCGCGCAGCTCTCCGCGCACGAAGTCGCGGGTGGCGACGTCGTTCAGGGCCAGGCGCAGGGAGGCGATCTCGCGGGTGATGAAGTCGGTGGTCGCGTGGTTGCGCTCGTTGGACTGGCGGTCCTGCTCGGCCTGCACGCGGTCGCGGTCGTCCTGGCGGTTCTGGGCGAGCAGCAGCAGGGGCGCGGCGTAGGAGGCCTGCAGCGAGAGGATCAGGGTGAGCAGCGTGAAGTTCAGGGCGCGCGGGTCGAACTGCGCGCTCTCGGGCATGAGGGAGTTCCAGGACAGCCAGATGGCGCAGAACAGCGTCATCCCCACCAGGAAGGCGGGGGTGCCCATGAAGCGGGCGAAGCCCTCCGCGGCCTTGCCGAACGCGTCCCCCCGGAAGGGGTTGCGCAGGGCGCGGCGGCGGGGCGCCGGCGAGTCCAGGGGGCCCGGGGTGCTCTCGGCCATGCTCACCCCTCCCCGTCGGAGCGGCCGATGCCGCGGGCGATCTCGGAGAGGTCGATCTGGCCGGTGGTGGTGGGCACCGGCTCGTCCTGCTCGCGCCAGTCATCGGGCAGCACGTGGTCCAGCACGTCGTCCACGGTCACCGCGCCCAGCAGGCGCCCGTCGTCGTCGACCACGGGGATCGAGACGAGGTTGTAGGTGGCCATCTCGCGGGTCACCGCGGACAGCGGCGCGGCGCCCTCCACGGTGTGCCGGTCCGGGTCGAGGATCTCGCCGACGGGGCGGTCCGGCCGCTCGCGCAGCAGATGCTGGAAGTGCACGATGCCCAGCAGCTTGCCCGTGGGCGTCTCCAGCGGGGAGCGGCACACGTGCACGGTGGAGGCCAGGGCGGCCGGCAGCTCCTCGCGGCTGATCATCGCCAGGCAGTGCGCGACCGGGGTCTCGGGGGCCACGATCAGCGGCTCGGTGGTCATCATGCCGCCGGCGGTGTACTCGTCGTAGGCGAGCAGGCGGCGCACGTCCTCCGCCTCCTCGGGCTCCATGAGGTCCAGCAGCTCCTGGGCCACGGGCTCGGGCAGCTCCTGGACGAGGTCCGCCGCGTCGTCGGGGTCCATGGCGTCCAGGACATCGGCCGCGCGGCGCGCGTCCAGGCCGGTGACGACCTCGACGCGGGTGTCCTCGGGCAGCTCCTCGAGCACATCGGCGAGCCGCTCGTCGGACAGCTCCGCCGCGAGCTCGATGCGGCGCTTGGGGTTCAGCTCCTGAATGATCTCGCCCAGGTCCGCCGGCTTGAGGTCCTGGTAGGACGCCAGCAGCAGGGCGGCGGACTGCTCCGCCTGCGTGCCGAAGAGACCGGCCACGGACCGCCACGGCACCGTCAGGCTCTCCCCGCGCGAGACGAGGCGGCTGAAGGACCCGCCCTTGCGGCGGCGCAGGTGCAGCTTGGTCAGCTCCCAGTCCCGATGCCGGTTCTGCTCCAGGCCCACGTCCTCGACGACGGCCTCTCCCGAGCCGTCCAGCAGGGTCACGCGGCGCTCGAGCAGGTCCCCGATCGCGAGCATCTCCCCGCTGCGCTTCTCGAAGCGGCGCATGTTCAGCAGGCCCGACATGATCACCTGGCCGGCGTCGATCGCCGTCACCCGGGTGGCGGGGAGGAACACGCGCCGTTTGCCCGGCACCTCGACGACGAAGCCGACCACGCGCGCGGCGCCGTGGACCTGGGGCAGGACCACGACGTCGCGCACGGTGCCGACCATGTCGCCGATGGGGTCGAAGACCCGGGTGCCGGCGAGGCGGGCGGCGTAGATGCGCTTCTGGGGGGAGGTCACCCTCCCAGCGTAGTGCCCCCGGCCTCGGCGTCGCCCGTGAGAAGGGACGCCATCCACGCCTCGATCTCGTCGGGGTCCCGGGGCAGCGCGGCGCTGAGGTTCTCGACGCCGTCCTCGGTGACCAGGACGTCGTCCTCGATGCGGACGCCGATGCCGCGCAGCTCCTCGGGGACCTTGCGGTCGGCCGCCTTGAAGTACAGGCCCGGCTCGATGGTGAAGACCATCCCGGGCACGAGCTCGGCGTCGAGGTACATGTCACGGCGGGCCTTCGCGCAGTCGTGCACGTCCATGCCGAGGTGGTGGCTGGTGCCGTGAACCATCCAGCGGCGATGGAACTGGCCCTCGGGGGAGAGGGACTCCGCCGCCGTGCCCGGCAGCAGGCCCCACTGCTCGAGGTGGCCCGCGATGACCTCCATCGCGGTGGCGTGCAGGTCGCGGAAGCGCAGCCCCGGGCGGGCGACGGCGAAGACCGCATCGGCCGCCTCGAGCACGGCCGAGTACACGCGGCGCTGGACGTCGGTGAAGGTGCCGTCCACGGGCAGGGTGCGGGTGATGTCGGCGGTGTAGAGGGAGTCGACCTCGACGCCCGCGTCGATGAGCACGAGCTCGCCCTCGCGCACCGGGCCGTCGTTGCGGATCCAGTGCAGGGTGCAGGCGTGATCGCCGGCGGCCGCGATGGTGTCGTAGCCGACGCCGTTGCCGTCGCCGCGGGCGGTGCGCTGGAACACGCCCTCGATGACGCGCTCGCCGCGGGCATGGGCGACCGCATCGGGGAGGTGGCGGACCACGTCCGTGAACCCGGCGATCGTCGCCGCGACGGCCTTGCGCATCTGCGAGATCTCGTAGGAGTCCTTGACCAGGCGCTGCTCGCTGGCGACCTCGGCGAGCCGGTCGAACTCGCCGGTCTCCTCCTCGCCGCCGGGCAGACCGTTCTGGGCCCGGATCTCCTGGACCATCTCCTCGACGCCCTGGTCCACCCCGGGCATCACCACCAGGGAGAGCTGGTCGCCGACGTCCTTGGCGAGGTGGTCGCGCAGGGTGTCGATGTGCCGGCAGGAGATGCCCAGGCGCTGCTCCGTCTCCTCCAGGGTGGGGCGCCGCCCCACCCACAGCTCGCCGTAGCGGGCATCGGCGTAGAACTCCGTGGTGTCGAAGCCGGCGCGGGGGCGGAAGAAGTAGGTCGCCTCGCCGCGCTCGGGATCATCGGCCGAGGGCTCCACGACCAGGACGCTGTCGGGCTCCTCATCGGTGCCCAGGCCGCTGTAGTAGGCGAAGGCCGTGTCCGGGCGGAAGGGATAGTCGGTGTCGTTCGAGCGCACCTTGAACACGCCCGCCGGCAGCACCATGCGGGTGCCGGGGACCGCCCGGACCAGCGCGTCATGGCGCGCCGGCGTGTGATCGGCGACCTCGCGGCGCTGCGTGTCGGGGACGGTCTCGTCCCAGTCCGCGGCGATGAAGGCGCGGAACGCCTCGTTGGTGGGGCGCTGGGAGCGGGAGTCGCCGCGGGCGGCGAGCTCCTCGGGGCTCGGACCGGAGTTCTGTGCGGTGGGCTGGCTGCTGTCCTCGTTCATCACCGTCCGATCGTCTCACGTCGGGATACTGTGGGATCCATGGGTGATGAGCACACGACCGGGCAGGGACGCCCGCAGACGCCCCGCATCGATCTGCACACCCACTCCACGTACTCCGACGGGACCTCCAGCGTCCTCGAGCTCGCGCAGGACGCCGCGGCGGCGGGGCTGGACGTCATCGCCCTGACCGACCACGACTCGACCGCCGGCTGGGAGGACGCGCGGCGCGCCGCGCGCGAGACCGGGGTGACCATCGTCCCCGGCATCGAGGTCTCCGCCGAGCATCATCGGCTCAGCGTCCACGTCCTCGCGCTCCTGGTCGACCCGTCCGCGGGGACGGCCCTGGACATCGAGCTGCGCCGTGCCCGCGACTCCCGCTCCCGCCGGGCCCGGGTGATGGTCGAGCGGATCGGGGCGGACCACCCGATCCGCTGGGAGGACGTCCTCGAGCAGGTGGCGGGGGAGGAGACCACCGTCGGGCGCCCCCATATCGCCGACGCCCTCGTCTCGCGCGGCATCGTCGCCGATCGCAGCGCCGCGTTCACCGAGCTGCTGGCGCCCTCGAGCCCGTACTACGTGCCCTACTACGCCCCCGCCCCGGCCGATGCCGTGCGCGCCATCGTCGCCGCCGGCGGAGTGGCCGTGGCCGCGCATCCGGCCTCGGGCATGCGCGAGGGCGCGGTGCCGGTGGACCTGCTGGACTCGATGGTGGAGGCGGGGCTGTCGGCGGTCGAGGTCGACCATCGCGAGCACGACGAGGTCGAGCGTGACCGACTTCGCGCCTATGCGCGCTTCCGCGGGCTGCTGACCACCGGCGGCAGCGACTACCATGGCGCGGGCAAGCCCAACCGGCTGGGAGAGAACCTCACCGCGCCGGATGTGCTCCGCGCACTCCTGGCCCGCGCCACCAGCGAAACCGAGGTCTTCCGTCCGTGATTCCGGTCGATATCCGCTTCCTCGCGGAAGTGTTCGTCACGCTCTTCGTCATCGTCGACCCGCCGGGGACCATCCCCATCTTCATGGCGCTGACCGGGTCGATGACCGCGAAGCAGCGCTCGCGGGCCGCTCTCGTCGCGGTCGGGGTGGCGGTGCTGATCATCTCCCTGTTCGCCGTGTTCGGGCAGTTCATCCTCGGGTACATGCACATCTCGCTGCCGGCGCTCCAGTTCTCCGGCGGGGTGCTGCTGTTCTTCATCGCCCTCCAGCTGCTGCTGGGCAAGGAGAGCGAGATGTCCGCCTCCGAGGGCGTGAACGTCGCCCTGGTGCCGCTGGGCACCCCGCTGCTGGGCGGTCCCGGCGCGATCGTGGCGATGATGCTGTTCGTCCAGCAGACCGGCGGCCAGGCCACCCGCGTGAGCGCGATCGTCCTCGCGATGCTGGGCATCGCCGCGATGATGTACGTCTTCATGCGCTTCTCCGGCGTGATCGCCAAGGTGCTCGGCAAGGGCGGGGTCACCCTGGTCACCCGCATCTCCGGAGTGCTGCTCGCCGCGATCTCGACGCAGATGATCTTCGACGCGATCCGGGCCTTCCTCGAGTCCTGGGGCATCCTCCCCGCCTGAGCGGACCCCGCCGCCGACGCAGCACAGGATCGCCCGCGCAGTACAGGATCGCCGACGCAGCACAGGAGGCCGGCGCCCCGGATCCGCAGGGGATCCAGGGCACCGGCCTCCGGTGATCGGGCGGCGCCGCGCAGGGTGCTCCGCGGCGCCGCCGATGCTGTCAGCTCTCGGAGGACCCGCCCTCGGCCGCGGCGGACTCGGAGGAGCCGCTGCGCCCGCGGCCGCCGCGCGAGCGACGTCGACGGGTGCTGCCGCCGGAGCGCTTCTCGCCGGAGCTCTCCGGCCCCGAGCCCTCGCCGCCCTGGGCGTCCACGACCTCGCCGTGCACCCGACGGGTGCGGGTGCGCTGACGGCTGCGGCGGGGACGCTCCTCGCGGCCGCCCGCGGCCGATGCCTCCGGCGCCTCCGCGGGCTCGCCGGAGCCGCGCCCCGGACGCTCGCCCCCGCGGTTCCCGCGACCGCCGCGCTCGCCGTCCCGGCCTCCGCGGCCGCTGCGCTCGCCGCGTCCACCGCGCTCGCCGCCCCGGCCGCCGCGCCCGCGGGCGCCGTCGCGGCCCCCGCGGCTCTCGCGACCGCCGGAGTCGGGACCGCCGAGGTCCTCGATCTCCTCGGCCTCGAGGCCCTCGCGGGTGCGCAGCTCCTTCGGCAGCGTGCCCTTGGTGCCCTCGGGGATGTCGAGGTCGGCGTACAGGTGCGGGGAGGTCGAGTAGGTCTCGACCGCCTCGGTGGACTCCAGGCCCAGCTGGCGCGCGATGAGCGACCAGCGCGCCAGATCCTCCCAGTCCACGAAGGTGACAGCGGTGCCCTTCTTGCCCGCGCGGCCGGTGCGGCCGGTGCGGTGCAGGTAGGTCTTGTCGTCGTCCGGGCAGTTCCAGTTGATGACGTGGGTGACGTCGGTGACGTCGATGCCGCGGGCGGCGACGTCGGTCGCGATGAGCACGTCGACCTTGCCGTGGCGGAAGGCGCGCAGCGCCTGCTCACGGGCGCCCTGGCCGAGGTCGCCGTGCAGCGGCGCGGCGGCGAAGCCGCGGCCCTGCAGGTCGCCGGCCACCCGGTCCGCCTCCCGCTTGGTGCGCATGAACACGATGGTCAGGCCGCGCCCGCGGGCCTGCAGGATGCGGGCGAGCACCTCGATCTTGTCCAGCTGGTGCGCGCGGTAGACCACCTGCGTGATGTCGGCCTTGGTGCGGGCCTCGTCGCCGGGGTCGTGGGCGCGGATGTGCGTGGGCTGGGACATGAACCGCCGGGCCAGGGCCATGATCGGGCCGGGCATGGTGGCGGAGAACAGCATCGTCTGGCGGGCCGTGGGCACGGCGCTGAGCAGCTTCTCGATGTCCTCGAGGAAGCCCAGGTCGAGCATCTCGTCGGCCTCGTCGAGCACGGCGGTGCGCACCTGCGAGAGGTCCAGGTACTTCTGGCGCATGAGGTCGATCAGGCGCCCCGGGGTGCCCACGACGATCTCGACGCCCTTCTCGAGGGCCTCGATCTGCGGCTCGTAGGCGCGGCCGCCGTACACGGTGAGGATCCGCACCGGGCGGGTCAGCGAGGCGTCCTGGAGATCCTGGGCGACCTGCACGGCCAGCTCGCGCGTGGGCAGGACCACCAGGCCCTGCGGCTTGCCGACCGGCCGGTCCTGGGGATTGTCCTCGCCGGGGGCCACGACGCTCTGCAGCATCGGGATGCCGAAGCCGAGCGTCTTGCCCGTCCCGGTCTTGGCCTGCCCGATGATGTCCCGGCCGCGCAGCGCGACCGGGAGGGTCATCGCCTGGATCGGGAACGGGGTGACGATGCCCTTCTTCGCGAGGGACTCGATGATGTCGGCCCGGACGTCGAAGTCCGCGAAGGTGGGGGCCGGGGTGCCGGAGCTCAGCTCGACGGCGGGGGAGGCCGACTCGGCCTCAGGGGTGTGCGGGGTGGTGTCAGGCACAGTTCATCTCTCTGATAAGGGTCTGCGCCACACATCGTATCCCCCGGGGCCGAGCAGGGCTCGGACCCGGGGGCCAGGATCACGCCGCCGGCGTGCCCCGCGGCGTCGGCAGGCGCCGACGCCGCAGGAGTCAGCCGAGGAAGCCGACGCGACGGGGCTCGTCGGCGGAGACCTCCACATAGGCGACCTTCGGGCCCGGCACGAGCAGCGTGCGGCCCTTCGCATCGCGCAGCGTGACGGCGGTGCCCTCGGACATGGCGTCGGAGAGGGCGCTCAGCGTCTGCTCGATCGGCTCGTCGGATTCGAGGACGAGCTCGCGCGCGGAATGCTGGATGCCGATGCGGATCTCCATGATGGGCGGACCTCCAGATGGTGGTGACAGGTACCCCGTGGTTCGTCGGGTACCCCGCGAGTCTAGCCCGCCGCGGGCGCAGGGGCCGCCGCTGCGGGGCGCGTTCGCGCAGGGTGGAACGCGAGGGGGCGGGCGGGCGCGGCGCCGCGCGGGAGGCTCAGGCCTCGTCGGGGCTCTCGTCCGGGCTCTCGTCGGCGCTCTCGTCCTGCGGGGCGAAGCCGGTCAGGCCCGAGGTGATCATGCGGGCGACGATCGCGACGACCTCGTCCTCGCGCTCCGGGCCCCCGTCGGGGCCGATCAGCCGGGCGCAGTTCTGGGCGATCGCGATCAGGGAGCGGCCCAGGATGACGGCCTCGGAGGGCTCCATCCTGCGGTACTCCAGGAGCACGCCGGCCAGGCGCTGGGCCATCGCGTCCAGCAGCTCGGCGACGCGCTCGGCGGCGGCGGGGGAGACCATCTCCTCGCCGAGGAACAGGCGCAGGGGCGTGCCGGCCGTGGTCAGCCGGTGGAAGGCCCGCAGCCCGGTCTCGGCCCGCTCGAGCGGGGAGCCGGTGTGCTCGCGCAGGGCGTCGATGGCGGCGTGGACGACGTCCGCCCGGGCCTCGAGCACCGCGATGTAGAGGGCCTCCTTCGAGGCGAAGTGCTGATACACGACGGGCTTGGTGGCGCCCGCGGTGCGGGCGATCTCGTCCATCGAGGTCCCCTGGAACCCGTTCGCGGAGAACTGCTCGGTGGCGATCGCGAGCAGCTGCGCCCGGCGTTCGTGCTTCGGCAGTCGGCGGGTGGTCATGCTCCTAGTCTAGGTGGGGCCGGTCGTGAGATGTCCCCGTCCTGCGGTTTGATGGACGCATGGGACGAGGAGCGGATTCGCGGGCCGAGCGCCGGGTGCAGCTGCTGGACCCCGACCTGTCCCACCTGCCGCGTCCGCTGGAGCCGGGCCAGGCCGACCCGGTCCAGGCCGAGGCCCTCGGGATCCTCCGCTCCGGCGGCTCCGCGGCCGTGCACGGCGCTCCCGGCAGCGGCCGCACCGCCCTCGCCCTCAGCGCGGCGCTCGAGGCCGGGGAGCGCGCGGCGTCCACCCGGGCGGACGCCCCGCCGGTGCTGCTGCTCTCGCCGCGCCGGGGCACCGCGGCGCCCCTGCGCGATGCGGTGGCGCTGGCCGGAGCGGCCGGCCGCGTCCGTGTCTCGACCCCCGCGGCGCTCGCCTTCTCCCTGGTGCGGGCCGATGCGCTCTCCCGCGGGCGCGGGGAGCCGAGCCTGGTCACCGGTGCCGAGCAGGACGCGCTCCTCGGCGAGCTGATCGCCGTCCACGAGCCGTGGCACCTCGAGCTGGATGCGGCCACGCGCGCTCTGCCGGGGTTCCGCACCGAGCTGCGCGAGCTGATCACCCGGGCCGGCGAGCTGGGACTGGGACCGTCCGAGCTGGAGGACCTGGGCGTGCGCCGGGACCGCCCTGCCTGGCGCGACGCGGCGGCGCTGCTGCGGGCCTACCGCGAGGTGCTGTCGCTGGAGGCGGCGATGGCGCTGGACGCCGGGCCGCGGCTGGACTCCGGGGACATCGTCCGCAGCGCGGCGCAGATCCTGCACGAGGCGCCGGCCTCGGCGCTGGTGGTCGACGACGCGCAGGACCTCACGGCGGCGGGCGTCGCCCTCGTCCGCCGGCTCCACGAGCTCGGCGTGCCCGTCCTGGCCACCGCCTGCCCGGATCTCGCCGTGGACACCTTCCGCGGGTCCGTGCCCGATGCCGCCTCCCGCCTCGGGCTCGAGCAGGCGCTCGTGCTCACGGCGCGGCGCCGGGGACCGCGCTCCGCCCTCCGCGCCGCCGATGACCTGCGCGCGCGGCTCCCGCTCGCCGGGGCACCGGTCGAGCTGCGCCGCCGAGCCGTCCTCGCGGGACGCGGCGCCGACGGCATCGAGGCGGCCGCCGGGACGGGGATCGAGGACCGCTCGGTGTCCGTGCTGCGCGCGGCCGACGCGCTCGAGGAGGCGCGCATGATCGCCGGGGTGCTGCGCGACCTCCACCACGAGGCGGGCACGCCCTACGACGAGATGGCGGTCGTCTGCCGCTCCGGCGGGCTGGTCGACGAGGTCGCCGAACTGCTGCAGCGCCAGGACCTGCCCGTCTCCACCGCCACGCGGCTGCGGCCGCTGCGCGAGGAGAGCGTCGTGATGGACCTGCTGCGCATCGTGGAGGTGGGCGCCTCGGGGCGCCGGGTCGACGGGCGCGAGGCCATGGCGCTGCTGCGCGGGCCCTTCGGCGACGCCGACGCCCTGCGGCTGCGGCGGATCCGCCGCCTGCTGCTGGACGCCCACCGCGCCCGGGCCGATGCTCCTCCGGCGGGCCCCGCCGACGGGGCCCCGGACGAGGGCGCGGGCGATCCGGTCGCCAGCATCGACCTCCTCGCCGACGCGGTCATGGGGGAGGACGTGCCCGGCCTGCCGGCCCCCGATGCCCGGGACCGCGCCGCCGCCCCGGTGCACCGGCTGCGCCGGATGATCGCCGCGGTCCGGGCGCTGGGCCCCGAGGCGGCGGCGACCGACGCCCTCTGGGCGGCCTGGTCCGCCGCCGGGGTCGCCGAGGGCTGGCGCACCGCGGCCCTCGGGGCGGACGGCGACGCCGACGAGGCCCGGTCGCGCCTGACCGCCCACCGTCTGGACGCCGTGACGGCCCTGTTCGCCGCGGTGGACCGCTTCACCGACCGCCGGCCCCAGGCGGACGCCCTCGTCTTCCTCGACCACGTGCGCGACCAGGCGATCGCGGAGGACACCCTCGCCCCCCGGGCCGAGCCGCGCGGGCGCGTCGCGGTGCTCACCCCGGCGCAGCTGGTCGGCCACGAGCGGGACGTGGTCGTCCTGGCGCGGGTGCAGGAGGGCACCTGGCCCAACACCCGGCTGCGCTCGACGCTGCTGGGCGCCTCCGAGCTCGCCCTCGAGATCGGCCGCGAGGAGCGGCTCGAGCCCGCGGCCCTGCGCGCCCTCCAGCGCGAGATCGTCATCGCCGACGAGATCCGCCTGGCCGTCGCCGCCCTCACCCGCGCCCGCGAGAAGGTGCTGGTCACCGCGATCGACGGCGGGGACTCCTCGGCGTCCCCGCTGGTGGACGCCATCGAGCGGGCTGCCGGCCCCGGCTGGGCGGACCCGGAGCGCCTGGCCGCCGATCCCGGGCCGGCCCCGGACGCCCGCCGCCTGGTCGCGGCCCTGCGCGGCGACCTCCTGGGCGAGGACCCGGCCGCTGCGCAGCGCGCCGCCGCGCTGCTGGCCCGGCTCGCCGAGCACCGGGTCGACGGCGTCGACCCGGGACGGTGGTACCACCAGGCGCCCAGCACGCAGGAGGCCCTCGTCGACCCGGGGGCACCGCTGCTGCTGAGCCCCTCGGCCCTGGAGAGGGCCGCCGACTGCCCGCGGGCATGGCTGCTCGAACGCTCCGGCGGCACCCCCGAGGCCGGCCCCGCCCAGGCCATCGGCACCGGCGTGCACGCGCTGGCGCAGCAGCACCCGGCCGGGGTGCCGGAGGAGGACGTCCCGGACCTGCTCGCCCGGCTGCACCGGATGCTCGCCCCGATGCGCCTGGAGGAGACCTGGTCGGGACGGCGGCGCCTGCGGCAGGCCGACGACGCCGTGGCCACCCTGCGCTCCTACCTCGCCGCCGCCGGGGAGCCCCTGGCCACCGAGGCGCCGTTCACCGTCCGCCTGGGCGACGTGGTGCTGCGCGGCGCCATCGACCGCATCGAGGGGACGCCGCGGGCCGCCCGCGTGGTCGACCTCAAGACCGGCCGCCAGGCGAAGACCGCCGCCAAGGCCGAGCAGGACCTGCAGCTGGCCGCCTACCAGGCGGCCCTGCGCGACGGCGCCCTCGACGAGACGCTCGGCGGCCGCCCGCAGGTGGCCGGGGCGTCGCTGGTCTACATCGGGACCCCCTCGGCGAAGCCGGCCGTGCGCGACCAGCGCGCCCTGTCCGAGGCGGAGGACCCGGCCTGGTTCGACGAGACCGTCGCCGCGGTCTCCGCCGAGCTGCGCGGAGCGCGGGTGCAGGCGCGCCGCTGCAGCCACTGCAACCGGTGCACCGTGCGCCGCAGCTGCCCGCTGTGGCCGGAAGGAGCCGAGCTGTGAGCGCGTCGATCCGTCTGGGGGCCCGGGAGCTCGCCGCGATGATGGAGCTGCCCGCGCCCACGGAGGAGCAGCAGGCCGTCATCGAGGCGCCGCTCGCGCCGATGCTCGTGGTGGCCGGGGCCGGCAGCGGCAAGACGGAGACGATGGCCTCGCGGGTGGTGTGGCTGATCGCCAACGGACTGGTCCAGCCCCGCCAGGTGCTGGGGCTGACCTTCACCCGCAAGGCCGCCCATGAGCTGTCCGAACGGATCGGGCGGCGCCTGGCCGCGCTCGCCGCCGCGCTCGAGGCCGAGGGGCTGCCGCTGCCGCCGGGACTGGTGCGGGGCCAGGACGAGCTGGTGGGACAGCGCCCGCTGGTGCACACCTACAACGGCTTCGCGCTGGACCAGGTGACCGAGCATGCCCTCGCCGCCGGGCTCACGCCCGACTTCACGATGATGTCGCCCTCGGCCTCCTTCCAGCTCGCCCACGAGATCGTCGAGGGCTGGGACGACTCCCTGGACCTGGACGCCTCGCCGGCCTCGATCACCGCGGCGCTGGTCTCCCTCACCAGCTCCCTCGCCGACCACCTGGTGGACCCGGCCGCGCTCGGGGCGGAGCTCGAGGAGATCCGGGAGCACCTGGCGCAGATCCCCCTGCAGGTCGAGGGCCGGCGCCGCACCACCCCGAAAGCGGTCGCCTCGGCCATCGCCGCCCTGGACGCCCGCCGCGCGCTGGTCCCGCTGCTGGAGCGCTTCGCGCAGATCCGCCACGCGCAGGGCGCCCTGGACTTCGCCGACCAGGTGACCCTTGCCGCGCGGATCGCCCGCACCGTCCCGGCGGCCGGCCGCCTGGCGCGCGATCTGCACCGCGTCGTGCTGCTGGACGAGTTCCAGGACACCTCGGTGGCCCAGCTGGAGATGCTCTCCGGGCTGTTCGGGCCCGGGCACCCGGCGTGCGCCGTCGGCGACCCCCAGCAGGCGATCTACGGCTGGCGCGGAGCATCGGCCGCCTCCCTGTCCGGCTTCGCCCAGGCCTTCTCCGCGGCCGATGCCCCCGTCCTGCAGCGCACCCTGTCGACCTCCTGGCGCAACGACCAGGCGCCCCTGGCCGTCGCCAACCGGATCGCGGCACCCCTGCGGGAGAGCTCGGCCGGCATCGACATCCCCGAGCTGCAGGCGCGGCCCGGCGCGGGGGAGGGCGCCGTCGAGGTGCACGAGGCGGCCGACGAGCGCGCCGAGGCGCGGGCCATCGCCGCCTGGATCCTGGACCGACGCGCCGAGCACCGGGAGGAGGAGCCCCCGACCGCGGCGGTGCTGGTGCGCGCCCGCCGCCAGATCCCCGTGCTGGCCGAGGAGCTCGAGGCCGCGGGGCTCCGCGTGGAGATCGTGGGCCTGGGCGGGCTGCTGCATCGGCCCGAGGTCGCGGACGTGCGCGCCCTGCTCGAATGCGTCCACGACCCCGGTCGCGGCGACTCCCTGATGCGCTTGCTGGCCGGGCCGCGCTTCCGGCTGGGCGCCCGCGACCTCGCGGTGCTGGGCCGATGGCGCGACCACCAGGGAGCGCGCCGCCGCACCGAGCTCGCCCGCCGCGACGACGCCGATGCCGTGGGCCTGGTCGACGCGGTCGACGACCTCCCGCCGCAGGGATGGACCGACCCCGACGGCCGCGCCCTCAGCCCCGCGGCCCGTGCCCGCCTCGAGGACCTCCAGGAGCTGCTGCGCGCGCTGCGGCGGCGCGTGTCCGTCCCGCTGCCGGACCTCGTCACCGCGGCGGTGCGCGCGCTCGGCATCGACCTCGAGCAGATGGCCACCGGGCGGTCGCTCGCCGATCTGGAGGCGTTCCGCGGCTACGCCGTCCAGTTCGAGCGCAGCGCCCGCCATCCGGGCCTGGGCCCCTTCCTGGCCCTGCTGGACATCAGCGAGGACAAGGAGGCGGGCCTGGCCGTCACCGCGGCCGAGGTCGAGCCGGACCCGGAGGCCGTCACCCTGATCACCATGCACTCGGCCAAGGGCCTGGAATGGGACCTGGTGGCCGTCGCGGGACTGGTCGAGGGCACCGTCCCCTCCTACGACCTGCGCCGCGCGCGGACGGGGGAGGACGGCCGGGTCCGCGTCGCCGACAGCGGCTGGCTGGGGAAGCTGGCCGATGCCGCCGTGCCCTCCTCCCTGCGCGGGGACGCCGAGATCCTGCCGCAGCTGCGCTGGGCCGAGGCCGACACGCAGGTCGACGCCGAGGCGATCATCCAGGAGTACTTCGAGGACGAGGGAGAGGCCTCCCTGGGCGAGGACCGGCGCCTGATGTACGTCGCCGTCACCCGCGCCCGCAGCCGCTTGCTGCTGACCTCCGCGGCCTGGCGCACGGGCCTGTCCCGCCCGCGGCCGCGCTCGCGCTACCTCGGCGAGATCCTCCCGCAGGTCCCTGCGGCGTTCCGGCGCGCCGAGGAGGTCCCCGAGGCCAACCCCCTGGAGGCGATCGCCACCGTCGCGCCGTGGCCGCCCGAGCCCGGCGAGGCCGAGCACCGCCGCGACCGCGCGGCCGCGCTGCTCGCGCGGGCCCGGGCCGGGGAGCTGCCGGAGGTCCCGCCGGAGGATCCCCTGGCCGAGGCCACCCGGCGGGTGCTCGAGGACCTCGCCGCGCGCCGCGAGCGCACCGCCGTGCACTCCCCGGTGAGGCTGTCGGCCAGCCAGGTGGTCCAGCGCGCCCAGGATCCCGATGCCGCGGCTCTGGACCTGCTGCGCCCGGTGCCGAGGCCGCCGGCGGCCTCCGCCCGGCGCGGCACCGCCTTCCACGCCTGGCTCGAGGGGCGCTTCGCGGGCGGCACCCTGCTGGACCTCGAGGATCTGGTGGACCTGGGTGAGGCCGCCGAGGACGAGGCCGCCGGGCCGGACGACCTGGCCGCGCTGCGGGAGGCCTTCGAGTCCTCCGCCTGGGCCGGACGCACGCCCATCGCCGTCGAGCACCCCGTGACCACCCGGATCGGCTCGCTCAGCGTGCGCGGCGTGATCGACGCCGTCTACCCCGAGGAGACCGAGGAGGGGCCGGGCGCGGTGATCGTGGACTGGAAGACGGGCGCCGTGCCGCCGGCCTCGCGGCGGCGGGCGCGGGCGCTGCAGCTGTCCGTGTACCGCCTGGCCTGGCACGAGGCCACCGGCATGCCGCTGTCACGGATCCGCACGGCCTTCCACTACGTGGCGGCGCGACGCACCCTGTGGGTCACCGAGCACCCCGGGCGGGAGGAGCTGCGGGACATGCTGGACCCGGGCGGGTCGTCGAGGACCGGTCAGGACTCCAGGTCGTCGTAGGTCCGCTCGGCCTCGTCGCGGGCGAGCTGGGCCAGGTCGGCCTCGAGGTCGGCGAGCATGCCGCGGGCGTCCGAGACGATGTCCTCGTCCCCGGAGTCCAGCCCGTGCAGGAGCCAGTCCGCCACGGCGAACTCGCCCACCGCCTGCGCCCGCTCGAGCAGTCGCGGATGCGGGCTCGAGGGAAGATGCTCGCAGTAGGCGGCGTAGAGCCGGTCGAAGACCTCCGCGTCCAGCGCCGCGACCAGCCAGGCGAGATCCGCGGCCGGGTCGCCGATGCGGGCCGAGGCCCAGCCCTGGACGGCCGAGATGCGGCCCTCGTGCACGAACAGGCACTCCTCGGAGAGGTCCGCATGGGTGAACACGGGGGAGAAGTCCCACAGCTCGTCATCGCCCAGCAGACGCTCCCAGCGCTGGGAGACGGCCGCGGGAAGGTGCTCCGCCTCGCGCACGCGCGCCACCTGGGAGCGGTGCATCTCCCGCAGCGCGGCGGCGGTGAAGGACTCCGCGCCCGTCGCCTCGGCGGCGTAGCCCGGAAGGGTATGGATGCGGGCGATCGTCGCCCCGAGGGAGACGGCGACGGAGGGATCCTCCGTCACCTGGTCGAACATCAGCGGGCGGCCCCGAGGCGCCTCGGTGACGGCCGCGCGGCCGCCCCCGGGCAGCGTCACGAAGCCGAGCACGGCCGGCACCAGGTCGCGCACATCGGTCCCGGAGAGGGAATCGGCCACACGCACGGACTTCTCGAGCTCCGCCCCGGCGGCGGTGGTGGCGGGGCAGGAGACGACCACGCGACGGCCGTCCTCCCCGGTGATGCCCGCGACCTCGAGATCCTCGGCAGGCGTGGCGATGGAGACCGTCGTCACGGGCACCATGCCGGGGACTGCTGCTGCCGCCACGGCGGCGAGGGCGTAAGGATTGCGTCGCACCCCGTCACCGTACCGTCACCGGTCCTGTGCGCCGCGTAGGCTTGCCGTCATGGTGACGATGCGTGGACCCCAGCTGATGACGCCCCTGACCGCCATCGGCCCGGATCGGGACGCGATCGGGCGCCTCGCCGAGGGGGTCCTGGACCCCGGGGAGGACGTCCGCTACCTGGTCACCCGTGCCGGGACCGTGAGCCTGGCCGAGGGGGAGGAGGGCGCCCTGGTGCTGGCCCTGGAGACCTCCGATCCCCGGCGCGGGCTGCGCACGCCCCTGGTGTACCTCGGGCGCCGGGACGGGCTGCGGATCATCGCCGCCGAGGATCCCGAGCCGGGGCCCGAGCTCGACGACCCGGGCCGTGACCTGCGGGACATCCGGCAGGTCGCCCCGCGGCTGGATCCCGCCACCGCGAGCTTCGCCCTCGCCGCGAGCGCCATGGGGACCTGGCACCGCACCCACCGCCACTGCCCGCAGTGCGGGGCGCTGCTGGAGCCGGCCGTCGCCGGATGGGTGCTGCGCTGCACCGAGGACGGCAGCGAGCACTTCCCCCGCACCGACGCCGCGGTGATCATGGCCGTGCGCGACGGCTCGGACCGCCTGCTGCTGGCCCGCAACGCCGGATTCCGCGGCCGCTTCCATTCCGTGCTCGCCGGCTTCGTCGAGCCCGGGGAGACGCTCGAGAACGCCGTGGTGCGCGAGGTGTTCGAGGAGGTCTCCTGCGCGGTCCAGGAGCTCGAGTACGTCGGGTCGCAGCCGTGGCCCTTCCCGCGCTCGCTGATGGTCGGCTACCGCGCCTGGGTGGAGGACCCCGAGTCCCTCGCCCTGACCGACGGCGAGCTCGCCGAGGCGCGCTGGTTCCGCCGCGAGGAGCTCGCCGCCGCGCTCGCCGCCGGCGAGGTCGAGATCCCGGCGGGATCCTCCATCGGCCGGGCCCTCATCGAGGACTGGTACGGGGCGCCGATCCCGACCGACGGGGAGTGAGCCGGCCCTCCCTCCGCGCGCCGGACGGGCGCCGGTCCCCGTCCCGGGCCGCCCGCGGGCCCCGCCCGCCGCTGCTCCCGAGGCCTCCGCGCGTCCACAGCGGTGCGCCGTGCGTCCGCCGTCGCTGGCACACTGGATCGCGATGAGCGAGACCAGCACGAGCAGCAGCGTCCCCACCGCCGAGGCGATCCTCGAGGGCCTGGACCCCGAGCAGCGCGAGGTGGCGCGCAGCTTCGGCGGGCCCCTGTGCGTGCTGGCCGGCGCCGGCACCGGCAAGACCCGGGCCATCACCCATCGGATCGCCTACGGGGTGGCGACCGGGCAGCTGAACCCGCGCCATGTGCTCGCCGTGACCTTCACCGCCAAGGCCGCCGCGGAGATGCGCTCGCGCCTTCGCGACCTGGGCGTCCCCGCCGTGCAGGCCCGCACCTTCCACGCCGCCGCCCTGCGACAGCTGCGCCACTTCTGGCCTCGGGTCGTGGGAGGGGCCATGCCGGACATCATGGCCAACAAGTTCCCGGGCGTCGCGGAGGCCTGCAGCCGCCTGCACATGAGCGTGGACCGGGCGGCGCTGCGCGACATCGTCTCCGAGGTCGAATGGTCGCGGGTGTCCATGCTCACCCCGGAGAGCTATCCCGAGGCGGCCGAGCGCACCCGCCGCCCCGGCGTCGCCGGGTTCGGGGCGCGCTCCATCTCGCGCATCCTCGTGCAGTACGAGGAGGTCAAGAAGGAGCGCGGCGTCCTCGACTTCGAGGACGTGCTGCTGCACATGGTGGGCTTCCTCAGCGAGCGCGCCGATGTCGCCCGCGAGGTCCGCTCCCAGTACCGGCACTTCGTCGTGGACGAGTACCAGGACGTCTCCACCCTCCAGCACGCGCTGCTGCGCCTGTGGCTGGGCACCGGCACCGACGTGTGCGTGGTCGGGGACGCCGCCCAGACCATCTACACCTTCGCCGGGGCCAAGGCGTCCTTCCTGCTGGACTTCGGGCGCGAGTTCCGGGGCGCCCGGACCATCCGGCTCGAGCGCAACTACCGCTCGACCCCGCAGGTGGTGCGGGTGGCCAACGCGGTGCTCGACGGCGCCCGCGGCCGCACCCGCGACCACCGCCTCACGCTCGTCTCCCAGCGGGAGGCCGGACCGCCGCCGGTGATCGAGTCCTACGCCGACGACGTGGCCGAGGCCGAGGGCGTCGCCGAGCGGATCGCGGCCCGCATCGCCGAGGGGCATCCCGCGCGCGAGGCCGCCGTGCTGTTCCGCACCAACGGCCAGTCCGAGGCGGTGGAGCAGGCCCTGACCGCTCGGGGGATCGGCTACCTGGTGCGCGGCGGGGACCGCTTCTTCGAGCGGCAGGAGGTGCGGCGCGCCGTGATGGCGCTGCGCGCCGCGGCCCGGCTCGAGGCGGAGGATCCCGCCCGCATGGTCCGGGACGTGCTCGGCCAGCAGGGGTGGGCCCCCGAGCCGCCCGCGGCCTCCGGTGCGGTGCGGGAGCGCTGGGACTCCCTGCACGCCCTGGTGGGCCTGGCCGACACGGTCCTGGCCCGCCCCGGGGCGGACCTGCCCGCGCTCGTGCGGGAGCTGGACGAGCGCGCCGAGGCGCAGAGCGCCCCCGAGGTCGACGGCGTCACGCTGGCCTCCGTCCACGCCGCCAAGGGCCTGGAATGGCCGGCGGTGTGGCTGATCGGCGCGAGCGACGGGCTGATGCCGATCTCGATGGCGAGCACCGCCGCGGAGATCGAGGAGGAGCGACGGCTGATGTACGTCGCGCTCACCCGCGCGCGGGACCTGCTGACGATCTCCTGGGCGGCCGCGCGGACGCCCGGGGCGCGCGGCTCGCGCAAGCCGTCGCGCTTCCTGGACGGGCTGTCCGACCTGCCGGGGCCGACGGGCTCCGCGGGCGGAGGCGCCGGGGCCCGCCGCACGGGCCGGCGCACGGCCACCGTCCACGCCGACTGCCGCGTGTGCGGCGCCGGGCTCGGCACCCCCCACGAGAAGCGCATCGGCCGGCACGACACCTGCCCGCCCAGCCATGACGAGGCGCTCGTGGACGAGCTGCGCACCTGGCGGCGCCGGGCTGCGAAGGCGCTGCGGGTGCCCCCGCACTCCGTGCTGACCGACGCGACGCTCGAGGCGATCGCGGAGCGGGACCCGCGCGATGCCGGCGAGCTGGTGCGGATCCCCGGCGCCGGGGGTGTCGCCAGCGAGCGCCACGGGTCCGAGATCCTCGCGATCCTGGAACGAAACCGCAGGTAGAAAAAAGATTGTCGGGTCGGGCGGGAGCATGTAGAGTTGCTCTCGTTCATCGTCCGCATCGTGGTCCGGGAAACCGGGGCGCGCAGCAAGAAAGGAGGTGTCGCTGTGATCGACAACAATCTCGAGGCCGCAACAGGTCTCTCCAGCGACACCCTCGGCGCGAAGCTCCGCGCTGATCTGCTGACGCGCCACCGGGGCATTGCGCCCCTCGGGTGCACCCACTGATGTGATCTGAGGCCCTCGGCCTCAGCCGGAGTGGGTGGCACCGCAGCCGACCCCTCCACCATGACGACTTTGAAGCAGCGAGACGATGACGAACGTCCTCACCCATACCTCTGCACCCGTTTCCGTCTTCGACGGCCTGCCCTGCCAGCGCCGCGATTCCGCGGACCTGTACTTCTCCGAGAAGCCTGCCGAGCTCGAGCAGGCCAAGCGGCTGTGCGCCGACTGCCCGCTGCGCCAGGAGTGCCTCCAGGGCGCCGTCCAGCGCGCTGAGCCCTGGGGCGTCTGGGGCGGAGAGATCTTCGCCGACGGCCGCGTGATCGCCGTCAAGCGCGGTCGTGGCCGTCCCCGCAAGAACGCGGCGGCATGAGCAGGCGCGGCCCGTCCGAGCACAGAAGGGGCGGGGCACCGATGGTGCCCCGCCCCTTCCCGCTGTCGTGCGTCGACCAGGCCGCGTGATGAGGCCTGATCTCCTGGGCACGGTCCTCCGCCGCCGGCTCGTTCCTCACCGTCGGCTCCGGGCCGAGCCCTCGTCGATCAGGCCTTGCCGAGGATGCGGTTGAGCTTCGTGCCGCACTCGGGGCACACGGCCTTGGCCATGCGCCGACCGTTCGAGACGACCACGTCGCCCTCGGCCTCGCGCTTCTCGCGGCACTTCACGCAGTAGAACTCCCCTGCGTACTTCTCGTCAGCCATGCATATCTCCTTCAAACGGCTCACGCGGGCTGCGCGGCTGCACAGCCTGCTCCGAGCGGGGTCGGCCCACTCTAACGGGGCGCAGGTCAAAGCCACGAATCAGGGAGAGGGCGGGTCCGGGGCCCGTCGCACGCTTCGGGATCTGAGGTGCTCCGCGGGGAGCGGGGAAGTGCGTGCGACGGACCACGACCGTCGATACCGGCCCGCCGCACGGGCGGGGGTCTGGGTGAGGCCCCGGGGGCGCTCAGCACCACGCGCACCTTCCCCGTGTGCGATCTGCTAGTTATCCCGGGGCCTCACTTCCCAGCGAACCTAGTGCCTGGAGGGGATGCTGGTCAAAGGCCTGGCCCGCCGCCGCTGTGGACAAGCGGTCGAATGCTGTGGAAAGACCGGGGACGCTGGTGGGCACGCGTGTGGATGACGGGGGCGCTGCACGGCGAGAGGCGCTGTGACGTGCAGTGACAGGGTGCACAGCTGTGGACGACCGACAGCGCCGACTTTTTTCTGCGAGGCTTCCCCCATGCCCCGCACCACGAGCCGTACGACCGTCGCCGAGCAGACCGGGCCCCGCGGCGAGCGCGTCCTGGTGCGTCGCTCGGCGCGGCGCACCCGCAGCATCTCGATCACCCGGCGCGACGGCGACCTGGTGGTGGCGATGCCCGCGTCCTTCGGGGCGCGCGAGGAGCGCGAGTGGGTGACCCGCATGATCGAGCAGCTCTCCCGCAAGGAGGCGGTGCGCGCTCCCCGGGACCGCAGCGACCGCGATCTGATGCGGCTGGCCCGCCGTCTGTCCGAGGAGCACTTCTCCGGGCAGGCGAGACCGCTCTCGGTGACCTGGTCGTCCCGGCAGAACCGGCGCTGGGGCTCGTGCACCCCCTCCGAGCGGACGATCCGGCTCTCGCATCGCCTGCAGGGCATGCCCACCTGGGTCCTCGAGGCGGTGCTCGTCCACGAGCTCGCGCACCTGTTCGTCCCCGGTCACGGCCCCGCCTTCCAGGAGCTCGTGAACCGCTACCCCCGCACCGAGCGTGCCCGCGGCTTCCTCGAGGGCGTCGCCCACGCGCAGGACTGGAAGCTCGACCTCGAGGGCGACGAGGGCGACGAGGGCGGTGAGGGCGACGTGGGCGAGGAAGGCGACCTGCCCGGAGCGCCGCGGGCGGGCTCCGATCGGAGCTGAGCCCCGTCCCCGTCAGGGGAGCAGGGACTCCATCACGGGCCGCAGCGTGCGCAGCGTCCCGGGGATGTCGGCGACGGTGCCCTCGGGCAGGACGTCCCAGCGCGACCAGATCACCCGGGGGCTCTCCGCGCTGGGGCGCAGCGGGACGTCCTCCGCGGCGGCCGGTGCGCGCAGCAGGTACTGGACGTCCCAGTGCTCCTGGCAGGCGCCGAAGGCGGCCGAGAGGTCGTGCCGGTGCAGCATCGCCGGCCCCGGCCCGAGCCGCTCCAGGCCCTCCAGCCCGGTCTCCTCGCCGACCTCGCGGCGCGCCGCCTGCTCGAAGCTCGTCTCGTCGGGATCGATGTGGCCGCCGGGCTGCACCCAGAAGCCGCCCTTGCGGTGCCAGACCAGGGCGACGTGCTCGCCCGGCGCATCCACGACGAAGGCGCTGGCGGTGAGGTGCACCGGGCCGCCTGCCCGATGCATCGCCTCCGGGCGCCCCCTCAGCAGTGCGGCGAACCGGTCGCGGAGGGTCTCGTCGATCGCGGGGGAGCGGCCCGCGGCCAGCTCGGCGAGGGCGCGAGCGCTCGCGCCCTCGCCGGCCAGGTCAGGGGCGGTCACGTCCGTCGCCGTCGGCCGGTCCTGCGGTGCCCGAGGGGCCGTCCTCGTCGGCGGGGCCGTCCGAGCCGGACGGCCCGCTCGCGTCGCCGCCGCCAGTGCCCTCGCCGTCGGGGCCCTCCGCCGCGTCCGCGGAGTCCTCGGCGGCGTCGGAGCGGTCGCGCAGACCGCCGCGGTCGTCCTCGCGCGGGGCATCCTCCCCGCCGTCGCCCGAGAGCAGCTTGGCGAGCTCCGCGTCGAAGTCCTCGGGCAGCCCGACGGCCGCGAGCTCCTCCTCGGAGGCATCGGCCGGCTGCGGCGGCTGCGGGGAGCCGGCGAGCACGTCGACCGTGGGCAGGAGATCCGGGTGGGCCCAGTGGGCCTCGCGGCCGCTCGTGCCCTCCGTCGCCAGCACGCTGTCCCACCAGGCCAGGGCCTCGCGCACGCGGCGGGGCCGCAGCTCGATGCCGACGGTCTGCGCGAGCATCCCCTCGGCCGGGCTGCCGGTCGCGCGGCGCCGGCGCAGGACCTCGCGCATGGCGTCGACCTGGGGGAGCTTGCCGGTCAGGGCATGGGTGGTCACATGGTCGACCCAGGCCTCGACCAGGGCGAGGGTGGTGGCGAGCTCCTCGAGGGCGCGCTCCTGCGCCTCCCGCCGGGTGAAGACGAACATGTCCTCCGGACGGTGCTGCTGCAGCGACTCCGGGTCGGAGAGATCCAGCCCGCGGACCATCTCGTCCAGGGCGTCCAGATCCAGGGTGATCCCGCGGGCGTAGTCCTCGATCGCGGCGAACAGGGTCCGCCCCAGCCACGGGGCCGCGGTGAACAGCGCCGTGTGCGCGAGCTCGCGGGCGGCCAGGAAGATCCGCGCGGCCGAGGGGTCCAGCGACTGCTGGGCGATGAAGTCCTCGACGTTGGCGGCGACCAGCGCCGGGGTGCCCTCGGGGCCGAGCGGGAGCGAGAGGTCCGTGGTGCCGGCGACCTCCCGGGCCAGGGTGCCGATCGCCTGGCCGAACTGGATACCGAACAGGGTGCCGCCCATGCGCTCCATCATCTGCGCCGGGTCGCCGGGAAGGGCCATGCCGGAGCCCTGCATCTGCGCGGTGATGGCGTCGCCGATCGCTCCGGCCATGTACTTCGCGACCGGTTCGACGGTGGACTCCCAGCGCGGCAGGGTCCGATGCACCCAGGTGCCGCGCCCCCACACGTCCAGCTCCTGCGCGGGGACGTCGAAGTCCATCGCCTCGCCCAGCCACAGCGCGGCGATCTGGGCGGCCTCGCGCAGGTCCCGGGTCTGCTGGGGCGTCGGCGCAGGATCGCCGGGGGAGCCGGTCGGCTCCGGCTGGCCGGGCAGGCGCTGCTGTCCCAGGGCCGTCTGGCGGGCCAGGTCGCCCGCGAGCTTCCAGTTCACCGGCCCCTCGCCCGGGGTGGAGAAGAGGTGCTGCATCTGGGCGGCGGCGGCCCGCAGCTGGTTCGGGTCGGTGGGGAGGTTGGCCTGCCGGGCGAGCTCGCCCAGATCCATCCCCTCCAGGGCGCCGGGCGGGAGAGCCCCGCCGAACGCCTCCTCGAGCAGGCGGCGCAGCGCCTCCTCCTGCGGATCGGGGGACCTGTCCTCGGACTCCATCGTGACCTCCTGGGGTGGTGCGCGGATGCGATCAGCCTATCCAGGGGACCCCCGCCGCGGCTGTCCGCCGGCTCGGTGTTCGCTGTGGGCGCGAGCGCGTCCAGGCCGCTGGGGCACAATGTCCTGGTGCCCGATGCTCCCGCCCCCACCACCAGTCCGCCTCCCGCCGGCGACGGCGCGCCGCAGCAGCCGGGCCCCGTGCGGCGGACCCTGGGACGCATCCTGGAGCGCTCCGCCTTCGCCCATCCCCGCACCGCGCTGATCAGCGGCACGGTCCTGCTGGGACTGATGGTCGGCTGCTCCGCCGTGCCGGTGCCGTACGTGATCGAGCAGCCCGGCCCCGCGATCGACGTGCTGGGGCAGTACCAGGACGAGGACATCATCTCGATCGAGGGCCACGAGACCTACCCCAGCGACGGGAAGCTGATGATGACCACGGTCTCCGTCGACGGCGGCCCCGGCTACACGGTCACCGCCGCCGAGGTGGTCCTGGCCTGGTTCGACCGCTCCCGCGCCGTGTTCCCGCGCGAGCTGCTGTTCCCCGAGGGCCGCACCCGCGAGGACGTGACCCTCGAGAACACCGTGCAGATGTCGACCTCGCAGCAGGGCGCCGTGGCCGTGGCCCTGGACGAGCTGGGCATCCCCTACGAGCGCACCGTCGTGGTCGCCGGGATCGAGGACGGCGCCGCCTCCGCGGACGTCCTCGAGGCGGGCGACGAGATCCTCGCGGTCCGGGGCGAGCGCACCGCGGACGCCGCCGCCACCCAGCAGCTGGTGGCCCGGTCCGTCCCCGGCGAGGAGATCGCGCTGACGGTGCGCCGCGGAGGCGAGGACCTCGAGCTGTCCGTCCCCACCCGCGAGGTGGACGGGACGGCGAGGATGGGCGTCGTCCTCGCCGACGGCTACGAGTTCCCCTTCGACGTGGGGATCTCGGTGGGGGACATCGGCGGCCCCAGCGCCGGGCTGATGTTCTCCCTGAGCGTCTACGACGAGCTCACCGAGGGCGCGCTGCCCGGCGGCCGCGAGATCGCCGGGACGGGCACCATCGCCGAGGACGGCGCCGTCGGCCCCATCGGCGGGATCCGGCAGAAGATGATCGGGGCCCGGGACGCGGGCGCCGACTACTTCCTGGCCCCGGGGCAGAACTGCGACGAGGTCGCCGGGAACGTGCCCTCCGGGCTGCAGGTCGTCCGCGTCGACACCTTCGACCAGGCCCTCGAGGCCACCGAGTCCATCGCCGCCACGGGCACCGTGGACGGCCTTCCCACCTGCGAGGGATCATGAGCCGCAAGCGCCGCACCCCCAGCCGTCCCACCGTCGTCCTCGACCACGGCGGGGTCCTCAGCGCCGGGCACGACCCGGTGCCCGACCTCTATGCCCTGCTCGGCGGGGACCAGGACGCCCTGCGGGAGGCCGTCTGGTCGCATCGGCCGGACTACGACGCCGGGCGCACCAGCCGCGAGGAGTACTGGCGCGCGGTGGCCGCCGCCGCGGGCATCGGCGACCTCACCGAGGAGGAGGTCGAGGACCTGCAGAAGGCCGACGACCGGTACTTCCTGCGTCTGGATCCCGACTCCCGCGCCCTGCTGCACGACATGGCGCGCTCCGGCGTGCGCCTGGTGCTGCTGTCCAACGCCTCCGAGGCGTTCGGGGAGGCCGTGCGCCGCGCCGACTGGTTCGAGGCGATGAGCTTCGCGATCATCTCCGGCGAG
This sequence comes from Brachybacterium phenoliresistens, assembly GCF_039530785.1. Classification (NCBI taxonomy): domain Bacteria; kingdom Bacillati; phylum Actinomycetota; class Actinomycetes; order Micrococcales; family Dermabacteraceae; genus Brachybacterium; species Brachybacterium phenoliresistens. Next base: position 412,486 of record NZ_BAAAOW010000002.1, read on the forward strand.
GAGAAGGTCGTGAAGCCCGATCCGGAGATCTTCCGGATCCTGCTGGAGGTGCTCGCCCACGAGTCCGGGGGCGTCGCCGTGCCGCGCTCGGTCGTCTTCTTCGACGACCGGGCCGACAACGTCGAGGCCGCCCGCGCCCTGGGCATCGATGCGCACCTGTGGCCCCGCAACGGCGACCAGCACCCCGAGGGCACCCGCCACGGCAGCGAGATCGCCCGCGAGGTCCTGGCCGCGCGCGGCGTCGTCCTCGAGTGAGCCCCGGGTAGTCTTGACCGGGTGCCGCGGCCCCTCGCGCGCGCCGCGCACCACCAGACCTGACAGACCCCGTCTTCCACCAGGAGAGCATCGCAGTGGCAGAGTTCATCTACACCATGTACAAGGCCCGCAAGGCCGTCGGCGAGAAGGTGATCCTCGACGACGTCACCATGAGCTTCTACCCGGGCGCGAAGATCGGCATGGTCGGCCCCAACGGCGCCGGCAAGTCGACCATCCTGAAGATCATGGCGGGCCTGGACCAGCCCTCCAACGGCGAGGCGCGCCTCAGCCCCGGCTACAGCGTCGGGATCCTGCTGCAGGAGCCGCCGCTGGACGAGACCAAGACCGTCCTGGAGAACGTCCAGGAGGGCATGGGGGACCTGTACCGCAAGGTGCAGCGCTTCAACGCCATCGGCGAGGAGATGGCCGAGCCCGACGCCGACTTCGACGCGCTGATGGAGGAGATGGGCAAGCTCCAGTCCGACATCGACGCCGCGAACGGCTGGGACCTCGACTCCCAGCTCGAGCAGGCGATGGACGCCCTGCGCTGCCCGCCCGGCGACGAGAGCGTCACCCACCTCTCCGGGGGCGAGCGCCGCCGCGTGGCGCTGTGCAAGCTGCTGCTGGAGAAGCCGGACCTGCTGCTGCTGGACGAGCCCACCAACCACCTCGACGCCGAGAGCGTGCTCTGGCTCGAGCAGCACCTGCAGCAGTACGAGGGCGCCGTCATCGCCGTCACCCACGACCGGTACTTCCTGGACCACGTCGCCCAGTGGATCGCCGAGGTCGACCGCGGCCACCTCTACCCCTACGAGGGCAACTACTCCACCTACCTGGAGAAGAAGGAGGAGCGCCTGAACGTCCAGGGCAAGAAGGACGCCAAGCTCGCCAAGCGCCTCAAGGAGGAGCTGGAGTGGGTGCGCTCCAACGCCAAGGGCCGCCAGGCGAAGTCCAAGGCGCGTCTGGCCCGCTACGAGGAGATGGCCGCGGAGGCCGAGCGCACCCGCAAGCTCGACTTCGAGGAGATCACGATCCCCCCGGGCCCGCGCCTGGGCAACATCGTCATCGACGCGAAGGACCTGAAGAAGGGCTTCGGGGATCGCGTCCTCATCGACGGCCTCAGCTTCTCCCTGCCGCCCAACGGCATCATCGGCGTGATCGGCCCCAACGGCGTCGGCAAGTCGACCCTGTTCAAGACGATCGTGGGCCTGGAGCCGCTGGACGGCGGCGAGCTCAAGGTCGGCGAGACCGTGAAGATCAGCTACGTCGACCAGAACCGCGAGAACCTCGACCCGGAGAAGAACCTGTGGGAGGTCGTCTCCGACGGACTCGACTTCATCCAGGTCGGCAAGGTCGAGATCCCCTCGCGCGCCTACGTCTCCCAGTTCGGCTTCAAGGGCCCGGACCAGCAGAAGAAGGCCGGCGTCCTCTCCGGCGGCGAGCGCAACCGGCTCAACCTGGCGCTGACCCTCAAGCAGGGCGGCAACGTGCTGCTGCTGGACGAGCCCACCAACGACCTGGACGTGCAGACGCTCGGCTCCCTCGAGAACGCCCTGCTGGAGTTCCCGGGCTGCGCCGTGGTCGTCTCCCACGACCGCTGGTTCCTGGACCGCGTGGCGACCCACATCCTCGCCTACGAGGGCACCGAGGAGGACCCGGCGAACTGGCACTGGTTCGAGGGCAACTTCGAGGCCTACGAGAAGAACAAGATCGAGCGCCTCGGCGAGGACGCGGCGCGGCCCCACCGCGTCACGCACCGCCGCCTGACCCGCGACTGACCTCGTGCGGCGGGGGCTGGTCGCCTGGCTGCTGGTGGCGCCGAGCCTGATCGGCGTCACCTGCTTCCTGGTGCTCCCGGTGGTGCTGGCCTTCGTCGTCTCCCTGTTCGACTGGGACCTGCTGGGCACGCGCGAGTTCGTGGGCCTGGAGAACTATGCGGCCCTGATCGGCGGGGGAGCTCTGCTGAACTCCCTCGCCGTGACGGCGCTGTTCACGCTGATCTCGGTGCCCGTCTCCCTGGCCCTGGGGCTGGGGCTGGCCACGCAGCTGCACCGGGCGCTTCCCGGCTCCTCGATCGTGCGGGTGATCGTGGTGATCCCGTGGGTGTGCGCGCCGCTGGCGCTGGGCGTGGTGTGGAAGTGGATCCTCCAGCCCTCCACCGGGGCGATGAACGCGATCCTCGGGATGCGCGTGGAGTGGCTGACCTCCCCGTCCCTGGCCCTGCCCGCCGTCGCCTTCGTGGCCGTGTGGCAGAACGTCGGGTACATCTCCCTGTTCTTCCAGGCCGGCCTCTCGCGGATCCCCGGCTCGATCTACGAGGCGGCCCGGCTGGACGGGGCGGGACCGTGGCGCACGCTGATCCACATGACCGTGCCGCTGCTGCGGCCGACGACCTTCTTCCTCGCGGTCACGCAGGTGGTCGCGAGCTTCCAGGTGTTCGACATGGTCTACGCCCTCACCGGCGGCGGCCCCCAGCACCGCACCGAGGTGATCGCCTCCCTCGTCTACCACGAGGCCTTCGACGCCGCCCGCCTGGGCCGGGCGAGCGCCGTCGCGGTGATCCTGTTCGTGCTGCTCGTGGCGATCACCCTGGTCCAGCAGCGCTGGTTCGCCCGGCGCATCACGTACGACATGAGCTGAGAGGGGAGCCGATGCGCACCACCGCCGCCCGCAGCCGACTCGCCGGGTACGCGGGGACCTACGCCCTGCTGCTGGCCGCGGCCCTGCTCACCCTCGCACCCTTCGGCGTCTCCGTGCTCACGGCCCTCACCTCGGCCGGGCAGTTCGCGCGGCAGGGACCGCTGTCCTGGCCGTCCCCGCCGACGGCCGAGAACCTCCTGGCCCTGCTCACCTCGACCGACGGCTTCCTCACCCCGGTGGTGGTGACCCTCCAGATGGTCGCGGTGATCCTCGCGGGGCAGATGGTCTTCTCCGTGCTCGCCGCCTACGCCTTCGCCATGCTCCGCTTCCCCGGCCGGGACCTGCTGTTCTGGGTGTACGTCGCGACGCTGATGGTGCCGCAGGTGGTGGTCGTGGTGCCGCTGTACCTCATGCTCAGCGAGGCCGGCCTGCGCAACACCTTCTGGGCCCTCGTGCTGCCGTTCGTGCTGGGCTCCCCGTACGCGATCTTCCTGCTGCGCGAGAACTTCCGCGCCGTCCCGGGGGAGCTGGTGGACGCCATGCGGATCGACGGCGCGGGCACGCTGGGCCTGCTGTGGCACCTGGTGGTCCCGCTGAACCGGCCCATCCTGGCCACGCTGATGCTCATCACCGTGGTCACCCACTGGAACAGCTTCATGTGGCCGCTGGTGATCACCTCCGGGCCCGCCTGGCGCACCATCACCGTCGCGACCAGCTCCCTGCAGTCGCAGTACAACAACAACTGGACCCTGGTGATGGCCGGGACCACCCTGGCGATGCTGCCGCTGGTGCTGCTCATGGTGATCTTCCAGCGGCAGATCACCAGCTCCATCGCGGCGACGCAGCTGCGCTGAGCATGCGCAGCCGTCCCGCCCCCGGGTCGATCCGCCCGGGGGCGAGGGGCGCGGACCATAATGGGGGCCATCCCCGCCCGCCCCGGAAGGACACCTGATGATGGACCGCCGCACGCTGCTCGCCTCCTTCGCCGCCACCGGCACGGCCGGAGCCCTGGCCGCCTGCTCTCCCTCCGCCCCCTCCCGCCAGGGCGGCGGCAGCGGCGGCGACGGGGACAAGTCCCTGACGTTCCGGCTCTGGGACGAGGCCGCGGTGCCCGCCTACGAGGCCTCCTTCGCCGCGTTCACCGAGCAGTCGGGCTGGTCCGTGAACATCGACCTGGTGCCGTGGGCGGACTACTGGACGAAGCTTCCCCTGGACGTGGCCAGCGGCGACGCGGCCGATGTCTACTGGATGAACTCCGCCAGCTTCGTGCAGTACGCCGACTCCGGGGACCTGCTGGCGATCGACGAGGTCGTCACCGAGGGCGCCGATCAGTGGGAGCAGTCGGTGGTGGATCTCTACACCCGCGAGGGCACCCTGTGGGGCGTGCCGCAGCTGTGGGACTCCATCGCCCTGTTCTACAACGTGGGCCTGGTCGAGGCGGCCGGGGTGGACGTCTCCGCCCTGTCCTTCGACCCGGCGGCCGCCAGCGATCCGCTGCGCGAGGCGGCCCGCGCCCTCACCCTGGACGGCGAGGGCCGCACGCCCGGCACGGACGGCTTCGACCCGGACACGCGCACCCAGTTCGGATTCAACTCGCAGGCGGACCGCCAGGCGATCATCGGCCCCTTCCTCGCCTCCAACGGCGCCCAGTGGCAGGTCGAGGACCGCTACGCCTTCGCCTCCCCGGAGGGCATCGCCGCCTTCGAGTACATGGCCGGGCTCGTGAACACCGAGCAGGTCGCCCCCAGCGCGGCCGACACCAACGAGAACGGCGACTTCACCCGGGATCTCTTCACGCAGGGGAAGCTGGCCCTGTTCCAGTCCGGGCCCTACAACCTCGCCAACATCGACTCCGGCGTGGCGGGATCCTTCGAGTGGGCCCTGGCGCCGATGGTCGCCGGCCCGGCCGGCGCGAAGTCCCTGGTCCACGGCGTGGTCGCGGTCGGCAACGCCAAGGCCGACGACTCGCGCCAGGAGGGCATCGCGGCCCTGCTGACCTGGCTGGGGTCCGCCGAGGGGCAGATGCCGCTGGGCGAGCAGGGCGTGGCATTCCCCGGTAACACGCAGGCGCAGGGGGCCTTCATCGACCATTGGAGCGCCAAGGGCGTGGATGTCGAGATCTTCGTCGAGGCGGCGAAGGACCCGGCGCCCGCGGACACCGGCACCCGGGCGAACGCCGGGCTCACCGCCGTCATGCCGATCTTCCAGGAGATCTTCATCGGCCGGCTCAGCGCGGCCGAGGGCGTCCCGCAGGCGCAGAAGGAGGGCAACGCCGCCATGGCGTGACCCGCCGGGAGCCGGCGCCGCTCACGAGCCCGGCGCCGCTCAGGGACGCGGCGCCGCTCAGGGACGCGGCGCCGCTCAGGGATCGGGCGTCAGCTCGGCGACGACGAGCTCGGACGGCGTGCCCGACTGGTTGCCGGGGGCCCGCTCGCGGGTGACCACCAGGCGCTCGCCGCCGGCGTCGGCATGGAAGGTGACCGTGCCGTCGCGGCGCAGGTCCAGCACGCCCAGGTCCACCAGGGCGCCGTCGCGCTGGGCCCACAGCTGCAGCACCTCGTCGTCCTCGTAGGGCCGCACGTCCTGGGCCAGCAGCACCGTGCCCTCGGGGGCGAGGACCGCGCGCCACGACCCGTTGTCGCTGCGCCCCTCGACGCCGCGGGCGCCGGGCATCGTGGCCACCTGGGCCCAGTCGCGCTGCGCCTGCAGCGCCCGGTCCTGCGCCCGGTCGGCGAGGACCCAGCCGGTGGTCGTGGCCCCGAGGGCGAGCACCGCGAGCACGGCCAGCAGACCCCCGACCCAGCGGCGGCGGCCCGTCCGGCGGGCGTCGGTGCGGCCCGCGCCGGCCCGGGCTCCGGCGCCGCGGCGACCGGCCGGGCCCGCGGCAGCCCCGCGCGCAGCGGGACGGAAGGCGAAGGCGGGCGCCGGATCGGCCGAGGGGGCGGAGGCCGCGGACGCCGGGGCGGGGACCTGCACGGAGGGCTGCGCCCCGCCCGTCCCGGCCGCGGGTCTCGCCGAGCCGGGCCCGCCCCCGCGCGCGGGCGGGCCGACCAGCCGGCGGTGCGTGTCGGTGCCCAGCACGGGCGTCTCGTAGGTGCCGGAGTACTCCCGCGACGCTCCCGGACCGAGGGAGGGCAGCGGGCGCGGGGCGAAGCCCTCGAGCACCCGGGGCCCCAGGTCCCGGGTGGGCGCCCGGGCGGTGAGCAGGGTCAGCTCGGCGGCGGCCTCGATCGCCGCCCGGCGCACGGAGGCCTCCTCGGCGGTGCGGGTGAGGGCATGCAGGCGCTCGCGCTCGCCGGCATCGGCCAGGGCCAGGGCGTCCAGCGCGGCGAGGGCCGCCAGCTCGCCGGGCCCGGCCGTCGGCGGACCGGCAGCCTGCGGACCGGCGGTCTGCGGACCGGCCGCGCGAGGTCCCCCCGGTGCTCCCGGTCCCGCCTCCTGGGGGCCGCTGCCGGTCGTCGCCGTCGCGGCGCCGGGCCGGATCGCGGCGAGCCCCGCGGACAGCTCGGCGGCCGCTCCGCGCCGCGCGGAGCCGCTGTAGGGGAAGCGGCCCAGGGCCGCCAGCTCGAGCAGGGCGCGCCGCGACGGCGGCATGCTCAGCAGGGCCCGCACGATCTCCTGCTCGCGCCGATGGGGTGCGCGCCGGGCCGCGGAGGCGGCGGCCGCCAGGGAGCGGACGGTGCCGCGGCCCGAGGTGTCGGCGATGATGGCCCGGCGGGCCCGGTCCAGCACGGCGGTCTCCCCGGGCATCGCCCCGGAGGCCAGGTCGTGGGCGTCCCGCAGGGCGCCGCGCAGCACGGCGATGCTCAGCCGCTCCGCCGTCGCGGAGGAGCCGGAGACCTCGATGGCCAGGCCGTGGACGCGGGGGGAGAGCAGCTCGACCAGGCTCGCGGCGGCGTCGCGGTCCCCGCGGGCGCAGCGGTGCAGGAGCGAGCGCACGGGGTCCAGCCCGGCCCCGAGGTCGACCGTGTCCTCGACGGTCCCGTCGAGGTCGCCGGCCTGCGCATCGGCCTGCGGTCCTGCGTGCATGAAGCCCTCCCGCAGCGCTCGTGTCCACGTCCTCCGGTCCTCACTGTATTGTCCCCCGGGACCCGGTACGGTGTGCGCCATGAAGCCGATCACGACCGTCCAGGTCGCCTCCCAGCTCCCCACCGCCCTGGAGCCGCTGCGCGTCCTGGCGATGAACCTCCGGTGGGCCTGGCGCCGCCAGAGCCTCGACCTGTTCCGCAGCCTCGATCCGGATGCCTTCGCCCGCAGCGGCGAGAATCCCGTGGCGATGCTGCCGCTGGTGCCCGCCGCCCGGCTGGCCGAGGCCGCGCGGGACGAGTCGTTCCTCGCGCGCATGCGCTCCGAGGTCGGGGACCTCAGCACCTACCGCGAGTCCGGGCGCTGGTTCCAGCGCACCGTCCCCGAGACCGGGGCGCCCGTGCCGGCCGTCGCGTACTTCTCCATGGAGTTCGGCATCACCCCGACCCTTCCCATCTACTCCGGGGGTCTCGGGATCCTCGCCGGGGACCACCTCAAGTCCGCCTCCGACCTCGGCGTGCCGCTGGTGGCCGTGGGCCTGCTCTACCAGTACGGCTACTTCTCCCAGAGCCTGGACCGCTCGGGCTGGCAGCAGGAGACCTACCGCCTCAACGATCCGGCCGCGCTGCCGGTCGAGCCCGTCCGCGGGGCCGACGGCGTGCAGCTGACCGTCTCGGTGACCTTCCCCGGGGGCCGCGAGGTCGCCATCGGGCTGTGGGTCGCGCAGGTCGGGCGCGTCCCCCTGCTGCTGCTGGACACCAACCTCGAGGTCAACGACGAGGAGGCGCGGGCGATCACCGACCGTCTCTACGGCGGCGACCATGAGCACCGCATCGTCCAGGAGATCGTGCTGGGCATCGGCGGCGTGCGCGCGGTCGAGGCGTACACCGCCGCGACGTCCTTCCCGCAGCCGCAGGTGTTCCACCTCAACGAGGGCCACGCCGGGTTCTCGGGGCTGGAGCGCATCGGCCGTCTGATCCGGGAGGGCGCCGGCTTCGACGAGGCGCTGTCCGAGGTGCGCGCCGGCACCGTCTTCACGACCCATACCCCGGTGCCGGCGGGCATCGACCGCTTCGACGTGACCGAGCTGCGCCGCTACCTCGACGCCGACGGGGAGGGGATCTCCCGCCTGGTCGAGGGGCTGCCCGTCGAGGCGGCCCTGGCCCTGGGCCTGGAGAACGGCGGCCAGGTGTTCAACATGGCGCACATGGGCTTCCGCCTCGCGCAGCGCGCGAACGGCGTCTCCGCCCTGCACGGCGCCGTCTCCCGGCGCATGTTCGAGGACCTCTACCCGGGCTTCGAGGTGCCGGAGGTGCCCATCACCTCGGTGACCAACGGCGTGCACCGGCGCACCTGGACCTCGCGGGTGATGGACGACCTGTTCAAGAAGGCGCTGGGCGATGTGGACATCTCCGCCCTGACCGACTGGAGCCCGCTGGCCACGCTCACCGACGCCGACCTCGACGAGGCCCGCGACCACCTGCGCGCCGACCTGGTGGACATGGCCCGCGAGCACGTGCACGACGCATGGCTGCGCCGCGGGGCCGATGAGACCGAGCTGGCCTGGACCCGCGAGATCCTGGATCCCGAGGTCCTCACCGTCGGCTTCGCCCGTCGCGTCTCGACGTACAAGCGCCTGACCCTCATGCTGCGCGACCCCGAGCGGCTGCGCCGCATCCTGCTGGATCCGGACCGTCCCGTGCAGCTGGTGATCGCCGGCAAGGCCCACCCGGCGGACCGTCCCGGCAAGGAGTTCATGCAGGAGCTGGTCCGCTTCGCCGACGAGGCGGGTGTCCGCCACCGCATCGTCTTCCTCCCGGACTACGACATCCGCATGGCCTCCGTGCTCATCGCCGGCTCCGACGTGTGGCTGAACAACCCGATCCGCCCGGAGGAGGCCTCCGGGACCTCCGGCATGAAGGCCGTGCTCAACGGCGGCCTCACCTTCTCGATCTCCGACGGATGGTGGGACGAGATGGCCACCGACGAGGCCGGCTGGACGATCCCGACGGCGAGCGTCGAGGACCAGGACCGCCGCGACGAGCTCGAGGCCGCCGCGCTGTACGACATCCTCGAGCACCGCATCGCCCCGCTGTTCTACGAGCGCGACGACCGCGGCATGCGCACGGGGTGGCTGAAGAAGGTCCGCGCCTCCCTGGTGCAGATCGCCCCGCGGATCACCGCCGCCCGGATGGTCCGGGACTACGTCACCGAGCTGTACCTGCCGGCGGCGCGCTCGGCCGCGGCCTTCGGCCAGGACACCACCCTCGCGGCCGCCTTCACCGCGTGGAAGGCGCAGGTGGCCGATGCCTGGCCGCAGGTCTCCGTGCACGATGTGCGCCTGGAGGGCGCCGGGGCCGCCGCCGGCGGCACCGTCCCCACGGGCGCGGAGATCACCCTGTCCGCCGAGGTCCGCCTGGGCGCGCTGGAGGAGTCCTCGGTCGCCGTCGAGGCGCTGCTGGGGCCCGTCGGCGAGGACGGGGAGCTGGTGGACCCCCAGATCGTCCCGCTGCAGCGGCAGGACGACGGCCGGTGGGCGACGCGGCTGACGGTGAGCGTGCCCGGGCAGATCGGCGCCGGCGTGCGGGTCGTGCCGCAGCACCCCGCGCTCGCCTCCCGCGCCGAGCTGGGTCTGGTCGCCTCCGCCTGAACCGGGCGCGGGCCGGGGCGGGGCACAATGGTGCCCCGCCCCTCTCGCCGTCGGAAGGACCTCCATGCCCACGCGTCGCCAGCTGCTCGCATCCCTCCTCGCTCTGGGCGCGGTGGGCGGGGCGAGCTCCTGCGGGGGCTCGGACGAGGAGCCCGTCGAGCCCGACGAGGACACCCTGGTGCTGCGGGTGTGGGACGACCGCGCGCTCGCGCCCTACGAGGAGTCCCTGGCCGCGTTCACGAAGCAGACCGGCATCGCCGCCGTCGTCGAGGTGCAGGAATGGGACGAGTACTGGACGGCGCTGCCGCAGGACCTCGCCACCCGGTCCGCGGCCGACGTCTACTGGATGAACACCGCCAACCTGGTGCAGTTCCAGCAGGCCGGGAAGCTGGTGGACGCGGGCGAGGCCACCGGGCAGGCCGCGAGCGGCTGGGAGGCCGCGGCCACCGATCTCTACCGCCGCGACGACGTCCTGTGGGGCGTGCCCCAGTTCTGGGACGTGAGCATGCTCGCCGCCAACCGGGCGCTCGTCGACCCTGTCCAGGTCGACCCGCAGGGGCTCGTCTTCGACCCCTCCGGCGGCTCCGACACGCTGCGCGACGCCGCCCGGGCGCTCTCCGCCGCGGCGGCGGGGTCCGGCTCCGACGCGGTGTCCGATCGCCCCTCCTACGGCTTCTCCGCGCAGGCGGACCGGGCCGCCCTGCTGGGGCCGTTCATCGCCGCCGCAGGCGGCGCCTGGCAGCAGGAGGACGTCTTCGCCTTCGCCTCCGAGCAGGGCATGGCCGCCGTCCAGTACCTCGCCGACCTCGCGAACCTGGACCTGGTGGCCCCCACCGGCGCCGAGACCAACGCCGACCCCGAGCTGTGCCGCGATCTGTTCGTCGGCGGGCAGCTCGCCCTGCTGCAGACCGGCAGCTACGACCTCCCGCGCCTGGTCGACGGGATCGGGGACGCCTTCGCCTGGGACCTGCATCCGGTGGTCGCCGGGCCCCAGGGGCGGCGCCCGCTGGTGCATGCGGTCGCGGCGGTGGGCATCGTGAGCAAGGACGACGACCGCACCGCGGACATCGCGTCGCTGCTGACCTGGCTGGGCGGCGTCGAGGGGCAGCGCCCGCTGGTCGCCGCGGGCATCGGCATCCCCGGCCACCGGGACCTGCGCCAGTCCTGGCAGGAGCATTGGAGCGGCCAGGGCGTGGACGTGGCTCCGCTGGTCGCGGACCTCGCCGAGGTGTCCCTGCCGGAGACCGGCCCGCGGGCCGCCGCCGGGACCGCCGCGGCCATGCCGATCATCCAGGAGGTCTTCGCCGGCACGACCACCGCCTCCGAGGCCCTGCCGCGCGCCCAGGCCGCGGCCCTCGAGGCCGTCGCCTGAGGCACGGCTCCCGCTCCGGCGCTCAGGCGGTGGGCTTCACCCGGATCATGCCCTCCTGCACGATGGTCGCGACGAGGTCGCCGGCACGGTCGAAGACGTTGCCCTCGGTGAGCCCGCGCCCGCCCGCGGCCGAGGGGGAGCGCTGCACGTACAGCAGCCATTCGTTCATCTCCACGTGGCGGTGCCACCAGATGGCGTGGTTGATGGTGGCCATGCGCAGCCCCGGCGTCACCCAGCTCAGGCCCTGGCGGCGCAGGATCGGCTCGAAGGGCGTGTAGTCGCTGGCGAAGGCCAGGATCGCATCGTGCACCAGGGGATCGGCCTCGACGGGGGAGACCATGCGCATCCACAGCATCTGCGACTCGGAGCCGGAGCCGTCCGGGCGCAGGTAGATCGGGTCCGTGACGTGGCGGATGTCGATCGGACGCTGGGTGGCCCAGTAGCGGGCCACGGGATGGTCGATGCCGGCCAGGACCTCGGCGGTCGTCGGGAGGTCCTCGGGGGACGGAGCGGCGGGGGCGCGGGTCTGATGCTCGAGCCCGTCCTGCTGCTCCTGGAAGGACGCCGTCATCGCCAGGATCGTCCGCCCCTCCTGGGAGGCCAGGACGCGGCGCACGGAGAAGGAGCCGCCGTCGCGGAGGTCGTCGACCTCGAAGCGGATCGGCACGTCCGGCGCGCCCGGGGCCAGGAAGTAGGAGTACATCGAGTGGATGCGCCTCCCCTCGGGCACCGTGCGGCCCACGGCGACGACGGCCTGGCCCATCACCTGTCCGCCGAAGACGTGCCCGCCCGGGTGCGCCCGGGTGTCGCCCTCGAAGGCCGCGGCCTGCCCGGAGGCATCGGCCGCGCGCAGGTCCAGCAGGTCCAGCAGGGCGGAGGAGACCTCCCGCGGGTGCGGATCCGGGCGGGGGGCCGGGTGCGCGGGCGGGGTCGGATCGGGGGCGGGGCCGGCTGCGGTCATGCCCCGATGCTACGACCCGCATCGCCCCTGGTGCGGCCGCTGATCCGTACGATGGGGCGCATGGCTCATCTCGACATCACGGTCCCCGTGCGCTGGACCGACCTGGACGCCTACGGGCACGTCAACAATGCGGCCGTCGTGCGGCTGCTCGAGGAGGCGCGCATCGCCGCCTTCTGGGCTCCCGACGAGGAGCAGATCGCCCGCGGCGCGGTGAGGCTGCCCACCGCGATGGGCGTGTTCGACGCGCACGCCCCGCTGCTGACGCTGATCGCCTCCCAGCGCCTGGAGTACCACCGGCCCATCCCGTACCTGCGCGAGGGCGCCCTGGTGCGCCTGTGGGTCTCGCGGCTGGGCGGGGCCAGCCTGGACGTGGACTACCAGGTGCTGCGCCAGGACGACGTCGCGGCGCAGCAGCCCTACGTCTCGGCCCGCACCGTGGTGGTCGTGGTCGACCGCGAGACCCAGCGGACCGCGCGGCTGGACGCCGCCACGCGCGAGGCGCTCCAGGAGTACACCGGCGAGCCGGTGGCCTTCCGCTCCTGAGGCACGGGCCGGGCGGTCACCAGTGCGGGTGCACCGCCGCGCGCAGGCGGGCGTCGTAGACCCGGCGCACCGCCGCGTCGAAGGCGTCCAGGGCGAAGCCCTGCTCCAGCAGGGAGCCCGCCGCGGCGTTCGCCCGGGCCTGCTCCGCCGTGCGCGCCCCGGGGATGACGGCGGTGACCCCGGGCTGCGCGGCGATCCATGCGAGGGACGCCGCGGGCAGGCTGACGCCCTCGGGCAGGGCGTCCGCGAGCTCCTGCGCGGCCGCGACCCCCTCGGCGAAGTCGACGCCGGAGAAGGTCTCGCCCCGGTCGAAGGCCTCGCCCTGCCGGTTGTACGTGCGATGGTCATCGGCGGCGAAGGTGGTCGACGTCGTGTACCTGCCCGAGAGCAGGCCGGAGGCCAGCGGCACGCGGGCGAGGACCGCCACCCCCGCCGCCTGCGCCGCCGGCAGCACCTCGTCCAGCGGCTTCAGCCGGAAGGGGTTGAGGATGATCTGCACGTTCGTCACACCGGGACGGGAGATCGCACGGAGCGCCTGCGCGCAGGTCTCCACCGAGACGCCGTAGGCGGCGATCGCGCCCTCGGCCACGAGGGCGTCCAGGGCCTCGAAGGTCGCCTCGTCCTCGATCACGGCCGAGGGCGGGCAGTGCAGCTGCACGAGGTCGAGGGTGTCGACCCCGAGGTTCGCGCGGGAGCGCTCCGTCCAGGCGCGGAAGTTCTCCGGCGTGTAGTTCTCCGGCTCCTGCGGCAGGCGCCGGCCCATCTTGGTGGCCACGGTGATGCCGTGTCCGAGGCGCTGGGCGAGGAAGCGGCCGATGAGCCGCTCGCTGCGGCCGTCGCCGTAGACGTCCGCCGTGTCCAGCAGGGTGACGCCGGCCTCGGCGGAGGCGGCCAGGACGTCCAGGGCGTCCTCCTCGCGGACGTCGCCCCAGTCCGCGCCGAGCTGCCAGGTGCCCAGGCCGATGGGGGCGACGCTGCGGCCGGTGCGGCCGAGGGGTCGGGGTTGCATGGTCTCCTCCAGGTCCGAGGGGGTCAGGACAGGCGGTCGGGCACGATGCCGCCGGGACGGGGCGCCTCGCCGCCGTCGACGGTGTTGACCATCGAGTGGGCGGCGCGCTCGAGGTAGTCCCACAGGGTCTCCGCGAGCAGCGGCGGGAGCTCGAGGGAGTCGACGGCGCCGCGCATGTGCGCGAGCCAGGCGTCCCGGGCGGCGGGGGAGACGGCGAAGGGGGCGTGGCGGATCCGCAGGCGCGGGTGGCCGCGGCGCTCGCCGTAGGTCTTGGGCCCGCCCCAGTACTGCTCGAGGAACAGCAGCAGGCGCTCCTCGGCGGGGCCCAGGTCCTCCTCGGGGTACATCGGGCGCAGCAGCGGATCCTCGGCGACGCCCTCGTAGAACCGGCGCACCAGGCGCACGAAGGTCTCGTGGCCGCCGACGGCCTCGTAGAAGGTCTGCTCGGGCTCGTGGCCGGGGCCGCCGGGTCGCAGCGGGATGGTCATGCGGACTTTCCTGTCGTCTCGGCGAACCGCGGAAGGGCGAACTCGATGCCCGACGCGGCGAACTGGGCTCGGATGCGCCGCCGCAGCTCCATCTCGACCTTCCACTGGGAGCCGGGGGAGACGGTGGCGACCATGCGCCGCTGGAAGCGCGCGGCGTCCTCGCTGAGGATACCGCTGACCTCGACCTCGCTCTGCAGGACGTCCGCCCACTCCGGGTCGGCGCCGAGCTCCTCGGCGACCCGGGCGAGCACCTCGTCGACGACCCGGTCGTCGGACTTGGCGTCCAGGTCCAGCAGGACGACGGCCTTGGAGAAGCCGCGGGACATGTTGCCCACCCGGATGATCTCGCCGTTGCGGACGGTCCACAGCACGCCGTCCAGGGACCGCACCTGGGTCACGCGCAGGTTGATGTTCTCGACGGTCCCGGTGGCGTACTCGAGGTCGACGACGTCGCCCACGGCGACGATGTCCTCGAAGAGCATGACGACGCCGGCGACGATGTCCTTGATGATCGTCTGCGCGCCGATGCCCGCGGCCAGCCCGACCACGCCGAGGGAGGCGATCACGGGGGCGATGTTCACGCCGATCTGGTCGAGGATCATGATCGCCGCGATCATCCAGATGATCAGCGTCGCCACGTTCACCGCGACGTTGGACAGGGTCGAGGCGCGCTGCTCGATGCGCTTGAGGCTCGCGGCCTGGTCCCGGCGGTCGCGGCGCACCACGGAGCCGGCGACGCCGGTCAGCTTGCTGGACGAGGCGATCATGGTGCGGAAGAACCGGTGGATCAGCCATCGGGCGATGGCGGTCGCCACGGCCGCACCGACCAGGACCAGCACGATGAGCAGGCCGCTGCTGAGCAGCCAGCGCAGCGCCTGGTCCAGGAGGGACAGCGTCTCGTCGGTGGTCGGGGTGACGAGCTCGGGAAGATACGTCGGAGCCATGGCGCCGACCCTAGCGTCCGTCGGTCCGTGCCGGCTGGACGGACCGGGCGGGGGATCGACCAGGGCGTCCCCGTGAGGGAGTCCCTGGTCGATCCCCGGGCGCCGGAGGGGCGCCCTCGTCGATCAGGCGACGTCGGCCGCGCGCACCCGCAGCTGACGGGCGACGGTGTCGCGGCCCTCGAGCACCGGGCGGCGCAGGCCCAGCGGCGCATCGGCATGCTCCGCGAGCCAGGCGTCGGCGGCGTCCACGACGTCCTGCCCGCCGAAGTCCGCCGGGAAGTAGCCCTGGATGAGCCGGTTGGCGATCTCGTTGGAGCGCTGCGCCCAGACGTCGTCGAGCATCGCGAAGTACTTCTCGACGTACGGGGCGATCAGCGACCCGTCCACGACGCGGCCGAAGCCGAGGACCACGGCGGTGAGCGACTCGTTGGCCAGCTCGTCGCTCTCGACCGTGCGGGCCCAGGCCTGGGCCTTGGCCTCCGCGGTGGGCAGGGCGGCCCGGGCGGTCAGGGCGCTCTTGCGGCCGGACTGCGTGTCGTCCTGCGCGAGGACCGCGTCGATCCCGGCCTCGTCGATGCCGCCGAGCGCCGCGAGGGCGATCACGAGCTTCCAGCGCAGGTCCGTGTCGATCGTGCGCCCCTCGAGGACGGTCGTGCCCTCGAGCAGGCCCGACAGCAGCTCCCGGTGCTGCGCGGTGGAGGACAGGCGCGCGAAGGCCTCGAGGAACTGCAGCTGCGCATCGGAGCCGGCGGCCGCGGAGCGGGTCAGCTCCGCGAGGGCGTCGCCGATGCGGGCGGTGCGTGCGGCCCGGTCCTCCGGGGCGGCGTACGCGGTCGCGACGCTCTGCAGCTGGCCCAGCAGGGTCCGCAGCACGCTGGAGGAGTCCTCACCGGTGATGTGCGCGAGCACCAGGTCGGCGAAGCGGCGCGAGGGCAGCTCGGCATCGCGCACCATGTCCCAGGCGGCGGACCAGATGAGGGTGCGGGCCAGCGGGTCCTCGAGGGTGCGCAGGCTCTCCAGGGCCACCTCGAGCGAGGCCTCGTCCAGGCGGATCTTCGCGTAGGCGAGGTCCCCGTCGTTGAGCAGCCACAGGTCCGCCGTCCGGCCGACGAGCTCGGGGACCTCTGTCAGCGCGCCGTCGATGTCGACCTCGACGGTCGTGGTGCGCACGAGCCGGTCGCCCTGCACGGAGAAGCCGGCCACTCCCAGGCGGTGGGGGCGCAGCGTGGGGTGCTCGGCGACCGCCTCCTGGGAGATCGCGAACCGGGTCACGGAGCCGTCCTCGGCGCGCTCGATGACGGGGCGCAGCAGGTTCACGCCCGCCGTCTCGAGCCAGAGCGCGCTCCAGGAGCGCAGGTCGCGTCCGCTGGTGGCCTCGAGCTCGACGAGCAGGTCGCTCAGCTCGGTGTTGGACCAGGCGTGCTTCGCGAAGTAGGCGCGCAGGCCCTCGAAGAACGCCTCCTCGCCGACATAGGCGACCAGCTGGCGCAGCACCGAGGCGCCCTTGGCGTAGGTGATCCCGTCGAAGTTCGTCTCCACCGCGTCGAAGTCGACCATGTCGGCGACGATCGGGTGGGTCGAGGGCAGCTGGTCCTGGCGGTAGGCCCAGGCCTTCTCGGACCCGGCGAAGGTGGTCCAGGAATCGGTCCACGCGGTGGCCTCGGCCGAGCACAGGGTCGAGGCGAACTCGGCGAAGGACTCGTTCAGCCACAGGTCGTCCCACCAGCGCATGGTGACGAGGTCCCCGAACCACATGTGGGCGAGCTCGTGGAGGATGGTGAGGTCGCGGCGCTCGCGGATCGCGTCGGAGACCTCGGAGCGGAACACGTAGGACTCCACGAAGGTCACCGCGCCCGGGTTCTCCATCGCGCCCATGTTGTACTCCGGCACGAAGATCTGGTCGTAGGTGGGGAAGGGGAAGTCCGCGTCGAACTTCTCCTCGTAGAAGTCGAAGCCCTGCTGGGTGATGGCGAGGATGTGGTCGGCGTCCAGGTGCTCGGCCAGCGAGGCGCGGGCGTACACGCCGGCGGGGATCTCCCGGCCGCTGCGGGAGCGCAGGGTGCCCTCGGTGCCCTCGTACTTCCCGGCGATGAGCGCGGTGAGGTAGGTGGAGATCCGCGGCGTCGCCTCGAAGGACCAGGTCGCGATGCCGTCCCCGGCGGGGACCGGCTCCGAGGTCGGGGCGATGGAGATGACCCGCCAGTGCGCCGGCGCCGTGACGGTGAGGGTGAAGGCGGCCTTGAGGTCCGGCTGCTCGAAGCATGCGAACATGCGCCGGGCGTCGGAGACCTCGAACTGGGTGTACAGGTACACCTCGTCGTCGACCGGGTCGACGAAGCGGTGCAGCCCCTCGCCGGTGTTCATGTAGGCGCCGTCGGCGAGGATGCGCACGGTGTTCTCGCCGACGGCCAGCTCGGGCAGCTGCACGCGGGCGCCGTCGAAGCGGGAGGCCGGGTCCTCGAGCAGGACGCCGTTGAGCTCGATCTCGTGGACGGCCGGGGCGATGAGGTCCACGAACGTCGCCCGGGCCTCGGTGGAGGTGAAGCGGATCGTGGACTCGGTGCGGAACGTCCGCTCGCCCTGGGTCAGGTCGAGGCGGATGTCGTAGGTGTCGGTGGCGAGGAAGGAGGCCCGGTCCTGGGCCTCGTCGCGCGTCAGGTTCTCTGTGGACATGCTTCCCATCCTGCCACTGCACGGGCAGGATCAGCGCCTGGTCAGGTCCAGATCCCAGGTGTAATGGGAGGGCAGCGCCGGGATCGGCCACGAGGGGTCGGGGAAGAAGTGCTCGAAACCGGCCGAGAACGGATAGCGCCAGGCCTCGATGTCCTTCTCCGCACGGCGGCCCGCGGCGCGGATCTCCGCGACCTCCTCGGCGCTGAAGTAGCCCACGCGCTCGGCGCCCTCGAGCTCGTCCTCGTCCTTGTAGTGCCAGTCGCGTCGCGGCAGCACCACCAGGTCCAGCACCAGGTCGCGGGTGCGCACGCCCTCCTCGGTGCGCTCGTAGGGCGTCTCGAGGTTGACGTAGTAGCAGCCCAGCGAGCCGTCGTCCTTGTAGAACAGCCACACGGAGTACGGCGTGTCGGGCAGGCCGATCATGAGGATCCCGTTGCCGGTCCACAGCTGCTTGGACTGCCGGCGCGGCTGGGTGAACATCCCCTCGTCGCCGGCGCGGCGCAGCGCCGCGCCGGTCTCGAGCACGGGCAGCAGCACCTCCGTCCCCGGGGCGATCCAGATGACGACGCCGCGATCGTCGTCCAGGACGACCGTGCCGGGGCGGACGGTGCGGGTGGGGTGCTGATGGGTGTAGTAGGTCCAGGTCACCTGGTCGCCGGGCGACCAGTGTGGTGTGGGAGGCATGGCGGTTCCTGGCCGAGTCGGCCCCCACGGGCTGCCCGGACCGGCCGGCCCACCGACCCGGACGCTGCTCCGCCCGCGAGGGGGAAGGCGTATGGGCCGACCATACCGCGTCGCCCGCCGGGCGCGGCGAGGCGCGCCCGGGGAGGTCAGCGGCCTGCGCGCTCCCAGCGATGCTCGTCCGGGCCGCGCTCGGCGCAGACCGCCGCGATGCCGCCGGCGGTCGTGGCCTCGGTGCCCGCCTCGGTCCAGTCGCAGGAGGCGCCGATGCGCACCGAGGGATCCCGCTGGGCGATCTGCTGCTCGTCGGGCAGCAGGATCCCGCCGCGCACGGCGATCGTGCCGAGCACGGCGGAGCCCGCGAGGGCGAGCACCGCCAGGCCCGCCATCACCCGCGCACGCCGCCGCGGGCGGGGCGGGGCCGCCGGGGCGGGGACGCTCGGGGCGGTGCTCGCCCAGCTCCCCGCGTCCGCCGAGCGCCCGGGGACCGGGGCCGGGCCCGGGGCGGCGGGCAGGGCGGGGGAGGCCGGCGCGGTGCGCAGCCGCGGAGGACCGGGCAGCAGCGGCGTCGTCCCCCGGCCGCGGCCGGCGGTGTCGGCCCGCAGCACGTCCGTGCCCCGGTAGGGGGAGCCCTCCGGCAGCGGCGGCAGGCGGTCCGGGAACTCGACGGGAGCCCCCGCACGGTCCGTGAAGGGCGGGGCGACGGTGCGGGCGAGGGCCTCGAGCGCCGCGACCGCCCCCGGCAGGTCGGGGCAGCGCTGCTCGGGCACGACGGAGAGCAGGGAGCCGATCACCGCGGCGATCGGCGGCGCGGTCGTGGCGAGCACGGCGCGCACCGCCTCGGAGCCGCTGCCCTCACGGTCGACGCGGGTCTCGGGGGAGAGCATCACCAGGCCCACCACGCCGGCCGCCCACAGGTCCTGCTGCGGGGAGATCCGCCCGCTGGACATGATCTCCGGGGCGACGTAGCCGGGCGTGCCGTTGACGAACCCCGTGGCCGTCAGGCGCACGTCGCGCGCGTGCACGGCGATCCCGAAGTCGGCCAGGCGCATGATCGGGACGCCGCGCCCCACCGGTTCGAAGAGCATGTTCCCGGGCTTGACGTCCCGGTGGATCCAGTCCTCCTGGTGCAGGCGCCCCAGGCCCGCGAGCAGCTGCGCGAGGACCAGCGCGACCAGCGGATCCGACAGCGCGCCGTGGGCCCGGACGATCTCCTGCAGGGTCCCGCCGCTGGCCAGCGGCATGCCGATGACGACATGGTCGTCCTCCGCGCCGAAGCCGTTCGGCGTCAGCAGGTTGCGGTGCTCGACGCGGATCGACTTCTCCCGCACGAAGCGCAGCATGTCCGAGGAGTCCCGCTGGCGCATCACCTTGGCCGCGCACAGCATCCCGCTACGATGATCCACGGCGCGCCACACCGACCCCGAGGCCCCGCTCGCGATCGGGTCCAGGAGCTCGTACCGACCGGCGATGACGTCACCCATGATGGACACGATCGTAGAGGACACCATGAGAGCAGCCCACCCGCGCACCGCGGCGCTCGCTCTGGTCCTCGCCCTGGCGGCCCCGACGCCGGCCCTCGCCGAGGACTACGGCCTCACCGGCCGGGAGGTGGCCGGCGCCGCCTCCCTCGCCGAGGCGCCCGTGGTGGAGCCCGGGCTGATCCGTGACGCGCTGCCCGGGAGCACCGACGGGGAGGTCGCGCGGATCTACCGCGTCGACGTGCCCGAGGGGGCGCGCCTGCACGCGAGCGCCACCGCCGTCCCGCCCGGACCGGACCTCGACGGGGAGGACTACGCCTACCTGGACCTGGACGTCCGCCTGCTCGACGCCGACGGCGAGAGCTGCGTGGCCGAGGACGAGGGCAGCATCGGGGAGAAGTCCTCCGGCCGCACCCCGATCCTCGCCTACGCCTCCTCGACGCCGACCGGCACGGAGGACGGCTGCGCCGCCGGGCCGATGTTCGTCGAGGCCGCGCGCGGCGGGGCCCTGCACCGCGACACGGCGATCCCCGTCGAGGTGCGGATCGCCGTGGAGCCGGCCGCGGACGGCGCGGAGCACCCGCCGGCCGCCGCGAGCCCCCTGACCGACACCGGCCCGCAGCCCGGGGCGCCCGAGGCCGAGGGGCTGAGCAGCACCGGCAGCTCGTACGGTCTGGCGACCCCGCTGGCGCCCGGCAGCTACCGGGTGCGCCTCTCGCCCGACGAGCCCCGCTACGTCTCCGTCGACGTCGCCGAGGGCCAGCGGCTGCGCTGGCGCGCCGAGGTGGTCAGCGCCGAGCACGCCGACACCTCCCGCAGCCTCGAGGTCCTCGCGTGGAACCCGGTGCGCATGCCCGTGCCGCTCGCGGAGGAGTCCGACGCGCGCACCGGCGCCTCCCCGGGCTCGGTGCTCGGGGCCGGGTACGCGAGCACTGTGAGCATCGCCAACCGCGAGAGCGAGGACTCCGATGTCGCCGGGGTCTGGATGCCCGGCCGTCAGGTCCTCTCCCTCACCCAGCACGCCCCGCTCGAGGTCGACGAGGACACCGGCGCGCAGATCGAGCCGGTCGGGGACGTGGACGTGATCCTCACGATCGAGGTCGAGGGGGAGGCCGTCGGGACGAGCGCCGACCGCACCCTCGCGGGGGCGATCAGCGCCCTCCCGTGGGGGCGGATCCTCGCGGCGGCGGGAGCGCTCGTGACCGCCCTGCTGGGCATCGGCCTGCTCCTCGGGGCGATCCGCTCCCGCCGCCGCGGCTGAGGGCTCAGCCGGCCCAGGCCTCCCACAGCCGCGCATAGGCGCCGCCCGCCGCGACCAGGGCGTCGTGGGTGCCCTGCTCGACGGGCCGGCCGTCGGCCATCACCAGGATCCGGTCCGCCGCCCGCGCCTGCGAGAGGCGGTGGGCGACGATCACGGTGGTGCGCCCCTCGGCGACCCGCAGCGCAGCCCGCTCCAGCACCCGGGCGCCGGAGGAGCCCTCGTCGGCCGTGGCCTCGTCCAGCACCAGCACGGCGGGATCCCGCAGCACGATCCGGGCCAGGGCCAGCTGCTGGGACTGCTCGGCCGTGAGCCGCTCGCCCTTCTCGCCGACCTCCGTGTCCAGGCCGCGGGGCAGCGCCTGCACCCAGGACCACGCCTCGACGAGCTCGAGGGCGCGGCGCAGCTCCTCCTCGGTGGCGTCCTCGCGGACCAGCCGCAGATCCTCCGCGACGGTGCCGCGGAAGACGTGCACGTCCTGGCTGACGATGCTGGAGTGCGCCCGGATCGCCTCGAGGTCCGCCGCGGCGAGGTCCGCCCCGCCGTGCAGCACCCGCCCGTGCCGGGGCACCAGGGTCCCGGCGATGATCGCCGCGAGGGTCGACTTGCCGGCGCCCGAGGCGCCCACCAGCGCGATCCGCTCGCCGGGTCGGATCTCCAGGTCCAGCGGATGCAGGACGATGTTCTCCTCGCCGTCGGCATCGGAGCCGTAGGCGTGGGAGACGCCCTCGAGGCGGATCGAGGCGTCCTGCGGGCGCTGGGGGCCGGGGGAGGTCGCCGGGTCGAAGGACTCGATGACCCCCACCATCCGGGTCAGGCTCGCCGCCGCGGACTGCACGTCGTCGAGGCTGAAGATGAGGTTGGTCATCGGCCACATGAGGCTGACCACGTACAGCCCGGCGGCCGTGACCACGCCGATCGGCGCGCCGCTGACGTGGACCATGACGTAGCCCAGCACCAGCACCAGGGCGATCGCGATGCTCTCGGGCCACACGATGTACTTCACCAGGCGCGTCACCAGCGTCATCACCCGCATGCCGAGCACGGCGGCGGTCTCGGACAGCACGGCCACGTGGCGGGTCTCGCGGCGCTCGATGCCGTAGGCGTGCACCGTGGGGATGCCGTGGATCGCCGAGAGCAGGCCCTGGGCGCGGGCGCCCATCGCCACCCGCTCGCGGCGGTAGATCGGCGCGGTGCGCCGCAGGTACCAGACGGTGCCGGCGGCGTACATCGGCAGGATCACCGCGACGAGGATCAGCAGCCACGGGGACAGCGCGACCATGCCGATCAGCGTCACCACGACGTAGAAGCCGACCTGGATCAGGTTGGGCACCACGTTGTTCACGGCGCGCGCGGTGACGTCGACGTCGTCGGCCACGCGGGAGAGCGCGTCGCCGATGCCGGTGACCTCCATGGTCTGCGCCGGCAGGTCCAGCGCGCGGTCGATGACGTCCTCGCGCATCCCGGCCAGCACCCGCTGGCCGAGGCTGGAGACGAGGGTCCAGCCCAGCGCCGCCAGCACGGCCTGCAGCACGCCGGAGAGCATGATCAGACCGCCCTGGCGCCACAGCTGCCCGGGGGTCGCCCCGGCCTGCACGAGGTCCACGGCGTCGCCGATCAGCCGCGGCATCCAGGCCGCGGCGACCGCGCCGCCGGTGACCACGAGCACGGTCAGCAGCGTCGAGAACCAGAAGCGGCGCAGCCTCCCGCCGAGGTGGGCGGCGGCGTCGCGGACGGTCGCGATCGGCAGGATCTGGGCATGCTCGTCGAGCTGGCGCCGCGCGGTCGCGTCGGTGGCCAGCAGCTCCTCGGGCTGCGCATCCCAGTTCAGCGCCGACGGCTTCTCGGTGGTCGCGGTCATCGCTGCACCATCTCCCGGTACTCCTCGAGGTCCATCAGCTCCGTGTGGGAGCCGTGGGCGGTCACGCGGCCGGCACGGACGAGGTGGACCTCGTCGGCCTCCCGCAGCAGGGCCGGGGCGCGGGTCACCAGCAGCGTCGCCCGGTCCTCGCGGCGGCGGTCCGCCACCAGGGCCTCGGCGATGTGCTGCTCGGTCACCGCGTCCACGGCGGTGGTCGGGTCGTGCAGGACCAGCACGGGGGCGTCGGAGGCCACCGCGCGGGCCAGCGCGATCCGCTGGCGCTGGCCGCCGGACAGGTTCGCCCCGCGGTCCAGGATGCGGGTGTCGTACCCCTCGGGGAGGATCCGCAGCATGTCCTCCGCGCCGGCGGCGTGCAGGGCCGCATCGGCCCAGGAGTCGTCCGTACCGTCGGTCGCGACCGAGGACGGCGCCCGGGTGGCGAGCTGCTCGCGCAGGGTGCCGTCGAACAGGTCGACGACGTGCGGCTCCACCAGCAGGTCGGCACGGGTCGCGAAGCGGTTCTCGGCGGTCACGGCGTGATCGCCCAGCTGCACGCTGCCGGCCTCGGCGCGGCCGGAGACCGCGGCGATCACCGCGTCGGCGTCCCGCGCGTCGGTGCAGGCCACGGCCACCACCCGGCCGTCGGGGACCTCGAGGTCCAGGCCGTCCAGGGTGCCGGCGCGCACCTGCGCCAGGCGCAGGCCGCCGGTGCCGGGGCGGCGCTCGCCGGGGCGGGACTCGCCGCGGTCGTCGCGCGCCCGGCGCAGGTGGCCGAGGGAGAGCTCGGGATCGTCGATCGTGCGGCCGAAGTCCGCCAGCAGGTCCCGCACGCGCCGCGCCGAGGTGGACATGGAAGCCCACCACACCGGCAGCCCGGACAGTCCCTGCAGCATGCCCATGTTGTTGCGGGCCACGCCGACCACGGCGATGAGCGTGCCCACCGTCAGCGCCCCGGCGATGGTGCGCTGCGCGGCGATGATCACCACGGCGGCCATCATGCCGGCGGTCACCAGGGTGGTCAGGCCCCCGGAGATGCCCGAGAAGCGGGCGTTGACCAGCGCCGCGTCCAGCGCGATGCGGGAGCGGCGGCGGTAGTGGGAGCGGGCGCGGGCCTGCACGCCCAGACCCTGCAGGATGCGCAGGCCGTGGACGAGGTCGGTGGCGGTCGCGGCGGCATCGGCCGCCTTGGACTGCTGGGCGTCGTACCGGGCCGACAGCACCGGGCTGATCACGCGGATGACCACGACCATCACGAGGATGCCGATCAGGGTGACCAGGCCCAGCATCGGGTCGAGGATCGCGAGCCACACCCCGGCGCCCAGCACCACGGTCGCGGCGGGGAAGGCCCACGGGATCATGTCCATCACGTCCGAGGCCTTGTCGGCGTCGGAGGTGGCGATGGACAGCACCTCGCCCGCGGGACGGTCCACGGGGGTGGAGCGCGGGTCGAGCACCGCGCCGGTCACGGCCACGCGCAGGCGGTGGCGCTCGAACATCCGCGCCCGCTGCGCGGCCGCGAACATGACGATCCAGGCCCAGGTGCTCAGCAGCCGCATCACGACGATGCCCGCCGCACCGCCCAGGGTCAGGGTCAGGTTCCCCTGCACGATGCCGGCGTCGATGACGAAGCCCACCAGGACGGGCACCGCCATCTCGGTGGCCTCGACCACGAAGGACAGGGCCATGATCCAGGGCAGCTCGCGCCGGTGCTGGCGCACGATGGAGCGCATCACGCCGGGACGGCGGGACGCGGGGTCGGGGGAGGCCGCTCGGGCCTTGCGAGGAAGGGGCACCGGTCCATCCAACTGCCCCGGACCCCCGGTGGCAATCGCTTTTCGGGACGTCCTCGGCCCGGCGGGCCCGCAGGTGAGAGGATGGACGCATCCGCCTGCCCGGACCCCCGAGGAGAGAGCCGATGTCCCGACCTGTCGAACTGTTCGTCGATCCCGCCTGCCCGTACGCCTGGATGACCAGCCGGTGGCTCCATCACGCGACCGAGGTCCGCGACGTGAGCCCCACCTTCTCCGTGATGTCCCTCGCAGTGCTCAACGAGGGACGCGAGCTCGAACCGGGCTACCGCGCCTCGATCGACCAGGCCTGGGGGGCCGCCCGGGTGGCGATCGCGATCACGCAGCAGCAGGGCCCGGAGGCCTTCTCCCGCTGGTACACCGCCTGGGGCGAGCACTACCACGTGGGCGGGAACAAGGACGACCGCCGGGCCGCGGCCGTCCACGCCCTCGAGGTCGCCGAGCTGCCCGCCGAGCTCATCGACGCCTACGAGAACGTCCCCGGCGACGCGCTGGACACGGCGCTGCGCGCCTCGCACCAGCGCGCGGTCGACATGGTCGGCACGGACGTGGGCACGCCCGTGATCTCCTTCGGCGAGGGCACCGCCTACTTCGGCCCGGTGATCTCCCCGGCCCCGCGCGGCGAGGACGCCGGCCGTCTGCTGGACGGCATGCAGGCCCTCGCGAGCGTCCCCGGCTTCTACGAGGTCAAGCGCTCCCGCACCGGCGGCGTCGACCTGTCCTGATCCGTCCTGCCCCGTCTGCTCCCGTCCCCCGAAGAAAGAGATCCATGCGCGTCCACATCGGCACCGACCACGCCGGATTCGAGCTCAAGAACCGCCTCGTCGCCAACCTCACGGCCAAGGGCCACGAGGTCATGGACCACGGCGCCCACACCTACGACGCCCTGGACGACTACCCGCCGTTCTGCACGGACGTCGGCGAGGCCGTCGTCGCCCAGCCCGGATCGCTCGGCGTGGTGATCGGCGGCTCCGGCAACGGCGAGCAGATCGCCGCCAACAAGGTGCGCGGCGTCCGTGCGGCGCTCGTGTGGAACGAGGAGACCGCCCAGCTGGCCCGCGAGCACAACGACGCCAACGTCATCTCCGTGGGGGCCCGCCAGCACACCGAGGAGGAGCTCGAGCAGCTCATCGACATCTTCCTCGCCGAGCCCTTCAGCGGGCAGGAGCGCCACCAGCGGCGCATCGACCTCGTGGCCCGCTACGAGGAGACGGGCGGCTACGACGCCCCTGCCGCCGACTGATGCCCGAGGGGCATACCGTCCACCGGCTCGCAGCGGCGCTGCGGGCCGGCTTCGGTTCCCAGGCCGTGCGCACCTCCAGCCCCCAGGGCCGCTTCTCCGACGCGGCGGAGCTGGACGGCTGGGTGCTGGCCGATGCGGAGGCCGTGGGCAAGCAGCTGCTGATCGCCTTCACCCCGGACGCCTCCGTCGCCCCCGGCGACCCGGTCACCCGCTACGTGCGGGTGCATCTGGGGCTGTACGGCTCGTGGACCTTCGCGGGGGAGGAGGGCTTCGCCCCCGCCCATGCCATCGGGGCGCCGCGGGTGCAGGGTCCGGAGGGCGACTGGCGCCGGCTCGTGCCGCGCCCCACGACCCGGCTGCGGATCCAGGGATCGCAGGGCCTGGCCGACCTCACCGGCCCCACCGCCTGCGAGGTCCTCGACGGCGCCGGGCGCCGCCGCGTGCTGGACCGGCTGGGGCCGGACCCGCTGCGCGCCGACGCGGACCCCGAGCGCTTCGTGGAGCGCGTGCGGGCCTCCCGCACCGCGATCGGCGTGCTGCTGATGAACCAGGACGTCATCGCCGGGGTGGGCAACATCTACCGCGCGGAGATCCTGTTCCGGGCTCGTCTGGACCCCGCCGTCCCCGGGCGCGACCTCACCGCCGGCATGGTCCGGGGGATCTGGGAGGACCTCGTCCCCCTGATGCGGTACGGGGCGCGCACCGGGCGGATCGTCACCACCCAGCCGGAGCACCGCCGCCTCGAGGCCCGGATCCTCGAGCGCTCCCGCGGGACGCTCCAGAACGGCGACGGCGATCCCGCGGCGGTCCCGCGGGAGGAGTCCTTCTACGTCTACCACCGCCAGACGCTGCCGTGCCGGCTGTGCGGCACCGCGATCCGCAGCGGCGACATGGCCGCGCGCACCGTCTTCTGGTGCCCGCGGTGCCAGAGCGTCCGCTCCCGCCGCGCCCGCTGGACGCTGGAGCATCCCGCCGCCGCCTGGGCGGAGAGCGGGGAGCACCGGGAGCCGGCAGCAGCGACCTCCGAGGAGAGCGACGGATGAGCACCCTGCGCAGCGGCATGCTGCCCGTCGGCGACGGGCACGAGATCTTCTGGGAGACCAGCGGCAGCGCCGACGGCGTCCCGGCGCTGTACCTCCACGGCGGCCCCGGCGGGCGGCTGAGCCCCGGCTACCGCGACAAGGTCCCCGCCGATCGCACGCATCTGGTGGGCCTGTCCCAGCGCGGCGCGGGGGCCTCGACGCCCTCCGCGGGCGCCGCGGGCTGCGTGGATCTCTCCGCCCAGAGCACGCCGCGGCTGGTCGCCGACCTCGAGCTGCTGCGCGAGCATCTCGGGATCGGCTCCTGGATCGTGCAGGGCGTCTCCTGGGGATCGACCCTCGCCCTCGCCTACGCCCAGGCGCACCCCGCGCGGGTGCGCGGGATCGTGCTGATGGCGGTCACCGCCACCTCGCGGCGCGAGGTCGACTGGATCACCGAGGGGATCGGGGCGGTGTTCCCCGAGGCCTGGGACCGCTTCGCGGCCTTCGCCGAGCAGCACGGGGACTTCGACCGCCGCGACCACGGCCCGGACCGGGTGCGGATCGTCGAGGCGTACCGGCGGCTGCTCGCCTCCGAGGACGCGGAGCTGGCCGAGGCCGCGGCCGCGCACTGGTGCGCCTGGGAGGACGAGCACGTGCGCATCGGCGGCGGCGTTCTCGAGATCGCCCCGCTGCCGCAGCAGGTCACCGACCAGCAGCGCGCCTTCGCGCGGCTGGTCACCCACTACTGGGCCCATGACGGCTTCGTCGGGGACTGGGCCGTGCCGTGGGGCGCGGCGCCCGGCAGCGGGCTGCTGGGCGGCATGGACCGCATCGGCCGCATCCCCGCGGTGCTGATCCACGGGCGCCGGGACGTCTCCGGGCCGGTGCTCACCGCCTGGGAGCTGCACCGCGCCTGGCCGGCGAGCGAGCTCGTCGTCGTCGAGGACGAGGGCCACGGCGGGCCGCAGATGGTGCGGGCGTGGCGGGAGGCGATGGATCGCCTCACCGCCACGCCCGATCCGCGCGGCTGAGCCCCGGCCGCGCCCGCGGCCGCCTCCGGGCTATGCCGCCGCGGCGTCCTTCGCGCGGGTGCGGGAGCTGAGCAGCCAGGCCAGCCCCAGCGCGATGACGATGCCGTTCAGCGGGGCGATGCCGAGGGCCAGGGCGTTCGAGGCCCAGGCCGCCACGGCGCCCAGCAGGTACGGGACCAGCGCCTGCCAGCGCACCGTCTCGGTGAGGGAGGACAGCGGTGGCTGCCCGCCGCGCCAGCGGGCGATCCAGTCGCCGATCAGCACCCCGCCCAGCGGCGGGATGAGGATCCCGATCCAGCTGAGGTAGCCCACGATGTGCTCCTGCACCCCGGTCAGCGCCAGCACCGTCGCGATCGCGACGCCGCCGATGATGAACGGTCCCTTGCGCGGGGAGCTGGCGATCTCGGCGCCGGCGACGCCGAAGGCGTAGGCGGCATCGGCATTGGACTTCCACAGGTTGCCGAACAGGAAGAACAGGCCCCAGCCGATCATGCCCATGCCCAGCAGCAGGGTCGTGAAGTCGCCCTCGCCGAAGGCGAGCGCGGCGACCGCGCCGAAGAACACCATGAGGCCGTTGCCGATCACGAAGCCCATCGCGCAGGCGAGCACGGCGTCGCGGCCGCGGCGTGCGAAGCGCGTCCAGTTGGCGGCCTGGGTCCCGGCCGAGGCGAAGGTGCCCACCACCGTCGTCACGGCCACCGCCCAGCTCATCGAGGCGGTGGGGGCCAGGGAGAACAGCCCGCCGATCCCGCCGACCTCCACCAGCGCGCGGCCGGTGATCCAGAAGGCGAGGATCAGGATCAGCGGGGTCGAGATCAGCGAGACCCAGTACATGCCCTCATAGCCGTACAGGGCGGTGAGCATCATCAGCGCGGAGACGGCGATCATCACCAGCGCCGGCCGCCAGCCGCCCTCCCAGCCGAAGGCGAGGGCCGTCATCTGGCCGATGGACCCGACGGCCACCCCGTACCAGCCCACCTGCGTCCCGCCCAGCAGCAGGGAGACGACCTTGGACCCGGCCGTGCCGAAGGTGTACCGGGACATGACCACGGTGGTCAGGCCGGTGCGGGCGCCGAGGAAGCCGATCGCGGCGACGTAGGCGCCCAGCACCAGAGAGCCGACGGCGAGCACGGCGAGGAACTCGGAGAAGCCGAAGGCGGCGCCGACGCTCGCGCCGGCCATGAGCGTCGGCGCGAAGACGGTGAAGCCGATCAGGACGACGCTGATGGACAGCGCGCTGCGGCGCGCCGAGCGGGGGACCGGGGTGACGGGGTAGTCGGGGTCCACCGGCTCGACGGACTCCTGCGGCGCGGTCTCGGAGGGGGCGCTCGTCATCGGCCCAGCTCCGAGGTCTCCACGCCGATGTCCTCGCTCCAGATCTCCGGCCGCTCGGCGATCATGCGCTCCATGAGGGCCACGCACTCCGGGTCGTCGAGGACGTCGACGGTGACGCCGCGCTCGCGCAGCAGCGCCTCGGACATCTCGAAGGTGCGGTTCTCGCCGACGACAATGCGGGGGATCTCGTACAGCAGCGCCGTGCCGGTGCACATGATGCACGGCGAGAGGGTGGTGTACAGCACGCTGTGACGGTAGACGCTCGCGGGGAGCCGACCGGCCTTCTCGATGGCGTCGGTCTCTCCGTGGAGGATCGCCGAGTTCTTCTGGACCCGCTGGTTGTGTCCGGCGGCGAGGACCTCGCCCTCGTGCACGAGCACGGCGCCGATGGGCACCCCGCCCTCGTCCCAGCTGGTCCTGGCCTGCTCGATGGCGAGGGACAGGAAGTGCCGGTCCTCCTCGGCGGTGGGGGTCCAGGTCATGGTTCACGCTCCTTCGTGGTGGCACGGCTCGCACAGGGGACGCGCAGGCCAGAGGCATACTACGGCGTAGCGTGGAGACCATGGACGACCTCTCCGCGCTGACCCCCTCCTCGCCGATCCCCTCCGGGGCGACGCTGCACCGCGCTCCGGTGCGCGAGGTGGACCCCCGCACCCTCTACCTGCTGGCGAAGCTGCGCCAGGACGTGTTCTCGATCGAGCAGGGGGCCACGGACCCCGACCTGGACGGCCGGGACCTCGAGGCCGGGACGACGCTGCTGTGGATCGAGGTGCCCGGCCCGGAGGCGGAGGCCGCCGGGCTCGCGGGGGAGCCCGCCGCGCACATCCGCGTGCTCACCGAGCCGGACGGGTCGATGCGGATCGGCCGGCTCGCGGTGCGGGCGCAGAACCGCCGGGACGGGTTCGGCGGCCGGATCATGCGCGCGGCCCTGGACCTCACCCGCGAGCTCGCCCCCGATCAGGTGGTGCGGATCGACGCGCAGGCCTACCTCGAGGACTGGTACCGCGGCATGGGTTACGTGACCGTCGGCGAGATGTTCCTCGAGGCCGGCATCGAGCACGTGCCGATGGAGTACCGGCACTGAGCCGGGCGCGGATCAGGCGCCGTCGCCGTCCCCGTCGAGGAGGGCCGTGATCTCTGCGCGCCGGAAGTAGGCGGCCGTCTCCCGGGCGCTCGGCGCGCCGGCGTCGGGATCGGCGCCGCCGGCCAGCAGGGCCCGCACGACGTCCTCGTAGCCCTTGAACGCTGCGCCCGCCAGCGGGGACTGCCCGCGGTCGTTCATCAGCTCGGGATCCGCGCCGTGCTCGAGCAGCACGGTGACCAGCGCGGCGTGCCCGTGGTACGCGGCCAGCATGAGCATGGTGCTGCCGGAGGCGTCCTGCATGTCGACCGGTGCTCCCTGGGCGAGCAGCGGCCGCAGGACGTCGGCGCGGCCCTGGCGGGCGGCGTCCATCATGCTCGCGGCCAGCGCGGCGGCGTCATCATCCGGGGCAGCGGGGGCGGGGGCGGGGGCGGGGGTCTCGTCCGTCGGCGTCATGGCACCAGGGTAGGCGCCGGGGCCCTCAGCCGATCATCAGCCGCAGCGCCCAGGGCCACAGCAGCAGCGCGATGCCCACCAGCGCGCCGATCACGTCGGCCCGCCCCAGCGGGCTGGGCAGCGCGACGGTGCGCGCGTCCGCCTCGGCGAATCCGCGGGCGTCCATGGCCAGGGCCTGCTGCTCCGCCCCGCGCAGCGTGTCCACCAGCAGGGCGAGGGTCGCCGAGGCCAGCACGCGGGGCGAGCGGGCCGAGCCCAGCCCGCGCAGCGTCCGCGCGGCGAGGATCCGCTCCCACTGCCCGCGCAGGTGCCCGATCCGGACCAGGGCGGCGACCCCGGCGGCGAGCGGCCGGCCGGGCAGGCGCAGCCGGGTGCGCAGGGCATCGCCCAGGGCGGTCACGTCCACGGAGGCGAGGGCGAGCACGCCCGGCGCGACGAACAGGGTGATCCGGGAGGCCTCCTTCGCGCCCAGCAGCCAGGCCGAGGCGGACAGCGGGGCGAGCGGGGAGAGCAGGGCGGTGGTCCATGCCAGGGTCGCCGCGGAGAGCAGGACCGGCGCCAGGCGCAGCACCGCCGATCGCCAGCCGGGAACGGCCAGCGGGGCCAGGAGCAGCACGGGGAGCAGGCCCAGCACGCCGATCTGCCATGTCGACACGCCGAAGGAGCCGATGGCCGCGAGCAGGCCGACGGCGCACAGCGTGAGGGGGTTGCAGGCGCGCGCCGCCGTGCGGCGGGGGTGCGGCACCGGGGTGATCTCCCGGGAGACGGGCCGGTCCGGTGCGGGGCGCGCCGGCAGCGCGAGGGTGCGGTCCGCGCGGGAGGCGAGGCGCTCGTCGTGGGTCGCCGCGATGATCGCGCAGCCGTCCTCGCGGGCGCGGTCCAGCAGGGCGACCACGTCGGCCAGCCGGGCGTCGTCGAGGCCGACGGTCGGCTCGTCCAGCACCAGCAGCCGCGGGCGCTGGGCGAGGGCGGCGACGATCGCGAGGCGCCGCTGCTCCCCGCCCGAGAGCGTGAAGGGGTTCGCGGCGGCCAGGTGGGTGAGCCCGGCGCGCTCCAGCAGCTCCTCCGCCGCGGCCTCGTCCTGCGCCCAGGGCGAGGCGGTGACCTCCTCGCGCACCGTCCGGGCGACGAAGGAGTGCTCGGGCTCCTGCGGGACGAAGGCCGTCCGCTCCCGCTCGGGCCGGCGGATCCTCCCCGCGGCGGGCGCCTCCAGCCCCAGCAGGACCCGCAGCAGCGTCGTCTTCCCGCTGCCGCTCGGGCCGGTGAGCGCGGCGAGCTCCCCGGCGCGCAGCGCCAGGTCGAGGTCGCGGTGCAGGATCTCGCGGCCTCCGCGGCGGCGGATCGCGACGGCCTCGAGGGCGGCGACCTCCGCCCCGGGCGCGGGGCGCGGGGGCGGCGGGAGCTCGGCGGCGGGCAGCGCCACCGTGCCGGGCGGGCCGTCGGCGAGGATCCTCCCGCCGGGCCCGAGCAGGATCACCCGGTCCACGTGCGGCAGCCAGCGGGCGGTGCGGTGGTCGGCGACCACCAGGGTGCGCCCTTCGGCGGCCTCGAGGATCGCCGCGTGGACGGCATCGGCCGCCGACGGGTCGAGCATGCTCAGGGGCTCGTCCAGGAGCAGGGCGTCCGGGGCGAGGGCGAGGGAGCCGGCCAGGGCGACCCGCTGCTGCTGGCCGCCGCTGAGGTCGAAGGGGGAGGCCTCCCCGTCGACGTCGACCGCCGCCGCGGACAGGGCGCCGCGGACGGTGTCGGCGATCTGCGCCCGGGAGCGCGCGGCGTTCTCCGGTCCGAAGGCCGCATCGCGGGCGACCGTCGCCGCGACCAGGGCGTGCACGCTCTGCTGGAGCAGCAGGCCCCGCTCGCCGGGACGGTCGGGGGTGCTCAGGGCGCCGGTGATCTCTCCGGCCTCCGGATCCAGCAGCCCGGCCAGCGCCCGCAGCAGCGTCGACTTCCCGGCGCCGCTGGCCCCGGCCAGCAGCACCCGCTGTCCGGCCGGGACGTGCAGCGTCACGCCCGAGAGGGTGGGCTCCCGGCGGGAGGCGGGCCGCCAGCCGAGGTCCTCGACCCCGAGCACGGCGGCGGCGGTCGCGGTGCTCACGCCCGGTCGGCGCCCGCCAGCTCGCGACCGGCCGGGAAGGGATCCAGCGCCCCCGTGGCCGCGAGGGCCCGGGTCGCCGCCCAGCCGAGCGCTCCGCACAGCAGCGCCCCCGAGACGAGGAAGAAGCCGAGCATGATGATCGCGAAGCCCCAGCTCATCTCCGGGTAGTAGGCGAAGCGCTCCCACACCCACTCCAGGGACGCGGCGAGCACGCCGCCGAGCACGGCGACGGGCACCGTGGAGCGGCGGTAGGCGGTCAGGGCGAAGGCGAGCTCGACGCCGCCGCCCTGCAGCAGCCCCGAGACCACCGTGCCCCAGCCCCACTGCCCGCCGAGCATCATCTCGAGCGTCGCGGCGATCAGCTCCGCGCCGATCGCGGCGCCGGGCTTGCGCACGACGAGGCCGGCGATGACCGCGGGCAGGAACCAGATGCCCGCCAGCAGGCCCTCGGCGGGCTTGAAGGCGGCGGTGAGAGGGCCGATGAGGCTGTACAGCGCCCCGTAGCCCAGGAACGCGACGCCGAAGGCGGCGCCGATCCCGGCGACCACCACCAGGTCGATGGTGCGGTAGCGGGTGCGGGCGGTGCCCGTCGTGGTCGTCATCATGATCTCCTTCCCGAGATGGAAAGGGGATGCGGCAGTGATGCCGCCGAGAAGTCCCGACTCCCTCCGCCGGTGCGAGCCGGATCAGGTTCGAGGGTCTGCGCCGTGCGCACTCTCAGCACCGTGCGGTGCTCCCCTGTCGTGGATGACGGACCGATCCTACCGTCTCAGCGCCGTGCCCGGATCGCCTGGTCCACCGCGAGCGCCGTGGCCTCGGGATCGGTGGGGGAGAGCAGGAAGTGCGTGCCGTCGCGGCCGATGATCTCGACCATGGTGCCGGCGCGGGTGACCTGCATGCGGTAGGTCTCCTGCGGTGCCTCCGGCGGGTGGACGGGGCGGCCGGCGACGGGGCGCCGCTCGTGCGCGGCCCCGGTCATGATGCGGCCGCGGGGCCGCCCCAGGGGGCCGACGCTCACGCCGAGCGTCTCCCCGGGGATCTCCCGCAGCTGCACGGTGCGGAAGGCGGCGACGTCCCAGGGGCGCTGCGGCCAGAACCCGCCGTAGGAGACGGTCACCCCGTGCTCGTCGACGATGAACCGCGTCCACAGCCGCATCCAGGACCACAGGGCCATGCCGAGGGCGACGGCCGCCAGGAGCACCACCAGCAGCGGCGGGACGGCGGAGCGCACGGTCAGGCCCAGCACCAGCAGCACCAGCGCCATCGCCGCGGTCATGCCGATGCGCGTCCAGCCCACCGCCCCGGGCCGGGTCGCCCCGACGTAGAAGGGCGGATCCGGCCGGCTCACCAGATCCTCACGCGGTCCGCGGGCTCGAGGTAGAGGGCGTCGCCCGCGGTCACCGAGAACGCCTCGTGGAAGGCGTCGACGTGGCTGGCGGCCGTGTTGCAGCGGAACTCCGCGGGGGCGTGCGGGTCCGTGGCCAGGCGACGGATCGCCTCCTGCTCGCGGTTCTTGCCGCGCCACACGGTGGCCCAGGACAGGAACACCCGCTGGAGGCCGGTGAAGCCGTCGATCTCCGGCGCGTCGGAGCCGGCGACCTGCAGGTACGCCTTGACCGCGATGGACAGGCCGCCGAGGTCGCCGATGTTCTCGCCGATGGTCAGCGCGCCGTTGACGCGGTGGCTCTCCTCGAGGTCCCGGGGGGACAGCGCCGAGAACTGGTCGATCAGCCGCGAGGTGCGCTCCTCGAAGGCGGCGCGGTCCTGCGCGGTCCACCAGGAGCGCAGGTTGCCGTCGCCGTCGTACTTCGAGCCCTGGTCGTCGAAGCCGTGCCCGATCTCGTGGCCGATCACCGCGCCGATCCCGCCGAAGTTCACGGCCGGGTCCGCCTCGGCGTCGAAGAAGGGCGGCTGCAGGATCGCGGCGGGGAAGACGATCTCGTTGCGGCCGGGGTTGTAGTAGGCGTTGACCGTCTGCGGGGTCATGTGCCACTCGTGCTCGTCGATCGGCCCGCCGACCTTGGCGTACTCGTAGTCCGCGTCGAAGCGGCGGCTGGCCCGCACGGAGGCGACCAGGTCCTGCGGGTCGATCTCCAGGCCGTCGTAGCTGCGCCACTGCTCGGGGTAGCCGACCTTCGGGGTGAAGCGGGAGAGCTTCTCCAGGGCGCGGCCGCGGGTCTCCGGGGTCATCCAGTCCAGCTGCTCGATGGAGGCGCGGTAGGCCTCCAGCAGCGCGGCGACCAGCTCGTCCATCCGCTCCTTGTGGGCGGGCGGGAAGTGGCGGGCCACGTACTCCCGGCCCACGTCGAAGCCGGCGATGCTCTCGACCAGGGCCACGCCGCGCTTCCAGCGCTCGCGCAGCTCCTCGGCCCCGGAGAGGACCCGGCCGTTGAAGTCGAAGTCCTCCTCGACGAAGGCGGAGGAGAGGTAGGGGGCGTAGGAGGCGATGGTGTGCAGGGCGAGCCAGGTCCGCAGGACGGCGAGGTCGGTCTCGGCGAACACGGCATCGGCCTCGGCGAGGAACTCGGGCTGGCCGACGGAGACGACGTCGAAGGCCGCCTCGGGGGCGCCCGTGCCGCGCACGAACGCCGCCCAGTCCAGCCGCGGGGCGGTCTCGGCGCGGGCCGCGGCGTCCATCGGGTTGTCCGACTTCTCGCGGTCGCGCACCCGGACCACGTCCACGTGCGCGCCGGCCAGGCGGGTCTCGAAGTCCATGACGGCGCGCGCCTGCGCGGCCGCGTCGCCGATCACGAGGCCCGCACGGCCGGGCAGGTCGGCCAGGGCGGCGAGGCGGGAGAGATGCTCGACGTAGGCCGTGCGGATCTCGGCGTAGGCGTCCTCGCGGTAGTAGGACTCGTCGGGCAGGCCCAGCCCGCCCTGGTGGATCTTCACCTGGTAGCGGGTGGAGTCGCGGTCGTCGGTCCACACGTAGGCCAGCAGCAGCGAGGTGCCGGACCCGGGGGAGGCCATCAGCTCGGTCAGCTCGCCCCGATCCGCGGTCGCCGTGATCTCCTGCAGCAGCGGCTCGAGGGGCGCGGAGCCCTTGGCCTCGATCGCGTCCTCGTCCATGAACGCCCGGTAGAGCGCGCCGATGCGGCTGTCCGCGGGGGCCTCCTCGACGATCTCCCGCACGCGCTCCTCGGAGAGGTCGCGCAGCCGGCGGAACTCGCCGTCGCTCGAGCGGTCCGCGGGCATCACGTGCTCGCGCAGCCAGCGGCCGTTGACGTGCCCGAACAGGTCGTCCTGCGGGCGGATCGCCTCGTCCCTCCAGCGCAGATCGAGGCCGGAGGGCAGGGGTGCGGAAGATTCCATCGGGTCAGGCTCCTAGGGCGAGGACGGCGAGGACGAGCACGAGCAGGCCGATGCCCACCGGGGCGAGGGCCCAGGGCGAGCGGGCCCGCTGCGAGGGCGAGCGGCGCTGGAGGACGAGGGTCGACAGCCCGGTGGCGATCGACAGCACCACGGTCGCCACGACCATGGCGGGGGAGAGCATCACCAGGATGGTGGCGCCGAGCTGGAAGGTGATGGTGCCGGCGACGTCGAGCACGCGCAGCACCATGCTGCGCCGCACGCCGACCCCCTCGTTCAGCAGGGTCGCCACGGCCTCCGTCGACCACTGCGAGGGCTTGGCGATCCGGGAGCGGGTGCGCAGGGACTGCGCGGTCGCCAGGACGACCCAGACCAGCGCGGTGCCCGCGCCGACCCACACCGCGAGCGGACCGCGCACATCGGCCGGCCACAGCAGCGTCGCGGACCACACGGCCGCCAGGCGCAGCAGCTCGTCCACGACGCTGCGCACCGCGAGCAGGCCGGGGTTCACGGCGAGCTGCACCCGGGTGCGCGCCACGTACAGGCTGGTCGCCACGAGGGAGAGCAGCTGCAGGGCGCCGAGCGAGAGGCCGACGAGGATCGGCCAGGGCGTCGAGGGCGCGTAGGCGAGGATCGACAGGATCATGATCACGCCCAGCGCCGGGATCGCCAGGGAGACGATCGAGAGCGCCGGGACCAGGGCACGGACCACGTCCGCCCCGGTGGGCGGGTGGTCGTGGCCGGCATGGTCATGCGGGTCGCCGCAGCCGCAGCCTCCCGAGGTCTCGGGGGCGGGCGCGGGCGAGTCGGGGATGGGGGTCGACATGGAGCTCCTTCGGTGTCGCTTCAGCGTACCGGCGTGCGGGCGTGTCCTGCACGACAGGTTGGCTACCATCCAGTAGTGCTTCGGGCGGGATATGGAACGATGGGCACGTGAGAACGGACGATGCGGTGCCCCCACGCCCCGCGCTCGACGCGCAGCAGCGAGAGCGCGCGCTCGGCGTCGTCGTCGCGGCCGCGGCCGGGGACGCCCTGGGCGCCCCCTACGAGTTCCAGGCCCCCATCCCCGCGTCCGACGACGTGGAGATGACCGGCGGCGGGATCCTCGGCTGGGAGCCCGGCGAGTGGACGGACGACACCTCCATGGCCGTCGTCCTGCTCGAGGCGCTGTCCGCCGTGGGCGGGAGCACCGGCTTCCTGGACGAGGAGACCCTGGACCGCGTGGCCCGCGGCTGGTTCTCCTGGTCCATGAGCACCCCGGACATCGGCGCGCTGACCTCCACCGTGATCCGCCGGGCCAGCGAGATCGCGATCACCGAGGGGCGGACCGTTCCCGCCGCCGCGGACTTCCGCACCGCGGCGCTGCACGCCCACGAGGACCTGCCCCAGATCGCCGGCAACGGCGCCCTGATGCGCATCCACGTCTCGGTGCTGCCGCACCTGCACGGCTCCGACGCCGAGGTCCGGGCGGCCATCGAGGCCGTGTGCCTGCTCACCCATGTCCACCCCGACGTCGTGGACGCCTGCCTGCTGTGGGGATTCGCGGTGCGCCGCGCCGTCCTCACGGGCGAGGTCGACGTCCGCACCGGGCTGGGCCAGCTCGCGCCGGAGCGCGCCCCCCTGTGGGAGGAGCGCATCGAGGCGGCGGAGGCCGCCGAGCCCGCCGTCTTCGGCCGCAACGGCTGGGTGGTGCACGCCTTCCAGGCGGCCTGGTCGGCCATCCACCACGCCGGGCCGATCCCGGAGGGCCGTTTCGCCCAGCGCGACCACCTGGTGGCCGTGCTGGAGGCGGCGGTGCGCGCCGGGTACGACACCGACACCATCGCCTGCATCGCCGGGGCGCTGATCGGCGGGGCCCTGGGGCACCGGGCCGTCCCGCCGGAGTGGCGCCGGGCGCTGTTCGGGTGGCCCGTCTACGAGGTCGACGACCTCGTGGAGCTCGCCGAGGCGGCCATCGCCCCGCGCGGGGCCGGACTCGAGCGGAGGCTCCTGTGACCGCCTGGGACCTGCGGGTGATGACCTGGAACGTGCGCGGGCTGCGCGACGACCCGGCGGCGCTGGCGGATGCGGTGCGCGACCTCGCCCCGGACCTCCTGCTGCTGCAGGAGTCCCCGCAGGTGCTGCTGCCCACGGCGCGCCTGCGCTGGCTCGCCCGGCGGATGGGCCTGCGCGTGCTGCTCGGAGGGCGACTGGCCCGCGGGCTGGCGATCCTCGCCTCGCCGGAGGCCGCCGGCCAGCTGCTGCGCCGCGGCATCGTCCCCGTGCCGCAGCGGATCACCGATGCCAACTCCGTCTTCCCGCGCGGGATCGCCGCGGTGCGGCTGTCCGTGCCCGGCGGCGGCGACCTCGTGGTCGCCGATGTCCACCTCGCGCTCGACGAGGCGCACCGCCTCGTCCACGTGCATCGCCTGATGGGCCTGATCGCCGGCTCGGGCGCCGCCGTGATCGTGGCCGGGGACCTCAACGAGCGCCCGGAGGCGGCGGCCTGGAGCGAGCTGGCCACGGTGCTGCACGACCCGGGGGCCGCGGCCGGCGAGCCGACCTTCCCCGCCCGGCGTCCCAGCGCCCGCATCGACGCGGTCCTCACCAGCGAGGAGCTGCACGCCTCCGTCCGGGTGGTCCGGAGCACGCCCTCGGTCAGCCGCGAGCGGCTCGCCGGGGCCACCGATCACCTGCCGGTGCTCGCCCAGGTCACCGTGCCGGGCCGGAGAGCCGCAGCCCCGTCCGCATCGCGATGACCTCGTCCTGCCCGCCCACGTGCCGCACCAGCACGGCGGGGACCGCATCGGCCCCGGCGGCGCCGGCGACCGCGGGCCGGGTCCCGAGGACGGTCAGCTGGGTGCGGTAGCACGCCAGCGCCGCGGCCACGGCCTCGAGGGAGGCCGGCTGCTCCCGCCAGGAGAACCCCTCGGCATCCTGCGTGCTCGCGACCTCCAGCATCGGCACCCCGGCGCGGGCGCTCGCCGCCGCGCTCACGTGATGGGCCCGCACATGGTCCGGGTGGCCGTAGGTGCCCGCGTCGTCGTAGCCGATCACCGCCTCGGGGCGGACGGCCTCGATCAGCGCCGCGAGATCCGCCGTCGCCTCGTCCATCGGCCGCAGGGAGAAGCTGTCCGGCCCGGCATCGGGCGAGGGGCCGGCGAGCCCCTCGCGCACCCAGGTCATGCCCGAGTCGCGGTAGCTGCGCGCAGCGGCATCGGGCGCGAGGGCCGGGGGCTCGCCGAGCATGTGGCGCTCGGCGACGCCGAGGGTGCGGGCCGCGGCGTCGATCTCCCCGGCGCGGATCTCCTCGAGGGCGCGCGAGCCGTGCGCCGGCACGGAGCCCGGGACGATCTCGCCCTCCTCGCCGCGGGTGGCGGTCACCAGCACCACCCGGACGCCGCGGGCGGAGAGCTCGGCCAGCAGGGCGCCGGTGGCGAGGGACTCGTCATCGGGATGCGCGTGCACGGCCAGCACCGTGCGGGCGCCCGCGAGCAGGTCCCAGGGATCCCGGCCGTCGTGGGGGAGCGGGGTCATCGCAGTCCTCCGTAGATCTCCGCCAGCGCCTGCGCGCTCGCGGTCCAGGTGCGCTCCAGGGCGAAGTCCCGCGACTGCGTGCAGGCGCGGGCGTAGCGCTGGGGGTCCGAGAGCAGGGAGGCGACGGCCTCGGCCCATACGTCGGGGTCGCGGCTGCCCAGCACCAGGCCGCCGGCGCCGATCGCCTCCTGGACGCCGCCGGCGCAGCGCCAGGCCACCACGGGCGTGCCGCTGGCCTGCGCTTCGAGGGCCACCAGGCCGAAGGTCTCCGACCAGCTGGTCAGCAGCAGCACGCTGGCCTGCTGCATGCGCGCCGCGAGCCCGGCGCGGTCCTGGGACCCCGCCAGCTCGACCCGGTCGGCGACGCCGAGCTGCGCGGCGTGCTCCTCCAGCTCGCGCCGGTAGTCCTGGAAGTCCTCGGAGACGCCGCCGGTCAGCACCAGGCGGGCGTCGATCTGGGGCGCCAGCCGGGCCAGCACGTCGAGGGCCAGCTCCGGCGCCTTCAGCGGCTGCAGGCGCGCCGCGAACAGCAGCGTGGGCCGCGCCAGGCGGTCCGCGGGCTCATCGGCCGGACGGAACCGCTCGACGTCCACCCCGGGCCGCACGATGCGCACCTCCTCGCGCGGGACGCCGTAGCGCTCGGCGATGGTGCGGGCCTCCGCAGCGGAGACCGCGACCACCAGATCGGACTCCTGGGCGACCTGCCGCTCCCCGGGGATCCGCCCCGAGGACTCCGCGGGCTCGCCCGCGTCGAGCCCGGTCGCCTCCTGCGGGGCCGCCACGGAGTGGAAGGACTGCACGTGCGGCACGCCGAGGTCGCGGGCCACGGGGAGGGCGGCCACGCCGCTGAACCAGTGGTGGGAGTGGATCACGTCGGGCCGGTCGCCCGCCGGCAGCGCCTGCAGATGCGCGCGCAGATCCTCCGCGAACGGCGCGATGGCCTGCTCCATGAGGCTCTTCGCCAGCGGAGCGGGCGGGCCCCCGGCCAGATGGTGCAGGCGCACCCCCGGGGCGACCTCCACGGTCGCCGGGGCCTGGGCGTCGGACCGGCGCGTGAACATCTCCACCTGGTGCCCGGCACGGGCCAGGGCGAGGGACTGCTCGAGGACGACGACGTTCATGCCGCCCGCATCCGCGCCGCCCGGGGATTCCAGGGGGGAGGTGTGCAGTGACACGACGGCGATGCGGAGCGACGGGGACATGGAGGACATCCTAGGTCGCGCCGCGGATGCGGCGCTGGTCACCCTGCCGTTCGCTGGTGACGAAAATCCGGCCCCGCAGACCCCCTGACCGTTGAATATGGGACGATCTTGACTAGCCTTCTGACCATGAACTCGCTAGCGACGATCGACTGGGCCGCGTACAACGCCTCCGCCGCGGGTCGCCCTGCCCGCCGGATCGTCACCCGTGCCATCCTCGCCGCCGGCGGCGAGGGGTCGGGGAAGGTCGCGCTCGACATCGGCGCCGGCGCCGGCGCGGACTCCCTCGAGTTCGCCCGCCGCGGCTGGACCGTCCACGCCTACGACATCGACGAGACCCTCTCCCACCGGCTGATCGAGAACCGCCGCATGAGCGGCGAAGTCGTCTTCCACCACGCCGACGCCTCCCTCGAGGACTCCTTCCCCCGGGCGGACGTCATCTACTCCTCGGACGCGCTGCCGATGCTGGGCCCGGAGGGCCTCGAGCGGGCCTGGCCCCGCCTGGTCGACGCGCTGCGCCCCGGCGGGATCATGGCCGTGGACCTGTTCGGCGAGCAGGACACCTGGGCCGAGCGGCCCGATGTCGCCACGCTCTCCACCGCCCAGATCAGCTCGATGTTCTCGCGGTTCCAGATCCTCGAGCGGGAGGTCCGCGACGAGGACGGGCGGTTCTTCGACGGCAAGAAGCACTGGCACGTGATCACCACCCTGGCCCGCAAGCGCGCCTGAGCGTAGGCTCCGGCGCATGAGGCTGCGCTGGTACTCCGTCGTCGTCGACGCCCATGACGTCTCCGCCCAGGCCCGCTGGTGGGCCGATGTCCTGGACTGGCAGGTGCTGTTCGACACCCCCGACGAGGCCGTGATCATCCCCCGCGACCTGCCGGAGGAGTACACCGGGAAGCCGATCCCCGCCGCCTCCTGGCACCGCATCGGCCCGGGCATGGTGTTCGTCCCCGTCCGCGAGGAGAAGCAGGTCAAGAACCGCCTGCACATCGACCTCGCCCCGCACCTCGAGGACGACCGCGACGCGCAGATCCGGCGGCTGCTCGAGCGCGGGGCGACCCTCGCGGACGTCGGGCAGGACGACGCCGAGGATGAGGTCAGCTGGACCGTGCTGCGGGACCCGGAGGGCAACGAGTTCTGCGTGCTCTCCTCGCGGGACCTCTGAGCGCGGGCCCCGGCAGAGCGGGCCCTTGCAGAGCGGGGCCCGGCCTCAGCGCGGCGCCAGCGCCCTGAGCAGGCCGTCGCGCAGGCGGGCACCCCGCTCGAGCGTGGCCAGGCGCATCATCGCGGTCGATCCGAGCTGCCACGCGGCATCGGGCACCGTGCGCCGTGCCGCGTAGATGCGCAGGGCCCCGCGGACGCTCCCCGCCCGCGCGACTGCGGCGGCGAGGGCGGCGGCGTCCTCCAGCGCCGTGTTCGCGCCGTGGCCGAGGTTCGGCGCCATGGCGTGGCCGGCGTCCCCGATCAGCACGGAGTGGTCGCGGATCGGCAGCAGCACGGGGCTGGTGAGGATGCCGTGCACCACCGTGCGCTCCGGCGAGGCCGCCTCGAGCACGGCATCGATCGCCGCATGGGCCCCGCCGACCACGCCGCGCAGGTGGTCGAGGGATTCTGCGACCGATGCCGACCGATGCTCCGGCACGGAGGCGAACCAGTTCGTCCCGCCGCTGG
Source organism: Brachybacterium phenoliresistens (assembly GCF_039530785.1). Classification (NCBI taxonomy): domain Bacteria; kingdom Bacillati; phylum Actinomycetota; class Actinomycetes; order Micrococcales; family Dermabacteraceae; genus Brachybacterium; species Brachybacterium phenoliresistens. The sequence goes on from NZ_BAAAOW010000002.1 coordinate 455,097, forward strand.
CCAGCGGGGTGATCCCGAACAGCCACGGCCCGCCCCAGGTCTCCGAGATGTCCGGCGGCGGGGCATCCGTGGTGCCGCGCAGCACCGTCTGGCCGTGCCGGCGGGCCGCAGAGCCGGGCCAGCCCGACCGCCGCACCAGCGAATGGACGCCGTCGGCCCCCACCAGAAGGTCCGCGGCCGCGAGCTCGGGCCGCACATCGCGGACCTCGCGCGTCTCCTGGCGCACCGAGCCGGGCAGTGCGGCGCGCAGGATCCGGGTGAGGTCCGTCCGCGGCACGAGCAGCGCACCGCCGGCCGGGACCCGGGCCAGCACCGTCCCGTCGCGAGCGCGCAGATGGCCCTCGCGCGGAGCGGCCGATGCGGCCCGCACCTCCTCGAGCACCCCGAGCCGCGCGAGCGCGCGCTGGGCGGGACCGAACAGGCCGAGCGAGGTGCCCAGCGCCGTCCGGCGGGGCTCCCGGTCGATGAGGGTGACATGCGCCCCGTCGCGGGCGAGGAGGCCCGCCGCGGCGAGGCCGGCGACGCCCGCCCCGAGGACACGGATCGTGAGAGGCATGGCCGGAGCGTATCGAGCTTGACCGGCCTGCGTCCGCCATGGGAGTCTCGCCCCTGGCGGCGACCCACCGCCCAGCGCACCGCAGGCCCCAGCCCTGACGGCCGCGCGAAGGGGAGCGGATCCTCGGGTCCCGGCATCGCAGGTTGTCCTGATCCGACCGCGCCGGGCCGCCGTCGCATGCTGGGGATGCTCGTGGCCCGAGGTGGAACGACATGACCCGCGACAGCGACCTGAAGAAGCACGTGCGCGCCCGCATGGCCCGCACCGGCGAGAACTACACCAGCGCCCGCGCCGCGCTCCTCGCCGAGCAGGCGGTGCGGCCCGCGGACCGCGAGGCGGCCGCCCGCGCTGAGCACGCCCGACTGATCCGACCGTTCCTGCGCGACGGCCGCCTGCTGGGCATGCCCGCACGTCGGCGTGCCCGCACCGCCGTGATGCTCGAGATCCTCGCGCGCTTCGCCCCCGGCGAGGTCTACGACGAGACGCAGGTCGGCGAGGTGCTCGAGGCCGTGCATGAGGACGTGGCCTTCCTGCGGCGCGAGCTGGTCGACCTCGGATACCTGGAGCGGGAGGCCGACGGCGCCGCCTACCGGGTCGCGGCCCGGGTCCCGCGGCGCGAGGGGAACATGGTCCAGGAGATCACGCAGTGGGAGCGCCTGTGGCTGCCCCGGTTCATCGCCTCCGGCGCATCGGTCGCGCCCGGCTCTCCGGAGGGGCCGGGCGCTCCCGCGGAGCGCTGAGCGCGGCGATCGCGAGGCCCGCCGCATGCGCGGCGGACTCGGCCTCGAGGACGCTGGGCCTGTCCCCGTCGGAGGCGACCACCACCCAGCGCACGCGCCCGGCCCGGCGCATGCGGCCGATCTCGACGCAGGCACCTCCGGGGCGCGGGATCGTCAGCGAGCCGCTCGGTCCGGTCGAGATGCGCCCGGACAGCTCAGGGCGGGAGCGCAGGAGCGCCCGGCGGATCTCCTCGCGCTCGAGCAGGCCCGGGCTCGAGGCGCGGGACGTGATCGGCGGGGACGCGGGCAGGGTCGTGCGGGCGGGAGTGCTGCGCGTGCGGTGATGCATGTGCCCTCCTTCGGTCTGTGCTCGGGAGGCTAGACAGGGGGACCGACAGCCGGAGGGCGAGGCAGGGAGGAAGAATGCGTCGGATCGCCGGACACGGGAATCCGTCCGCTTCGTCCGTGCGTGCTGCGAATTCAGGAAATGGGGGGGTGGAGGCACGTTTTGCGAGTCCATCTCCCGGTTTCCCGAACCTGCGCGTCCTCGGGAAAGGCGGGCGCGGCGCGCGAGGCAGGAAGGCGGCGTGAACTGGTCGTCAGCGCCTATCACAGCGGGCCGACAGACGAGGTGCGCCGCCCACAACTGCCCGGTATCCCCATGTCGAGCACCGCTGCTCCTCCCCATCGCAGTCTTTTCCACAATTTCTCGAGAATCGCTCTGGAGGCTTCCTCTCGGTCGAGCTGAGGCGTAAAATAGTCGGCATGGGACAGGGTGCACGGGGGCACATCGACGGGGACGGGCTGACCGTCTCCTGCGGGCCTGCGGGGGCTGACGCTCCGCAGGGCCTGGAGGACGCCCTCGACGCGGTCCGCAGGGCGCTCGCGCCGCTGGAGGGCACCCCTGCGATGGGGGCGGTGGTGTCGATCATCGAGGCGGCGGCGGCCTCCGCCGAGGTCTCCCGCTCGACCGTGCATCCAGCGATCGAGGCTCCCGCCGGGACGCCCGACGAGGCGCTGGCGGTGGTGGCCATGCTCGCGCAGGCCCGCACGCGCCTGGGATCGGTCGAGGACTCCTGGATGCTCGAGGCGGCGGCCCGGATCCGTGCGGTCAACGCCGCCGCCGGCAAGGCGGGGCGGCGGCTCGACGACGGCGTGACCTCGAACATCGCGGGAGCACGGCGGTGCAGCAGCCATATCGCCTCCGCCGCGCTGTCCAGTGCCCGGAGGCTCGCCCGGTCGATGCCCTCGCTCCGCGCCGCGAAGGCCGTCGCGCGGGTGCCGGAGGCGACGGTCCTCGCGATCACGCAGGAGCTGCGTGATGAACCGCGCGAGGTCTGCGAGGCGGTGGACGCGGAGATCTCCCGGAACGTGGCTCGGCTCGACGGGCTGGGGGAGAAGGCCGTCCGCGAGGTCGTGGCCGACCTCGTGGAGAAGCGGACGGACCCGGCCCGTTCGCGGGACCGCGAGGTGCGGGCCGCGAAGCGGCGGTACCTGAAGATCACGCCGCAGCGGCACGGGATGGCGCGGCTGGTCGCGATGCTGCCGGCGTTCGGCGCGGCACAGATCGAGGCGGTCGTCCAGGCGGCGGCCGAGTCCGCGCGCGCGGCAGGCAGCCGGGTGCCGCTCGGCGCCCTGCGCCCGGACATGCTCGTCGAGGCCACCAACTACTACAGCGACGCGCTGACCCGAGAGCCCCCGGTCGAGGTCGACCCGACCCCGTACGCGGCGAGGACCATGCTCTTCGAGGAGGACCTGAAGCCGATGTACGACCTGCGGACCGGCGAGATGATCCGCCCCGCAGAGAACCCTCCGGCCCCGGCCGAGGGCGAGGCAGAGACCGGCGAGGACTCCGATCCTGCTGAGGCAGCCGATTCCGGCGGGGGAGCCGATGTCGGCGGAGGCTCCGATCTCGGCGGGGAAGCCGACGCACGACCACCGGGACGTCCGGCATATCCGCCCGGCCCGGTGGGATCCGCGCGAGGTCCTGATCTGCTGGGGGCCGCATCGTCCTCAGGGCGGCCGCGCATGGACCGGCCGGCCGCGACGCCGAAGGGGCCGCGGATCGAGCTGCTGATCACCATCACCGATCGAGCCCTCCTGCAGCTCGACGACGGGACGGAGCATGCGTCGCTGTCCGGATACGGGCTGGTCCCTGGGCGGGCGCTCACGCCGGTGCTGATGGGGCAGCCCCTGGGGGACCTCGCGGACGGGGACGAGGACGCCCGGGCCGAGGCGCACCGCCTCCGCATGTTCTATCGGCGCCTGTACACCCATCCCGCGAGCGGCGAGCTGGTCGCGATGGATTCGGTCTCGCGCGCGTTCCCGGTGAACCTGCGGAGGATGGTCCTGAGCCGGGATGGGATCTGCCGCAGCCCGAACTGCAATGCCGCCTCCCGGCACGCGGACCACATCCATCCCCACGCGCAGGGCGGGAAGACGTCCCTGTCCAACGGGCAGGGCCTGTGCGCGGGCAGCAACTACGACAAGGACGCCGCGCAGTGGGACGTCCGCCTGGTCGCGGATCCGCACCGGCCCGGCGGGACCCTCGTGACGTGGGTCAGCCCCTACGGCGTCGTCGGATCCTCGCCGACCCCGCCCTCGCAGCGGCCCCCGGACCTGAACCGGGCCGGTCGCCGGTCCGTGCGCCGGGAGGAGCGCCTGGCCGCCCGTGCCAAGGACCGCGCGGACGGCGCCCGACGCCGCGGGGCCGCGACGCCGGGCACCGCCGATCGCGGTCGCGGCGGGCGCGGCGGGCGCGGCCGGCCCCGGCGCGATGCGCGACGCAGCACCGCCGGGCAGCGCCGCGGCGGCGCGATCTGAGGACTTCGCAGGCCGCTGCGGCGTGGCCGCGAGCGCGTCACCGGTGCAGGGTGACCTCGTCGACCGCTGCCAGCTCCTTGGCGCGAGGAGGTTCGAAGAGCGTCAGGATCCGGGCCAGCTCGGCCGGGGAGACCGGGACCGTGCCCGGCTCGCCCCGGGCGGCGCGGGATGCGAGGCGGCGCTCCAGCTCCTCCGGCGCGACGTCGAACACGTGCCACCGCACGCGGGCGCCGCGGGAGCGGGCATCGGCGAACACCCGGGTGCGCTCCGCACGCATCCACAGACCGTCCTCGAGGATCACGTCCACGCCGCGCTCGAGCAGCTGCATCGCCAGCCGGTACAGCCGGGCCTGCAGCCGTTCGTGCGCCTCGGCATCGGTCGGCGGGATCCCGATCTCGTCCTGCCAGTCGTCGGTGCAGATCCGCAGCCCGGCCCCCTCGGCCTCGAGACGGCGGGCCAGGGTCGTCTTGCCCGCCCCGGGCGGTCCGCAGAACAGCGTCAGCACCGGCGCCGCCGGACCGGCCGCGACCGGGTCAGGACGGTCCGCGGCCGGCTCGGTGCGGGGCGCGTCCCCGGGGGCGGGGCGTGAGCGCGCAGAGGTCATGGCGTCAGCTTCGCACGGTGCGTCGCAGGAACCGCTCCGGCCGCACCCCCAGACCGATCACGCGTCCCAGCAGGTGCTGCAGCACGGGCAGCCTCGAGATCACCCGCACCGGCAGGGGCGCCTCCTGGAGCCGGCCCTCCAGCGTCGGCCTCAGCAGCCGCCTGAAGCCGACGGCCTGGATGCGCTGGGTGATGCGCGCCGCGGGCAGCCGACGGCGCCGCACCGCGTCGAGCTCGGCCGCGGTCGCGGGCCGCTCGGCGAGCACCGGGCCGAGCATCCGCGCGGTCGCCACCGCGTCCTGCACCGCCAGGTTGATCCCCACCCCGCCCGCGGGGCTCATCGCATGCGCGGCATCGCCGATGCACAGCAGGCCCGGCCGATGCCACACCGGAAGGTGGTCGACGCGGACCCGCAGCTCGTGCACATCGGCCCATTCCAGGTCCTGCGCCCGGTCCGCGAGCTCCGGACGGGTCGCCGCGATGCGCGCGCGGACCTCCTCCATCGGGCGCCGCCGCCCGCGCAGCTGCGCGACCGCGCCCTTCGGCACCACCAGCGCCACCTGCCAGTACTCGCCGCGGTCCAGGCAGATCAGCGCCCCGGCCCCGGCGGAGAACAGCGGAAGGCTCTCGTCGGGTCGGCGGGGCAGGCGCAGCCACAGCACGTCCATCGGCGCGCCCGTGACCACCGACCGCAGGCCGGCGGCCTCCCGAACCCGCGAGCTGCGGCCATCGGCGCCGATCACCGCTCGCGCGCGGATCCGCCGCTCGCCCTGCGGGCTCCGGACCCGGGCGCCGACGACGGTGTCGTCCTCGACGATCAGATCGGTGAGCTCGCTCGAGCGCAGCAGACGGAAGCTCGGCAGCTCGCCCGCGGCCCGCGCGAGCATCTCGAGGAAATCCCACTGCGGTGCGAGCGCCACGAAGCGGCAGCGCACCGGCAGGCGGCGCATGTCCGCCAGCGGGTAGACGCGCCCGCCGATGCCGGCGGACACCCGGGTCATCCGGTCGTGGGGGAGGGCGAGGAACTCCTCGAGCAGCCCGATCTCCTCCAGCAGTGCCAGGGTCGAGGGATGGATCGTGTCCCCGCGGAAGTCGCGCAGGAAGTCCGCGTGCTTCTCCAGGACGATGACGTCCACGCCCTGGCGGGCCAGCAGCAGGCCCGTGACCAGTCCGGCGGGCCCGCCGCCGGCGACGAGGGCCTGGGTCTCGAGCTCGAGCTCGCGGTCGTGGGTGTCAGCGGGGTCGATGGCGTCCATGCCGCCATGCTCCGCCGACCGGGGCCACAATGCCACCATGGTGAATTCTCGAGCGGGCCGTCCGCCCGGACCCTCCCAGGTGCGTGATCGGCTGATCGCCGCAGGCACCCGGCAGTTCATGGAGCGCGGCTACGACCGGGCGACGGTGCGCTCCATCGCCCAGGAGGCCGGGGTCGACCATGCGATGGTGAATTACTGGTTCGGATCCAAGGAAGGGCTCCTGCGCGCGGTGATGGACGTGCTCATCACACCCGGCGAGGTCATCGACCGCGTCCTCGCCCGGCGTCCGGCCGATCTCGCGACCGCGCTGCTCACCGCCGCGGTGAGCCTCTGGGACCGTCCCGAGGTCGCCGCAGGCTTCCGCGCCCTGCTGCGCGAGGGGATCGACGAGGGTCCCGGCCACCGGCTGGTGCAGGAGTACATCGGCCGCCGGCTGGTCGCCCGGCTGGAGGAGGTCATCGGCGGCCGGGACGCCGCCGCCCGCGCCGCGGCCGCCGCGGCGATCATGTCGGGGCTGCTGCTGACCCGCTACGTGCTGCGCATCGAGCCGATCGCCCGCCTGAGCGGCGACGAGGTGGTGCGGGCCTGCGCCCCGTCCTTGCGGATCGCCCTCGAGGGCTCCCGGCCGCGGCCTCGGCCGCGGGATGCTTGACCCTGACGCGACGTGAGGCAGTGGGGTGGAGCCATGACCGAGACGAACAGGACGGCGACGAGCCGGAGCCCGGAGGAGAGCACGCTGACCGTCGGCCGCGTGGCAGCGCTGGTCGGGGTGAGCGTGCGGACCCTCCACCACTGGGAGCAGATCGGCCTGGTGGTCGCGAGCGGCCGCACCTGGTCGGACTACCGCCTGTACAGCGCGGCGGACGTCGCCCGGATCCACCGGGTGCTCGTCTACCGCGAGCTCGGTCTGCCGCTCGCGGAGATCGGCCGGATCCTCGACGACCCGGATGTCGACCCCCGCGAGCACCTCATCCGCCAGCGGGAGCTCCTCGCCGAGAGGATCCGCCGGCTCACCCGGACGGCCCAGGCCGTCGACCAGATGATCGAGAGGACCACCATGACCGAGAACGACCCCACCATCACGCTGAGCGTCCAGGAGCAGGCGCGCATCTTCGGCACCGACTGGGATCCCGCCTGGCAGGAGGAGGCGCGCGAGCGCTGGGGCGGCACCGATGCCTTCGCGCAGTCCGCGCAGCGCACCGCCGCATACACCGCCCAGGACTGGGAGCGCTTCACCGAGGAGATGCGCGCGCTCGAGGCAGATATGGCCGATGCTCTCGGCCGCGGCGTCGATCCCGGCTCCGCAGAGGCCGCGGAGCTCGTGGAGCGCCACCGCGCCTGGATCGGCCGCAGCTACGACTGCGACCATGGCCGCCAGGTGATCCTGGCCCGGATGTACACGGACGATCCGCGCTTCACCGCGCACTACGACGCCTCCGCACCGGGACTGGCGCTCTGGCTGCGCTCCGCGGTCGAGGAGAACGCGCGCCGCCACGGCGTCGACCCCGACACGGCGACCTGGGAGTGATCCCGCCCCCGGCGGACGGCGCGGAGCATCCGCATCCGGCACAGCTGCGGCCCCTGCCCGACCCCGGGCAGGGGCCGCTCCCGTGCCCGGACGCATCGCGCCCGGGCACGGGGCCGGATCAGTCCCGCGGGCAGACGCGCACCAGGTTCCCGTCGGGATCGGCGATGACGAAGGTCCGCCCGAAGACCGCGTCGTGCGGCGCCTCGACCACGCGCGCGCCCATGCCGCGCCACTGCGCGAAGACCTCGTCGATCCGCTCCGGCCCGCCCTCGAGCATGAGCCCGACCTCGGAGGTGCGCGGCGTGGCCGGGTCGGTGCTCGCCGCGGCGTCCCGGCCGTCCAGCCCTGACCACAGGGAGAACAGCACCCCCGGCGCCACCTCGAAGGCCACGTAGCGCGGGGTGACGAAGACCGGTTCGATCGCGAACAGCTCCGCGTAGAACGCGGTGGAGGCCTCGGCATCGGAGACGTAGAGCAGGAACAGGTTCGGGGCGGTCATGGTGACTCCTCGGTCGGGGGCGCGCGGCCGGACGGCCGTGCGCGGTCCACTCTTCGCACCGAAGGTGACAGGGCATGTCATGTCCCTCGAGACTTCTTCCGTGCGATCCTCCCGGCTGCTCTCGATGATCCTTCTGCTGCAGACCCGCGGCCGCATGACCGCGGCCGAGTTCGCCGAGCGTCTGGAGGTCTCCCGCCGCACCGTGCTGCGCGACGTGGAGGCCCTCTCCGCCATGGGCGTGCCGGTGTACACCGAGCGCGGGCACGGCGGCGGGATCGTCCTGCTGCCCGGCTCCCGCCTGGACCTCTCCCGTCTCGAGCCGCGCGAGATCGAGGCGCTCGAGCTCGCCGGCCTCGACGCCGCGCAGCGCGAACGGCTGGGCCTGGGCGAGGTGCACGAGACGGCCGCCCGCAAGCTCGCCACCCGCGCCGTGCACCAGCCGGCCTCCCTGTCCGAGCTGGTGATCATCGAGAACAGCCCCTGGCTCGCGCCGCCGCAGGAGGGGGTCGAGCCCGCCGATCTCGTGCTCGACCTGCGCGCCCGCACCCGATGGGAGATCGACTACCGACGCAGCGGCCAGGAGCGACCGGCCCGCCTCGTCGTGGACCCCTACGGCCTGGTCTCCAAGGCCGGACGCTGGTACCTGGTGGCCGATGCCCCCGGCCCGACGCGCGGGGAGCCGCGCCTGTTCGCCCTCGAGCGGCTGAGCGGGCACCGGCCGCTCGCGGAGGCCGTGCGCCACCGCCCCGGCGCGACCCTGGCCAGCACCTGGCAGCAGCTGCGCACGACCGATGCCCCGGAGGTCCTGGTCACCACCCGTCTGCGCAGCACCTGGCGGGACTTCGCCCGGCGGGTCCTCGGATCCCGCATCGCCGCGATCGGCGAGGAGGAGGACGGCTGGTGCGCCATGACCGTCCGATTCGCCGATGTGCGCGGCGTCCGCCAGCTCCTGCAGTTCGCCGAGCACATCGAGGTGCTCGGGCCCCCGCGGGCCCGGGCCCTGATCCGCGAGGCGGCCGAGGATCTCGCCGCCCGCCACGCCCCGCGACCGCTCACCCCCGGCTGAGGATCACCAGCTCCCGGGTGCTGCGGGTCATGGCCACATAGCGGGCCGATGCCCCCGCCCGGCCCTCGCCGAGGGCCTCCGGCTCCACCAGGACCACCAGGTCGAACTCGAGGCCCTTGGCCTGCAGCGGGGAGAGCGCCCGCACCCGCGGGTCCGTGCCCGCCGGCAGGTCGGCGCCGATCACGCAGGCCGTCCCCGCGGGATGCGCGCCCGTCCACTCCGCCAGGATCCCCGCGAGCTCGTCCGGGGTGCCGTGGCGCACCGGGACGCCCGCCTCCCGGATCGACAGCGGGACGTTCGCATCGGGGACGGCGGCGCGGATCACGGGGGCGGCCACGTCCATCACCTCATGCGGCGTCCGATAGTTCACGCGCAGCACCTCTTGCCGCACCCGGCCGATGCCGACGCGGTCCAGACGCTCCGCCCACGTCCCCGCGAAGCCGCCGCCGGCCTGCGCCCGATCGCCGACGATGGTCAGGCTCCGGGAGGGGCAGCGGCGCAGCACCATCGCCCACTGGGCGTCGGTGAGCTCCTGCGCCTCGTCGACGATCACATGGGCGTACGGCCCGGAGAGATCCGCCTCCCGGACCGCAGGCCCTTCGCCGAGCAGCGCCTCGGCCATGTCCTCGCCGCGCAGCATGGACATCTGGCGCATCTCCGTGCCGTCCGCGGCCACCAGGTCGTCGATGACGGGGGCCATCTGCTCCCGCGCGGTGGCCCGGGCGGCCTCGCGGCGGGCGCGGCCCCGCTCGATGCGGGCATCCCCCAGACGGTGGCGGGCGGCATCCAGCAGCGGCAGGTCCGCGTCCGTCCAGGCCGTCGGCTCCGGCCGCCGCAGCGAGGCGCGCTGCGCGGCGGTGAGCCAGGGCGCGCAGCGGCGCAGGTAGGCGGGGACCTCCCAGAGGTCGCCGACGAGGTCCGTCGCCTCCAGCAGCGGCCAGGCCCGATGGAGCGCACGGGTCAGCTCCGCGCTGCGTCGCAGGGCGGCGAGGACCTGCGTGCTCCCGAGCAGGTCGATCGCCCGGCCGTCCGCATCGTAGGAGGCCGCGTCCTCGAGCCGGGCGCCGACGACCTCGGCGAGCTCCTCCAGGATCTGCGGCCGGGCGGCGTTGTGCGGGGTGCCCGGCTCGACGGCCGCGAAGGCATCGGCCCAGTCCGCGGCGTCCACCACGACCTCCGTGCCGCCGATCTCGAGGCGCACCTCCTCCTGCGGCGGCTCCTCGTACAGGGCGACGGCAGGCTCGATCGCGGCGACCATGCGGGCATCGGCCTTCAGCGCGGCGACCTCGGGATCGGGCTCCGGCACGGCGACGGCGGACTCGGGCACCAGGTCCCGGAGGACGGCGGCGCGCACCTCGTCCTCGCCCAGTCCCGGCAGGACGTCCGCGATGTAGTCGAGATAGGGCCGGTGCGGACCGAGCACCAGGATCCCTCCGCCGCGCTCGCGCAGCCGCACATCGGCGTAGGAGAGGTAGGCGGCCCGGTGCAGGGCCACCACCGTCTTGCCCGTCCCCGGGCCGCCGTCGACCACCAGCGGATGCCTCGCATCGGCGCGGATGATCGCGTCCTGATCCGCCGCGATGGTCGCGAGCACGTCGCGCATGCGCGGGGTGCGCGCCTCGGCGAGCGAGGCGAGGAAGGCGGAGTCCTCGTCGAGCACCGCGGCCTCCTCGTCCCCGGGGTCGGCGCCGCCCGGGGACCCGTCCTCGAGGAAGGACTCGTCCCACGAGGCGAGCAGCTCCCCGTCGCGCCAGCGGTAGCGGCGCCGCGCCGCGAGCCCCAGGGGGCGGGCACGGGTGGCGGCGAAGAAGGGCTCCGCGGCAGGGGAGCGCCAGTCCACCAGCAGGGGGCGCCCGTCCTCGTCGGACAGGCCGATGCGGCCGATGTACCGCGGCGCGGAGCCGTCGGCGGGGACGATGCGCCCCAGGCACACGTCCCGGGACGCGCGAGACAGCAGGCGTCGCCGGGACTCCAGGCGGTGCACCTCGGCGTCCCGCTCCAGGCGCTCCTGGCCGTCGCGGGCGGGGGAGCGCAGAGCGCGGGCGGTGCGGTCCTCGAGATCGGCGAGGGTCCGGGCGAGAGCCCGGTCGATCCGGGCGAACTGAGCGGCATCGGCGCTGCGGGCTGAGGCGGCGGGGGGCAGGGCGGCGGAGGACAGGGCGGAGCGGGAGGGCGCAGGCATGGGACGGGATTCTGGTCGATCCGGGGGCCCTTGCCGCAAGCCCCCCACCAGGGGATATCCTGATCACGGCAGGGGAGCCCGGGCCGGACAGCACGGGCCGGACCAGGGTCCGGAGCACGGCACCGGGGAATCCTCTGGCCCGGGGCGGCGCCCGGGCATAGCGTGCAGGCATGAGCCCCCGCGTCCCGTACCGTCCCCTCCCCGCGGATCTCGACGGCGTCGAGTACGCGCACGGCCCGGACTCGCATCGCCGCCCCGAGGTCCCCGCGGGGGCCGCCGAGACCCTCGAGCTCACCGGCAGCCGGATCTTCCCGGGCACCCGCCGCCAGGTCGTGATCCATGTCCCGGACGGCGTGCGCGCGGGCGAGGACGCGGCACTGGTCGTCTTCCTCGACGGCACCTGGTATCTCGACCCGGAGGGCGAAGTGCGCGGCGGGATCGTGCTGGACAACCTCACCCACGACGGGGTGATCCCCCCGACCATCGGCGTCTTCGTGGATCCGGGGACTCGCGACGCGGAACCGGGCCCGGAGGCGCCGCGCCAGCGCAACGTCGAGTACGACCGCGAGGACGACGCCCTGGCCCGCTTCCTCGAGCAGGAGGTGCTGCCCGAGGTCCGGGCGAGGCACCGGATCTGCGAGGATCCGACGCGCCGCGTCGTCTGCGGCGGCAGCAGCGGCGGCAATGCCGCCTTCACCGTCGCCTGGCATCGTCCGGACCTGTTCGGCGCGGCGATCTGCTTCTTGTCCAGCTTCGCGCAGATGCCGGGCGGGAACCCGTATCCCGCCCTGATCCCCGCCGTGCCGCCGAGGCCGGTGCGGTACCTGCTGCAGATCGGGCATCGGGACCTCGGCCACGACCGGCCGCAGGGGAACTGGCTCGCGGAGAACCTCCGCACCGGTGCCGCGCTCGCCGAGGCGGGCTACGACCTGCGACTGGTGCTCGGCGACGGAGGGCACAGCCCGAATCACGCGGGCGTCGTGCTGCCCGATGCGCTGCGCTGGGCGCTGGGCGTCGTGACCGGACCGTGACCTGCCGTCCGCGTCGCCCGTTCGCAGGACGCGCACCGGTGCCCGGACCTATGCTGGCCGCAGTTGTAACGCGTTTCACAAGGAGGCCCGGGTGCCCGTCTACGAGTTCCGCTGCGAGAGCGACCACCTGCACGAGCGCGTGCTGCCGATCGCGGCCGAGGAGCGCACGGCCCCCTGCCCCGACTGCGGCGGCACCTCGAGGCGGCTGATCAGCGCCCCCGGGCTGAGCCGCCTGGCCACGGCGCAGGCCCGCGCCATCTCCGCCGCGGAGGACAGCGCGCATGCCCCGGCGGTCGTGGACCGCGTGCCCGGGGCGGGGGACCGCCGCCCGGCCCGCATCACCCGCGACCCGCGCCACGCGAGACTGCCCCGCCCCTGAGGCGCGGCCCGGAACGAGCGGGTCCGAGCCGCGGGCCCGCCGTGGATGAGAGGAAGCAGGACTGCCATGCCGACGAACGTCTTCCCGCTGGATTCCGCCAAGCCCTTCACCGAGCAGGAGCACCTCGGCCACAACCGCTGGCACCCCGACATCCCGCCGGCCGTGAGCGTCCGGCCCGGCGACACCTTCCGTGTCGACTGCCGGGAATGGTTCGACGGCGCGATCCACAACGACGACTCCGCCGAGGACATCGCCGCCGCGCCGCTGAACACGGTCCATGCCCTGTCCGGGCCGTTCCGCATCGAGGGCGCGAAGCCGGGGGACCTGCTGATCGTCGACATCGTCGACGTCGGCCCCATCCCGCAGGAGGACTCCGGGCCGCTGGCCGGGCAGGGCTGGGGCTACACGGGCATCTTCGCCAAGCGCAACGGCGGCAGCTTCCTCACCGACCAGTTCCCCGACGCGTACAAGGCGATCTGGGACTTCCGCGGCGACCGGGCCACCTCCCGCCACGTCCCCGGCGTCGAGTTCACCGGCATCATCCATCCCGGCCTGATGGGCACCGCCCCGTCGCCGGAGCTGCTCGCGCGGTGGAACCAGCGCGAGGGCGCCCTCATCGCGACCGATCCCGAGCGGGTGCCGCCGCTGGCGCTGCCGCCCGAGCCCGACGGGGCGATCCTCGGCGGCGTCCCCGAGGCCGATCGGGACCGGGTCGCGGGAGAGGCCGCCCGCACCGCCCCGCCGCGCGAGAACGGCGGCAACCAGGACATCAAGAACCTCACCAAGGGCACCCGCGTGTTCTACCCGGTCTTCGTGGACGGGGCGAACCTGTCCCTCGGCGACCTGCACTTCTCCCAGGGCGACGGCGAGATCACCTTCTGCGGCGGCATCGAGATGGGCGGGTTCATCGATCTGCACGTCGACGTCATCGAGGGCGGGATGGAGAAGTACGGCGTCACCGAGAACGCGATCTTCATGCCGGGCAACACCGCGCCGCAGCACAGCCGGTGGCTGTCCTTCTCGGGCACCTCGGTGACGCTCGACGGCGAGCAGCGCTACCTCGACTCCCATCTCGCCTACCAGCGGGCCTGCCTGCACGCGATCGACTACCTGTCCACCTTCGGCTGGTCGAAGGAGCAGGCCTACCTGCTGCTGGGCGCCGCGCCGATCGAGGGCCGGCTCTCCGGCGTGGTCGACATCCCCAACGCCTGCGCCACGGTGTACTTGCCGCTGGACATCTTCGACATCGACATCCGGCCGGGCTCCGGCGAGGTGCCGAGGATCGACCCGGGGATCGGGGCGCCGCGCGCGAGCGTCGGCTGACCGGTCCCGGCCCGGGCGGGTCCCGCTCCCTGCGGCGTCAGGGCGTGAGCGCCCGGGCCCACAGCTCCTGGTGGCGCGCCACGTGCTCGGCGGCGCGCCGCCAGTGCTCGCCGTGCCCGGAGACGAACATCGACCCCCAGGGCTCGCGTCCCGCCCGGTGCGAGGACTCCAGCAGGTCGAGCATCGCGCGGGTGCGCCGGGCCATCGCCGCGGGCAGGGCGTCCCGCAGCGCCGCATCGGCCCCGTAGCCGTCCACGAGGGCCGCGAGATCCGCCGCCGCGGCGGCGGGATCCGCGGTCGCGTCGTTCAGGGTGAAGGCCTGCGCCGAGTACGCCAGATCCCACAGCCGCGTGCTCGGCCCCGCGCCGTCCCAGTCGATGAAGACCCAGCGCTCGCCGACCACCAGGTTCCAGGGGGTGAGGTCGTTGTGGCAGATGAGATCGGCGCCCTCGACCGGAAGGATCCCCGCGGGCAGGGGAGCGGCGGGCCGGAAGCTCTCGCTCGCATCGTGGATCGCGCGGATCATCGCCCCCGCGCGTCCCAGCTCCCCGCGGGTCAGCGGCGGGCCGTCCAGGGCGATCGGGCCGGGGACGAACTCGGTGACCATCCGTCCCTGCGCGTCGCGGCCGCGGGGCTCGGGCAGGTCCACGCCCTGCGCCCGCACGTGCGCCATGAAGTCGAGGACCCCCGCGGCCGACGGGGTCCAGGGCTTGCGCACCGTGTCACCGACCCGCACCACGCCGGCGGTGGCATTGCCTCCGCCGAGCGCCTGCTCGTCATCGGGTCTCGGCTCCAGCTCATCGCGCATCGGGTTACCGTAGCCCCGCAGTGCCGGGCTCGGCACCGCATTTTCCCTGCGTCCGCACCCGCACCCGCACCCCGGCCCGCGCCCGCGTGGGCGCCCCGGCTCAGCCGTCGAGGATCGCGCCGCGCGAGGCGGACTGCACCAGGCGCACGTACTTGCCCAGCACGCCGCGCCGCGCGACCGGCGCGGGCGGGGTCCAGGCGGCGCGGCGCCGCTCGAGCTCGGCCGGATCGACCAGCAGGTCCAGGCCGCCGGCGCCCACGTCCAGGCGGATGCGGTCCCCGTCCTCCACCAGGGCGATCGGGCCGCCGTCCACGGCCTCCGGGGCGATGTGCCCCACGCACAGCCCGGAGGTGCCGCCCGAGAACCGCCCGTCGGTCATGAGCAGGACGTCCTTGCCCAGGCCCGCGCCCTTGATGGCGCCGGTGATGGCGAGCATCTCGCGCATGCCCGGACCGCCCTTGGGCCCCTCGTAGCGGATCACCACCACGTCGCCGTGGTCGATGGTGCCATCGGCCAGGGCGTCCAGCGCCTGCTGCTCGCGGTCGAAGACCCGCGCCGTCCCCTCGAACACGTCCGCCTCGAAGCCGGCGGACTTCACCACCGCCCCCTCCGGGGCGAGGCTCCCGTGCAGGATGGTGATCCCGCCGGTCGGGGCGATCGGCGCGGAGGCCGGGCGCAGCACCGTGCCATCGGCCGGCAGCGGCTTCAGCGCCTCGAGGTTCTCGCCGACGGTGCGGCCGGTGACGGTCAGGCAGTCCCCGTCCAGCAGGCCCTCGTCCAGCAGGATCTTCATGACCACCTGGATCCCGCCCACGTGGTCGACGTCGTTCATGACGAAGCGTCCGTAGGGCTTGAGATCGGCCAGATGCGGCACCTTCGCGCCGATGCGGGCGAAGTCCTCGAGGGACAGGTCGACCTCCGCCTCGTGCGCGATGGCCAGCAGGTGCAGCACGGCGTTGGTGGAGCCGCCGAAGGCCTGCACCACGGCGATCGCGTTCTCGAAGGCGGGGCGGGTCATGATCTGCCGGGCGGTGATCCCCTGGCGCAGCATCCCCACCACCGCCTCGCCGGCCTGGCGGGCATGCGCGTCGCGCCGGCGATCGGCCGACGGCGGCGTGGCCGAGCCCGGGATAGACATGCCCATCGCCTCGGCGACGCTCGCCATCGTGTTGGCCGTGTAGTAGCCGCCGCAGGCCCCTTCTCCCGGGCAGATCGAGCGCTCGATGCGGCCGACGTCCTCCCGGCTCATCAGCCCGCGGGCGCAGGCGCCCACCGCCTCGAAGCCATCGATCAGGGTGACGTCCTTGACGGTGCCGTCCGAGAGCGTCACGCGCCCCGGCATGATCGTCCCGGCGTAGACGAACACGCTCGCCAGGTCCAGGCGGGCCGCGGCCATCAGCATGCCCGGCAGCGACTTGTCGCATCCCGCCAGCAGCACGGACCCGTCCAGCCGCTCGGCCTGCATCACCGTCTCCACCGAGTCGGCGATGACGTCCCGGGAGACCAGCGAGTAGTGCATGCCCTCGTGACCCATCGAGATCCCGTCGGAGACCGAGATCGTCCCGAACTGCAGCGGGTACCCGCCGCCGGCGTGCACGCCCTCCTTCGCGGCGCGCGCCAGGCGGTCCAGGGACAGGTTGCACGGGGTGATCTCGTTCCACGAGCTGGCGATGCCGATCTGCGGCTTCTCCCAGTCGGCGTCGCCCATCCCCACCGCGCGCAGCATCCCGCGGGAGCCGGTGGCGGACAGCCCGTCGGTCACCTGCCGGCTGCGGGGCTTGAGATCCGGGCGGGCAGAGGCGGTGGCGTCGTCGTCGAGGCTCATCCTCCGAGGGTAGTCCGCAGTGACGCCCGACACACCCTCTCCGCCCGGGAATGCGGGGGCCGACCGCGTAGTTGAGTCAGATGTACTCAAGTTCGGTGACAGCCCGTTTGACAGGTCCGCGCCACGGTCCTGTACTTGAGTCCGTACAGCTCAAGCTGCGCCCCCGTCGGGGCGCGCGCACAGTGCGGCTCGCGCCGCAGAAAGGCAGGCACCCATGTCCCGTGTCGTCGGAATCGACCTCGGAACCACCAACTCGGTCGTCGCGGTCCTCGAGGGCGGCGAGCCCACCGTCATCGCCAACGCCGAGGGCCTGCGCACCACCCCCTCCGTCGTGGCCTTCTCCAAGCAGGGCGAGGTCCTCGTGGGCGAGGTCGCCAAGCGCCAGGCGGTCACCAACGTCGACCGCACCATCTCCTCGGTCAAGCGCCACATGGGCACCGACTGGACCACCCAGATCGATGACAAGAGCTACACCCCGCAGGAGATCTCCGCCCGCATCCTGGGCAAGCTCAAGCGCGACGCCGAGTCCTACCTGGGCGAGACGGTCACCGACGCGGTCATCACCGTGCCGGCGTACTTCTCCGACTCCGAGCGCCAGGCCACCAAGGACGCCGGGCAGATCGCCGGCCTGAACGTCCTGCGCATCATCAACGAGCCCACCGCCGCGGCCCTCGCCTACGGCCTCGAGAAGGGCAAGGACGACGAGCAGATCCTGGTCTTCGACCTCGGCGGCGGCACCTTCGACGTGTCCCTGCTCGAGGTGAGCAAGGACGAGGACGGCTCGACCATCCAGGTCCAGGCGACCGCGGGCGACAACCGCCTCGGCGGCGACGACTGGGACCAGAAGATCGTCGACTGGCTGATCTCCCAGGTCAAGACCAAGGACGGCGTCGACCTCGGCAAGGACCGCATCGCCCTGCAGCGCCTCAAGGAGGCCGCCGAGCAGGCGAAGAAGGAGCTGTCCTCGGCGTCCAGCACCAACATCTCCCTGCAGTACCTCTCCATGACGGAGAACGGCCCCCTGCACCTGGACGAGAAGCTCACCCGTGCGCAATTCGAGGACATGACCAAGGACCTCCTCGAGCGCACCAAGGCGCCCTTCCACCAGGTCATCAAGGACGCGGGCGTCAAGCTCTCCGACATCGACCACGTGGTCCTCGTCGGCGGCTCGACCCGTATGCCGGCCGTGTCGCAGGTCGTCAAGGAGCTCACCGGCAAGGAGCCCAACAAGGGCGTCAACCCCGATGAGGTCGTCGCCGTGGGCGCCGCCCTGCAGGCCGCCGTCATCAAGGGCGACCGCAAGGACGTGCTGCTCATGGACGTCACCCCGCTGAGCCTCGGCATCGAGACCAAGGGCGGCGTGATGACCAAGCTCATCGAGCGCAACGCGGCCATCCCGACCAAGACCTCCGAGGTGTTCTCCACCGCGGACGACAACCAGCCCTCGGTGGCCATCCAGGTGTTCCAGGGCGAGCGTCAGTTCACCCGCGACAACAAGCTGCTGGGCACCTTCGAGCTCACCGGCATCGCCCCCGCGCCGCGCGGCATCCCGCAGATCGAGGTCACCTTCGACATCGACTCCAACGGCATCGTCCACGTGACCGCGAAGGATCGCGGCACCGGCAACGAGCAGTCCATCCAGATCACCGGCGGCTCCGCGCTGTCCGATGAGGAGATCGACCGCATGGTCAAGGACGCCGAGGCCCACGCCGCCGAGGACGAGGAGCGCCGCAAGAACGCCGACGCCCGCAACACCCTCGAGCAGCTCGTCTACCAGGGCGAGACCCTGCTCAAGGACAACGCGGACAAGGTCGCCGACGGCGACCGCACCAAGGCCGAGGACGCCATCTCCTCCGCCAAGGAGGCCCTGGCCAAGGAGGACGCGGCGACCGCCGACCTCGAGTCCGCGCGCGATGCGCTGAACGAGGCCCTGCAGGCCGTCGGCACCGCGATCTACGCGCAGCAGCAGGCCGCGCCCGAGGGCGAGGCCGGCGCCGAGTCCGGGGCGTCCTCCTCCGAGGACGATGACGTGGTCGACGCCGAGATCGTGGACGAGGACGAGGAGAAGAAGTGATGAGCGAGGACCACAGCACCCCGGACCCGGCCGAAGGCTCGGAGCAGGGCGAGCCGCGGTTCTCCTTCACGGACAAGCGCAAGGTGAACCCGGAGGACGGCAGCGTCCGTCCTCCGGCGGATCCCGCCGCCGAGGACGTCGACCCGATCGACGCCGAGGCCGCGGAGCTGTTCGAGCAGGCCGCGTCGGGAGCCGACGACTCCCGCGTCGCCGAGCTCGAGAAGCAGGTCGCCGACCTCTCCGAGACGCTCAAGCGCGATCAGGCCGAGTACGTCAACTCCCGCCGTCGGATCGAGGCGAGCGCGGAGGCGGGCAAGGAGGCGGCCATCGGCCGGGTGATCTCTTCGCTGATCGGCGTGCTCGACGACATCGACCTGGGCCGCCAGCACGGCGACATCGTCGAGGGGACCCCGTTCCACGCGATCAGCCAGAAGCTCGAGAGCGCGCTGGGTGCCCACGGGCTCGAGCGCTTCGGCGCCGTGGGGGACGAGTTCGACCCGACCATCCACGAGGCCCTCATGCACGAGGACTCCGACGAGGTCGAGGTCAACACCGTCAAGATGGTCATGCAGGCCGGCTACCGGATGAACGGCCGCGTGCTGAGGCCGGCCCGCGTGGCCACCTACGGCCCGCAGTGACACCCGGCGGGGCCGTCGGAGCATCGCTCCGGCGGCCCCGCCACCCCCAGCATCCACGTCCCACGCTCCTGGAAGGAGGCGCGCATGTCCGGACAGGACTGGCTCGACAAGGACTTCTACGCGGTCCTCGGCGTCTCGAAGGACGCGACCGCGGCGGAGATCAAGAAGGCGTACCGGAAGAAGGCCAAGGAGCTGCACCCGGACCGCCACCCCGGCGACCCCGCCGCGGAGGACCGCTTCAAGGCGGTCGGTGAGGCGTACTCCGTGCTCAACGACGCGGAGCAGCGCCAGCAGTACGACGCGATCCGTGCCATGGGCTCCGGCGGCGCCCGCTTCGCCTCCGGTCCCGGCGGCGGGGCCGGCGGCTTCGAGGACGTCTTCTCGGCCATGTTCGGCGGCGCGCCGGGCGGCGGGAACGTCCGCTTCGGCGGCCCGGCCGGGCCCGGAGGCCCGGGGGGCGCCAACCCCTCCATGGAGGACATCCTGTCGATGTTCGGCGGGGGCGGCGGCTTCGCCGGCGCCGGCCCGTCGACCGCGCAGCGCACCCCGCCGGCCGGGGCCGATCTCAGCGCGAGGGCGAAGCTCAGCTTCCGCCAGGCCGCCGAGGGCACCGAGCTCACGGTCACTGTGGGCGGTCGAAACGTGACCGCGCGCATCCCCGCAGGGGTGCACGACGGGCAGAAGATCCGTCTGCGCGGCAAGGGACAGCCCAGCATCCACGGCGGACCCGCCGGGGACCTGCTGCTCACCCTGGAGGTCGCCCCGCACCCGGTGTGGTCGGCCGACGGCGCCGACCTGCGCATCACCGTGCCCGTCTCCTTCGACGAGGCGGTGCTCGGCACCACCCTCGAGGTCCCGCTGTTCGACGGCGGGAGCGTGCGCATGAAGGTGCCCGCGGGGACCCCTTCGGGGCGGACCCTGCGCGCCAAGGGCAAGGGGCTGAAGACCTCCAAGGGAACCGGCGACCTGCTGGTCACGCTCGAGGTCGCGGTCCCGAGCCACGTCGAGGGCAAGGCCCGCGCAGCGGTCGAGGACCTGCGCGCCGCGCTCGCCGACGAGGATCCGCGTCGAGGCCTCACGGAGGCCGCGGCGCGCTGAGCCGGCGGCCCGGCCGCGCCCGCGGCCGGGCCGGACGCCACGCTGGACCAGGAGGTGGAGAGCAGTGGCCGCATCGCATCGGCTGGACGAGAACGCCCCCGTGTTCGTGATCTCCGTGGCCGCGGAGCTGTCGGGCATGCACCCGCAGACCCTGCGCCAGTACGACCGGATGGGGCTGGTCTCCCCGCGGCGCGCCGCCGGCCGCGGCCGGCGCTACAGCCCCCGCGACGTGGTGCGCCTGCGCGAGGTGCAGCGCCTCTCCCAGGAGGAGGGCATCAACCTCGCCGGGATCAAGCGGATCCTCGAGCTGCAGGACCAGGTGCGCGACCTCAGCGACCAGCTCTCCGCCGTCCATGCCGCGGTCGAGAAGCTGGCCGGCACGGACGGCCGGGTCTTCGCCGCCGACAGCAGCGGGCAGGTCAGCGCGCTGCGCCGGGGGCAGCGTCCGCGACGCCCCAGCCCCGGCGGGGCGCTGGTCCTGTGGGGCGACCGCCGCTGACCGTCGCGGCTCGCCCCGCGCGGCGGGGTCAGCCGGCGGCGACCCCGCGGTAGAACTCCCGCCACTGCCGGGCGACGCTCGCCCGGTCGTAGGCGGCGGCCCCGCGCCGGGCCGCATCCCGGGCCTGCTCGCGCACCGGCCCCGGCGCCAGGACGCCCTCGAGCGCCTCCACGAACGGCGCGATCTGCCCGGACTCCGCCTCCACGCGCCGCGCGTAGTCGGCGAGGACCCCCTCGTAGTAGACGAGCTCGCGCACCACCACCGGGGTGTGCGCCGCCATCGCCTCGAGGATCGTCATCGGGAACAGCTCCTCGAAGGACGGCAGGAAGAAGCAGTCGGCGAGGTTGACGTGCAGGTTCATCCGCTCCCGCGGGACCATCCCGAGCAGGCGCACGTTCGCCGGCAGGTCCTCGGCGGCCTCCCGGATGCGGGAGTGCCCGGCCGTGATCCGGCCGAAGGAGAACCCGCCGGCCCACAGGAACTGCACATCGGGCATCGCCCGGGCCACGTCGAGGAAGTCGAAGAAGCCCTTGCGCACCTGCAGCTGCCCGGCGCACAGCACCACCGGGCGTGACGGGTCCAGCCCCAGCTCCTCCCGCAGCGCCGCGACCTGCGCGGCGCCCTCGGGATCGGTCAGCGGGCGGAAGTCCTGCTCGGAGACGAAGTTGGGGATGAACGCGATGCGCTCGGCGTCGAAGCCGTAGTCCTCGGCGAGCTTGCGGATGAACCAGGGGTTCACCGTCACCAGCTGGTCCATCGAGCGGTAGAACCGCAGCATGTACGCGTCGAAGACGGCCCGCGCCGGGCGGGGCAGCGTGATCGAGTCGTGGACGGTCTCGGGGATGAAGTGCACGTGCCCGACGGTGCGTCCGCGACGCCGGATCATCGGCACCCGCGCCAGGAACTCCGGGTTGATGGAGTGGAAGTGGTTCACGTGCCCGGCGCGACGGGCACGGTCGACGACGTCGAACTCGTCGCCGAGCTCCGCCGTGATCAGCGCGACCTGCTCGAGGTAGGCGGAGCCGACGCCCTGGCCCTGCACGGAATCGGCCTTGGAGAACGCGTGGATGCTCACGCGTCCGGTGCCGGCGGCCGGGCTGCGTCGGGGGCCGCCGGGGCGGGTCGCGGTCACCACGGCCAGAACCTCGTGAGCAGGGCGGAGACGCCGAGGCCGTAGGCCAGCAGCGTCCAGGGCTTGCCGGCGAAGATGATCAGGGCGTAGGTGCGCCAGCGCATCCGGGTGGTGCCGGCGAGGTAGCACAGCAGGTCATCGGGGGCGACGGGCAGCACGATCGCCACGGCGAAGGCGCGCGAGAAGTGGCCGCTGCGCGTCCACCCCAGGTACTTCTCGACCGTGCGGGGGGAGAACATCCGCTCGATGAGCCCCAGGCCCACCTGCCGGCCTATCGCGAAATTCAGCATGGACCCGGCGCAGATCGCGAGGTAGCTGTACAGGATCCCCTCGACGGGGCCGAACAGCAGCGGCGCCGCGATCACCAGCAGCCCGCCGGGGACGATGGGGAACACCGTCGCGGCGAGGGCGGCGCCGAAGAACACCAGCGGCCCCCACAGACCCAGGGAGTCGATGAAGCTCTGCAGGTGCTCCAGCGAGCGCAGCACCCCCGACTGCATGCCCCACGCCATCAGGGCGGCGCACACCGCCAGCCCGGCCAGCGGCGCGAGGCGGGCGATGATGCGCAGCGGGTCGCGGCGGGCCGAGGCGCTGTGCGCCGGGGCCGATGCGGTCGATGCCCCCGACGGGGCCGATGCCTCCGACGGGGCCGGCGTCTGCGTGGAGCGCTGCGCGGCGCGCAGCGTGCTGACCCGGCGATCCACCGTCTCCAGGCCCTCGGCCAGGGTGCGGCGGGCGTCTGCGGCCATCGGCGCGACCGTGCTCATGCGCTGACCCCCAGGTCCTCGCCCATCAGGCACGCCGCGGTGAGGGCGGCGCCCATGTACCGGGCATCGGCCCGGCGGGCGACGACCCCGCTGTAGACGTCCAGGACGGAGCGGGCGAAGGCCTCCGCCCCGCAGGTGGTGCGGGCGTGCTCCAGCGCCGCGGCGGCCATCCGCTCGCGCTGCGCGGAGGAGTCGGCGATCGCGGACAGCCCGCGCTCGAAGCCGGCGGAGTCCTCGTAGCAGTACCCGGTCTCGCCCTCGAGGACGACGGCCTCCAGGGACTCGTCGCGGCGGCACAGCAGCGGCAGGCCGCAGGCGAGGGCCTCGATGAAGGTCAGCCCCTGGGTCTCGGAGAGCGACGCGCTGACGAACACGTCGCCGATCCGGTACCAGCGGGCCACCTCCTCGGGGTCGACGACACCGACGAAGCGGACCCGATCGGACACGCCCAGCCGGGCGGCGCGCTCCTCGAGCTCGGCGCGGTAGGGGCCGTCGCCCACCAGCACCAGCACGGCGTCGGGGCGGTCGACCGCGGCGACGTGGTCGAGCACCTCGTCGAGGTTCTTCTCCTTGGCCAGGCGGCACACCGACAGCAGCACCGTGTCCTGGGGCGCGATGCCCAGGCTCTCGCGCAGGGAGGCGGCATCGGCCCGCTCCGCCGCCGTGCGCGCCGGGCGGAAGCGCTCCAGGTCCAGCCCCGTGGGGACGACGTGCACGGGCCGCTCGACCCGGTAGCCCTCCAGCAGGCGGGCCACCTTCGCCGTCGGCGCGATCACCGCGTCGGTCGAGTGCAGCAGCTTGCGCGAGAAGGTCGCCACGGCCTTGCGGCCCATCGTGCGGCTGGGGGAGTAGTAGTGGGTGTAGTCCTCGTAGATCGTGTGGTACGTGTGCACCAGGGGGACGTCGAGGTCGCGGGCGATCCGCCGCGCCCACACATGGGTGGAGAACTCGCACTGCGAATGGACGACGTCCGGTCCCCAGTCGAGGATCTCCCGCAGCACCCCGCGGTTGGAGAGCATCCCGATGCGGGCCTGGTCGTAGACCAGCGCCGCGGAGACGGAACCGAGCTCGTACACGCCGTCACGTCGCCGCGAGCGCAGGCCGGGGGCGAGCGTCAGGACGCGGACCTCGCAGCCCAGGGACTCGAGCTCGCGGCGCAGCGTGGTCACCGAGGCGACCACGCCGTTGACGACCGGCTCCCACCAGTCGGTCGTCAGGAGGACCTTGAGGGTCGGGGAGGAGGGACGGTGCGTCTCGGACATGGTGCCAGGCTCCCATCGCTCGGGCGCCGAAGGATCCTCCCCAGGGAGGGACCGGGTCCTCCCGAGGGATGATCTCCGGCCCTGCCCCGGGGCTCCGTCGGTGCGGTGACCACAGGTTCGTGCGTGCATGGAACGACACTATGGCGGCAGCGGAACCCCCTGACAGGGGATGCGCCCGGAGCGTTGGTGAGTGTTTCCCCCTGGTGCCCCGGGGCGTCACCTGGTAGAGGGCTACTGAGCCTGATAGGTCGCGGTGAAGGATGCGGAGGACAGCTGCTGGGTGAAGATCGCGAAGCGCGCCTGGACATGCGGCTGATCGGCGTCCACGCCGAGCTGGGCCACCGGCAGCGCATGGACGGTGAAGATGTACCGGTGCGGCGGGCCCGCCGGGGGCTGCGGGCCGTCGTAGCCCCGTCGGCCGAAGTCGTTGACCGCCTGCTGGAGGCTCGCATCGTCGCGGGCCAGGCCGAGCGGGAGGGAGGTGGCATCGCCCGGGATGTCCCAGGCGATCCAGTGCCAGAACCCCGACCCCGTCGGGGCGTCGGGGTCGTAGCACGTCACGGCGAAGGACGCGGTGCCCTCCGGGGCCCCGGTCCAGGAGAGATCCGGAGAGAGGTCCTCCCCGCCCAGCTCCGTCACCAGCTGCTGCGGCGCCACGACCGAGCCCGAGGGCGTCGCGGTCGAGGAGAGGAGGAACCGGGTGTCGGTCGTCACGTCATCGGTGGTCATGGAGCAAGGGTAGGGAGAGTCGCATCCTCTGTCGAGGGTGCCGCACCTAGACTGCACGTCATGTCGAATGCCGCACCCGTGCCCGCCGCACCGCCCGTCCAGCCCGTGATCGTGGGCGGCGACATCGGCGCCTACTCCCTGGCGCGGGCGTTCCACGAGGCCTACGGCGTGCGCTCGATCGTCATCAGCCGGCTGCGCGGCTGGCACGTGGACCGCTCCGCGATCATCGAGAACGTCTCCTGCCCGGATCCCTTCGACCCCGCGCAGCTCGCCCCCGTCCTCGCGCAGGTGGCCGCCGCACACTCCGGCGCGCCGGTGATGCTGCTCGGCTCGGCCGATGCGACCGTCAAGGCGATCATCGCCGTGCGCGACACGATGGGCGCCCTGCCCGAGGGCTGGACCGCGCCGTACGTCGGGATGGACGCCTTCCGCGCCGGCACCGAGAAGCAGAACTTCACGGCCCTGTGCGAGCGCCTGGGCGTGGACCACCCCGCCACCCGCGTCGTCGACCTCGCCCAGGAGGTCGACCCCGACCTCGAGGTCCCCTTCACCTATCCGGTCATCGCCAAGCCGGCCGAGGTCTCGGAGTGGAAGAAGGCGGACTTCGCCGGCAAGTCGAAGGTCCACACCGTCGCCTCCCGCGCCGAGCTGCTGGACCTGCTGCGCCGCATCCGCGAGGCCGGGTACCGCGAGTCGATCATCGTCCAGGACCGCGTCCCCGGCGACGACCAGGCCATGCGGATCCTCACCTGCTACTGCGACGCCGACTCGCGGGTGCGCTTCGCCTCCTACGGGCGCACCCTGCTGGAGGAGCACAGCCCGGGAGCCATCGGCAACCCGGCCGCGATCATCACCGCCGTGGACCCGGACGTCGTCGACCAGGCCCAGCGGCTGGTCCGCGAGCTGGGCTGGACCGGCTACGCCAACTTCGACCTCAAGTACGACCACCGCGACGGGCGCACCAAGTTCTTCGAGCTGAACCCGCGTCTGGGCCGCTCGAACTACTACGTCACCGCCGGCGGGCACAACCCGGTGACCTGGTACGTGCGCGAGCACCTCGGCGAGGGCCTCGGAGCGGCCGGCGAGATCCTCCAGGAGCAGCAGGAGGCGCTGTACACCGTGGTCCCCGTCGCCCTGGTGCGCCGCTACACGACCCTGCCCGATGCCAAGGAGCAGCTGCGCCGCGTCGTCGCCGCCCGCCGCGTGCGCAACCCCCTGCTGTACCCGGGCGTGGAGAAGGACCCGCGCCGTTGGGCGACCATCGCCGCGGCCATGCTCAACTACGTGCGCAAGTTCCACCGCTACTACCGTCCCGAGGACTTCCGGTGAGCGCGGGCCCGGGCGGGCGGATCGCGCCGGAGGACTGGTCCGCGCAGGTCGTCGGCGTGCTCGGCGGGCTGGGCCCGGCGGCGACGAGCGTGTTCCTCGACATCCTCGTCCGGGCCACCGATGCCGCCAGCGATCAGGACCACCTGGATCTGCTCGTCTCCCAGCACTCGACCACCCCGGATCGCACCGCGCGGATCCTGGACCCCGCGGCCCCGGACCCCGGCATCGTCATCGCCCGCGACGCCCGCATGCTCGAGCGGGCCGGGGCCACGCTGCTGGTGATGCCCTGCAACACCGCCCATCACTTCGTGCGCCAGGCCGAGGACGCCACCACCGCGCCGTTCCTCAGCATCGTGGAGCTCACCGCCGAGGTCGCCGCCCGCCGCGTCGGCGCCCCCGCCTCCGCCGGAGCCGGCGCCTCCGCCGGGGGCGGCGCCGCGGCCCCGGTGGCCGTGTTCGCCACCGAGGGCAACGTGCGCGCCGAGGTGTACCAGCAGGCGCTCGAGCAGGCCGGGGCGCGCGCCTGGATCCCCTCGCGCGACCTCCAGGACCGCGTCAACGCGATCATCTACGACCAGGTCAAGGCCGGGCGTCCGGTGGACATGGAGATGTTCGAGGGCTGCGTCGCCGAGGCGATCGACGGCGGCGCCGGCACCGTGGTGCTGGGCTGCACCGAGCTCAGCGTCGTCTACGACCAGCAGGGCCTGCGCGGCGACCCGCGCCTGACCGACTCCCTCACCGAGCTGGCCACCGCGACCATCCTCGCCGCCGGCAAGCAGGTCAGCCCCGCCTTCCGCCCCGCCTGACCCCGCCCGCGCCCGACCCGGCCTCTGCCTCGGCGCCGTCCGCCGCAGGCTCGGCCCGCACCTCGGCGCCGTCCGCCGCACCGCGAGATGTCGATCTGTGTCGCGTGAACAGGGGCTCATGCGACGCAGATCGACCTCTGGCGTCTCACGAGGCGTGGCGACCATGCCGAGGTCGCCACGGGTGCGGACCTCGCGCGGTCACGGCTGCCATCCCCGCTCGGCCAGCGCGCGCCGGACGCGGTCCACGGCCTCGCGTCCGCGGTCGTGCATGTGGTCGTTCATGAGGCGGATCTCGGTCCATCCGATGCGCCGGAGGCGTTCGGCACGGTCGATGTCGCGGCGCACCTGCGCCGCGGTGCGATGGTCCGCTCCCTCGTACTCCGCCGCGACCTGCCACTGCGGCCATTGGAGGTCCGGCTCGTGCATCGGCCTCCCGTGCGGACCGATCACCGGGACGTTGAGCAGCGGTTCGGGGATGCCGGCGGCGAGGAGCCTCAGGCGCAGCTCGGTCTCCCGCGGGGAATCGGCGCCCACGCGCACCTGGTCCAGGACACGTGCCGCCCGGACCGCTCCGGGCCGACCCCGGCTCGATGCGACGAGGTGCGCCAGACCCTCGAGAGTGGCCCACGGGTCCGTCCTCCCGTTCTCGGCCCACGGCCGCGGCGACCGCACGAGGTGGTCTCCGATCTGCGTCAGGGCGAGGTCGGAGAGGTGCGCATCGGCGCCGGCCAGATCACGCCACGTCTGGACGCGCGTCGTGATCCGTACCGGCCCGACCGTCGTGATGCTCGTCGGAGGCAGGCGAGCGAAGCGCGCCCGGGTTCCGGCGCGCCGCAGCCTTCGCGATCCGGGAGGAAGCGTCAGATCCACCGGCGCGTCCTGCTTCTGCAGGACGGATCGCGGCAGCGGAAGCTCCCAGATGCGCGCGGCGCTGAGCCGGGAGACGACAGCATCGGGCCGATCGTGCTGCAGGGCGGCCGCGATCGCGAGCTCGCTCGGCACCGCACCCGCCGGAGCATAGAGCCCTGGGCCGATGCGCCGGACGTCGCGGCGTCGCAGACGCTCGGGCTGCACGCCCAGGTCGCGCGCCTCGGCGAGGGAGAAGACCCGATCGGCGATCGGAGCGGGCAGAGGGAGAAGCGGATGAGGCATGGGCGCCACCGTGCCAGCGCAGCGCGAACCATCCGCGTCGTCCTCCACATCCCCTTGGTCGCAGTGCCGACGTGGTACTCCTCCCCAGAGTGCTCGGTCGACATGCCCGCGAGGACGGCGCGCGTGCAGGGACCGCCGTCGTGCCGTGGGGACGGCGCACCGCGCAGGGGCCGCCGTCGTGTCGCGAGGACGGCGCGGGTGACGGCGCGCGGAGCGTGCCTCGAGGACGGCGACGGAAGGCCGACGCTGCCGGTGAGCGCACGAGGATTCCGGCGGGATTCGGTGTGGCGGCCGACACGCGGTGCGGTGGGCGACAGGCGGTGCGGTGGCCGACAGGTGGGAGCGGCGAGAAGTCGTTTTCTGTCGCTTGAACAGGGCTTCAAGCGACAGAAAATGACTTCTCGCGGGCTGGAGGGGCTCGCGGGGAGGGCTCGCGGGGCGGGGCGTGCGGGCGCCGAGGCCCGTCGGGCGGGGCGTGCGGGCGCGCCGGGGCCCGGCGGGGTGCGCGGAGGGGAGGGGCGCGTCAGAAGCCGGTGGAGGTGGGGCGGGGGTAGTAGCGCAGGAACTTCTTCACGTGGTTCAGCGCCACCATCCAGGCGTAGCGCTTGGCCCAGGCGCCCTCGGCGGGGTAGGCCCACGGGTTCGCGGTGCCGCGGCGGGCGACGGTGCGCACCCAGCGGCGCTGGGCCGGGTCGGTGACGTAGCGCAGCAGCAGCGGCAGGGGCACCAGCGAGTACAGGATCTCGTCGTAGCGGGTGAGCGGCTCGATCTCGCGGTGCTCGATGCGGTCGGCGACGACCACCCGGGAGACGTTCGCCCCGGCGGCGGTGTTGTAGTGCAGGTTCCGGCCGATCCGCGGGTTGACCTCGAAGAACTTCAGGACCCCGTCGCGCGGGTCCTCCTTGACGTCGAAGTTCGCGAAGCCGCGCCAGCCGGTCGCCTCGAGCATGCGGCGGGCCTGCTCGAGGGCCTCCGGCAGCTCGGTCGTGATCATGGCGGCGGGGCGGCCCAGGGCGTCGGGGGTGTGCTCCTCGAGCAGCACCCTCGCCGAGGTCAGCAGGGTCACCCGCCCCTGCTGGTCGACGTAGGCGGTGATGGAGCACATGGCGGTGTCGTCCCCGGGGATCAGCTCCTGGACGACCAGGCGGCCGCGGTAGCCGGCGCGCGCGATGGTGCGCAGCAGCTCGTCGAGCTCCTCGGGGCTCTGGACGAACCACACCTTCTTCTTCGCGGCGAAGCGCACCGAGGCCATGTCGGCCGTCTTCGCCGCCTTCATGACCAGGGGGAAGGGGATGTCGAAGGTCGGCGGCTGCCAGGCCTCGGCGGCCTCGGCGTCCTCGATGCCGCGCATGTCGACGATCTCGGTGTGCGGGGCGTGCACGCCGTGCGCCTCGCACAGCAGAGCGAACTCCGCCTTGTCCGAGACGCGGTCCAGCGTCTCCGCGTCGAGGATCGGGATCTCGTAGTGGGGCTCGAGGGCCTCGCGGTGGTCGCTGAGCAGCTGCACGACGGAATCGGCGTTGCACAGCAGCAGCTGCGGGCGCACGCCGCCGCGGGAGACGGCGAGGTCCACCAGCGCACCGACCATGTCCGCGTCCCCGGCGGAGGAGCCGAGCTCGACGAGGTCGCAGGCCACCGAACGGCGCATGGGCTCCAGGCCCACCTTCGTCACGATGGTCGCCACGGTCCCGTACTGCTCGTGGAAGGCGCGGGCGAAGGCGTAGATCCCCAGTCCCGAGCCGACCAGGACGAGGTCGAAGTCGGGGGCGGGCGCGGCGGCGGGGGCGGTCTCGGGCATGGCTGGGATCCTATCGACTGCTCGGCGTCCTGCCTCCCAGACGTCCCGGGCCGGTGGGACGTCTGGGGTGCAGGACACAGGGGCTCAGGCCCGGCGCAGCCAGACGGCGGCGTCGGCGGGCACGACTCCCGGGGCGGAGGGGACCGAGGCGATGAGCACCTCGGCGTCCCCGTCCGCCGCCGCGCCCGCGCCGTCCCCGGCGCCGCGGCCGGCGACATCGGCCACCGGGATGTCGGCGCCGGTGGTGTTCACGACCACGCGGATGCCGGCGTGGTCGATCGCCAGCACGCCCTCGGGGACGTCCGCGGCGAAGGTCAGGCCCTCTCCGGGCAGGCCCAGTCGCAGCTCCTTGCGCAGGCGCAGGGCGGCCCGGTACATCTCCAGGGTCGAGGCGGGATCGCCGTCCTGGACATCGGCCGCGAGCTGTCCGAACTCGGCGGGCTGGGGGAGCCAGGACTTCCCGGTGGAGGAGAAGCCGTAGGCCGGGGCCTCGGCCGTCCAGGGCAGCGGCACCCGGCAGCCGTCGCGGCCGGGCACGCCGCCGCGCTTGTGGGCGGGGTCCTCGCGCAGGGCGTCGGGGATGTCGCGGACCTCGGGCAGGCCCAGCTCCTCGCCCTGGTACAGGTAGGCGGAACCGGGCAGGGACAGCATGAGCAGCGACGCGGCGCGGGCGCGGCGCAGCCCGAGCTCGGCATCGGGCACCTCGTCCCGGGCCAGGCCGGAGCCGAAGCGGTGGTCGGGGGCGAACCCGTAGCGGCTGGCGTGGCGGATCACGTCGTGGTTGGAGAGGACCCAGGTGGTGGGCGCGCCCACCGCATCGGCCAGGTCCAGCGGCTTCTCGATGGCGGCGCGCATCGTCTCGACGCCCCAGCGGGCCTGGAGGAACCCGAAGTTGAAGGACTGGTGCGCCTCCTCGGGGCCGATGTACAGCGGCAGGCGCTTCTCGGGGATCCAGGCCTCGAGCACCATCATGCGGTCGCCCTCGTAGGAGTCCAGGATCGGCCGCCACTCGCGGTAGATCTCCAGGACGCCGTCGTTGTCGAAGTAGACGGGGACCTCTCCCTCGGGGATGTCGAGCAGACCCTCGGCGGTGACCGTCGCGTCGGGCAGGCCGTCGGGCTTGACCATGCCGTGGGCGACGTCCACGCGGAAGCCGTCCACGCCGCGGTCCAGCCAGAACCGCAGCACGTCCGCGAACAGCTCGTGGACGGCGGGGTTGTCCCAGTTCCAGTCGGGCTGGGTGCTGTCGAAGATGTGCAGGTACCACTGGCCGGGGCTGCCGTCGGCCTCGGTGATCCGCGTCCAGGCGGGGCCGTGGAAGATCGAGGTCCAGTTGTTCGGGGGCAGCTCGCCGTGCTCGCCCCGGCCGTCGCGGAACATGTACATGTCCCGCTCGGGGGAGCCGGGCCCGGCGGCCAGGGCCCGCTGGAACAGGACGTGCTCGCTCGAGGAGTGGTTCGGGACGATGTCTGCGATCACCTTGATCCCCACCTCGTGGGCGCGGGCGATGAGCTCGTCGGCGTCGGCGAGGGTGCCGAAGCGGGGGTCGACGTCGGTGTAGTCGGCGACGTCGTAGCCGGCGTCGTGCTGTGGCGAGGTGTAGAAGGGCGAGAGCCAGATCGCGTCCACGCCGAGCTGCGCGAGGTAGGGCAGCCCCGCGGTGACGCCGGGCAGGTCGCCCATCCCGTCACCGTTCGAGTCCGCGAAGGAGCGGGGGTACACCTGGTAGACGACGGCGTCGCGCCACCACTGGTCGTGCTGCGGGGACATGCGGGGATGCTTCCTTCCGATGGGGTGCTGCTCGCCCGGCGGGCGAAGGACGGGGAGCCCGGGGGCTCGGACGCGGCGGGCGCGTCAGGTGGGGCGGGACCGACGGGGACGGCGGGGCGGTCGGGAGCGGCGGTCGCGCCGGGGATGCGGGACGGTCAGGATCGTCGGGCGCGCCAGAAGGCCGCGCCGGGGCCGGCGGCCCGGATCGTGAGGAGCGCACCGTCCGCGCTCCCCCCGACGTTCCCCTCGGCGTGGATCTCCTCGAGGCCGATGATCCCGGTCCAGCCTCGCAGATCGAGCTCCACCGGCCCGGGCCGGGAGGCACGGGCGAGGACGACGATCACATCGCCCTCGGGATGGGTGCGCGCGAGGACCAGCAGGTCCTCCTCGACGTGCAGGAGGCCGATGCCGCCCCGCCGCAGGGCGGGCTCGCGCCGGCGCAGGCCCAGCAGGGCCCGGGTCGCCCGCAGCACCTCGGCGTCCACGGGCGCGGAGCCCTCCGATGCCGGGCCGTCGCCGGGCGCGGAGCCGTCGGCGGGCGCGGAGCCGTCGGCGGGCGCGGCGTCGTCGACGGCCGCGATCGCCGCCCAGGGCATGGGCGTGCGGGAATGCTCGCCGGTGCTGCCCTCGGCGCCGATCTCGTCGCCCGCGAAGAGCGTCGGCACGCCCGGCAGGGCCGCGAGGGCCGCCACGGCGACGATCTGCCGCTCCCGGGTGCCGACGACGGTGCGGGTGCGGGGCGTGTCGTGGCTGGAGAGCTGGTTCTGCGAATGCAGCCGGGACGGCCACGGCATGTGCGCGTTGTAGTCCACCAGGGTGCGGGCGATCGCCGGGCCGGGCAGGCGCGGGACGGTGGTGGGCAGGCCCAGCCAGTTCAGGGTCGAGCCGGGCTCGGCCAGCCACGCCCACAGCGGCCGCGTGAAGCCGGTGTAGTTCATGGTGCCGTGCCAGCCGTCCCCGGCCAGGTCCCCGGTGGCGTCGTGGCCGTGCTCGGCCAGCAGCCAGGTCCCCTCGGGCATGGTCCCGCGCAGGGTGCGGGCCACCTCATGGGCGAGGTCGACGTCGTCGTGGCGGCCGGTCATGTTGGCCACGTCGATGCGCCAGCCGTCGGCCCAGACCGGCGGGGCGAGCCAGCGGCCCACCACGCTGTCGGGCCCCTCGAGCATGCGGGCCCGCAGCGCGGGGGAGCGGTGGTCGAGCTTGGGCAGGCTCGGCACCGCGTCCAGCCAGCTGCGGTAGGCGTGGGGGTGCTCGGTGAACAGGTAGAAGCCGGCCTCGACGGAGTCCGCATCGGCCTGGGCGGCGCGGAACCACTCGTGGGTGTCGCCGGTGTGGTTGGTGGTGAGGTCCAGCATCAGCCGCATGCCGCGCGCATGCAGCGCCTGCGACAGCCGCACCAGGGCCTCGTCCCCGCCCAGCAGCGGGTCCACCCGGTCGAAGGTCGCGGCGTCGTAGCGGTGCACGCTGCCGGCGGGGAACACGGGGGTGAGGTAGACGGTGTCCGCCCCGAGGGAGGCGATGTGGTCCAGGCGCTCGATGACGCCGTCCAGGTCGCCGCCGTACAGCTGCCGCCCGGTGATGTCGCCGCGCACGGCGGGCTCCTCGTCCCAGCGCATCGGCACCGCCCAGGCGGGCAGGTCCTGCGGGGCGGGGCGGCCCTCCGCGTCGACGGGGGCGCTCGCCGAGCGGGCGAAGCGATCGGGGAAGACCTGGTAGACGACCGCATCGGCGACCCACGCCGGAGCGGGCGGGTGCACCACCAGGCGGAAGTCCGTCGCATCGGCCACGTCCCAGGGGATCAGCCCGGCGGCGGTCAGCCACGCGTAGGCGGGGACGTCCCCGCCGCCGGGGCCGATGAGGCAGAAGCGGTAGGGGACCACCGGGTTCTCGGCGCGCAGGCGCACCTGCCACCAGGTGCCGGCCCCCGCCTCGGCGGGCGTCGGCTCTTCCGGCGCGGCATCGGCCGATGGCGCATCGGCGGCGGGCAGGGGCCGGGCCTCGCGGGTGCGGATCTCCCCGTCCACGACCGCGCGCAGCGCGACCGCGGTCACCGGGTAGGAGTCCGGGACCCAGACCCGCAGCACCGCCTCCTCGCCGAGGGCGTGCGCGGCCACGGGCACGCACAGCGGCCCGCTGTCGTGATGGGGCCGCCGGGGCAGGGGCGGCAGGGCGAGCTCGCTCATCCCTTCACCGCTCCCGCGGTGGAGCCGCCGACGATGTAGCGCTGCAGGAACTGGTACAGCACGATCACCGGGATCATGATCAGCACCGACCCGGCCGCGAACAGGCCCAGGTTGTTGGAGCGGTCCCCGGCGAGCATGCCGTACAGGCCCACCGCGAGCGTCTTGTTCTCGTCGCTGGTGAGGAAGATCGATCCGAGCAGGAAGTCGCTCATGACCCCGACCAGGCTCAGCAGCAGCGTGGTGGCGAGGATCGGCACCAGGGCCGGCAGCAGGATCCGGCGGAAGACCTGCCAGTGGCTCGCGCCGTCGATGGTGGCCGCCTCGTCCAGCTCCTTGGGCACGGTGTCGAAGAATCCCTTGATCAGCCAGACCTGCCCCAGGGAGCCGCCCAGCATGACGAGGATGTAGCCCGGCAGGGAGTCCAGGCCCAGCACGGGGATCGCCTGGCCGAGGTCCGAGATCATCGTGTAGATCGCGATCATCGACAGGATCGCCGGGAACATCATGATCAGCAGCAGGGCCAGCATGCCGCCGCGGCGGCCGCGGAAGCGCATGCGGCTGAACGCGTAGGAGGCCAGCACGGAGAGGAACACCTGCACGGAGGAGACCACGACGCACACGATGACCGTGTTGAGGTACCAGCGCACGAAGGGGCCGCGGGCTCCGGAGAGCAGGGTCTCGTAGTGCGTGAGGCTCACCTCGCGCGGCACCAGCCCGGAGGAGGACACGGTGCCCAGCGGGTTCAGCGAGGCCGAGACGACGAAGAGGATCGGGAAGACCGCGAAGGCGACGGCGAGGATGCCGACGACGTGGCGCCAGCCGATCTCGCCCATCCAGCGGCTGAACGGGAGGCGACGGGCCTCGGGGGCGGTGCGAGCAGTCTGCACAGACATGGCGGAGTCCTTCCGGGCCTTCAGTTGACGTCCTCGAGGACGTTCGCGAATCGGAACTGGATCGCGGCGAGGACGCCGGTGAGGATGAACAGGGCCACCGAGACCGCCGAGGCGAAGCCGAAGTCCGCTCCGGAGCCGCCGAAGGCGATGCGGTAGACCATCGAGATGAGGATGTCGGTCGCGCCGCGCGTGTACTCGTTGGCGGCGAAGGGGCCGCCGCCGGTGAGCAGCTCGATGGCGTTGAAGTTGTTGAAGTTGAAGGCGAAGGAGGCGACCAGCAGCGGCGAGACGGCCACCAGCAGCAGCGGTGCGATCACCCGGGAGGTGGTCTGCAGGCGGCTCGCGCCGTCGATCCGCGCGGCCTCGGTGAGCTCCTTCGGCACCGACTGCAGGGCGCCGGTGCACACGATGAACATGTACGGGAAGCCCATCCACAGGTTCGTCAGCAGCACGGCGGCCTTGGCGAGGGTGGGATCCCCGAACCAGTTCAGCGAGAGGCCGAGGGTCTGGTTGATCAGCCCGAAGTCGCGGTTGTAGAAGTTCGACCACACCAGCAGCGCGATGAACCCGGGCACCGCGTACGGCATCAGCAGCACGGAGCGGTACAGGCGGCGGCCGCGCAGGCGCTCGTCGTTGAGCACGAGGGCCAGGGCGAAGCCGACCAGGAAGGTCAGCAGCACGCTGCCGGCGGCGAACACGAGGGTCCACACGAAGGCGTCCGCGAACTGCCCGGCGAGCTTGCCGTCGGTGAACAGGCGCTCGTAGTTGGACAGGCCCACGCCCTGCAGCCAGGACTGCGGCATGCGCTCGCCGTCCTCGCTCACGAAGTACTCGGTGTCCCCGATCTTCTGCGGGGTGTAGACGGCGCCCGTCTGCGTGTTGGTGATGGCATCGGCGGCCTCGTCGTACTGGAGCACCTTGGTGCCCTCGAAGGCCTGGTCGATGCCCAGCAGGCGGATCGCGGTGGTCTCGTCGACCTCGACGGCGACCTCCTGCAGCGCGGCGTAGTTCGTGTTGATCTCGTCGGGGGTGAGGATCGCGGAGTCGTCGGCCGCGGTGACGAAGCCGTCGCGGACCGTGACGTCCGAGGCCGGGACCTGCTCGAGGGGGAGCTCCGGGCCGCCGCGGCGGATCTCCCCGCTGGCGGGATCCACCAGGTAGAAGACGTACGGACCCTCCTCGGCGGTGCCCTCGGTGGTGATGGTGAGGTTGTAGCGGGGGGAGTCCGGGGTCTGCTGCACGGAGTTGCCGGTGATCGCCGCGATCGCCTGCTCCTTGGTGCCCCGGCTGCCGTCGCCGAAGTTCGTGAAGGAGTAGCCGACGGTGAGGATGATCGGCGCGATGAGGAAGACGACCAGGAAGAACGTGCCGGGGAAGATGTACTTGCCGGGGATGAAGCGCCGGGTGGAGTAGAGCACGAAGATCGCGGCCGCCGCGGCCAGCACGACCGCCAGCCACAGCCAGGACTGCAGCCCCACGAGCACGGGCGCGATCCAGATCGTCACGGCGAGGACGGCGCCCAGGAACAGCGCCCGGGCGATCAGGGTGGTGGCGGACGTCCTGCGTGCCCGCTGCGCGGGCGCGGTCGTCGAGGTCATGGCGGGGTGCCTTTCGCGGGGGCAGCGGGGCTGCACGGCGGGAGGGCCGCAGGCCGGCCGGGGCGGCAGCGGCGGCGGGATCGGGCGGAGCGCGGGAGGGACGGACCCGCCCCGGGAGCGCAGGCGGGATGGGGACCGGGCGGGATGCGGAGTCCCGCCCGGTCCGTCCCTGCGGGGCGGTGGGCGCTCAGGCCCCGATCTCGCCGGCGATCTGCTCGCCGGCGCTGGTCATGACCTCGGCCGGGTCGGCGCCGCCGACGATGTTCGCCTGGGCCTGGCCCAGCGGCTTCCAGATCGCGGCCATCTCGGGGATGGAGGGCATCGGGTCGGCGCCCTCGGCGAGCTCGGCGATCTGGATCAGCTCCGGGCTGCCGGCGGCGAGCTCGGTCTGCAGCTCGAGGGAGACCGGCGGGAGCTCGTTGACGGCGAACATCTCGCGGGCCACATCGGGCGCGGAGGCGACGTCGGAGAGGAACTGCTGGGCGTAGGCGGGGTTCTTGGCCGCCGCGGCGACGTAGAAGGCGTTCACGCCGGCGAAGGGCTTGGCCGGCTGCATGCCCTCGAAGCCGGGCACCGCGCTCATGGTGAAGTCGATGCCGGCGGCCTTGATGTCCGCGAGCGCCCAGGGGCCGGAGACGAGGTAGGCGGCCTTGCCGTCGGTGAACAGGGAGATCGCGTTGTCGCCGGTGATGGAGGTCTTCAGCACGCCCTGCGCGCCGAGCTCCCCGATCTTGCCGCCCGCGGCGATCGAGCCCTCCTTGCCCACGCCCAGGTCGCTCGGGTCGAGGCCGCCCTCGGCGTCCGTGCCGAACAGGTAGCCGCCCCCGGAGGTGTACAGCGGCTCCATGTGGTAGGCGTCGCCCTCCTCGCCCACGGGCAGGGAGAGCACGTTCTCGGCCCCGCCGGCCTGCCCGGCGCTGACGAGCTCCTCGATCGACGCGGGGGAGGGGGCGTCGGTGAGGGCGTTGTTCGCGAACAGCACGAGCGTCTCGACGGCGTAGGGGACGCCGTAGGTCTGGCCGTCCAGCTGCACGGCGCTGAGGCCGATGGGGGCGATCTTGTCGGCAGCGTCCGCGGGCAGCTGCACCGGGGTGATGGAGGCGTTCTGGACCAGGTTGCCGATCCAGTCGTGCGCGCCGACGAGGACGTCGGGGCCGTTGCCGGCCTGGTTGGCGGTGACGAAGTTGGTCTGGAGGTCGTTGGCCACGGACTGCACGGCGACCGTGATCCCCTGGGCCTCGCCCCAGGCCGCGGCGGGCGCCTGGAGGGACTCGGCCTTCTTCTCATCGGCCCAGATGACGAGCTGGGCGTCGGCGCGCTGGGGGGCGCCCTCGGCGCCGCCCGCATCGGAGGCGCCGCCGGCATCGGAGGACCCGCCGGCGGCGGGATCCTCGCTCGTGCCGCCGCCGCAGGCGGACAGCATCGCGGAGGTGGCGCCGAGGGCGCCGAGGGCCAGGAAAGACTTGCGACGGATGAGCACCGTGATCTCCTTCGATTCGTGCGTGTGATGCGGGGAGCCGCTGTGCTCGCCCTGCAAGGACGACTGTAAGTGCTTGCGGCCCGGCGTGCAAGAATGAGAAAGTTCTTGCAACGGTACTGTGACATGGCGGCGATGGCGTCGCCGAGAGGTGGACCAGGTGAAAGCACGACTGATCGACATCGCCCGCGAGTCCGGGGTGAGCGAGGCCACGGTCTCGCGCGTCCTGAACGAGCGTCCCGGTGTCAACGAGGAGACCCGTCGTGCCGTCCTGGAGGCCGCCCGACGGCTGGGCCGGCCCGTCGCGCTCGAGCAGGAGGACCTGCCCCGGACCATCGGCCTGCTGGTGCCCGATGTGGAGAACCCGATCTTCGCGGCCTGGATCGAGCGCCTGGAGGCCGAGCTGTTCGAGCGCGGGGTCTCCTCGCTGGTCGGGGTCCGGGCCCGCACCGTGGAGCGCGAGCGCGAGTACCTGCAGCGCTTCCTGCGCGCCGGGGCCACCGGCATGATCATCGTCTCCGGGCACCATGCCCAGCAGGACAGCCCGGTGGACCACTACCGCGAGGTGGCCGAGGCGGGGGTGCCGCTGGTGATGGTCAACGGGGAGCGCCACGACCTCGACGCCGCCTTCATCTCCTCCGACGACGCCCACGCGATCGCGCTGTCGCTGACCCACCTCGAGGAGCTGGGACACCGCGAGATCGGGCTGGCCGTGGGCGACGAGCACACCTGGCCCGTGCGCACGAAGGTGCAGGCCTTCGAGGCCGCCCGCGGCGCCGCGGGCGTGGACGCCCCGCCGATCGCCTACACCGACTTCTCCTACGCCGGGGGCTACGAGGCGGCGCGCGAGCTCGCCGCCGGCGGCGTCACCGCGATCGTCTGCGGGAGCGACGTGATGGCCGCCGGCGCCCTCGAGGGGCTGCGCTCGATCGACGTGCGCGTGCCCGAGGACGTCTCGGTGATCGGCTACGACGACGTCTCCTGGGCGGGGCTGACCACTCCGCCGCTGACCACCGTGCGCCAGAGCGTCTCGCTGATGGCCCGCTCGGCCGTGCGCACCGTCCTCGCCGCGGGGGAGGGCAGCCGCCGCCCGACCCGCACCGAGCTCGCCATCCGCCCGCAGCTGATCGTCCGCGGCTCGACGGGCGCGGCGCCGGGACGCGATCGCGGGGGCATCGCCTAGCATGGACCGGTGACCGACACCGCCGATACCGCCATCCCCACCAGCAGCTACGACACCGCGCTCCAGCGCAGCGACGCGATCTGGGCGAAGATCCAGGACGACCCCGCCGGCCTGCGCATGCTCACGGGGGACCGCCCCACGGGCGCGCTGCACATCGGCCACTACTTCGGCAGCCTGCGCAACCGGGTGCGGCTGCAGGAGGCCGGCGTCGAGAGCTGGGTGCTCGTGGCCGACTACCAGGTCATCACGGACCGCGAGGTCCTCGGGGACATCCGCGGCTCGGTGCGCGAGCTGCTGACGGACTACCTCGCCGTGGGCATCGACCCCGAGCGGGCGACCATCTTCACCCACTCCGCGGTGCCGGCCCTGAACCAGCTCATGCTGCCGTTCCTCTCGCTGGTCACCCAGCCCGAGCTCGAGCGCAACCCCACCGTGAAGGCGGAGCTCGCCGCGGCCGGCAAGTCCGCCATGGGCGGCCTCCTGCTCACCTACCCCGTCCACCAGGCGGCGGACATCCTCTTCTGCCACGGCAACCTGGTGCCGGTGGGCAAGGACCAGCTGCCCCACATCGAGCAGACCCGCGTGATCGCGCGCCGCTTCAACGAGCGCTACGCGGGCGGCGAGCAGATCTTCGCCGAGCCCGACGCCCTGCTCTCCGAGGCGCCGACGATCCTGGGCCTGGACGGCGCCGCCAAGATGAGCAAGTCCCTGGGCAACACGGTCATGCTCCGCATGAGCGAGGACGAGACCGCCAAGAAGATCAAGAAGGCGAAGACGGACGCCGACCGGCAGATCACCTACGACCCGGAGGGCCGTCCGGAGGTCGCGAACCTGCTGACGATCGCCTCGCAGTGCACCGGCCGCAGCCCCGAGGACATCGCCGAGGAGATCGGCGACAAGGGCGCCGGGACCCTCAAGGTCATGACCGCGGAGGTCCTCAACGAGCACCTCGCCCCGATCCGCGCCCGGCGCGCCGAGCTCGAGAAGGACCCGGGCGCCCTGTTCGAGATCCTCCGGGCGGGCAACGCCCGCGCCAACGAGGTCGCCGAGCAGACCCTCGCGCGGGTGCGCGAGGTCATGGGCATGATCTACTGACCAGCCGCCGCGGCCCGGCGGCCGCGGCCCACGCCGCCGGACCCGTGCCGGCCGACGCATCGCTGCTGCGCAAGCGGAGCGTCGGTCGGCACGCGTCGTCCGCGGCCGCGGGGTCGCCGGGAACGACGCCCCCGTATGACCGCGGATGAACTCCGACGTCGGCGGACGGCGGAGACGCGGCCCACCCACGAGAAGGTCGGCTTATACTGGAGCAAAGGCGCGCTATGCGGTCTGAGGTGTGCGGCCCCGGGGCCGGCCACCTGCGGGCTGCGCCGCGACGGGTCACGGGCCCGGCCCGGTCGCGTGCCGACCGATACCCCCGATCGAGGAGCTTCGATGCCCGTCTACAACAACGTCTCCGAGCTGGTGGGCCGCACCCCCCTGGTCAAGCTCAACAAGCTGGGCGACGACGTCCAGGCCACGATCCTGGCCAAGCTCGAGTTCTACAACCCCGCCAACTCGGTCAAGGACCGCATCGGCGTGGCCATGATCGACGCCGCGGAGGCCTCCGGCGAGCTCCAGCCCGGCGGCACCATCGTCGAGGCGACCAGCGGCAACACGGGCATCGCCCTGGCCATGATCGGCACCTCCCGCGGCTACAAGGTCATCCTCACCATGCCGGAGTCCATGTCCAAGGAGCGCCGCGCCCTGCTGCGCGCCTTCGGGGCGGAGCTCGTGCTCACCGAGGCGCCCAAGGGCATGAAGGGCGCCGTCGAGAAGGCCGCGGAGATCGCCGCGGAGACCGGCGCCGTCCAGGTCAAGCAGTTCGACAACCAGGCCAACCGCGAGATCCACTACGCCACCACCGGCCCGGAGATCTGGGAGGACACCGAGGGCCACGTCGACGCCCTGGTCGCCGGCATCGGCACCGGCGGCACCATCTCCGGCGCGGGCGCCTACCTGCGGGAGAAGAACGCTGACGTGAAGGTCTTCGCGGTCGAGCCCGAGGAGTCCGCGATCCTCAACGGCGGCGCCCCCGGCCCGCACAAGATCCAGGGCATCGGCGCGAACTTCGTGCCCTCGATCCTGGACCGCGAGATCTACGACGAGGTCTTCGACATCAACGCGGAGACCGCCATGGAGCGCGCCCGCGAGGTCGCCCGCACCGAGGGCCTGCTGGTGGGCATCTCCTCCGGCGCGGCGATCGAGGCGGCCGTGCGCGTCGGCTCGCGCCCCGAGTTCGCCGGCAAGACCATCGTCGTGGTCGTCCCCTCCTTCGGCGAGCGCTACCTCTCCACCCCGCTCTACGCCGAGTACCTCGACTGAGCGCTGACCGGATGAGCATCCTCGCCCGTGCTCTCGACGCCGCCGCGACCGTCCGCGAGGACATCGCGGCGGCGCGCCGTCGGGACCCCGCGGCCACCGGCGACCTCCAGGTCGTGCTGACCTCCCCGGGGCTCCACGCGATCTGGGCGCACCGGGCCGCGCACGCCCTGTGGCAGCGGCCCGCGGCGCGCCTGCCCGCGCTCGTGCTCGCGCAGGGGGTCCGCTCGATCACCGGCGTGGAGATCCATCCTGCCGCCCGGATCGGCCGGCGCTTCTTCATCGACCACGGCATGGGCGTCGTGATCGGGGA
This sequence comes from Brachybacterium phenoliresistens, assembly GCF_039530785.1. Taxonomy (NCBI): domain Bacteria; kingdom Bacillati; phylum Actinomycetota; class Actinomycetes; order Micrococcales; family Dermabacteraceae; genus Brachybacterium; species Brachybacterium phenoliresistens. The sequence goes on from NZ_BAAAOW010000002.1 coordinate 496,754, forward strand.
GACGGCGGAGATCGGCGACGACGTCATGCTCTACCACGGGGTCACCCTGGGCGGACGGTCGATGCAGCGCGTCAAGCGGCACCCGACCGTCGGCGACGGCGTCACCATCGGCGCCGGGGCGAGGGTGCTGGGCCCGGTCCTCATCGGGGAGCGCGCCCAGATCGGCGCGAACGCGGTCGTCGTCGGGGACGTCCCCGCGCAGGCCACCGCCGTCGGCGTCCCCGCACGGATCCGCGGCCACGCCGCGCACCCCGAGGACAACGTGGACCCGGCGATCTACATCTGAGCCGGGCGGCCCCCGCCGAAGGGATCCAGGAACGGGTTCGCCGCGACATCGCGGCGGGCCCGTTCCCAGTCCGGCAGGACCTCGTGCGCGTCCCCGCGCAGGACATGGTCGAAGCTGCCGCCGCGGGAGGCCTCGCGCGGAGGATCGATGTCCACCAGGACGGTCGTCGCCCCGGCCGCCCGGGCCCGCGGCGCCAGCTGCGCGGCCGGCATCACCACCCCGCTGGAGCCGACCACGACGAACAGATCCGCCGCGCGCGTCAGCGCGAGGGCCCGATCGATCGCGGCCGCGGGCAGCTGCTCGTCGAAGAGGACGACGTCCGGCCGGGTCGGCGCCCCGCACACCGGGCAGGCCGAGGGGGCGCCGTGGTCCTCGGCTCGGTCCCCCTCGCCGGGCACCAGGGGAGCGGACCAGGGGCACCGCGGGTCCAGGCAGACGGCGCGCCGGGCGCTGCCGTGCAGCTCCGCGACGTCCTCGCTGCCGGCCGCCTGATGCAGACCGTCCACGTTCTGGGTGATCACCTGCGCGCCCATCCGGGCGATCGCGAAATGCCCGGGGGTGGGGCCGTGGGCGGCGGCGACCCGCGCCATGTCCCCCCAGACCCGCCACAGCGCCGGGATCGATCCGGGCAGGGCGGAGGCGTGCATCGCCTCCTCGAGCTGCGGGTCCAGGGACCACAGGCCGTCCGGCCCCCGGAAGGTGCCCAGGCCCGTGCGGGCGCTGAGCCCCGCCCCCGACAGCACCACGATCCGGCGATGCTGCGGACCGGGCCGGAAGCTCACCACTCCTCGTGGACGCGCGAGTCCCAGGCCGCGTCCTCGCCCAGATCCACGGAGGTCAGCAGGGCGCGGTCCGCATCGTCCAGGGCGATGCCGTCGAGCTCGGCGTTGGAGCGCTGGCGCTCGGGGGTCGAGGACTTCGGGATCACGACGATGCCCCGGTCGATCGCCCAGCGCAGCGAGATCTGGGCGGTGCTCGCGCCGTGCTTGGCGGCGACGCGCTGCAGGGCGAACTGCTCGGGCAGGCCCTCGCGGCCGCCCAGCGGCCCCCAGGCCTCCGTGACGATGCCGTGCTCGGCGTGGAAGGCGACGGCCTCCTGACGGGGCAGGGCGGGGGAGAGCTGGATCTGGTTGATCGCGGGCCACTGCCCGGTCGCGTCGTAGAGCTCCTGCAGCTGCTCGGGGCGGAAGTTCGAGACGCCCGCGTGGCCGATCAGGCCCTCCTCGCGCAGGTCCAGCAGGGTGCGCCAGGTGTCCAGGGCCAGGCCGCGCGAGGGGTTGGGCCAGTGGATGAGGACGATGTCCGCCCGCTCCACGCCCAGCCGCCGCAGGGATTCGCGGACCCCGGCGCGGGCCGCCTCGCGCCCCTGGTCGCCGCCGGCGACCTTGGTCGTCACCAGGACCTCCTCGCGGTCCACGCCGCTGCGCCGCAGCGCCTCGCCGACGCAGGCCTCGTTGCCGTACTGCGCGGCCGTGTCCAGGAGGCGGTATCCGCTGCGCAGCGCGGCGGTGATCGCCTCGGCGCCCTCGACGCCGCGCAGCCCGCCGGTGCCGAAGCCGATCAGCGGGATGGGGGTCCCGTCGGGCAGGGTCGTGGTGGGGATGGACAGGGGCGACATGCGGACCTCCTGCGGTCGGCGAGCTCGGGCACCCCTGTCCTATCACGGCGGGCCGGTCCGATCATGGCGGGCCGGCTTGTTCACGGCGGGCTGGCCGTTCACGGCGGGCCGACCGTTCACGGCAGGCCGGCCCGTTCACGGCGGGGTCGGCCGATCCTGCCGCGGAGGGGCCTATGCTCGCGGGCACGTGCCGCTGCGAGGAGGACCCCGATGCCCACGACCGATGCCGCCGCCGACACCGCCGCCCGGGACGCCGCCGGGGCCGATGCCGCCGGGGCCGATGCCGCTCCCGGGATCCCCGACGAGGTCTCGCCGCTGCGCCGGGTGATCCTGCATCGGCCCGGTCCCGAGCTCGAGCGCCTGACGCCCGACAACCGCGACCGCTTCCTGTTCGACGAGCTGCTGTGGCTGGAGCGCGCCCGGGCCGAGCACGACGCCTTCGCGGCGCTGCTGCGCGGCGAGGGCGCCGAGGTGCTGCTGGTCCACGAGCTGCTCGAGGACCTGCTGGAGGATCCTCCGGTGCGCGCCGAGCTGCTCGGGAGGACCCTGGACCCGGCCGCGCTCGGCGACATCGCCGCCCAGGACCTCGCCGACGCCCTCGGCGCCCTGCCCTCGGCGGAGCTGGTCCGCGTGCTGATGGCGGGCGTGACCCGGTCCGAGCTCGAGGCGCTCGGCGTGCGGCCCCGCTCCATCCGGGTGCGGCGCACCGCCGGCGACGCGCTGCTGCTGGACCCGCTGCCCAACCACCTGTTCACGCGCGACGCCTCGATGTGGATCGGCCCGCATGCGGTGGTGCCCGGGATGCGGCGCACCGCCCGCCGGCGCGAGTCGCTGCACATGGAGATGATCTACCGTCACCACCCGCGGTTCGGCGGCGCGGGCCCGCAGCCGGTGATCCCCCTGGGCGGGGCGCCCTCGCCGCAGGCCACGGTCGAGGGCGGGGACGTGCTCGTCCTCGGCGGGGGGACGGTGGCGGTGGGGCTGTCCGAGCGGACCAGCGACGCGGGCGTGGAGCGGCTGGCCGGAGCGCTGCTGGCGCAGGGGGCGGCCGAGCGCGTGATCGCCCTGGCGCTGCCCCACCGACGCTCGATGATGCACCTGGACACGGTGATGACGATGGTCGACCACGAGTCGATGCTCCGCTACGGCCCGCTCGGGGGCCTCGAGACCTACGAGATCTCGCGCCGGCGCGGACGGCTGGTCACCCGGGCGCATCGGCCGGCGGAGATGGACGAGGTCCTGGCCCGGGGCCTCGGCGTGCCCTCGCTGAGGGTGCTCACCCCGCCGCTGGACAGCTACGCCTCCGCCCGCGAGCAGTGGGACGACGGCTGCAACGTGCTGGCCCTCGCCCCCGGTCGCGTGGTCGCCTACGAGCGGGTGACCGCGACCAACGACTACCTGCGCGGCCAGGGCGTCGAGGTGCTCGAGATCTCCGGCGGCGAGCTGGGCCGGGGGCGCGGCGGGCCGCGGTGCATGTCCTGCCCGGTGCGGCGCGGGGAGGACGCGGCCTGAGGATCCCGCCCGCCCGGTCAGAGCCGGCGCGGCGGGGCGCTGCGCATGGCCAGGGCGACGTCCTCCCGGGAGGGCAGGGGGTCGCGCAGCGAGCGCTCCAGCAGCAGCTGCTGGGTGCCGAACTCCTCCAGGCCCCGGCGCACCGTGAAGCCGAGCTTGCGCAGCAGGTTCAGGCTGCGCTTGTTGCGGGTCTGGGTGACGGCGATGACGAGATCGTCCTCGAGCTCGCCCTGCGCCCAGCTCAGCAGGGCATGGCAGGCCTCGGCCGCGAACCCCTGGCCCGTGTGCTCGGGCAGCAGGGCGTAGGACAGCTCCAGCTCTCCGCGGTCGTAGTCCAGCGAGATCGAGCCGAGCATCGCGTCGTCGTCGCCGCGGCAGACGACCCATCGGCCCCAGGACAGGCCCAGCGGCGAGAGCTCGAGCGCCTGCCGGGAGGCGTAGTCGATCGCGCCGCCGAGATACTCCCGGGTCACCGGATCGGTGAGCAGGCGGATCATCGCCTCGCGGTCCGGATCCGCAGGCTCGCGGATCAGAACACGGTCCCCCCGGATCCTGATCGGCCACTGCGTCGTACCTTCCCGATTCACCCCTTCACTGTACGGGATCGGGGGCGGCGCGGCGGGCGGTACAGTGTCCGCGAGGGTGCGCCGATGCTCCCTCGCGGCAGCCCGCGGCGACCGCGCCGTGCCCGTCCGGGCCCGTGCCCCGCCGCTCGCACGACCCAGGAGAGACGATGCCCGACCAGCCCCTGAACGCCACCGCGCTGTCCGCGATCCACGAGGGGCTCGGAGCCGCGTTCACGGACTTCGCGGGGTGGCAGATGCCCGTCCGATACACCTCCGACCTGGCCGAGCACCACGCCGTGCGCCGCAGCGCCGGCATCTTCGACCTCAGCCACATGGGCGAGATCCGCCTGCAGGGCCCCGAGGCGGGGCAGGCCCTGGACCACGCCCTCGCCGGGAAGCTGTCGGGGCTGTCCGTGGGGCGGGCGAAGTACTCCCTCATGCTCACCGAGGACGGCGGCGTCGTCGACGACGTCATCGTCTACCGCCTCGCGGAGGATTCCTACCTGGTGGTCGCCAACGCCGGCAACGCCCCCGAGGTCGCGCGCGAGCTGACCGAGCGCTCCCGCGACCACGACGTGCAGGTGCGCGACGAGTCCGCCGAGATCGCGCTGATCGCCGTGCAGGGCCCCGCGAGCGAGGGCATCGTCGTGACCGCCCTGGCCGATGCCGCCGTCGCCGGGATCTCCGCGCAGGATGTGGCCGCCCTGCGCTACTACCGGGTCCTGCAGGGCACCTACCAGGGGGCGGAGCTGCTGCTGGCCCGCACCGGATACACCGGGGAGGACGGCTTCGAGCTGTACGTCCCCGCCGCGCAGGCCGTGGACCTGTGGGAGCTGCTGACCGCCGCCGGGGGAGAGGACCTCGTCCCCTGCGGCCTCGCCTCCCGCGACACCCTGCGCCTGGAGGCGGGCATGCCGCTGTACGGCCACGAGCTGGGACGCGACATCCTCCCCGCGCAGGCGGGCCTCGGCCGGGTGGTGGCGCTGGCCGCCAAGGGGGACTTCGTGGGCCGCGCGGCGATCGAGGCCGCGGACCTCGAGGGCGCCCGGGTGCTGGTGGGCCTGGCCGCGGAGGGCCGTCGCGCCGGCCGCGCCGGCTCCGCCGTGAAGGACGCCGCCGGCGCCGTGATCGGCGAGGTCACCTCCGGCGCGCTCTCCCCGACCCTCGGCCATCCCGTCGCGATGGCCTTCATCGACCCCGATCATGCCGAACCCGGCACCGATCTGGTCATCGACGTGCGCGGCAAGGACCTTCCCGCCCGCGTCGTGCCCCTGCCGTTCTACACGCGAGACTGAAGCCCGCATCCCGCCCCTGAGGAAGGACTCCCCATGACCACCGAACTCCGTTTCAGCAAGGACCACGAGTGGGTGCGCGTCGAGAGCGACGGCGTCGCCGTCATCGGCGTCACCGACTTCGCCGCCGGCCAGCTCGGCGACGTCGTCTACGTCGACCTGCCCGAGGAGGGCGACACCATCACCGCCGGCACCGAGATGGGCGAGATCGAGTCCACCAAGTCCGTCTCGGACCTGTTCTCCCCGATCACCGGCACCGTCACCGAGGTCAACCAGGCGGTCGTCGACGCCCCCGAGCTCGTGAACGCCTCCCCCTTCGAGGACGGCTGGCTGATCCGTGCGAGCTTCGAGGAGCTCCCCGAGGATCTCCTGACCCGCGAGCAGTACACCGAGCTCGTCGGCGAGTGACCCGGGCCCGATGACCACCGCATCCCAGAACACCGACCTCGGCCCCTTCGTCTCCCGGCACGTCGGCACCGACGACGCCGCCCAGCGGCGCATGCTCGACGTCCTCGGGCTGGACTCCCTCGACGCCCTGCTCGAGGCCGCGGTCCCCGGGACGATCCTCCTGGACCGGCGCACCGACGACGCCCTCGGCGAGGGGGCGAGCGAGGCGGAGGTCCTCGCCGAGCTGCGGGAGCTCGCCGCCCGCAACACGGTGCGCACCCCGCTGCTGGGGGAGGGGTACTACGGCACCCACACCCCGCCGGTCATCCAGCGCAACGTGCTGGAGAACCCCGCCTGGTACACCGCCTACACCCCGTACCAGCCGGAGATCTCCCAGGGCCGCCTCGAGGCGCTGCTGAACTTCCAGACGATGGTCGCCGACCTCACCGGCCTGCCGATCGCCAACTCGTCCATGCTCGACGAGGCGACCTCCGCCGCGGAGGCCATGCTCCTGGCGCGCCGGAAGACCCGCGCGAAGTCCGCCCGCTTCCTCGTGGACCAGGACGTCTTCACCGCGACCCTCGCCGTGGTGCGCGGCCGCGCCGAGGCGGTGGGCATCGAGCTCGTCGTCGCGGACCTCTCGGACCCGGAGACGGCCGATGCGGCGCTGGCCGACGGCGCCTTCGGCGCCCTGGTCCAGTACCCCTCCGCCTCCGGCCGGATCTGGGATCCGCGCGCGCTGTTCGAGAAGGTGCACGGCGCCGGCGGCCTCGCGATCGCGGCCACCGACCTGCTGGCCCTGACGCTGCTGACCTCCCCCGGGGAGCTGGGCGCGGACGTGGCCGTCGGCTCCTCGCAGCGCTTCGGCGTGCCGCTGGGCTTCGGCGGCCCCCACGCCGGGTTCATGAGCGTGCACAGCGGCCTCGAACGCCAGCTCCCGGGCCGCCTGGTGGGCGTCTCCCGCGATGCCGCCGGGGCGCCCGCGTACCGGCTGGCCCTGCAGACCCGCGAGCAGCACATCCGCCGCGAGAAGGCCACCAGCAACATCTGCACCGCGCAGGTGCTGCTGGCGGTGATGGCCTCGATGTACGCGGTGTACCACGGCCCGGAGGGCGTCACCGCGATCGCCCGGCAGGTCGCCGCCCGCACCGCGGACCTCGCCGCGCACCTGCGCGCCGAGGGGTTCGCGCTCGCGCACGAGGCTTTCTTCGACACCTTGGTGGTCTCCGTCCCCGGCGCGGCCCGCGCCCTCGAGGAGACCTTCCACGAGGCGGGGTACCTGCTGCGCGTCCTGGACGAGGACCACGTGCGGGTGAGCCTGGACGAGACGGTCGACGCCGCGGCGCTCGACGCGATCGCGGCCCTGTTCGAGCAGCACTCCCCGCGCGAGCGCGTGGACGTGCCCGACACCGCCGACGAGTCGCCCGCGGGCGGCGAGGTCGGCGGGGCGTGGCCGCAGGCCCTGCGCCGCACCAGCACCTTCCTCCAGGACCCGGTCTTCACCTCCTTCCACAGCGAGACGGCGATGATGCGCTACCTGCGCCGCCTCGCCGACAAGGACTACGCCCTGGACCGCGGCATGATCCCGCTGGGCTCGTGCACCATGAAGCTCAACGCCGCCGTCGAGATGAGCGCCGTCACCTGGCCGGAGTTCTCCGGCCCGCACCCCTTCGCCCCGGAGGAGGACGTCGAGGGGTATCTCGAGCTCATCGACCAGCTCGAGCGCTGGCTCGCCGCGGTCACCGGCTACGACACCGTCTCCCTGCAGCCCAACGCCGGCAGCCAGGGCGAGCTCGCGGGGCTGCTCGCGATCACCGCCTACCACCGCTCCCGCGGCGAGGCCGACCGGACCGTGTGCCTGGTGCCCAGCAGCGCCCACGGCACCAACGCGGCCTCGGCCGTGCTGGCGGGCATGCGGGTGGTCGTGGTGGCTTCCGATGCGGAGGGCAACGTCGACCTCGACGACCTCAAGCAGAAGATCAAGGACCACGCCGAGGACCTCGCGGCGATCATGATCACCTACCCGTCCACGCACGGCGTGTACGAGGAGGAGATCCGCACCGTGTGCCAGCTGGTGCACGACGCGGGCGGGCAGGTCTACGTCGACGGGGCGAACCTCAACGCCCTGCTCGAGGTCGCGCGGCCCGGCGAGTTCGGCGGCGACGTCTCCCACCTGAACCTGCACAAGACCTTCTGCATCCCGCACGGCGGCGGCGGCCCGGGCGTGGGCCCGGTGGCGGCCAAGGCGCACCTGGCGCCGTTCCTGCCGGGGCACCCGCTGGCCCAGCGGGCCGAGCACGCGGTGCTGGCCCACGCCCCGGTGGTCCACGGCGGGGCGACCGTCTCGCAGGCGCCCTACGGCTCCCCGTCGATCCTGCCGATCCCCTGGGCGTACATCCGCCTGATGGGCGCGCAGGGCCTGCGCCACGCGACGGCCTCCGCGGTCCTCGCGGCGAACTACATCGCGAAGCGGCTCGAGGGGACCTTCGAGACCCTCTACCGCGGGCGCAGCGGCTTCGTCGCCCACGAGTGCATCCTCGATCTGCGTCCCTTCACCGCCCGCACCGGGATCACCGTCGACGACGTCGCCAAGCGGCTGATCGACTACGGCTTCCACGCCCCGACCATGTCCTTCCCCGTCGCGGGGACGCTCATGGTCGAGCCCACGGAGTCGGAGGACCTCGCCGAGCTCGAGCGGTTCGTCTCCGCGATGCTGATGATCGCCCAGGAGGCCGAGGAGGTCGTCGCGGGCACCTGGCCGAAGGACGACAACCCCCTGGTCGGCGCCCCGCACACGGCCGAGGCCGTCGTCTCCGGCACCTGGGACCATCCGTACTCGCGGGAGGTCGCCGTCTATCCCGGCGTCCACGCCGCGCGGTCCCTGGACCTCGGCACGTACCACATGACCGAGCAGATGCGGATCCAGGCGAAGTACTGGCCGCCCGTGCGACGCATCGACCAGGCCTACGGCGACCGCAACCTCGTGTGCACCTGCCCGCCCCCGGACGCCTACGACCAGGGCTGACCGGCGGCCCCGCGGCCCAAGGCGCACCGCGGCTCCGCCCTGCCGGCTCCCGGCTCCCGGTGACGGGATCCGGGAGCCGGCAGGGCGGCGGCCGGCGGCGGCCGGAGGCCCGGCGAGGACCGGACGAGGGCCGGACGGGTCGATGAACGGGGATGACGCCCGGAGTCCGCACCCCGGGCCCCGCGCCGTAACCTCGAGGTCATGACCGAGATCCGCACCACGACCGCCGGCTCCCTCCCTCGCACCCCGGAGCTTCTGGCCGCCAACGCCGCCCGCTCCTTCGCCGAGGACGGCCTCACACCGGTCCCCTCCGCCGAGTTCGACACCGCGCTCGCCGCCGCCGTCGACTCCGTCGTCGCCCGCCAGAAGGAGATCGGCATCTCCGTCCCGGGCGACGGCGAGTACGGCAAGGCCATGACCACGACGTACAACTACGGCGCCTGGTGGAGCTACATCTTCCACCGCACCGCGGGCCTCGAGCTCGTCGCGGAGGACACCTTCGTCTCCCAGCCGCCCACCGCCCGCAATGCCGAGGGCCTGACCCTCAGCGCCTTCGGGGAGCGGCGCGACCGCCAGCGGTTCCCCGACGTCTACGCGCACGACCCGGAAGTGAACACGGCGACCCCGAAGGAAGGGGCGCTGCAGTTCCCGGTCGCCTCCGGGAAGCTGAGCTACACCGGCGGCGCGCTGATCGCCTCGGACGTGGAGAACTTCTCCCGCGCCCTCCGCGATCACGGCTACGAGCAGGGCTTCCTCACCGCGCTGTCCCCCGGTTCGGGCGCCCGCATCCAGGATCGCCACTACGGCTCGGAGGACGCCTTCCTCGAGGCGTGGGCGACGGCTCTGCGCGAGGAGTACCGGGCCATCACCGATGCCGGGCTCGTGGTCCAGGTCGACGATCCCTCCATCGCGGAGAACTTCGACCAGATCGTCCCCGAGCCGAGCGTCGAGGACTACCTGCGCTTCACCGCCAAGCGCGTCGAGGCCCTCAATCATGCGCTCGAGGGCCTGCCGAAGGAGCTGCTGCGCTTCCACCTGTGCTGGGGCTCCTGGCACGGACCGCACACCACGGACATCGAGTTCCGCCACCTGGTCGAGCTCATGCTGGACATCGACGTCACCTACTACTCCTTCGAGGGCGCCAACGCCCGCCACGAGCACGAGTACGTGGTGTGGGACGACGTGACGCTGCCCGAGGACAAGGTGATCGTCCCCGGCGTCGTCACCCATTCGACCAACGTCGTCGAGCACCCCGAGCTCGTCGCGCAGCGGATCCGCCGGTACACCCGGCGCGTCGGCGCCGAGCGGGTGATCGCCTCGACCGACTGCGGGCTGGGCGGCCGCGTCCACCCGGACATCGCATGGGCGAAGCTGGAGTCCCTCGTCGCCGGCGCCGAGATCGCCGCCCGCCGCTGACGCCCCGACGGGATCGGCGCGCGGGAGCGCGACGCGGCTCCCCGAGGAGGGAGCCGCGTCGCAGCGGTCGCGATCGGCGCCCCGAAGAGTTCACCGAGGCGTCACGGACACGTCACGGCTCCAGCGCACCGATCTCATCGGGCAGGAGCAGGATCGGGGGCGTGAGGATCATGTTCGTGTCCGAATCGTTCCTGCCCCATATGAACGGCGTGACCAACTCGGTGCTGAAGGTCGTGGACGAGTTCGCCGCCCGCGGCGACGACCTGGCGATCATCGCCCCCCAGCAGCCGCGCGCCGAGAAGTTCCTGCGCACCGCCTGCGGACGCAAGATCCGGGTCCGGCGCATCACCTCCGTGCCGATGTTCGGCTACGGCGACGTGCGCATCGCGACCACCAGCGCAGGATCCCTGCGCCGGCGCATCCAGGACTTCCAGCCCGACGTCATCCACCTCGCCTCCCCGACGATCCTCGGCGGCCGCGCCATGATCGCCGCGCAGCAGCTGGGCGTGCCGACCGTCGCCGTCTACCAGACCGACATCCCCGGCTACACCGCGAAGTACGGCCTGCCCTTCCTCGAGGCGGCCAGCTGGCAGCTGCTGCGCGACGTCCACAACCGGGCCTCGCTGACCCTGGCGCCGTCGACGTTCACCCGGGACCAGCTCATCGAGCACGGGATCGAGCGGGTGGGCCTGTGGCGCCGCGGGGTGGACACCTCCCTGTTCTCCCCGTCGCTGCGCAGCGAGGAGCTGCGCCGCTCCCTGGCGCAGCCGGGGGAGAGGATCGTGGTGTACGTCGGCCGCCTGGCGCCGGAGAAGCAGGTGGGGGATCTGCGGATCATCCATGACATGCCCGGGGTGCGGCTGGTCGTCGTGGGGGACGGCCCGGACCGGGAGTCCCTGCAGCGCGCCATGCCGCGGGCCCGCTTCGTCGGCTTCCGCTCGGGCCGGGACCTCGCCCGTCATCTCGCCAGCGCCGACCTCTTCATCCACCCCGGCGAGCTCGAGACGTTCTGCCAGACCATCCAGGAGGCCATGGCCTCGGGGCTGCCGGCGATCGCGCCGCGCCGCGGGGGACCCGTCGACCTCATCGCCCCGAGCCGCACCGGCTGGCTGTACACCCCGGGGATGCTCGACGAGCTCCGCGACCACGCCGCGGACCTGCTGTTCGACGACGCCAAGCGGGCGGCCTTCGCCAGCGCCGCCCTCGAGGCGGTGCGCCGGCGCACCTGGCCCGTCCTCGCCGAGCAGCTGCGCGGCTGCTACGAGCAGGCGATCCGTCAGCCCGTGCGGACCTGATCGGCGAAGGCGTCCAGCAGCGCCGTCCAGGCGGCGCGCACCGGGTCGTCGGCCGCGGGCAGGCAGGCGGTGGAGCCGACGGCCGCGCGCACCAGCGCCTCATCGGCCTCCGGATGGAACTGCAGGCCCCACAGGACCTCCTCGGTGCGGAACGCCTGCACGCCGCCGCGGGCGTCGGTGGCCAGCAGAGTCGAGGCCGGCGGCAGGGATCGGACGCCGTCCCCGGCGATGTCCATCCCCACGGGGTGCTCGGCCAGCGCCGACAGCAGCGGGTCCGCCCGGCCGGCGTCGGTGAGCGTCAGCTCGGTCAGGCGCAGCAGCTTCCCGGCGTCCCGCGCCCGGGCCGGCCCGATCCTCCCCTCGAGGGCGAGCGCCAGCAGCTGGGCGCCGAGGCCGATGCCGAGGGTGGGCAGGTTCCGCCCGCGGGCCGTGCGCAGCAGCGCGCGCACCGCCCGCAGGTGCGGGACCCGCGAGTCGTCGTGCGCGTGCAGCGCCCCGCCGAGGACCACCAGGCCTTCCATCCGTCGCAGGTCGGTGGGCACCTGATCGCCGCGGTGCGGCTGGACGAGGTGCATCTGCAGCCCGGCGCGCTCGAGCGCCGGGACGAGCTGCCCGGGCCCGTAGGTCGGGTCGAGCTGGATGACGAGGGCATCGGAGGAATGTGCGCTCATGGGCACGTTCCTACCAGAGAGGCGGCCGGACCGCGTCATATTCGGCCACACAGGTCGACCCCGCGCGCCCCGGGCGCGTGCAATGGACCTCGTCGCACCTGCGGCGCGTCCCCGCCCGGGGGCGCAGGCTCCTCGCGGAAAGGAACGTCATGGCCCGGCTCAGCACCCGCCGCCCGCTCATCGGCATCACCGCAGGAACCACCCGCATGATGTCCGGCGCCTGGGCGGGCCACGACGCCGTCACCCTCACCGAGCACTACGTGCGGGCCCTGCGCGAGGCCGGTGCCCGCGTCGTGATCCTCTCCCCGCAGGACCTGTGGACCGAGGAGGAGCTCGCCGAGCTCGACGGCCTCGTCCTCTCCGGGGGCCGCGACCTGGACCCGTCGCTGTACGGGGCCGATCCCCGGGAGACGGACCTGACGCCCGATCCGGAGCGCGACGCCTTCGAGGCGGGGCTGTACGCCCTCGCCCGCCGCGCCGGCGTGCCGGTGCTCGGCATCTGCCGCGGCCTGCAGATCATCGCCGCCGCGGAGGGCGGCACCCTGCACCAGCACCTCCCCGAGGACGTCGAGGCCTACCCGACCACCGGCCTGGAGCCCACCGAGGTCGACGTCGAGCTGAGCGCTGCCAGCGATCTGGCGCTCGCGCTGGGCACCCGGGCCCGCGTCACCGCCTACCACCACCAGGCCGTCCGCGAGGTGCCGCCGGCGCTGCGCGCGGTGGGCTCCCACGCCGGCTCCGGCGTGGTGCTGGCTCTCGAGGCCGTGGCGGGCAGCCCCGTCCTCGCGGTGCAGTGGCACCCGGAGCTGGGCGAGGCCGGGGCGGGACTGTTCGATCACTTCGTGGCCACGGCGCGGGCCGCGTCGGCCGCGGGCACCGTCCGCGCTGGCGTACGATAGGCACCATCTGCGCCGTCCCGGGAGGAAGCATGACCACTGAGCAGCACACCGCCACCGCGAGCACGCGGGAGTCGCACGTGACCAGCGAGGGCAACAGCCTCGTCAGCTCCGTCGCGCTCACCACGATCCTGTTCGTGCTGTTCGTCGCGGGCCTGTACGTGATGAGCCTCTACACCGTGGGCTGGTACCTGTTCCTGGTGGGCCTGGCGATGTGCCTGGTCTCGCTGTTCATCACCTTCACGGCGATCCCCAAGTACATGGTCTGAGCGGCCCCGCCGCTCCCGCACGAGGGCCCCGGATCCGCGGATCCGGGGCCCTCGTCGTGCCCGGGCCGGCGCCCCCGCCGGCTCTGCCGGCCCGGCCGGCCCTGCCCCGGCGGGCGCCGCCGCGTCAGCGGGAGCGGTTCTCGAGCCGCTCGATCGTGTCGAGGGCGAGCACGATCATGTCCTCGAAGGTCTCCTGGCGCTCCTGGGCGGAGGTCTCCTCCCCGGTGAGGAGGTGGTCCGAGACGGTGCACACCGCCAGCGCCCGGCGGGAGAACTGCGCGGCCAGCGTGTACAGCGCCGCCGCCTCCATCTCCACGCCCAGCACGCCGTACTGCGCGAGCGTCCCGGTGATGCTCGCATCGGGGTTGTAGAAGTGGTCGGAGGAGAACAGGCCCCCCGCCACCACGGGCAGCATCCCCTGGTCGGCGACCTCCGCGGCGATGCGGGCGAGCTCGAAGTCGGCGGCCGGGGCGTAGGTCACGTCCCCGAAGCGGGACCGGTTCATGGCGGAGTCGGTCGAGGCGGAGGTCCCCAGGATCACGTCGCGCACCGAGACGCGGTCGGAGATCGCCCCGCACGTCCCGACGCGGATGATCGCCTGCACGTCGTAGTCCTGGAACAGCTCGTGGGCGTAGATCCCCATCGAGGGCTGGCCCATGCCCGAGCCCTGCGCGGTGATCCGCACGCCGTGATAGGTGCCGGTGAATCCGAGCATCCCGCGGATGTCGGTGATCTGGACGGGATCCTCGAGGAAGGTCTCGGCGATCCAGCGGGCGCGATAGGGGTCTCCGGGCATGAGGACATAGGGAGCGATCTGGTCGGGCGCTGCACCGATGTGTGTCGACATGCGCCCAGAGTACGGGCCGGACGCGCTGGCGGCGGGAGGCCCGCGGTGAAAGGATTCCGTGGTGTCCCCGAGCCCGCGCGCCTCCGCGCTCCCCGTCGCCCTCGATGCCCGCCGCGCCCGCTGGGCCGTCTCGCTGCTGTTCCTGCTCAACGGCGCGTCCTTCAGCGCGATCCTGCCGCGGTACCCGGAGATCGTGCAGTCCATCGGCCTGAGCAACACGGCCTTCGGCCTCGCGGTCGGCATCGGTCCCGTCGGCGGCCTGATCGCCGGCCTGCTCGCGGCGCGGCTCATGGCGCGGTTCGGCTCGGCGCGGGTCGCGGTGGTCTTCCAGGTCGTCGCCAGCACCACCCATCTGCTGATCTACATCTCGGGCTCCTGGCTGTGGCTGGCCGGGGCGCTGCTGCTGGCCAGCGCGGCCGACGCCCTCACCGACATCTGCATGAACGCCCACGGCATGCGGGTCGAGCGGCGGTACCGGCGCTCGATCATCAACAGCTACCACGGCTGGTGGTCGCTCGGCGCGGTGGGCGGCGGTCTGCTGGGCGGCCTCGCCGCGCAGCTCGCCCTGCCGCTGTGGCTGCAGGGCCTGCTGGGCCTGGTGGTCTTCGGAGCCGCCGCGGCATGGGCGTACCGCGGGATGCTGACCGGTCCCGACGGCACCGAGCGGGAGGCGCCCGAGCGCGAGCACGCGGCCCGCGGCGAGGTCCACGGCGCCGGCCCGGCCCCCGCGGCCGCCGGGGAGGTCCCCGCGGTCCTCGCCCCGTCCACCGGGCGCAGCATCCGCGGGATCGCCCTGCGCCCCCTGGGGCTCGTCCTCGCCCTGGGCATGGTGCTCATCTTCGCCGGCTCCACCGAGGATGCCGGCGGGACCTGGGGCGCCCTGTTCATGCAGTCGACCTTCGATGCGGTGCCCTTCGTCGCCGGCCTCGCGTTCGTCGCGCTGCAGGGCACCCAGACCGTGGGCCGCTTCCTCGGCGATGCGATCGTCGACCGGCTCGGCGACCGCACCACCGCCCGGCTCGGCGCCCTGATCGCCGCGGTCGGGATGAGCCTCGCGCTGATCCTGCCGCACCCGGTGACCGCGATCATCGGCTTCGCCGCCGCCGGCTGGGGCGTGGCGACGCTGTTCCCCGCCGCCTACCGCGGGGCCGACGACATGCCGGGACTGCCGCCCGGGGTCGGCATCACCGTGGTCGGGTGGCTGGCCCGGCTGGGCTTCTTCCTCACCCCGCCGCTGGTGGGTGCTCTGGCCGATGCCCTCACCCTGCGCTACGCCCTGTGGCTGGTGCCGATCTATGCGGTCGGCATCCTCGTCTTCTCCGGGGCCCTGGCCCCGCGCCGCACCCCCGGCGCCCCGCATCGGCCCGGGGAGGCGGCGCGGTCGTAAGGGTTCCGTAAGGACCCCGTCAGCGCTCGTTCCGCGTCCGATGGGGAGCATGGGGGCATGAACACCGCATCCCGCATCCGCACCCGTCCCACGACCCTCCTGCGCACCGGCGCCGCGCTCCTCGGCGCCGCCGCCGCCCTCGGCCTCGCCGCCTGCGGCTCCACCGGCGGCGCCGGGGAGCAGGACCCCTCCGAGGAGATGACCGAGGAGCAGATGACCGAGCAGCCGATGTCCTCCGACGGCGGCGGGGACATGATGGAGGAGCCGATGACCTCCGACGGCGGAGGAGAGATGATGGAGGAGGACATGGGCTCCGAGGAGGGCATGTCCGGGGACTCCGGCACGGAGGACTCCATGACCGAGGGCTCCATGACCGAGGACGAGGACATGACCGGCACGGACGGCGGGGAGTGACCAGAGCATGAGCACGAGCTCGCAGGCCGGGGGCGCACGGGTGGCCGGAGCGCTGACGACGGCGGTCGCGGCGGGCCTGGGCCTGGGTCTCGCCGAGCTCGCCGCCGCCCTCGTCCAGCCCCGCACCTCCCCGGTGTCCCTGGTGGGGGCGGTGACCATCGACCTCACCCCGCCGCCGGTCAAGGACCTGGTGATCGGGCTGCTGGGGACGGCGGACAAGCCCTTCCTCATCGGCTGCGTGCTCGCGGGGACCCTCGCCATCACCGCCGTGATCGGCTCCGGCCTGGCCCGCACGGCCCGCTGGGCCACGATCTGGATCGCAGCGGTCGGCGCCATCGCGATCCTCGCCGCGCTGCTGCGTGTCGCCGTCGCGCCGTCATCGCTGGTGGCGGGGCTGGTCCTGGCCGCCGGCGGCATCGGCGCCCTCCGCCTGCTGCGCGCCCAGCTGCTGCGGGCCCAGGAGGAGCAGGCGGATCCTGCGGCCATCGGCGGCGCCTCGCGCCGGCGTCTGCTGGCCACCGGCGCGGGCCTCGGGGCGCTCGGCGCGCTCGCGCCGCTGCTGGGCCGTGCCCTGCGCCCCGCACCGCAGGTCACCCCGGAGCTGGTGGCCGTCCCGGAGCCGGAGGTGCAGGCCCCGGAGCTGCCGGAGGGCCTGGACGTCGAGGGCATCAGCCCGCTGCGCACCCCGGCCGATGAGCTCTACCGCATCGACACCGCGCTGGTGGTGCCCGGGTACGACCCCGAGACCTGGCGCCTGCGGATCGAGGGCATGGTCGAGAACCCCTATGAGATCACCCTGCCCGAGCTGATGGCGATGCCGATGGTCGAGCACGATGCGACCATGCTGTGCGTGTCCAACCCGGTGGGCGGCGACCTCATCGGCTCCGTGCGGTTCCAGGGGGTGCGCGTGCGGGACCTGCTCGCGCGCGCGGTCCCGCTCCGCGGCGCCGACCAGGTGCTGTCCACCTCCGTCGACGGGTTCACCGCCGGCACCCCGCTGGAGGCGCTGACGGACGACCGCGAGGCCCTCATCGCGGTGGCCATCAACGGCGAGCCGCTCAGCCCGGAGCACGGCGCCCCCGCCCGGCTGTTCACGCCGGGGCTGTACGGCTACGTGGGGGCCACCAAATGGCTCACGACGCTCAGCGTGGGGACCTACGCCGAGCAGGTCGCCTACTGGACCACCCGCGGCTGGTCCGCGAAGGGGCCGGTGAAGACCTCGGCGCGCATCGACACCCCGCGCGGCAACGGCCGCGCCGAGCCCGGGGCCGACGGCAGGGTCGCGGTGGCGGGCGTGGCGTGGGCCGTGCACCGGGGCGTCGGCGCCGTCCAGGTGCAGGTCGATGACGGCCCCTGGATCGACGCCGAGCTGTCCGAGGACGTCAATGCCGACTACTGGCGCCAGTGGGTGGTGCGCCTCGAGCTGGCCCCGGGAGAGCACGTGCTGGCGGCCCGGGCGGCCGATGCCTCCGGCGAGCTGCAGAGCGCAGAGGTCGCCCCGCCCGCCCCGAACGGGTCGCAGGGGTACCACCGCATCAGCGTGGACGTGCGAGGGTGAAGGACACCTCGCAGCCGTCCTGAGCGCTGCGGGCGGCGACCGAGCCGCCGTGCGCGCTCGCGACCGAGCGCACGATCGCCAGCCCCAGACCGGCGCCGGGCCGCTGCGGGCTGCGTGCCGCATCGCCCCGCCACAGCGGATCGAACATGCGCCGCCGCGTCTCCTCGTCGATGCCGCCGCAGGAGTCCTGCACGAGGACCCGCACCACGCGGCCCCGGGACTCCTCCCGCGCCGACACCAGCACCTCGCCGCCGGCCGGCGTGTGGCGCACCGCGTTCACCAGCAGATTCGTCACGGCGCGGAGCAGCTCGCGGGCATCGGCCGGGACCTGCAGGTGCGCGGGCACCTCTCCGCGGATCTCCACGCCCTCGGCGTCGGCCTCGGCGCGCAGCCCCGCGACCGCGTCCGAGACGAGATCGTGCAGGCGCACCTCCTCCCGGGGGCGCCGGGGCAGCGGGTAGGTGGACAGCGACAGCAGGTCGTCGGCCAGGGTGATCGCCTGGTCGATCTGCGCGAGCATGCGGCGCGGGTACGCCTCCCGCTCCGATCCGACGCCGTCCTCGAGCGCCTGGGACATGGCCCGGATCCCGGCCAGCGGGGTGCGCAGGTCATGGGAGAGGTGGCTGACCAGCTCCTGGCGCATGCGCTCGGCCTCCCGGGCGCGCTCGGCGCGGGCCACCTGCCAGGAGACCATCACGCCGACGGCCACGGCGACCGCCGCCGAGACCACGACGATCGAGGTGAGCTGGCGCGAGGGCTCGGGGCCGAACAGCATCAGCCGGGTGCCGGCGAGGACGCCGGCGGCCACCGCGGCGACCGCGGCCAGCGGCGCCGCCACGACCGCCCAGGCGAGGCGGCGCCGGGCGAGCACCACGGCGAGGACAGAACCGGCCGCCCCCGTGAGCACCGCCGCCGCGAGCGCGGTGAGCAGGGCGGCGCTCACCGCGCCGGATCCCATCGGTAGCCGCGCCCCCAGACAGTCACCAGCCGCCGCGGGCGGGCCGGGTCCTCCTCGACCTTCTCCCGCAGCCGGCGCACGTGCACCGTCACCGTGGAGGGGTCCCCGTACTCCCAGTGCCACACGCTGCGCAGGATCTCATCGCGCTCGAGCAGCTCCCCGGGCCGGCTCAGGAACCTCTCCAGCAGAGCGAACTCGCGCGGGGGCAGCGGCAGCGGCGCCCCGGCGCGGGTCGCGGTGCCTGCGCGCGGATCCAGCTCGAGGTCCCCGTCGCGCAGCACCGCCGGGGCCTCGGCGGCGCCGGAGGAGGCCGCGGCCGCGGCGGCGCTGCGGCGCAGCACCGAGCGGGCCCGCAGCACGACCTCGCGCGGGGAGCAGGGCTTGGCGACGTAGTCATCGGCCCCGATCTCCAGGCCGAGGATCCGTTCGGGCTGCTCCGCCCGGGCGGTCAGCATGATCACAGGGGTGCCGCAGCCGGCGGCCCGCAGGCGCCGGAACACCTCGAGGCCGTCCATCCCCGGCAGGGAGAGGTCCAGGATCACCAGGTCCGGGTCGAGGGTCCGGACGCCCTCGAGGGCCGCGGGCCCGTCCCCGACGGGCGTGGCCTCGAAGCCATCGGCCTCGAAGTAGTCCCGCAGCACCGAGCGCAGCACGGCGTCGTCGTCGACGACGAGCACCCGGGGCGCGGACGGCGGGGCGCTCACAGCAGGTGCGCGACGTCCCCGGCGCCCTCGCGGCGGACCTCGACCGTGCCGGAGGAGACGTCCACGACGCTGGTGGGGTCGATGCCGACCTCGCCCGAGTCGATGATCGCCTCGAGCTGGTGGTCCAGCAGGTCCTGCACCTGCCAGCCCTCGCTGGGCGGCTCCTCGTGCCCGGGCAGCAGCAGGGTCGAGGAGACGATCGGCTCGCCGAGCGCCTCGACCAGGGCATGGGCCACCCGATGCTCGGGGATGCGCACCCCGACCGTCTTCTTCTTCGGGTGCGACATCCTCCGGGGGACCTCCTTGGTCGCCGGGAGGATGAAGGTGTACGGGCCCGGGGTGGAGTTCTTGACCAGGCGGAACACCGGGTTGGAGATGATCACGAACTGGCCCAGCTGGGCGAAGTCCGCGCAGACGAGGGTGAAGTCGTGGTTCTGACCGACCTGGCGGATCCGCCGGATCCGCTCGAGGCCGTCGGCGTTGTCCAGGGTGCAGCCCAGCGCGTAGCAGGAGTCCGTGGGGTACGCGATCAGGCCGCCGTCGCGGAGGATCCGCACGGCCTGCTCGATCAGGCGCGGCTGCGGGTCGACGGGATGGATGTCGAGGTATCGGGCCATGCTCGATGGTACGTCCGCACCGCCTCGCGCGACCACGGCGCTAGGCGACGACGACGAACTCGCGGCCGAGCCACTTCGTGCGGCGCAGCCGCATCACGGCGCCGATGGGCAGGGGGCCGTGGATATGGGGATACGCCTGGCCGCTGGTGCCGATGGTGTCCTCCTCGAAGCTCACCATCACCCCGGCCTCCTCGACGCGGTGCACGTCGATCTCGAGGATCACCAGACCGTCCGGCCGGTCGGGGTAGACGCGCTTGGCGACCACGGAGATCTGCTCGGGCAGGGTGGCATGGATGAAGCCCGTCTCGCCGAGGTCTCGGCCGCGGGTGGACCGCTCGTAGACACCTCGGGGAACCGCGTCCTCCCAGGCGGCCAGTTCGGTGATGTGCCAGATCAGGGGCGCGGGCATGAGCGGCAGTGTACCGTGATGGACCATGGAGACGACGTCCGGCACCACCGATGGCGGCTCGGCCGCGGGCGACGACCGCCTGGTCCACGATCCCGACCGTGATCGCTACGAGCTGCTGCGCGGCGCGTCGGTCCTCGCCGTGCTCGCCTATGCGGACGAGCCGATCCCCGGCGGCGGCTTCGTCCGCGACCTGCGCTCGACGATCGTGGACCCGGACCACGGCGGCGAGGGGCTCGGCTCGCGCCTGGTCCGCTTCGCCCTGGACGACGTCCGCGCCCACGGCGGGAAGGTCGTCGCGACCTGCTGGTTCGCCGCCGGATGGATCGCACGTCATGAGGACTACGCCGATCTGCTCGCTCCCCAGGACCCGGCACCGTGAGCTACCTCGTCCTGACGGTGTGCACGGGCAACATCTGCCGCTCGCCCCTGGCGGAGCTCCTGCTGCGCGAGCGCTTCGCCGCGGAGGGCCTCGCCGCCCAGGTGCGCGTCGCCTCCTGCGGGACCACCGGCTGGGAGGAGGGCGAGCCGATCGACCCGCGCGCCCGGGCCCTGCTGGACGCCCACGGGATCGCGTCCCACGAGCATCGCGCCCGCCGCATGACCCGGCGCGCCCTGCAGGACGCGGACCTCATCCTCGCCATGGACCACGACCACCTGCAGCCGATCCGGGACGAGGCAGGAGCGACGATCGCGGGGCGGCTGCACCTGATGCGCACCTTCGACCCCGAGGTCGGCGCCGACGCCGGGATCCGCGATCCCTGGTACGGCGACGAGCGCGACTTCGAGACCTGCTTCGCGCAGATCGAGGCCGCCGCCGACGGCGTCGTCCAGCACGTGCGCGAGCAGCTGGCCTCGCGCCGGCACTGACCACCGGGCCGCCGCCGCAGGGCGGCTGACCACCGAGCAGGGGAGACGATGACCGAGACCCGGCACCTGAGCGCCCTCGACCTCGCCGCAGCGCTGCGCCGCGGCGAGGCCGACGCTCGCGAGCACACCGAGGCCGTGCTGCGGGCGGCGCGCGAGGAGGCCGCGCCGACCGGGGCCTTCGCGCATCTGCTCGCCGAGCGCTCCCGCGCGCAGGCCGAGCGCGCGCAGACCCGCCTGGAGGCCGCCCGCACCGATCCGGCCGCCGCCGCGGAGCTCGCGCGCCGGTCGCCGCTGCTGGGCGTACCCGTGCCCGTGAAGGACCTCAGCCGCATCGCCGGGGAGCCGTTCGAGGCCGGCAGCGCCGTGCTGCGCGGGACCATCGCCGAGGTCACCGACGGCGTCCCGGCCCTGCTCGAGGACGCCGGGACCGTCACCATCGGCAAGACCTCCACCCCCGAGTTCGGCATGCCCTGCTACACCGAGCCCGCCCACGCGGCGCCGGCCCGCACGCCGTGGGACCTGCGCCGCACCGCCGGCGGCTCCAGCGGCGGGGCGGCCGCCGCAGTCGCCGCCGGCATCGTGCCCCTCGCGCACGGCTCCGACGGCGGCGGTTCGGTCCGCATCCCCGCGGCGTGCTGCGGCGTGGTCGGGATGAAGCCCTCCCGCGGGGTCGTCTCCCCGGGCCCCTACGGCGCCGAGGGGCCGGGTCTGGTGAGCGACGGGATGATCGCCCGCACGGTCCGCGACGTCGCCGCCGGCCTCGACGCGATCGCCGGCTCCCGGCCGGGCGACGCCTACCCGGCGCCGCTGCCGCCGGGCGGCTTCCTCGCGGCGCTCCAGGGCCGCGAGCAGGCGCAGGGCCGCCGCGGGGCGCGCGCCGCCCACGGCAGCGGCGGGCTGCGCATCGGCGTGCTCACGCAGCCGCTGAACATCGACACCCCCGTCCACCCCGCCGCGCTGCGCGCCGTCGAGCGCGCGAGCGAGGCGCTGCGCGGAGCCGGGCACGAGCTGGTCGAGCTCTCGGCCCCCTTCACCCCCGAGCAGTGGCGCACCTTCATGCCGCTGTGGACCGTCGGCGCCGCCTCCATCCCGCTGCCGCCCGAGGCCGAGCAGCAGCTGATGCCGCTCACCCGGTGGCTGCGCGCGCAGGGCCGCGCATACGACGGCGTCGCCGTCTCCTCGGCGCTCGCGGGGATGCAGGCCCTCGCCCGCACGGTCGGGCAGGCCTTCGCCTCGGTGGATGCGGTGCTGACCCCGTCCCTCAGCGGCCCGCCCGCCTTCCCCGCCGATCTGCAGCTGGCCGATCCGGCCGCGGACTTCGACGCCCAGTGCGCCTTCACCCCCTGGACCAGCACCTGGAACATGACCGGCCGTGCCGCGATCTCCGTGCCCGTGCACCGGGAGGAGATCGACGGGACCCAGCTGCCCTTCGGCGCGCACATCGGCGCGGTCCGGGCCGGGGACGACGTGCTCGTGCTCGCCCTGGCCGAGCTGCTCGAGGCCGAGGACCCGTGGCCGCTGGTGCGGGAGGTCGCCGCATGAGCTCGGCCCCCGCCCCGCCTCCGTCGCCCGGGTCCGATCCCGCGCCCGCCGTGCCCCTGCAGGTCCAGGGGTCGGTGCGGCTGGACGTGTGGCTGTGGAGCGCCCGCATCTTCCCGACCCGCTCGGCGGCGACCGCGGCGTGCCGCGGCGGGCACGTGCGCCGGGGCGGGGAGCCGGCCAAGGCCGCCCAGCAGGTCGTGGTGGGGGAGGAGCTGCGGGTGCGCTTCCCGGGCCGGGAGCGGATCCTCGTCATCCGCGGGATCCTGCGCAAGCGCGTCGGGGCGCCCGTGGCCCGGGCGAACTACGAGGACCTCACCCCGCCGCCGCCCCCGCAGCTGCTCGCGGCCCCGCCCCGCCGGGACCGAGGCAGCGGCCGCCCCACGAAGAAGGAGCGGCGCGAGATGGATCGGCTGCGCGGCCGCGACGAGCTCGACCGCTCCGGGGGAGAGACGGACTGAGGCCGCCGGCGGCCGCCCGGAGGCCCTAGTCGGCCGGACGGAGGCCCCCGGGCGGCCGGACGGAGACCCCCGGGCGGGCCGGACCGGGCGGCTCAGGCGCCGCCGGACGCCGAGACCAGCGCCTGGCGGTTGGCGGTCAGGCGCGTGAGCAGCTGCTGCTCGTGCCGGACCACCTTGGGGTTGGCGCCGTCGGCCATGAGCCGCTGGCGCACCGAGGCGAGGTCCGCGGACTCGCGGATGAACCTCTTCATCGTCGGCAGGGCGCCGATCTGCCGCGCCCACTGCTTGCCCTCGCGCCGGCCCTTCCAGGTGGCCAGCATCGTGACCTCCTCATGGGTGAGCCAGCCGCGGTTGGCGTAGTCGCCCAGGCGCACCCGGGTCAGGCGGGACTCGTCCCAGACCAGCAGCCCGATCAGCCCCAGCCACACGGCGGACAGGCACATCTCGATGATCAGCATGAGGATCAGCCCCCACAGGCTGGGGAAGAGGAAGGAGCTGCCGTTCCACAGGGCATGCAGGGCGATGCCCGGCCAGGTGGCGACGAGGAAGACGAGCGCGCCGGGCAGGGTGCCCCACTTGCGCGCCACGAGGCCCATGATCACGCCGGTGAGGGACGTGTAGATCGCGTGGCCGAAGATCCCGATCACGCCGCGGATCACGCCGAGCACCGCCAGACCGCCGATGCCGCCGCCGTCCAGCGCCCGGCCGTAGTAGAGGATGTTCTCGGTGAAGGCGAAGCCGCCGCCGATGAGCGCGCCGTACAGCAGGCCGTCCAGCGGGCCGTTGAAGTAGCGCCGGGCGATGAGGAACAGCACGACCAGGCCGAGCCCCTTGGAGGTCTCCTCCGTCAGAGGGGCGCTGATCACGGCGCCGACGAAGCTCGAGACGACCTCGGAGCCGCTGACCGCATAGGCGATCTCGCCCACCAGGGTGTTGACCACGAAGCTGATCGCCACGGCGATCGCCGCGCCCCACAGCACCGCGCTGAGCAGCAGGGGGATGGGCTGCGGATCCCAGCGGTCGGCGAGGAAGATGACCCCGGCGATCACCACCAGGGAGAAGCCGGCGATGATGACGTACCCCAGCCACCACAGCGGGCTCGAGGTCGTCGAGATCGCGTAGAGGAAGAAGAAGAACGCCAGCACCACCAGCAGGGCCATGCCCAGCAGCGCCACCAGGATCCACGCCAGCACGCGCGAGACGGGGACGTACTGGTCGCCCTTGCCCTGGAGCTGCTGCACCCGGCGCGTCTGGGTGGCCCAGGCCGACTGCGGCTGGGCCTGCGGCGGCGCCTGCACGGGGGCGGGGGCGAAGCGCGCCGCGGTCAGCGGGCCGGCCGGGCGGACCGAGGTGTCGTAGAGCCGGGGCAGGCCGTAGTCGACGTACTGCGGGCTGGACTGGAACTGCGGGGCCCCGGAGGGGTGCTGCGCGGCTCCGGGCCGGGGTCGATGCTGCGGGGCGGACGGGGGAGGCTGCTGCGGGGGATGCGTCATGGAGGACCTCGCGACGGGGACGAACGGGGGCGCACGGCACGGATGCCGCCTCGCACCCTGCGATAGTAGCGGGGCGGGACGCCGTCGGTCCGGCGCTCGGGCGGCGCGCGCCGTCCGCCCCCTCCCCAGAGTTGAGCGGAATAGACTCAACCCGGGTGTCGTTGCACCTCGTGTACTGCTGATCGCACACCGGAAGGACGACCGTGGATTTCCGATTCACCACCCGCTCGCAGGATGCCGTGAGCGCCGCCGCCCAGCGGGCGGTCGAGCTCGGCAATCCGCAGATCCTCGCCATGCACCTGCTGTGGGCGCTGACCACGCAGGAGGACGGGATCGGCCGCGCCCTCCTCGCGGAGGTCGGCGTCGACCCCGCCGCCACGGCCGCCTCGGCCGACGCCGCCGTGCGGGCTCTGCCCTCGGTCAGCGGCAGCGGAGCCCCGGAGCATCCGACCTTCGTCGGCTCCGGCTACGACGCCCTGGAGGCCGCCCGCCGGGAGGCCGACGCCCAGGGACGCACCTACCTGTCCACCGAGCAGCTGCTGATCGGCATCGCGCTCGGCTCGGATGACGCCGCGCGACTGCTCGCCTCCGCGGGAGCGACGCCGGAGGCCCTTCGTTCCGCCGCGGAATCGCTCACCGAGAAAGGAGCGCACATGGACACCCAGAACCCCGAGGGAACCTTCCAGAGCCTCGAGAAGTTCGGCATCGACCTGACCGAGCAGGCCCGGGAGGGCCGGCTGGACCCCGTCATCGGCCGTGACAGCGAGATCCGCCGGGTGGTGCAGGTGCTCTCGCGCCGCACCAAGAACAACCCGGTGCTCATCGGCGAGCCCGGCGTCGGCAAGACCGCCGTGGTCGAGGGCCTCGCCCAGCGCATCGTCGAGGGGGACGTTCCCGAGTCCCTGCGCGGCAAGCGCCTGATCTCCCTGGACCTCTCCTCGATGGTCGCGGGCTCGAAGTACCGCGGCGAGTTCGAGGAGCGGATGAAGGCCGTGCTCGACGAGATCCGCACCAGCAACGGGCAGATCATCACCTTCATCGACGAGCTGCACACCGTCGTCGGGGCGGGCGGCGGCTCCGAGGGCGCCCTGGACGCCGGCAACATGCTCAAGCCCATGCTCGCCCGCGGCGAGCTGCGCATGGTCGGCGCCACCACGCTCGACGAGTACCGCGAGAACATCGAGAAGGACCCGGCGCTCGAGCGCCGCTTCCAGCAGGTCTTCGTCGGCGAGCCCAGCGTCGAGGACACCATCACCATCCTGCGCGGCCTGAAGGACAAGTACGAGGCCCACCACAAGGTCTCGATCACCGACTCCGCGCTGGTGGCCGCGGCGACCCTGTCCGACCGCTACATCACCGGACGCCAGCTGCCGGACAAGGCCATCGACCTGGTCGACGAGGCCGCCTCGCGCCAGCGCATGGAGCTGGACTCCTCGCCGGTGGAGCTGGACATCCTGCGCCGTCAGGTCGACCGGCTCAAGATGGAGGAGCTGGCCCTGCAGGGATCCGACGACCCCGGCAGCCGGGCGCAGCTGGAGTCCGTGCGCGCCCAGCTCGCCGACCGCACCGAGCGGATGACGGCCCTCGCGGCCCGCTGGGAGCGGGAGAAGGCCGGGCTGAACCTCGTCGGCGACCTGAAGGCGCAGCTCGAGCAGCTGCGCATGCAGGCCGATCGCGCCCAGCGCGAGGGCGACCTCACCGCCGCCTCGAAGATCCTCTACGGCGACATCCCGCAGCTGAAGCAGGAGCTGCAGGACGCCGAGGAGCGCGAGGCCGGCGGCGTCCTCGAGGACGAGCGGCCGCTCGTGTCCGAGCGCGTCGGCCCGGACGACATCGCGGAGGTCGTCGGCTCCTGGACCGGGATCCCCGCCGGCCGGCTGCTGCAGTCCGAGACCCAGAAGCTCCTGGAGATGGAGGACCTCATCGGGCGGCGGCTGATCGGCCAGCGGCGCGCGGTCACGGAGGTCGCCGACGCGGTGCGCCGTGCCCGCGCCGGGATCTCCGATCCGAACCGGCCCACCGGCTCCTTCCTGTTCCTGGGGCCGACGGGCGTGGGCAAGACGGAGCTCGCGAAGTCGCTGGCCGAGTTCCTCTTCGACGACGAGCGCGCGATGGTCCGCATCGACATGTCCGAGTACGGCGAGAAGCACACCGTCTCGCGCCTGGTCGGGGCCCCGCCCGGGTACGTCGGCTACGACGAGGGCGGTCAGCTCACCGAGGCCGTGCGGCGCCGTCCCTACTCGGTGGTCCTGCTCGACGAGATCGAGAAGGCCCACCCGGACGTCTTCGACATCCTGCTGCAGGTGCTGGACGACGGCCGCCTGACCGACGGCCAGGGGCGCACCGTCGACTTCCGCAGCACGATCCTCATCCTCACCTCGAACCTGGGCTCGCAGTTCCTTCTGGACGAGGGCCTGGACGAGGCCGCCCGGGAGCGGGCCGTGATGGACGTGGTGCGGGCGTCCTTCAAGCCCGAGTTCCTCAACCGCCTCGACGACGTCGTGATGTTCGACCGCCTGGACCGGGAGGAGCTCGCCCGGATCGTGCGCCTGCAGGTGCGCTCGGTCGCGGACCGTCTGGCCGACCGCCGGATCGGCCTCGAGGTCACCGATGCGGCGATCGACTGGCTCGCGGCGGAGGGCTGGGACCCGGCCTACGGCGCGCGTCCGCTGAAGCGCCTCGTGCAGAAGGAGATCGGCGACGCCCTGGCGCGCATGCTCCTGCGCGGCGAGGTCGCGGACGGCCAGGAGGTCCTGGTGGATCGGGCCGAGGGCGGGTCCGGCGAGGGGCCCGGACTGGCGCTGTCGGTGGCGGCCGAGGCCGACGCCGAGCCCGCCGCCTGAGCCTCCGCGGACCGGCGGAGGGCGACCGCGCCGGTCCGCGGGCTCAGAGGGGCCCCGTCCTCACCCCTGGGCGGGGGCGGGGTCCCAGGGCAGGGGAAGGTGCTCGCGGCGGCGGCGCAGCAGCTCCTGCGGGTCCGTGAGCAGCCCGCGCGCCTCCTCCATCTGGTCCTTGAAGCCGCCGACCCCGTCGGCCATCGCGTGGATCTGCTCGGAGACCGGGGCCGGGGCGATCGGCTCGCTGGCGTCCGCCATGTCGTGCAGCAGCTCCTCACCCGCACCGAGGACCGCCCGCGTGGGGTCCGGCACCAGGAGCAGGGAGGCGTTCTCGATGTCGCGCAGCATCCCGTACTCCAGCTCGCGGGCCGCGCCGCCGAGGTCGCCCTCCAGCAGCTCCGAGCCCACGGCGCCGGTGGTCTGCACCCGGTTGGCGAGGGTCTGGTCGATCCCGCGCAGCGACTGCCCCAGCACCGACTCGTCCCCGACCAGCGCCCCGCCCACGGTGACCGGCATGCTCGCCAGGTCCAGGGCGGGCACCCATTCCTCGTGCCCGTGGGCGATCAGCCAGGACTCGGCGTCCTCGAGGGCGGTCTCGATCTTCCCGTGACCGATGTTCGCCCCCTGCAGCAGGCCGAGCCCCGGCACCTTGCGCAGGGCGAGGGTCCGGAACCCTTCGGCGCCGGCGAGGATGTCCTCGTCGTAGCGGAGCCCGCCCTCCTCGGCGGGGACCCCGGGACGCGGGGTGCGCAGATCCTCGAGGGCCGCCGTCCCGGCCTCGCGCAGGCGCTCGAGCTCCTGGGGCGTGGCGGCGAGCGGCTGCCCGATGCCGCCGCGATCGCGCAGCGTCTCCTGCCAGGTCCCGGTGCCGGAGGCCGGCGGGGGACCGCCGGCGGGGCCGCCGGGAGAGGTCGGGCCCATGAGGATCTCGGGCAGGGCGGACCCGCGAGGGCCCGGACCCTCGGCCCCCGGGACGGCGCCGCGGTCCGGGGCACTGGCGGCGTCCTGCGCCTCGGCCTGGGCGGCCAGCTCCTGCCCGCGGCGCAGCAGCATCGCGGCGGTCGCCCCGCCCCGGGCGATCACCGCCCCGGTCCGGTCACGGAAGGCCTCGGCATCGGGCCCGGTCCAGCCGACCGCGCCGGAAAGGACCCCCAGGCCCTCGAGGAGGTCGCGGATCTGCTCCGTCCGCTCGAGGATCAGGTCGTTCAGCTCGCGCATCTGCTCGGGGATGCAGCCCAGGAAAGAGGTCATGCCGCGACGCTAGGCGCGTCGCGGCACGACATCATCCCCGGCTCCGGGAATGTGGATAACCGTCGTCCGGGGAGGACCAGCGGTCCGCCCCCTCGAGGATCACACGACGATGTTCACCAGCTTCGGCGCGCGCACGATCACCTTGCGCACGCTCCGGCCCTCCAGCAGCTCCTGCACGCGCGGCTCGGCCAGGACCAGCTGCTCCAGCTCCGCCTCGCCGATCTCCGCGTCGACCTCCAGGCGGTGGCGCACCTTGCCCTTGATCTGCACCACGCAGGTGACCTCATCGGCCTTCACCAGGGCAGGATCGGCGACCGGGTAGGCGGCCCGGGCCAGGGAGTCCCCATGGCCCAGGCGCTGCCACAGCTCCTCGGCCAGGTGCGGGGCGAAGGGCGAGACCATCAGCACCAGCGGCTCGACCGCCTCCCGGGGCGAGACCCCGGACTTGGTCAGGTGGTTCACCAGCTCGATGAGCTTCGCGATCACCGTGTTGAACTGCATCTGGTCCATGTCGCGGCGCACGCCGTCGATGGTGCGATGCACGGCCTGCCGGGTGGGGACATCGGCCGGGTCGTCGGTCACGACGACCTCTCCGGTCTCCTCGTCCACCACCAGGCGCCACAGGCGCTGCAGGAAGCGCTGGGAGCCGACGACCGCGCGGGTCTCCCAGGGGCGGGACAGGTCCAGCGGGCCCATCGACATCTCGTACACGCGCAGGGTGTCCGCACCGTACTCGGCGTACATCTCGTCGGGCGAGACGCTGTTCTTCAGCGACTTGCCCATCTTCCCGTACTCCTGGGTCACCGGCTTCCCGGCGTGGGTGAAGGTCCCGTCGGGCCCCTCGACGACCTCCGCCGCGGGCACGTAGAAGCCGCGCTCGTCGGTGTAGGCGAAGGCCTGGATGTAGCCCTGGTTGAACAGCTTGTGGAACGGCTCCTGGCTGGAGACGATGCCGCGGTCGAACAGGACCTTGTGCCAGAAGCGGGCGTACAGCAGGTGCAGCACCGCGTGCTCGACGCCGCCCACGTACAGGTCCACACCGCCGGTGCCGCCCTCGGAGCGCGGCCCCATCCAGTACTCCTCGTTGGCCGGCTCGACCAGGGCGGACTCGTCCGTCGGGTCGATGTAGCGCAGCGCGTACCAGGAGGAGCCCGCCCAGTTGGGCATCGTGTTCGTCTCGCGGCGGTAGCGCTTGGGGCCGTCGCCCAGGTCCAGGGTGACGTGCACCCAGTCCTCGTTGCGCGAGAGCGGGGTCTGCGGCTCGGTGTCCGCGTCCTCCGGGTCGAAGGTGCGCGGGGAGAAGTCCTCCAGCTCGGGCAGCGGGACCGGCAGCTGGTCCAGCGGCAGGGCGATCGCGCGGTCGGGATCGTCCTCGGCGTACACGATCGGGAACGGCTCGCCCCAGTAGCGCTGGCGCGAGAACAGCCAGTCACGCAGGCGGTACGTGGTCCGGGCGCTGCCGAAGCCCTTCTCCAGCGCGAAGTCGATGGCCCGCGCCTTGGCGGTGTCCACGTCCAGGCCGTTCAGATCCAGATCCCCGTGGGCGGAGTTGATCTTCTCGCCCGGGCCCGTGTAGGCCTGCCCCTCGACGAAGTCCTCCGGCACCTGCACGGTGCGGATGATCGGCAGCTCGAACCGGGTCGCGAAGTCGTGGTCGCGCTGGTCCTCCGCGGGGACGGCCATGATGGCGCCCGTGCCGTAGCCGGTCAGCACGTAGTCCGCGGTGAACACCGGCACGCGGCGCTCGTCCATCGGGTTCACGGCGAACAGGCCGGTGAACACGCCGGTCTTCTCGCGGTCCTCGGCGGTGCGGTCCTCGGCCGATGCCGCGGCCGCGCGCGCCTGGTAGGCGGCCACGGCCTCGCGCGGGCTCGCGGCGCCGCCGGTCCAGGCCTCCCGCGTGCCCTCCGGCCACGCCGCAGGCAGGGTGGAGGGATCGGCCAGCAGCTCGTGCTCGGGGGAGAGCACCGTGAACGTCGCGCCGAACAGCGTGTCGGGGCGGGTGGTGAACACGTCGAAGCTCCGCGGGGGCGCGTCGGAGGCCTCCTCGACCTCGAAGGTGATCTCGGCGCCGCGCGAGCGGCCGATCCAGTTGCGCTGCATGGCGCGCACCGACTCGGGCCAGTCCACCCGGTCCAGGTCGTCGACCAGACGATCGGCGTAGGCGGTGATCCGCATGTTCCACTGCCGCAGGCGCCGCCGGAAGACGGGGAAGTTCCCGCGCTCGGAGCGGCCGTCGGGGGTGACCTCCTCGTTGGCCAGCACCGTGCCCAGCCCCGGGCACCAGTTCACGGGCGTCTCGGAGATGTAGGCCAGGCGGAAGCAGTCCACCAGCTCCTGCATGTGCTCGGGCTCGTACTGGACCAGGAAGTCGAAGGGGATCCGCTTGGGGGAGTCCCAGTGCTCGGCCGAGGGCTTGCGTCCGCGCCAGTACTCGGGCAGCTCGATGCCCTGGCGCTCGGCCAGCTCCCACGGGTCGACCTCGCGGTCCTGGATGGCGCCCTTCAGCTCCGCGATCGGGCGGGCGCGGCCGACGATGCCGTCGACGTTCTCGGCGTCCGGGTCGTACCAGGAGTCGAACAGCTGCAGGAAGATCCACTGGGTCCAGCGCACGAACTCGTCGTCCGTGGTGGCCAGCTCGCGGCGGCGGTCATGGGACAGGCCCATGCGCGCCAGCTGGCGGCGCATGGTGGCGATGTTCGCCTCGGTCGTCACGCGCGGATGCGTCCCCGTCTGGATCGCGTACTGCTCGGCCGGCAGGCCGAAGGCGTCGTAGCCCATCGTGTACAGCACGTTGCGGCCCAGCATCCGCTGATGGCGGGCGACGACGTCGGTCGCGATGTACCCCAGCGGGTGGCCCACGTGCAGCCCCGACCCGGAGGGGTAGGGGAACATGTCCATGATGAAGGCCTTCTCGGCGGGCAGCTCGGCGCCGTCCTGGGCGAGCGGCCCGACGGGGTTGGCCGCATGGAAGGTGCCCTGCTCCTCCCAGCGGTCCTGCCAGCGATGCTCGATCTCGTCGGCCATCTGTGCCGTGTAGCGGTACGGCGCCTCGGTCATGGGTGCTCCTCGCTCCTGCGTGTGGGTGGGGATGTCGTCGTCCTCGCGGGCTGCGTCCGCGCTGCTCGGGCCGACGGGGGCCCGACATGAAAAAACCCTCGTGCGCACGAGGGGAGCCGCGTCGTTGCCGCCGGCCGGACGCTCCGCGCGGGAGCGACGGCGAGCAGGCCTGGTACGACGCGGCTACGGAAGCAGAAGTCGACGAGCCACGCTCCGATCCTACGCCGCCGGACGCCGGCGACCAACCCGGCTCACACCCCGAGCACGGCGGAGAGCAGCAGGAGGACCGCCACGGTGCCCACGGTGGTGGTCAGGACCGTGTCCCGGGCGAGCTCCTCCGCGGCCTCGTAGCGGGAGGCCGCCACGAACACGTTCTGGGCGGTGGGCAGCGCCGCCATCACCACGACCGCGTAGAGGTCATGGCCGCGCAGGCCCAGCAGGGCGCCGAGACCGAGCGCGATGATCGGCATCACCAGCAGCTTCGCGCCCGATGACACGGCGATCAGCCCGCGGTACCCGGCGTCCTTGGCATACGGCGCCGAACCGATCAGCGAGATCCCGTAGGCGAGCAGCATGCCCGGGATCGCCATGTCCGCGAGGGCCTCGAAGGGCTCGAGGACGACCTCGGGCAGCTGCACGCCGGAGGCGACCAGCACCATGCCGAGCGCCGAGGCGATGATCACGGGGTTCGCGCCGAGGCTGCGCAGCACCCCGCCCAGGCCGGGGCTCGACTCCGAGGTCACCCGGTGCAGCACGAACAGGTACAGCGGCGTGTACACGGCCTGCTGGAAGAGGATCACCGGCAGGGCATGGGAGATGTCGCCCAGCACGTAGGCGGCGATCGGGAAGCCCATGTTGGCGCCGTTGACGACGGAGCCGGAGATCGCGGCGACCACCAGGTCCGCGCCGCGGCGCCGGGTGAGCAGGCGCAGCCCCACCAGCAGCAGCGCCCCGGTGAGGAGACCGGACAGGCCCGCGACGAGCATCGGGGTCGACAGCACCTCGCGCAGATCGCTCGTGAGCAGCGCCGTGAGCACCAGCGACGGGGAGGCGAGGAAGAAGGTCACCCGGTTCAGCACGAACCGCGCCTGGTCGCCGAGGACGCCGGTGCGGCCCACGGCCCAGCCGATCGCGATCAGGCTCCAGACGATCAGGAAACCGGACAGAACGCCCGTCATGCGGCGCGGCCCCCTCGGTGCCGATGCGACCGGCGGGGGGCGCGCGCGGGGATCATCGGACGCCGGCGCTCTCGCGGCCGGAGATCTGGGAGGCGTCGCCCGGCACGGGCTCGGCGGCGTCCTCGCCGAGGGCGAGGATCCGGTTCCCGCGGTCCACGTGCACGACCCGGGGGCGGTGCGCGCGGGCCTCGGCGTCCTCGTACAGGCCGTAGGCCATGATGATCACGAGGTGGCCGGGGGCGACGAGGTGAGCTGCGGCACCGTTGATGCCGATCACACCGCTGCCGCGCTCGCCGGCGATGGCATACGTCACCAGGCGGGCGCCGTTGTCGATGTCGGCGATCGTGACCTGCTCGTTCTCCAGGATTCCGGCAGCATCGAGCAGATCGGCGTCGATGGTGATCGAGCCGACGTAGTGCAGATCGGCCTGAGTGACCGTCGCACGGTGGATCTTCGAGGTCATGAGTGTGCGCATCATCGTGCGCCCAGTCTTCCATGCGCGATGATGGACGTGTCAGAACCGTCAGGAGGATCACCATGCCCAAGGCCCGTCGCCGATCTCCCCACCGCAGCGATCGGTTCGACCAGATGGCCCTGCCCGAGGAGCTCCTGGAGGTTCTCGCCGATCAGGGGCTCGAGCGCGCCTTCGAGATCCAGGAGGCGATCCTGCCCGACGCCCTCGCGGGCCGGGACGTGCTCGGCCGCGCCGAGACCGGCAGCGGCAAGACGCTCGCCTTCACGCTCGCGATGACCGCCCGCTTCCGGGGGCGCAAGGTCCACAAGCGGCGCCCCCTGGGCGTCGTCCTCGTCCCCACCCGCGAGCTCGCGGTGCAGGTCGTGGACACCTTCCACCCCTTCGCCCGCGCCATGCGGATCCGTGCGCAGCTGGTCGCCGGCGGCATGAACATCGACAAGCAGGCCGAGGCCCTCGCGCGGGGCGTCGAGATCGTGGTGGCGACCCCGGGCCGGCTGATCGACCTCGCCGCCCGCGAGGCGCTGTTCCTGGACCGCGTGGAGACCACGGTGATCGACGAGGCCGACCACATGGCCGACCTCGGCTTCCTCGACGAGGTCACCCAGATCCTCGAGCACACGGAGATGGGCACGCAGAAGATGCTGTTCTCCGCGACCCTGGACGGCCAGGTCGAGCAGATCATCGACCGCTTCCTGGTCGATCCGGTCGCCCACGAGACCACGCCCGTCGCCGCGGCCGTCAAGACCATGCGCCATCGTCTGCTGGCGATCAACCCCAAGCAGAAGCGCCAGATCACCGCGCAGCTCGGGGCCCGCCGCGGCCGCACCCTGATGTTCACCCGCACCCAGCTGGGGGCCGAGCGCGTCGCCCAGGAGCTCATCGAGGTCGGGATCCCGGCCGCGGCGCTGCACGGCAACAAGCAGCAGGGCCTGCGCACCAACGTCCTGGCCGGCTTCCGCGAGGGCGCGTTCCCCGTGCTGGTGGCGACCGACGTCGCCGCCCGCGGACTGCACATCGACGACGTCACCATGGTCGTCCACGTCGACCCGGCGACGGACGTGAAGGAGTACGTGCACCGCTCCGGGCGCACCGCCCGCGCCGGCGCCGAGGGCACCGTCGTCACCCTCGCCCTGCCGCACCAGCTGGGCCCCGTCCGCGAGGTGATCAGCGGCGCCGAGGTCGAGCCCGTCGAGTCCGAGGTCCGCGACGCCTCCGCCCAGGCCCTCATCGACCTCGGCGGCCGCACCCCCTCCGGGGAGCCCGCCGAGGATCCCTCGCGTATCAAGCACAAGGGCGCTCCCCGCAAGCTCGACTTCGGGCGCAAGGGCGGCGCCAACCGCAAGCTCGCCGAGGACCGGCGCGCCAACGAGGAGCTGCGCGCCTCCTGGGACGAGGAGCAGCAGGGCGCGGCACCCGCGGGGGCCCGCGGCGGGCGCCGTCCCGCCGGCGGAGGACGCGGCGGAGCCGGGGGCCGGTCCGGCGGCCGCGGCACCGGGGCGGCCGCCCGCGGCGCAGCCTCCGCAGGACGCGCCGGCGGCGCCGCCGGGCGCGGTGCCGGCTCCCGGGGGCGCGGCCGTCGCCCCGGCGGCCGGGCCGGCGCGGCCGACGGCCGCGAGTTCGGCGGTCGCGGGTCCGAGGGCCGTGGCACCGGCGGGCGCGGTGCCGGGGGCCGCGGCGCCGGAGGCTCGGGCCGGGGCCCCGCCGGGGGCAGGGGACAGCGTCCCGGCGGCGGCAAGCCCCCGCGTCGAGGAGGCGGGCGGTGAGCGTCAGCCTGTTCGATCTGTTCAAGATCGGCATCGGACCGTCCAGCTCCCACACCGTGGGACCGATGCGCGCGGCGAGCCGCTTCGCGCAGGAGGTGCTGGACGACCCCGCGATCGGGGACCGGGTCGCCGATGTGCAGGTGCACCTGTACGGCTCCCTGGCGGCGACGGGGCACGGACACGGCACCCTGGACGCCATCATCATGGGCCTCGAGGGCGCGGACCCGGAGACCGTCGACCCGGTCGCGGGCCGGGCACGGGTGGCGGACATCGCCGAGCGCGGCGGGCTCCGCCTGGACGGGCGGCGCGAGGTGGCGCTGCGCGGGGAGGACATCGTCCTGCATCCGCTGACCTTCCTGCCGCAGCATTCCAACGGCATGACCTTCGTGGCGCTGGACGCGGACGGCACCGAGCTCGTGCGCCGGCAGCTGTTCTCCATCGGCGGCGGCTTCGTCGTCGACGCCGAGGACATGGATCAGCCCATCGCCTCCGTCGTCGCCGAGGAGGAGGGCCGCCGCGTCTTCACCACCGGGGCGGAGCTGCTGCAGGTATGCGAGGAGCGCGGCATCTCGATCTCCGAGGCCATGCTCGAGCGCGAGCGGCAGTGGCGCACCGACGAGGAGATCCGCGCCGGGGCGCTGAGGATCTGGCGGGCGATGAGCGACTGCATCGACCGCGGCGTGCGCACCCACGGCGTGCTGCCCGGCGGGCTGGAGGTGCCTCGCCGCGCCGCGCCCTGGTACGAGTCCCTCAGCGCCGAGGACCCGCAGCGCCTGGCGATGAACGCCTTCGAATGGGTCTCCCTCGCCGCCCTCGCCGTGAACGAGGAGAACGCCGCCGGTGGCCGAGTGGTCACCGCCCCGACCAACGGCGCGGCGGGGATCATCCCGGCCGTCCTCCACTTCGCCACCCACTACCTGGCCGATGTCGACCCCGACGAGGTCGCGGTGCGCTTCCTGCTGGCCGCGGCGGCGATCGGCTCGCTGTACAAGGAGCATGCCTCGATCTCGGGGGCCGAGGTCGGCTGCCAGGGCGAGGTGGGGTCGGCATGCTCGATGGCCGCCGCCGGCCTCGCCGAGGTGATGGGCGCCAAGCCCGCCCAGGTCGAGAACGCCGCCGAGATCGCGATGGAGCACAACCTGGGCCTGACCTGCGACCCGATCGCCGGTCTCGTCCAGATCCCCTGCATCGAGCGCAACGCCATGGCGGCGGTCAAGGCGATCACCGCGGCCCGCTTCGCCCTGCGCGGCACCGGGGAGCACTTCGTGTCCCTGGACACCGTCATCGAGACGATGCGGCAGACGGGCCGCGACATGTCCGAGCGCTACAAGGAGACGGCCATGGGAGGGCTCGCCGTCACGGCGGTGCCGGTGTCCCTGCCGGAGTGCTGACGGCGTTCTCTCACGGATCGGACCCGAAGCCCGGCCCGGGCCTGGCTGGGAACCGAAGCCCGGCCCGGGGCCAGGCGAGGACCCGAGGACTGGCCCGGGGTCGAGGCCTGCCCCGGGGTCGAGACCTGCCGCGAGCCCGGGGCCTCGCTCTGGGCCGAGGGCGGTTCAGGTGCGGCGAGCGGAATCCTGATCGGTGTCCGTCCGAGGTCCTGGCTCGAGCAGGATCTCCCGCGGCACGGCGGCGGCCCCGAACCGTTCGCGCACCTCCTCCCGCACGCGCCGGATGACCTCCGCCGCCGCCGCGTCCCCGCCACCCGCGGCGGGATGGGCGGGATCGATCCGGATGCGGCCCCGGGTGCGGGCGCCGAACCGGGCATCCGGCACCACCTCGAGCCGCACCGCCGCGATGCCGGGGAGACCGGCGACGAAGGCCCGCACGGCCCCTGGATCGTGCAGCAGACCGCCGGAGGAGACGCGGCCGTCCGCCCGGCCGGTCACCGCCACGGTGCCGTCCGAGCCGATCCGTCCGCGATCGGTGATGACCGTGCGCCCCTGCGTGAAGGGCGAGCGCACCGCGAGCAGCCCGTCGCGCTCCCGGATCCGCACTCCGTGCAGCGGCACGCCGTCCACGCACAGCGATCCCGTCTCGGTGGTGCCGTAGACATCGTGCACCCGGCCGATGCCTGCGGCCAGCAGCTCCTGGCGCATCGAGGCGGTCAGGACGTCGGAGCCGCTGAGGGCGCGGGGGATGGGCAGCGGACCGGTCCGGGCGAGATCCAGGAGGTGGACGGGCACGCCCGTGATCAGGTCCGGGGCGGTGCTGCGCAGCAGGGCATGGGCGGCCGGCATGTTGAGCCGGGAGACGTCCACCAGCACCATCCCCAGGGCGAGGGCTCCTGCCGCGGCGGACAGCCCGTGGCCATGCTCTCCCGGAGCCGCGCAGGCGATGGTGCGTCCGGGGCGCATGCCCAGACGGTGCGCGAGATCCAGCCCGAGAGCCAGCTGCGTGAGGCTGAGCGGCCCTCGGGTCAGCGCCCGAGGCGCCGCCGTGGTGCCCGAGGAGCGCACGGCGATGCGCCGCACACCCGGTGCGGCGACCTCGGCCAGGATCTCGCGCAGCGGACCGGGGCGCAGGTGGACGTCTGCGGGCGCCGGCGTGCCCGCGTCCTGGGCGCGGACACCGCGGTGGTGCCTGGAGGGCCGGGTGCGGCGGGCCAGCTCCAGCAGATCCGCCGCGGTGAGCTGCCCGTGGACGTCGACGAGCACGGGGCTGCCGGGGGACAGGCGAGCCCGCAGACGCAGCACCGTCGCGAGGGTGAGGGCGGTCATCGGTCGCGGCGTGCGAAGCGGACGGCGAGTCGCCCGATGCGCCCCGCGGCGCGAGCGCCGGCGGCGGGCGCCGCCTGCGCGATCGGTGCTGTGATGCGCGCCCAGAGCGGTGAGACCAGCGTCCGGTGCGGTCGCAGCGCGCGCAGCACGAAGGCGCTGCCCTGCTGTGGCGACAGGGCGCCGCGCGGCGCCGCACCGTACAGCGGGGCGGACATCGTCGTCGCCACCAGAGGAACCTCGGCGATGGCGATCCGGACGCCGCAGCGCGCCGCATCGGGACGGATCGATCGCAGCCAGCTGTCCAGCCCCGCCTTGCTCGCGGTGTACGCCGCCCAGCCCGGCGCGGGGATCCGGGCGGCGGCGCTGGTGACGGCGACGACGGTGCCCCGTCCTGCGGCGCACATCGGCTCCAGCAGGGCGAGGATCAGACCGGCCGTGCCGACCAGGTTCACGGCGCTGAGCCGGCCCAGGTCATCGGGTCGGGCGAAGGATCGGGCGAGCGGTCGGTGCAGCGAGCGGCCGGCGCAGCAGATCACCGTGTCGGGGACGCCGTCGTGCTCGAGGATCAGCGCGGCGAGACGCGCGACAGCATCCTCGTCCCGCAGGTCGCAGACGCGGACGGAGACCTGAGCACCCCGGGCGCGCGCCTGCTCGGCGACGCGGTCGAGGGCGTCGGCCCGCCGCGCCGTGAGGACCAGTCGGGCGCCCGGCCGCGCCAGGGAATCGACGAGCGCGGCACCGATCCCTCCGCTCGCGCCGGTGACGACGGTGAGCCCCTCGGCCGGTGCGGCGCCGCGACGCCTCATAGGGAGCGATCCCGAGCCTCGGGGTCCTGAGGGCCCTCCGTGTCCGGGGACCGGGCGGGGATCCAGGGATCGGCGTCCTCGTCGACGGGGACGTCCCCGTCGACCAGACGGGACTCGAGGGACTTCGAGAAGAGGGCGACCGGCTCGGAGGCCACATCGATGGTTCCCTCGATGTCCTGCCACGGCCCGCCGGCGACGGAGAACTGCCCGGCATAGGTGGTGGTGAGGGTGACGTCGTACCAGCCTTCGTAGCGGTAGGTGCCCGTGACGTCCTTGGCGGGGTACGGGCGGCCGGATTCACTCGTGGTGATGGTGTTTCCGTCGCCGAGGTCCCAGGTGTAGCTGACGGGGATGGCGCGGATCTGGACGGGGATGCCGAGGACCGAGGTCTCCAGCGTCTGATCTTCCGCATCGGTGTACAGGACGACGTCCATGTTCACCGGAACCCAGCCGTCGACGGGCCCCGCATGCGCCTCGGGAGCGATGACCGGAAGCTTGGCGAAGTCCTCGCGGGTGACCGTGATGACGACGGCCGCTCCACCCGCGGCGGGATCCCCGACCAGTGCGGAGTAGCACCTCACTCCGAGGTCCTGGGAGGTCTGGTTCACGCGGTCGGTGCGGGTGCCCTCCTGGAGAGTCGGAAGGGTGCTGTAGTCACCCTCACTGTTCGTGAACGAGACGACGGCGTCGGCGACGGGGCAGACGGTCGCGATCCCGATGCACCCGCCGTAATCTCCCGAGTCTCCGGACTGGTCGCAGGAGAAGTCATCGCCGACGGTCTCCCACGATTCGAAGAAGCGTGAGATGTGGTCGGTAGTTGATCCGCTTCTCGACCCATTCTCTTCCGTGGTCCCCGTGTTGGAGCCTGGGATCAACAGACTCGAGTCCAATCCAAAGGCTTGGACGGCATCTTCGGTGTACACGCCGGGTGTCGGTTCAGGCGGGGGCTCGGACTGCTCGCCGTCTGCGAATACTTCGCCCGAGAAGGTGATCTGCAAAAGGGTGAGAATGGTCAAGGCAAGTGTGATACCGATTCGGCGGTAGCGAGGTGCCGAAGTACCCATGTCGCTTAACGAAGTGAAGTCTGGAGTCATGGCTAGGAAGCCTCGGGTAGTTCGAGATGAATGGAGTCAACAATCCACTTG
Source organism: Brachybacterium phenoliresistens (assembly GCF_039530785.1). Lineage (NCBI taxonomy): Bacteria > Bacillati > Actinomycetota > Actinomycetes > Micrococcales > Dermabacteraceae > Brachybacterium > Brachybacterium phenoliresistens. The sequence goes on from NZ_BAAAOW010000002.1 coordinate 536,476, forward strand.
TCGTCGGACCACACTACTGCGACAGCGCTCAAGTAGGTCTGGGCAGGCTCAATCTTGGCTTTCGAGGAGCCGGGAGCTCTCACTTCATGCTCGCCCACGATGAAGTAATAGTCAACGATATACTCATATCCGTCAGTATTGCTTCGTGCGCTGAGTTCTGTATCCTGAAGCTCCGTTGGACCCCAGGGGTTTTCGTTCTTGGCGATATCCTTGATTACTTCCCGATTTCCAGCACAGTTTGCACAGTTCTCGGAGTATAGTTCTGAGAAGCTTTCGTGTTCACCTGTTTGAAAACCCCAGAAGAGCACTGCCCAGTAGTAACGAACCGCCTGCTTGGCCCCCTCCTCCGTGTGCTCGTCCTTCCCCGGGAAGTCCGCGGGATCCGGTGCGGGGACGGCCGGGGTCGTGGCCTCCTCGGGAGTCGTCTCCGCGGCGGAGGGTGATGTGCTCTCGGCGCTCGTGGGCGGGGCGGTGGTGGGGGACTCGGCCGGCGGGCTGCAGGCGGCGCCGGTGAGCACCGCGATGGCGCCGAGCGTGAGGAGGCGGCGAGAGGTCACGGGGACTCCTGAGGAGGGAGGGGTCTCTGGGGCTTTCCGGAGAACCTAGCCCAGGGGCCGAGCGTGCGCCATCGGATCGTGCTCGTTGTGGATAACGGGTGCGGGGTGGTGCCTGGCGGGCCCGGGCTATGCGTCCTGGCTCTGCAGGGCGAAGTCCAGCACCTTCCACCCTCCATCGCTCCACTCGAGTCCGCCGACGCTCACGTAGCTGGCAGGGTCGGGAGTCTTCTTCCCCTCCTGCTCCTCGAAGGTGACGGTGAAGCGGTACAGCACGACGTTGTCGATGTCGGTGTCCTCGTACTTCTCCAGCGCGTCGGTCGTCACGGTGGCCGGGGGCCAGAGCTGGCCCTTCTCGACGCGCTCGGCGACCTGGCCGATGTACTGCGTGCAGGCGTCGCAGGACTCCGCGCCGAGCTCCTCCAGGGCGCTGGTGTCGCCGCTCTGGTTCGCCGTGATCGCCACGGCCCAGAAGTAGGCGAAGGCCTGCTGCGCTCCCTCCTCGGTCTGCTCCTGCATGCCGGGGAAGTCCGCGGGGTCGGGGGGATCCACCGGCGGGGGAGTCTGCCGGGGCGTCATGCCCTCGGGCGCCAGGACCTTCGGCGTCGGTGTCGGGGACGCCTGCTGCGCGGTGGTGGGGGCGGCGGTCGGCTCCTCGTCCGATCCGCCGGAGCTGCAGGCGGACGCGCCGACGGCGAGGGAGGCGAGGGCGCCGAAGGCGAGGAGGCGTCGAGCGATCACGGGTACTCCAGGGACGGGAAGCGGGGCCTGTCCAGCGAACCTAGCGGACGCAGGCCTGCGGTGTCATGGGAGGAGCTCGGGCTGTCCGGGTTGGGCGTTGTGCGACCGGACCTAGATTGCTAGCATGCTGGCATGCCATCCGAGAAGGTGCAGTTCAACATCTACCTGCCCAAGCAGCTCGTCGTCGCGGTCAAGCACCGCGCGATCGACGAGTCCACCAGCCTCTCCGCGCTCGTGGAGAAGGCCCTGACCCAGTACCTCGAGACGCCGCAGCCTCCCCGCTGACCCGCCTCGTCCTGCCGCCCTGACAGCCCGTCGCAAGGAGCTCTGCCATGTCCCGCACGCCCGACCCGTCCCTCGCCGTCCTCCCGCTGCGCTTCTCGTCCCGGCCCGCCGCGGTGATCGCCTTCCTGCGCACCCTGGGCCTCGCCCCGTCGCTGACCGCGGGGGACGACAGTTTCGGGGACCTCCATGCAGGCGCCGGCCGTGTCCTGGTGCACGGCGCCGCATCGACCGCGACCGGAGCCGCGCACGGGGACACGGACCTCTGCCTCGTCGTCCCCGACGCGCTCGCGGCCGCGAAGCAGCTCGAGGCGGAAGGCCTCGAGGTCGCCGTCTGGGACGAGTCCTACGGGAAGCAGGGTGTCATCACGGGTCCGGCCGGAGAGGCCATCGGCCTGAACGAGGACCAGGAGGACCCGTACGGCTACCAGGAGCACGATCCCGCCGGCGCCGATCCGCGGCTGAGCGTCGTCGCCGTCCTGACCAGCGAGGACTTCGCCCGTGACGCCGCCTTCTTCGCCCGTCTCGGCTTCGTCCCCCAGGGCCCGGCGGACGACGGGTGGCAGGCCCTGCGGGGCCCGGGCCGCTCCGGGATCATCGGCCTGCACGCCCCCGGGCCGGACTCGCGGCGCACCCGGCCCGGCGACGGCACGTTCGGCCCGAGCCTCCAGGTGCGTCTGGGCTTCCAGACCTCGGAGGACCTCACGCAGCTCGCCGCCCGCCTGCGGTCGGCCGGGTACGACGCGCAGGTCCGCGATCCCCACGGCGCGCGAGCCGTGCACCTGACCGATCCGGACGGGTCGCATGTCGAGATCCATGCGGCGGTGCAGGGCTGAGCCCCCTCCCGTTGCGATACCGTGTCCGGGACCACACCTCCATGGGCCGGGAGCCCAGCACCCCAGGAGCGATGATGCCCGAAGACGCCCCCGTCGGAATCGACAGCCTCTCCCACGAGTCCCGCAGCTTCCCCCCGAGCTCCGAGTTCGTGAAGGACGCCGTGGCGCGACCGTCCCTCTACCTCGAGGCCGAGCGGGACCGTCTGGAGTTCTGGCGCGCCCGCGCGCAGCTGCTGAGCTGGAAGAAGCAGTTCACCGAGGTGCTGGACTGGTCCAACACCCCGTTCGCGAAGTGGTTCGCCGACGGCACCCTAAACGCCGCCCACAACTGCGTGGACCGCCACGTGGACGCCGGCCACGGAGCGCAGGTCGCCCTGCTCGCCGAGTACGAGGACGGCACCGACGCCCGTTTCACCTTCGCCGAGGTGAAGGACGAGATCAGCCGGATGGCGAACGTCCTCACGGACATGGGTGTCACCACCGGGGACCGCGTCGCCATCTATCTGCCGATGATCCCCGAGGCCGTCTTCGCGATGCTCGCCTGCGCCCGCATCGGCGCGCCGCACTCGGTCGTCTTCGGCGGATTCAGCGCCGACGCCCTGCGCTCGCGCATCGAGGACGCCGAGGCCAAGGTCGTGATCACGGCCGACGGCCAGTTCCGTCGCGGCAAGGCCATGCCGCTCAAGCCCGCCGTGGACGAGGCCCTCGCCGGCGGCGCGCCCTCGGTGTCCGGAGTCCTCGTGGTCCGCCGCACGGGAGGCGAGGTCGCCTGGACCGAGGGCCGCGACCAGTGGTGGCACGAGCTGCGCGAGGGCGCCTCGACCGAGCACGAGCCGGTCTGGGTCGACGCGGAGCACCCGCTGTTCATCCTCTACACCTCCGGCACCACCGGGAAGCCCAAGGGGATCGTGCATTCCACCGGCGGCTACCTCACCCAGGCCTCCTACACCCACCGGGTCGTCTTCGACCTCAAGCCCAGCACCGACGTGTACTGGTGCACGGCCGATGTCGGCTGGGTGACCGGCCACTCCTACGTGGTCTACGGGCCGATGGCCAACCGCACCACCCAGGTCATCTACGAGGGCACCCCGGATACCCCGCACCAGGGCCGCTGGTGGGAGATCGTCCAGAAGTACGGCGTGTCCCTGTTCTACTCCTCGCCCACCGCGATCCGCACCGCCATGAAGTGGGGCGAGGAGATCCCCGGGAAGTTCGACCTGTCCTCGCTGCGTCTGCTGGGCAGCGTCGGCGAGTCCATCAACCCCGAGGCGTGGATGTGGTACCGCCGCGTGATCGGCGGGGACCGCTGCCCGATCGTGGACACCTGGTGGCAGACGGAGACCGGCGCCATCATGGTCTCCCCGCTGCCCGGCGTCACCAACGCCAAGCCCGGTTCCGCGCAGGTCCCCCTGCCCGGCGTGGTCGCCGACGTCGTCAACGACGCGGGGGAGCCCGTGGGCGATGGCCAGGGCGGCTACCTGGTGCTCTCGGAGCCGTGGCCCTCGATGCTGCGCGGGATCTGGGGCGATCCGGAGCGGTTCCAGGAGACCTACTGGTCGCGCTTCCCCGGGAAGTACTTCGCCGGCGACGGCGCCCGCAAGGACGAGGACGGCGACATCTGGCTGCTGGGCCGCGTGGACGACGTCATGAACGTCTCCGGTCACCGCCTGTCGACCACGGAGATCGAGTCCGCGCTGGTCTCCCACCCGTGGGTGGCCGAGGCCGCGGTCGTCGGCGCGAACGACGAGACCACGGGCCAGGCGCCCGTCGCCTTCGTGATCCTGCGCGGCGGGACCGAGGCGGAGGTCGCCGCCGGCGGCGGCGAGGACGCCGCCTCCGAGGCGCTGCGACAGCACGTGGGCAAGGAGATCGGGCCGATCGCGAAGCCCAAGAAGGTCCTCCTGGTCACGGAGCTGCCCAAGACGCGCTCGGGCAAGATCATGCGGCGCCTGCTGCGCGACGTCGCCGAGAACCGGACGATCGGCGACACGCAGACCCTCGCCGATTCCTCGGTGATGGACCTGATCCAGCAGGGCCTGACCGGCAAGCGCTGAGCCCCCGGGCACGGCCCCCAGCAGAGACCCGCCCCGGTCGATCCCTCCGGATCGACCGGGGCGGGTCTCTGCGCGCCGAGGACCGGTTCCCGCTGCCCGGACCGGTTCCTGCCGCTCGGATGCTGCGGCCCGGATCCTGCCGCTCGGATGCGGTGGCCCGGATCCTGCCGCCCGGCCCGGTTCCTGCTGCCCGGCCCGGTTCCCGGCGCTCCGGGTCAGGACGTGAGCGAGATGTCCCCGACGCTGGTGCGTGCGCGGATCCCGGCGCCGAGACCGCCGGTCTCCAGCCCGGGCTCCAGATAGATGTCCCCGGTGTCGGAGTCGGCGTCGACGACCCAGCCGCCGTCGGGCGGGACGAGCACCGAGATGTCCCCGACCTCGGTGCTGAGATCCAGGTCCGAGGAGGGGCCGGCGGCATCGACCTGGACGTCGATGTCGCCTACCCCGGTCGAGGCGGTCACGCGGGCATCGGCCGGGACCCCGAGCACCTGCACGTCGCCGGTGCCGGTGCTCGCCTCGACCACGCCGACCGGCCCGGTGACCGACACGCTCCCGACGTCGGTGGAGAGCTCGGTCGTGGACAGCCCGCTGCGCGGGACGACCAGCAGGATCTTCTTGTGCTCGTCCTCCCACGGGACCGGTCCGCTGGTGGCGGGCTGTTCGACGGTGACGGCAGGGGAGGAGGCCGGGCCCTCGACGGTGATCCGGGCCAGGGCGGTCGCCCCGTCGCCGGGCAGCAGCAGCGAGCCCTCGTCCACGAGCGCCAGGGTCGGCTCGGTCACGTCCCCGACGATCACCTCGATGTCCCCGACGCCGCTGCGGATGCTCACCGCGGAGGCGCCCGGCAGGGCGACCTGGGCGGAGGTCTGCGAGTACCCGCGCATGACCCACCAGGACCAGGTGGTCTGGGCGGCCATCAGCCCGGTCAGCACCAGCACCACCAGGGTTGCCAGCACGATCATCGTCGCGCGCCAGGCCCGCGCGGAGCGGCGGGTGGGGGTCAGGACGTGGGGCGGGATCGTGGTGGTCATCGGTCCTCCGATTCGAGGTAGCGCAGCACGGCCATGACGCGACGGTTCTCGCCGTCGACGGGACTGAGGCCCAGCTTGAGGAACAGCGAGGAGATGTGCTTCTCGACGCTGCCGGCGGAGAGGAACAGCTCGGCGGCGATCGCCGCGTTGGAGCGTCCCTGGGCCATCGCCTCCAGGACCTCCCGTTCGCGCGGGGTCAGCGCGTCGATCACGGCGCGGCGGCGGGTGCGCACCAGGATCTGCTGGATGACCTCGGGGTCCAGCCAGGTGCCGCCGCCGCCCACGGTGTCGACCACGCGCAGGAACTCGTCGACATCGGCCACACGATCCTTGAGCACGTATCCCAGCCCGCGCGGGCTGCCGGCGATGAGCTCGGAGGCGTAGCGCTCCTCGACGTACTGCGAGAGCACGAGCAGGGCCACCTGCGGGTCCTGCTCGCGGATCAGCACGGCGGCGCGCACGCCCTCGTCGGTGAAGGTCGGGGGCATGCGCACGTCGATGACGGCGAGATCCGGGGTGTGCTCGGTCACCGCCGACAGCAGCCCCGTGGCGTCGTCGACGGCCGCCACGACCTCGTGTCCGGCATCGGTGAGCAGCCGCTCCAGGCCGGCGCGCAGCAGCACCGCGTCCTCGGCGATCACGATCCTCATCGGGCATCCTCCATCGAATCGGCGGGAGCGGTCGTCGCGGGGGAGCGATCGGACGCTGCGGGCGACGGCGCGGAGGGAGCAGGTGCTCCCGGGGAAGGCGCGTCGGGGGCGGGTGCCCCGGCCCCGGTGGCCTCGGGGGCGGGGGCGCCGGCGGCGGAGGCATCGGGCGCAGCGGCCCCAGGGGCGGCGGCGATCTGCGCGGACACCGGCAGCAGCGCCTGCAGACGGGTCCCGCCGCCGGGCGGGCTGTGCAGCTCCAGGGTGCCCCCGGCGGCACGGACCCGGTCGGTCAGGCCGGCGAGGCCGGTGCGCTGCCCCGACGCCAGGCCCCCGCGGTGCACTCCGGCGCCGCCGCGCCCGTCGTCGCTGATCGTCACATCCAGGGACGACCCCTGCTGGCGCACCCGCACGGTGGCCCGCGAGGCGCCCGAGTGCTTGGCGATGTTGGTCAGCGCCTCGGAGACCACGAAGTACGCCACGCCCTCGGTCTCCCGGCCCAGGCGCATCGGCAGATCCGTGTGCAGGTCCACCGGGATCGGGGAGCGGGCCGCCAGCGCGGAGAGCGCCGCGTCGAGCCCGCGGTCGGTGAGGACGGCGGGATGGATGCCCCGGGCCAGCTGGCGCAGGTCGGTGATGACGCCCTTCGCCTCGCGGTGCGCCTCGTCCACGAGCGCGGTCGCCGTCTCCGGGTCCGAGGCGATCTTCGACTTCGCGATGCCGAGGGTCATGGCCAGCGCCACCAGGCGCGGCTGGACGCCGTCATGCAGGTCGCGCTCGATGCGCAGACGCTCCTGCTCCGCCGCGTCCACCGCGCCCTGGCGCCGCTGCGTCAGCTCCGTGACCTGCTCCTTGAGCTCCTGCTCGCTATGGGAGAGGAAGGCCCGCGCGAGCATGCGGTCCAGCACCGTGCCCAGGGCGATCGCGCCGAAGGCCACCAGCAGGCCGGCGCCGCACAGGATGCCCAGCAGGCTCGGCGTGAGGTGCAGCCGGCCCAGCGTCGCGTCCCCGGCGCGCACCAGGATGTCCGCGGCGGTCCAGCTCGCCCACAGCGCGGCCAGGGACAGCGTCCCGAACATCATGGCGCACAGCATGGCGATGTGATGATGCAGCGTCGCGGCCCAGTACGGCAGCGAGGAGACGTCCAGCCACAGGCCGTGCAGGGCGCCCAGCAGCCCGGTGCGCTCGGAGCGGCGCCGCGGCGGCACGGTGACGCGCAGCCCGTGCACGGCGTCCGCGCGGCGGCGCTCCACGGCCGCGGCCAGCCGCATCAGCAGCAGCCAGGGGATCAGCACCAGCATCCCCACCCCCAGGGCCGGGACCGAGGCGATGCCGGTGGTCAGCAGCGTCACGCTGGCGATGCCCCAGGTCCAGGCCAGAGCGGCCCAGACGATCACGGACGCACCGGCCGCCACCGGATGGGGCCGGCGCGGGGGCGAGGGATCGGGCGGCGGCATCGGCTCGCCCGCGGCGAGGGAGGTCTCGTACGAGGTCATGCCGCAACGCTATGCGGCCGCGGGCGCCGCGGGCAGACGGCCCGCCGCCGCGGCCGGCGGGGGTTAACCCCCGCCCGGCGGCGTCCGGTGCCGGGCGACCGGGAGCGCGGGGGTCGGTCGGTGCGGTTCAATGGGGGCATGAGCGAGAACGCGCCGAGCACGCATGCCGAGGACACCGACGTTCCCCCCTCCGCCCAGGACGACAGCGGCACCGGCGCCCCCGCGGCGCCCTCCGCCGGGCGCGGGACCCTGCGGGACGTCGCCGACTCCCTCGGCATCTCCAGCGCCGTGGCCCTGCGGGCCCTGCGCGGCATGGACGACATCCGCCCGCAGCTGCGGGCGCGGGTGCACGACGAGGCGGAGCGCCTGGGCTTCCCGCTGGAGGAGCTCTCCGCCGCCGACGACCACCGCGGTGTGGTCGCCGTGCTCGTGAACACCATGCGCAACACCTGGATCTCGGACCTCGTGCGGGCCATCCGCATCGAGCTGGCCGCGACCGGACGCTCCGCGATCGTGGTGCCGACCCGCCGACGCATCCCCGAGTACCCCGTCGCCGCGGACACCGAGGCCGTGCAGTCCCTCGTGCAGCTGGGCGTGGACGGCTTCCTCATGGTCTCCGACCTCAACGACATGGACTCCGTGCTCGAGGCCACCGGCGACCGCCCCTTCGTGGGGATCGGCTGCTCCCAGGACTTCGTGGGCCGCTTCGACACCGTCCGCATCGACGACGTGGTGGGCCAGGGCCTGCTCGTGGATCATCTCGTCTCCCTCGGCCACCAGGACATCGCCCATGTCGGCGGGGTCGGGGCGACCGTGGCCCGTGAGCGTGCGGACGCCTTCCGCTCCGCGATGGAGCGCCACGGCCTGGGCGAGCACGCCCGCGTCGAGCCCGGCGACTTCACCGAGCAGGTCGGCCAGACCGCCGGGTCGATGCTGCTGCGCGGCAGCCAGGTGCCGACCGCCGTCACCTGCGCGAACGACGTCACCGCCGTGGGCGTCCTCGCCGCAGCCCGCGAGGCCGGCTACGACGTCCCCAGCCAGCTCTCCGTGGCCGGTTACGGGAACACCTCGCTGGCGGCCTCCGGGATCGCCGGCCTGACCAGCGTCGACCCCAACTCGGACCGGCTGGGCGCCCTGGCGGCCCAGTTCCTCGTCGAGCGGGTCTCCGGGCACGAGCCCGAGACCCGCGACGTGGCCGTGGCCCCGTCCCTCGTGGCGCGCCGCTCCACCGCGGCCGGGCCCCGGCCCGCCTCGACCAAGCGCAAGCGCATCTCGGTGGACTGACCCGCCCGCGCGCCCTTCCCCGCACGACCCAGCATCCCGCTGAGATAGGCTCCGAACATGATCAACTCCACGAACGACCCGAGCACACCGCCCACCCAGCGGTCCATCGGCGAACTCGTCGCGTCCATCAAGGACGAGCTCCTGGGCGTCGTCCACCACGAGATCGACATCGCCAAGAAGGAGCTCACGGCGATCGCGGTGAAGGCGGCCGTCGGCGCCGCCCTCTTCCTCGTCACCGCCTTCTTCCTCCTCAGCGCCTGGGTGATGCTGCTGTTCGCCGCCGCCTGGGGCCTGGTCGCCCTGGGCCTGCCCGCCTGGGGCGCGTTCCTCATCGTGATGGGCGCGCTGGTGCTCATCGGCGCTCTCGCCTCGGTGGTCGGCTACTTCGTGTACATCAAGAAGATCAAGGCGCCGGAGACGACCATCAGCACGGCCAAGGGCGCGGTCGACGCGGTCAAGGGCGTGCGTCACCGCAACGCCGTCTCCTACGACGACACCTACGAGGAGCTGTACGGCAAGAAGGTCGACGCCCGCGTCTCCTGATCGCCGCGATGCCGGGCCGGCCCGCGCCGCGGTGGCGCAGCGGCCGCACCCGCCCGCGTATCCTGGAGCGGTGACTCTTCGACTGCACGACACCGCAACACGGACGACCGCTCCGTTCCGCCCCCTGGTGGACGGGGCGGTCTCGCTGTACGTGTGCGGTCCCACCACGCAGGGGGCCCCGCACATCGGGCACCTGCGCACCTTCCTCGCCTTCGACGTGCTCGTGCGCTGGCTGCGCCGCAGCGGCTACGACGTCACCTATGTGCGCAACGTGACGGACATCGAGGACAAGATCCTCGCGAAGTCCGCCGAGCACGACACCCCCTGGTGGGCGTGGTCGCTGCGCTTCGAGCGCGAGTTCCACGACCGCCTGGACCAGGTCGGCTGCGTGCGCCCCAGCTACGAGCCGCGCGCCACCGGGCACGTGCCCGAGATGATCGCCTTCATGCAGCGCCTCATCGAGCGCGGCCACGCCTATGCCGACCGCGCCGGATCGGTGTACTTCTCCGTGCGCTCCCTGCCGGACTACGGCGCCCTGACGCGCCAGTCCCTCGAGGACATGCAGGACGCCGGCGAGGAGATGGAGCCCGGCAAGCGGGATCCGCGCGACTTCGCCCTCTGGAAGGCCGCCAAGCCCGGCGAGCCGGAGACCGCCGCCTGGGACACCCCCTTCGGCCGCGGCCGGCCGGGCTGGCACCTCGAGTGCTCGGCGATGGCCCACAAGTACCTCGGCGAGAGCTTCGACATCCACGCGGGGGGCCTGGACCTGCGCTTCCCGCACCATGAGAACGAGCAGGCCCAGTCCCACGGCGCCGGCTACGGCTTCGCCCAGCGCTGGATGCACTCGGGCGTGCTCACCGTGGACGGGCTGAAGATGGGCAAGAGCCTGGACAACTTCATCACCGTGGGGGAGGCGCTGGACTCCCATCCCGCCCCTGTGGTGCGCCTGGCGCTGGTCGGCGCCCACTACCGGGCGCTGGTGGAGTACAACTCCCGCTCGCTCGCCGAGGCAGGCGTCGTCTGGGAGCGGTTCGTCTCCACGGTGCGCCGTGCCCAGGAGCGGCTGGAGGCCGCCGGCGTCCCCCTCGCGGATCCGGCATCGGCCGTGCTGCCCGCGGCGTTCGTCGAGGCGATGGACGACGACCTGTCGGTGCCGGAGGCGCTCGCCGCCGTCCACGGCGCCCAGAGCGCGCTGAACACCCTGCTCGCCGACGGGGCCGAGGCCTCCGCGATCGGCGAGAGCCTGGCCGCGCTGCGCGGCATGCTGGACGTGCTGGGCCTGGATCCGCTGGATCCGCAGTGGACCGCCGGCTCCGGGGCCGATGCCGCCGAGCACGAGGCGCTGGACGCCCTCGTGCGGGCGCAGCTGGCAGCCCGCGCCGAGGCGCGCGCCGCGAAGGACTGGGCGGCGGCCGACAGGATCCGCGATGCCCTCTCCGGCGCGGGGATCCGCGTCGAGGACGGGCCCGACGGCGTCCGCTGGACGCTCGAGACGATGACGACCGGGAGGTCATGATGGCAGGAAACGGAGGTCGCCGCGGCGCGATCCGCCGCACGAAGAAGGGCGCGACCACCGGCTCGGGAGGGGTGCGCCGCCGCGCGCTCGAGGGCAAGGGCCCGACCCCGAAGGCGACGGACCGGCCCGGGCACAAGTCGTACGCGGGCGCGAAGCGCCCCGGCGGCAAGACCAAGGGCCCGAAGGTCCCGGGCGCCGACCAGGTCGCCGGGCGCAACTCGGTCCTCGAGGCGCTGCGCGAGGACGTCCCCGCGACGTCCCTGTCGGTGATGGTGCGCCTGGACGTGGACGACCGCGTCCGGGAGATCCTGCGCCTGGCCGCCGCGCGGAACCTGCCCGTGCAGGAGGTCACCCGCACCGACCTGGACCGGATCACGGACCATGCCGTGCACCAGGGCGTGTCGCTGACCATCCCGCCCTACGAGTACGCGGACCTCGACGAGCTGCTGGGCATCGCCCGCGACGCCTTCGCCGCGCCGCTGCTGATCGCCCTGGACGGCATCACCGATCCGCGCAACCTCGGGGCGATCCTGCGCAGCGCCGGCGCCTTCGGGGCGCACGGCGTGATCCTGCCCGAGCGTCGCAGCGTGTCGATGACCGCGAGCGTGTGGAAGGTCGCCGCCGGCGCCGCCGGCCGGGTGCGCGTCGCCCAGGTCACCAACCTCAACCGGGCGATCTCCGAGCTCAAGCAGGAGGGGCTGTTCGCCCTGGGCCTCGATGCCGACGGCGACGTCTCCACCCGCGACATGACGCTGGCCGCCGAGCCGGTCGTCCTCGTGGTCGGGGCCGAGGGCAAGGGCCTCTCCCGCCTCGCCCGCGAGCTGTGCGACCAGGTCGTCTCCATCCCGACGGCCTCGACCACCGAGTCGCTGAACGCGTCCGTGGCCGCCGCGATCGCCCTGTACGAGGTCGCCGGCGCCCGCGCCGCCGCAGGCCGCCGCTGACCGCACCGCCGCGCGTGCTCCCCTCCACCAGGGGCGGGGAGCACGCGCGGCGCTGTGTCCGGCGCTGGGCGAGGTGTTCAGCGCGCCCGGCGAGGCCCCGGCCGGCCCGGCAGGGCTTCCGGCGCTGGGCTAGGCGTCCGGCGCGCCCGGCCCCGCGCGAGAGGTCATTCTCCGACGCTTGAACGGCTGTTCAAGCACCGGAGAATGACCTCGGGCGGGGGTCAGTTCTCGAAGATCGGCAGGGCCGAGGTCTCCGTGGTGACGAGGGACTTCTCGTTCGGCCGCAGCGGCAGCTGGTGGGCGACGTAGTCCTCCGCGGCCTCCACGAGGGTGACGTCCCGTCCCTGCTTCTCCGAGAGGTACCAGCGGTGCTCCAGCACCTCGTGGAAGAACTCCGGGGCCTCGAGCTTCTGCCGCATCGAGCGCGGGATCGAGCGGATCACCGGCTCGTACTGCACCTGCAGCCACTCGTGGGCGACGAACTCCTCCTCCTCGGCCTGCTGCTCCGTCATCGCGACGTAGTGGTCGAGGTCGTTGAGCAGGCGGCGCGCCTGGTTCTCCCCGGCGTCGATGCCCGTCAGGCGCATCAGGCGGCGGGCATGGTGGCCGGCGTCGACCACCTTGGGGTGGATGGTCACCGTGGTGCCGTCGAGATCGGTGGTGATCTCGAGCTCGCCCACGTCGAAGCCGAGCTCGTTCAGGCGCTCGATGCGCGCCGAGACGCGCCAGCGCTCGTCCGCGCCGAAGCTCTCGCGCTCGGTGAGCGAGGCCCACAGCTCCTGGTACCGGCCCACCAGCTGGTCGCCGATCTCGATGGGATCGGACTCCTCGCCGAGCAGCTCGCCGGCCTGGAGGTCCATCAGCTCGCCGATGATGTTCGTGCGCGCGAGGTCCAGGTCGTAGGCGCGCTGGCCCGTGGACAGCTGCTCGTGCAGCGTGCCGGTCTCGACATCGACCAGGTACGCGGCGAAGGCGCCCGCATCGCGGCGGAACAGGGTGTTCGACAGCGACACGTCGCCCCAGTAGAAGCCCTCGAGGTGGAGGCGCACCAGCAGCACGGCGAGGGCGTCGATCAGACGCTTGGCCGTGTCCTGCTTGGAGATCTGGCTGAAGACGGCGCGGTAGGGCAGCGAGAACTGCAGGTGCCGCGTGATGAGCACGGCGTCCAGCGGCTCGCCGGCCCGGGTCTCCCGGCCGCTGACGACGCCGAAGGGCTCGACGGCGGGGATCCCGAGCTTGCCGAGCACGCGCAGCATGCCGTACTCGCGCTCGGCGAGGTGATGGGAGATCTCCTTGAGCGCGAGCACCCGACCGGACACGCGCGCGAAGCGCACCACGTGCCGGGAGATGCCGCGGGGGAGCGAGGCGAGCAGCTCATCGGGCCAGTCCTCGAGGGGGACGTCCCAGGGCAGATCCAGCAGTGCCGGGTCTGCTCGGGACGCTTTGATCTCCAGAGGTGCCATGGGCTCTATTGTGCCCTGTCCATCCCCCTCCCGCACGGAGGCCGACCCATGCAACAGCGGGCGCCCGGCGTGATGCCGGACGCCCGCTGAGGGGTTCGTGCTGGTCAGTCGCCGAGGCGCTGACCGGACGTGACGTCGAACAGGTGCAGGTGGCCCTCGGTGGGACGGAAGTAGACCGTCTCGCCCTTCATCGGGGGCTTGCGGCCGTCGACGCGCGCGATGACCGGCTTGTCGAGCTCGGTGTGACCGGCGAGGCGGCCGTAGACGTAGGCGTCCGCGCCGAGCTCCTCGACCACGTCGACCTCGACCGCGAGGCCGGTGCCGTCGGGGGCGATCTCCAGGTCCTCGGGGCGCACGCCCACGGTGACGGAGCCCTGGTTGGTCTCGTGCAGGGTCGCACGGTCGACCGGGACGACGGCGCCGCCGAACTGGACGCCCTGATCGGTGAGCTTCTGCTCGATCAGGTTCATCGCGGGCGAGCCGATGAAGCCGGCCACGAAGACGTTGTCGGGGTGGTCGTACATGCGGCGGGGGGTGTCGATCTGCTGCAGCACGCCGTTGGCGAGGACGGCCACGCGGTCGCCCATCGTCATGGCCTCGGTCTGGTCGTGGGTCACGTACACCGTGGTGACGCCCAGGCGACGCTGCAGGGAGGCGATCTGCGTACGGGTGGACACGCGCAGCTTCGCGTCGAGGTTCGACAGCGGCTCGTCCATGAGGAAGACCTGGGGCGAACGCACGATCGCGCGGCCCATGGCCACACGCTGACGCTGACCGCCGGAGAGGGCCTTCGGCTTGCGGTCGAGGTACTGCTCGAGGTCGAGGATCTTGGCGGCCTCCTCGACGCGCTTGCGGATCTCGGCCTTCGGGGTGCCGGCGATCTTCAGGGCGAAGCCCATGTTGTCGGCCACCGACATGTGCGGGTACAGCGCGTAGTTCTGGAACACCATCGCGATGTCGCGGTCCTTCGGCGGGACATCGGTGACGTCGCGGTCACCGATGAGGATGCGGCCGCCGTCGATCTCCTCGAGGCCGGCGAGCATGCGCAGCGCGGTCGACTTGCCCGAGCCCGAGGGGCCCACGAGGACGAGGAACTCGCCGTCCTCGATCTCGATGTTGAGGCTGTCGACGGCCGGGCGCTCCTGGCCGGCGTAGACGCGCGAGGCGTTGTCATACGTAACAGTTGCCATGGGGGTGACCCATTCCCTTCACCGGCAGGTACGTGCCGGACGGTCCGTAGTGAAGTGTCTTGTCATCACCGGTGCGGAACACCGTCGTCCGCTGGAGTCTTGTGCGTCATTGCACCGGCGAGAGCGAGTGTAGCCCATCACAGGGGGTGGTTCCTGTGATACTCACAGGATGGACCTGACCCAGCTCGTGACCAAGACCCTCGACCGCCGCTCCCGCACGGGGACGCCGCTGCGGATCGTCCAGGCCGGCCATCCCGCGCTGCGGGCCCGCGCGCGGGACGCGTACGGCGTGCTGCCCACGGCCCTGCTGCTCGAGCTCATCGAGGCGATGACCGTGACGATGCGCGCCGCACCGGGCGTGGGCCTGGCGGCCCCGCAGATCGGAGTGCCGCTGCGGCTGTTCGTCCTCGAGGACCGCTCCTTCGAGGACGGCGAGGAGCCCGATGCACAGGACGACGTGCTCGAGCGGA
This sequence comes from Brachybacterium phenoliresistens, assembly GCF_039530785.1. NCBI lineage: Bacteria > Bacillati > Actinomycetota > Actinomycetes > Micrococcales > Dermabacteraceae > Brachybacterium > Brachybacterium phenoliresistens. The sequence continues at coordinate 551,527 of NZ_BAAAOW010000002.1, forward strand.
CCGGGGTGCCGCTGCGGGCCTTCCTCGACCCCTCCTACGAGGTGCTCGAGGACGAGGGGACCGAGACGGTGTTCGCCTGGGAGGGGTGCCTCTCGGTCGACGACTGGCGCTCGATCGTGCCGCGCCCGCGCAGCATCGTCTTCCGCGGCCTCGAGGTGGACGGGCGCGGGGACATCGCCGAGGTCCGCGAGGTCCACCGCGGATGGCCCGCCCGCATCCTCCAGCACGAGACCGACCACCTGGCCGGCACGCTGTGCCACGACCTCGCGGTGCCGCGGTCCTTCGTGCAATCGCGCTATGTCGAGCGCTACGCCGACATGCCCGATGCGGTGCGCCGCCTCGGGCTGTCCGGGGATGTGGCCCGCCTCGGCCCCGGGGAGGTCGTGGTGCGCGCGGATCGCTGAGGCGACCTGCACCGCACGCGCAGTCGCTGCCGGTACGGTGTCCCCGAACCACCCGTCCAGGAATGGTCACCCCCGATCGATCGGAGCGCCCGTGAACCCCACGACCCCCTCGTCCGATGTCCAGTCCGAGGACCCCCAGCACCAGCTCGACGAGCGCTGGGTCGGCATGATCGACACCGCGCTGCGGATGCAGACGCCTGCCGCCGCGTCCTACGTGCGCCGCCTGCGGGCCAAGAAGCCCCAGGCGAGCGACGACGAGCTGATCGACGACGTGTGCCGGAAGTTCACCCTCCTGATGACCGCCACGGGGGCCGGGATCGGCGGCGCCGCGGCCCTGCCGGGGATCGGCACCGCGGCGGCGATCGGCCTGACCGTCGGCGAGGGCGCGTCCTTCGCGGAGGCCTGCGCCTTCCTCACCCTCTCGGTCGCCGAGATCCGCGGCATCGACATGAAGGACCAGCACACGCGCCGCATGGTCATGCTCGGCGTCCTCGGCGGGGACAAGGGCACCGACATCATCGCCAAGACCCTGGGCAAGCAGGGCATGCAGTGGAACACCGTGCTCGCCGGCGGCGGCACGGGGGTCGTGCCGCGGATGATCAACGCGCAGATCTCCCGCTGGGTCAAGCGCAAGGTCGTCGCCCGCGCCGGTCGGGTCTGGTTCGGGCGCCTGCTGCCGTTCGGCATCGGGGCGGCCATCGGCGGCGTCGGGAACCGCATGATCGCCCGCTCCGTCACCGACGCCGTGCGGGAGATCTTCGCGGACGCGCCGACCATCGCGGGGGAGACCGCCGGGCCCGGAGAGATCTCCGCCGGGACGTCGTCCAGCTCGCGGGAGGGCTGACGCGGCCGCCGGCCGCGGACCGCACGGGCCGCGCCGCCGCACGGGCTGCGCCGCCGCACGGGCTGCGCCGCCGCACGGGCCGCGCTGCCGCACGGGCTGCGTCGCCGCACGGGCCACGACGGCGAAGAGCGCCGCGGCCGGGGATCGCTCCCCGGACGCGGCGCTCCTGTCGTGGCTGGTCGTCCCCCTGCCTGCGGCAGGCCTCAGACGGCCTGCGTGAACTCGTTGGCGTGCTCGGTGCCCACAGCGCGCTCGTAGGAGCGGCGGATCTCCGCCTCCGCGTCGCTGCGGCCCTCCCAGTGCGCGCCCTCGACGCTCTTGCCCGGCTCGAGGTCCTTGTAGACCTCGAAGAAGTGCTGGATCTCCAGTCGATGGAACTCCGAGACGTCGGTGAGCTCCTGGCGACGGACCTGGCGCTGGTCCCCGACCGGGACCGCGATGATCTTGTCGTCGCCGCCCGACTCGTCGCGCATGCGGAACATGCCCAGCGCCCGGCAGCGGATCAGGCAGCCGGGGAACGTGGGCTCCTCGAGCAGGACGAGGACGTCGAGCGGGTCGCCGTCCTCTCCCAGGGTCCCCTCGATGAAGCCGTAGTCGTCGGGGTATCGGGTGGCGGTGAAGAGCATCCGGTCCAGGCGGATGCGACCGTTGTGATGATCCACCTCATACTTGTTGCGGTTACCCCGGGGGATCTCGATGGTGACGTCGAATTCCACTGCTGCTCCGTTGCCTCATGCCCTGTGCGGGGCGGTAGCGCTGACCGGCACACTCTATCGTGAACACCATGAGACAGCTGAACGTCTGGCGACCGCTGGCCGTCATCATGTGCGCCGCGGTCCCGATCGGCTTCTACACGATCGGGGACGTCACCGACGCCTTCCCGGGCATCCTCACGCTGGAACAGGAGGAGCAGGGCCCCCAGGCGGGGCCGCCCGCGCAGGCCGAGGACCTCTCCCGCGAGGACCCCGTGCAGATGGTGCCCTCGGCGGCCCCCGGGGTGGACGCGGCGGCCGGCCCCGAGCTCGCGGCCCGCATGGACGCCCACGCGGAGCTGCCCGTGGTCCAGGGGAACCTCGCCTATGCCGTGGTCGACGCCGAGACCGGCACCACCCTCGCTGCACGGGATGCGGACACCGCCCGCGTCCCCGCCTCCACCCAGAAGCTGCTCACCGCCGCGGCGCTGCTGCGGGTGCGCTCGGGCGACGACACGCTGGCCACCCGGGCGCGCCTGGGGGAGGGGACGCTCACCCTCATCGGCGAGGGCGACATGTTCCTCACCGAGGAGCGGCTCGCCGCGCTCGCCGACGAGTCCGCCGCGATGATCGCGCAGGAGGGCGGCGGCCCGGTGCGCGTCGTCCTGGACGACTCGTTCATCGTCGACGGCATGAATCCCGCCTGGGGCGGGAACGGCCCTGCGGGCGGCTGGGTCGCCCCGGTCGCCGCCCTCGCCCTGGACGAGGGGAAGCTGGACGGCGAGCAGTACGGCGCGAAGTCGACCGACCCGGCGGCCGATGCCGCCGCGCGCTTCGCGCAGCTGCTGCGCGATCGCGGCGTCGAGGTGACCGGGGAGGTCGCCCGGGGCGCCGCGCCGGAGACCGGGCCGGAGGTCGAGATCCGCTCGGCGCCGCTGCGCGAGATCGTCCAGTACGTGCTGACCATCTCCGACAACACCGGCGCGGAGCTGCTGTCGTACCTGGTGGCCGATGCCCGGGGCGAGGAGACCACCGCCTCCGGCGCCTCCGGGGCGGTCGAGGCGGAGGTCCGCGACCTCGCCGCGGAGCTGGGCCTGCCCGCCTCCGATCTCGAGTCCCTGGACCTCCACGACGGCAGCGGGCTCTCCGTGGACAACCGCGTCCCCCCGCGGCTGTTCGCGGCGGTCCTCGGGGAGGTCGCCTCCGGCGGCGCCCCCACCCTCGAGCCCCTCCTGTACGACGTGCCCGTGAGCGGGCTCTCCGGAACCCTCGCCGAGCGCTTCGGCGAGGACGACGCCTCCGCCGCCCGCGGGATCGTGCGCGGCAAGACCGGCTACCTCAGCGGCACCGCCACCCTCGCCGGGGTCGCGACCCGGCCCGACGGCCGCACCGTGAGCTACATGATCGTCGTGCACGGCTTCGACCGTGCCGACGCGATCGAGGCCCGCGAGGCGGTGGACACCGTCGCCGCCGAGATCGTCACGAGCCGCTGATGGCCGGTCCGCCCCGCGTCGTCGCCCGCGCCCGCACCGCCGTGCGCGCCCACCTCACCGCCCGCCTCGAGCAGCTCGCCGACGACACCGGCGCCGGGCACCTCAGCCCCCGCGTGCTGGTCGGCGTGAGCGGCGGCGCGGACTCCCTCGCGCTGCTGGCCACCACCGCCTGGGTCGCCGCGCGGATGGGACTGGAGACCGAGGCGCTGATCATCGACCACGGCCTGCAGGCGGATTCCGCGGGCGTCGCCGAGCGCGCCGCGGAGGCGTCCCGCCGTCTCGGCGCCGCGCACACCACCATCCGCCGGGTGGAGGTGGGGACGGCGGGCGCCGGCGGAGTGGAGAACGCGGCCCGGCGCGCGCGGCACGCCGCCTTCACGCAGCGGCTGGACGAGACCGGCGCCCTCGCCCTGCTGCTCGGGCACACCCTCGACGACCAGGCCGAGCAGGTGCTGATGGGGCTGGCCCGCGGCGGGGGACCCCGCGCCATGGCCGGCATCCCGCCCGTGCGCGGAGCGATCCTGCGCCCCTTCCTGGGCGCCGAGCGGGACGAGTCCACCGCCCTGCGCCGGGCGGACACGGAGGAGATCTGCCGGGTCCACGACGTCGAGTGGTGGGAGGATCCGATGAACGAGGACCCGGCCCTGCTGCGCTCGGCCGTCCGCCATCGCGTGCTGCCGCTGCTGCGCGAGGTGCTGGGCGAGCAGATCGACGAGAACCTCGCCCGGGCGGCGGCGCTCATCGGCCCCGACGTCGAGCACCTCGACGCCGAGGCGGCGGCGCGGCTGGAGGAGCTGCGCCGCGACGGCGGCGAGCTGCGCGAGGACGGGGACCTGCTGCTGCTGGACGCCTACGCGCTGGCCTCCGTGCCCGCCGCGCTGCGCACCCGGATCCTGCGCGACGCATCGCGCCGCGCGGAGCAGGAGGCCGGCACGCCCTCGGACAAGTCCCTGCTGCGCCGCCACGTGCTGGCGGCGGAGGCGCTCGTCGTCTCATGGCACGGTCAGGCAGGCGTACCCCTTCCGGGTAGGATCGAGGTCGCTCGCCGCGACGGGCTGCTCGTCTGGCGCCGCCTCGACCCCTGAGCCGCGCCGACCCTCGCCGCGCGACGAGTCCGAACACCCCCCACCAAGGAGCACTGCGTGTCGAAGACGCAACTGCACGAGAGCGACGGGCGTGCGCGCATGCACGAGGACGTCGAACGCGTGCTGCTGGACGAGACGGCGATCCGGGACCGGCTCGCACAGATCGGGCGGCAGATCACCGAGGACTACGCGCAGGAGCCGCCGATCCTGGTGGGCGTGCTCAAGGGGGCGGTGATGGTCATGTCGGACCTCGCCCGCGCGATCGACCTGCCCGTCGAGATGGACTGGATGGCGGTGTCCTCCTACGGATCGGGCACCAGGTCCTCCGGCGTGGTGCGGATCCTCAAGGACCTCGGCACCGACATCACCGATCGCCACGTGCTGATCGTCGAGGACATCATCGACTCGGGCCTGACCCTGAAGTGGCTGCTGTCCAACCTCCGCTCGCGCGGCCCGCGCAGCGTCGAGGTGTGCACCATGCTGCGCAAGCCCGATGCGGCGCGCGTGGAGATCGACGTGCGCTACGTCGGATTCGACATCCCCAACGAGTTCGTCATCGGATACGGGCTCGACTACGCAGAGACCTACCGGAACCTGCCCTACGTCGGAGTCCTCAAGCGCTCCGTCTACGAGGACTGACATGGCATCGAGCACTCCCAAGAAGAAGCGCACCCTGCCCGGGATCGCGCTGTGGATCATCCTGGCCCTGGTGCTGGGCATGGTCCTGTTCTCCCTGCTGGGCCGCGACGGCTACCAGCAGATCGACACGGAGCAGGGGCTGACCCTGCTGTCCGAGGGCAAGGTCGAGCAGGCCAAGATCATCGACGGCAACCAGCAGCGCGTCGACCTGGTGCTCACCGAGCCCTTCGTCGACGGCGACACCGACAAGGGGAAGCAGGTCCGCTTCTCCTACGTCACCGCGCGCGGCGAGGCCGTCGTGCAGGCCGTCGAGGAGGCCGACCCCGCCAAGGGGTACACCGACGAGATCGCGACCAGCTCCTGGTGGACGACCCTGCTGGTCTCCTTCCTGCCGCTGCTGCTCTTCTTCGGCCTGTTCTGGTTCCTCATCATGAACGCCCAGGGCGGCGGGCGGGCCATGCAGTTCGGCAAGTCCAAGGCGAAGCTGTTCAACAAGGAGTCCCCCAAGGTCACCTTCGCCGACGTCGCCGGCGCGGAGGAGGCCGTCGAGGAGCTCGACGAGATCAAGCAGTTCCTCGTGGACCCGCAGAAGTACCACGCGGTGGGCGCCAAGATCCCCAAGGGCGTGCTCCTGTACGGCCCCCCGGGAACCGGCAAGACCCTGCTGGCCCGCGCCGTGGCCGGCGAGGCGAACGTGCCGTTCTACTCGATCTCCGGCTCCGACTTCGTGGAGATGTTCGTGGGCGTCGGCGCCAGCCGCGTGCGCGACCTGTTCAACACCGCCAAGGAGAACTCCCCGGCGATCATCTTCATCGACGAGATCGACGCCGTGGGCCGGCACCGCGGCGCCGGCATGGGCGGCGGCCACGACGAGCGCGAGCAGACCCTGAACCAGATGCTGGTGGAGATGGACGGGTTCGACGAGAACCAGAACGTCATCCTCATCGCCGCGACGAACCGTGTGGACATCCTGGACCCGGCGCTGCTGCGCCCGGGCCGCTTCGACCGCCAGATCGCGGTGGAGGCCCCGGACCTCAAGGGCCGCCTGCACATCCTCACCGTCCACTCGCAGGGCAAGCCCCTGGCCCCGGACGTCGACCTCGAGGTCGTCGCCCGCCGCACCATCGGCATGTCCGGCGCGGACCTGGCCAACGTGCTCAACGAGGCGGCGCTGCTGACGGCGCGCTCCGGGAACCAGATCATCGACAACCGGGCGCTGGACGAGGCGATCGACCGCGTGTCCATGGGGCCGCAGCGCTACTCCAAGGTGATGAGCGACCGCGAACGGCAGATGACCGCGTACCACGAGGGCGGCCACGCCCTGGTGGCCGCGGCCCTGAACAACTCCGCCCCGGTCACCAAGGTGACGATCCTGCCGCGCGGCCGCGCGGGCGGCTACACGATGGTGGTGCCGACCCAGGATCGCAACTACCAGTCCCGCAACGAGCTGCTGGACCGCCTGGCGTACGCCATGGGCGGCTACGCCGTGGAGGAGGGCATCTTCCACGACGTCACCACCGGCCCCGGCTCCGACCTGCAGAACGCCACCAAGATCGCCCGCACGATGGTGATGCAGCTGGGCATGAGCGAGCGTCTGGGCCAGGTCTCCTACGGCGAGGGCCAGGACGAGGTCTTCGTCGGCATGCAGTCCGGCCAGGGCCCGCAGTTCTCCGACGAGACCGCTCAGCTGATCGACGAGGAGGTCCGCCGCCTCATCAGCCGCGCCCTGGACGAGGCGTGGAGCGTCATCAGCGAGAACCGCGAGGTGCTGGACCGCCTGGTCCTCGAGCTGCTGGAGAAGGAGACCCTCAACGAGCACGAGCTCGCGGAGATCTTCCGGGACGTGCGCAAGCGCCCGCTGCGCGAGGTCTGGCAGTCCAGCCAGGGCCGCCCCGTCTTCCACGACCCCCTGGTGGGCGGGGACCCGGCGGCGACGGGATCGGAGTCCTCGGACGCCGGCGAGTACGTCCAGCCCGGCCCGCCCGAGCTGCCGCACCCCGGCGGCGAGGGCCCCTCCATCCCGGGCGCCCCGCGCGAGCCCGGTCCCGGCGAGCAGGGCTGAGGGGGCGGCAGCGATGAGCGTGGACCATGAGCGGATCCGGGCCGCGGTGCGCGAGATCCTCGCGGCCGTCGGCGAGGACCCCGACCGCGACGGGCTGAAGGAGACGCCCGCGCGGGTGGCGCGGATGTACGAGGAGGTCTTCGCCGGCCTGGACCAGGACCCGTCCCAGCCGCTCTCGACGACCTTCGACATCGAGCACCAGGAGCTGGTGCTGGTGCGGGACATCTCCTTCCACTCGATGTGCGAGCACCATCTGCTGCCGTTCATGGGCGTGGTCCACGTCGGCTACATCCCCGGCGCCGGGGGAGTGACGGGGCTGTCGAAGCTGGCCCGGCTGGTGCATGTGTACGCCCGCCGGCCGCAGGTCCAGGAGCGCATCACGAGCCAGATCGCCGACGCCCTGATGGGCGAGCTCGACGCCGCCGGGGCGATCGTGGTCGTCGACGCCGAGCACATGTGCATGTCGATGCGCGGGGTGCGCGCGCAGGGCGCCCGGACGGTGACCTCCGCGGTGCGCGGCATGCTGCGCGAGAGCGCCACCCGCGCCGAGGCCATGTCGCTCATCGTGAGGGGCTGAGGGCGATGCGGCGGCGACCGGCCGGGCTGCCCGGGGCGCTCGATGTCGACGCGACCCTCGTGATGGGCGTCCTGAACGTCACCCCGGACTCCTTCTCCGACGGCGGCGAGCACTTCGCGACGGCCGATGCGATCGCGCACGGGCGCCTCCTGGCGCGCCAGGGCGCGGCCATCATCGACATCGGCGGCGAGTCGACCCGTCCGGGCGCGCCCCGCGTGGACGAGGACGAGGAGATGCGGCGGGTGATCCCCGTGATCCGAGCCCTCGCCGCGGAGGGCCACGTGATCAGCGTCGACACGATGCGCGCCTCCGTCGCGGCGGCCGCCGTCGAGTCCGGTGCGCTGATCATCAACGACGTGTCCGCGGGCCTGGCCGATGTGGACATGGGCACGGGCGCGGCGCGCCTGCGCACCCGTCGCGGCACCCCGCCCGTGTTCATCGCCATGCATTGGCGCGGGCACAGCGACGTCATGAACCGCCTCACCGACTACGCGGACGTCGCCCGGGACAGCGCCGCCGAGCTCGCGACCCGCCTGGAGGCCCTGCGCGCCTCCGGCGTCGACGACGACTACCTCGTGGCCGACCCGGGCCTGGGGTTCTCCAAGACCGGGGACCAGAACTGGGAGGTCCTCGCGGACTGGACGAGCCTGCGCGCCGCCGGGCTGCCGATCCTCATCGGAGCCTCCCGCAAGCGCTTCATCGCGGCCCTCGGCGTGGACCGCGACGCGGCGACCGCCGCGGTGAGCGCGGTGAGCGCCCGCGAGGGCGCCTGGGCCGTGCGCGTGCACGAGGTCCCCACCTCGGTGGCCGCCGTCGCCGTGGGCGATCGGCTGCGGAGGGCCGCCCGATGAGCCGGGACGTCATCGAGCTGGTCGGCGTGCGCGCCTGGGGCCACCACGGCGTGCTCGAGCACGAGAAGCGGACCGGCCAGGAGTTCCTCGTCGACGCCCGCCTGCACGTGGACACCCGCGCCGCGGCGCGGGCCGACGCGCTGGGCCGGACGGTCAACTATGCGGAGGTCGCCGCGAGCATCGTCGCGCAGATCGAGTCCGCCCCGGTGGATCTCCTCGAGACCGTCGCCGAGACCCTCGCCGCACGGATCCTCGCCGAGCAGGTGCTGGTGCGCCGGATCGAGCTGACGCTGCACAAGCCCTCCGCCCCGATCCCGCATCCTTTCGCCGACGTCCGCCTGCACATCGTCCGCGACGCCGCCCCGGTGGACGCCGTCCTCGCCGTGGGCACCAACCTCGGGGACCGGGCCGCCCGGCTGCGCCGCGCCCTGGATCTGCTCGAGCAGGCCGAGGACGTCGAGATCCTCTGGACCGGCCCGGTCATCGAGACCGATCCCGTGGGCGGCGTCGATCAGGATCCGTTCCTCAACTCCGCCGTCGGCGTGCGGACGCGATGCACCCCCTGGCAGCTTCTCGAGCTCGCGCAGGAGCTCGAGGCGGACGCGCAGCGCGAGCGGACGGTCCGCTGGGGCCCGCGCACCCTGGACGTCGACGTGATCACCTACGGGGACCTGGTGCAGGACGACGAGGAGCTGATCCTGCCGCATCCGCGGGCGGCCGAGCGCGCCTTCGTGCTGGTGCCGTGGGCGAGCGCCCGCCCCGAGGACGTCCTGCCCGGCCACGGCCCCATCGGCCCGCTCGCCGAGCGCGCGCCCGACCGACCGGGCATCCGGCCGGGTCCGGCGGTCCCCGGCTACGCCGCGCCGATCCCGGCGGACGGGGCCGAGCCCTCATGAAGCCGCTGTCGATCCCGGTGCTGGTGGTGGTCCTCGCGGCCGCCGCCGGGTTCGGGCTGACGCTGGCCGAGCTGGTCGCCGCCCGCGGCGGGACCATCCCGATCACCGGATGGTTCACCGGGGTCCTCGAGCTGGTCCTCGGCGGCGTGCTGCTGGTGATGGGGCTGCCGCTGCGGCGCTACATGAAGGAGACCGCCGAGCGCGCCGAGAGCGGGACCTTCGCACCGCGCCGGCATCAGCTGGACATGATCACCGCCTTCCGCACGGTGACCTTCGCCCGCGCCTGCGCCTACACCGGCTCGGTGGTCGGCGGCATCCACCTGGGCATCGCCGTGCAGCTGGGGATGTCCGGCACCGGCACCCTCGCCGGGGCCGTCCTGCCCACCCTGTTCGCCGCCGTCGCCGGGCTCGCCCTGGCGGTGCTGGGCGTGATCGTCGAGCACTGGGGCCAGCTGCCGCCCGAGGACGGCGAGCCCTCCGGCGAGTCCAGCCCCGCCTGAGGCGACCGACGACCAAAGTCGGAGGAGCCCCTCCCGGCGCAGCTGAGACGATGGACGTCATGAGCACCCCCTCCCCGGATCCTGCCCCGGCCCTCGCAGCACCTCCCGGAGCCGGAGGGCGCCTGGGCGCCGAGGGCCTGCGGCCCGTCTCCGAGGCGCTGATCCGCGCCCGCTATCTCGCCGGCCTGATCGGCTACGCCCTCGCCCTGATCGTGATCGCGGGCTGCGTCGTCCTCTGGGCCTGGCTGGGGTGGTGGTGGACGGTGTTCCCGGCGCTGCTCGCGCTGATCCTCGCCCTGCAGTCGCTGCTGCTCACGCCCCGGCGCGTGCGGGCGCTGGGCTACCTCGACCGCGAGGACGACCTCGTGTTCGCCTCCGGCATCATGTTCCGCTCCGTGTCCACCGTCGCATTCGCGCGGGTGCAGTCCGTCGAGGTGCACGAGGGCCCGATCGAACGCAGCCTGGGGCTGGCGACCCTCTCGGTCTCGACCGCCTCCGCCGAGGCCGACCTCACGATCCCCGGCCTGCCCCGTGAGGAGGCGGAGCGCCTGCGCGCGCTGCTGGCCCGCCGGGGCGTCGAGACCATGGCGGCGCTGTGAGCGGGACCCCGGCGCCCGCCCCGGAGCAGGGGACCGCCAGCGCCGTCCCCGAGTCCGCGTTCCGACGCACCCACCCGATCACGCCGCTGGTCAGCGGCTGGAAGGTGATCGCGGCGATCGTCGCGGCCGTGTCGATCCAGAACATCGGGTCCCTGGTGCGGGAGTTCACCCTGACCCGCCTGCTCATCGGGCTCGGGATCCTGGCCGTGGTCATCGTCCTCTCGATCGTGATCTCCGCGCTGTCCTGGCGCTTCACCGCCTATGCGATCACCGAGGACGGGGTCGCCCTGCGCAGCGGGGTCCTCACCCGCTCCCGCCGCTTCGCCCCCCGGGCCCGGATCGACTCGGTCTCCGTCGAGCGGCCGCTGCTGGCGCGCCTGCTGGGCCTGGCCAAGGTCCGCGTGGAGGTCGCCGGCGGCGGGGAGTCGCACCTGGACATCGCGTACGTGCGGACGGCCGATGCCGAGCGCATCCGTCGCGAGATCCTGCGCGCGGCCGCCTCGGCCCAGGCCGGGTCCGCCGCGGTCGCCCCGGCCGGGGCCTCCGCCGGTCCCTCCGATCCCGGCTCCGTCCCGCCCGCCGGCCCGCCGGCCGGTCCCGCCGCGGTGCGAGGGGCGGACGGAGGACCCGTCCCCACCGAGGCGGCCCTCGGCGCCGGCCCGGGCGACCGGTCCGCCGCTCCCGGCGCCGCGAGCGGGGAGGCCGGCGCGGAGCCCTGGGCGCAGGGCGCCGCGCCCGCCGCGCCGGCCCCGGGGAGCCTGTGGGACCAGGTCGTGCTGGACGGCGTGAGCGACGGGGAGCAGATCGCCCGCGTGCCGACGGCGCGCCTGGTGCATTCGATGGTCCGCGACGCCGAGTTCCTGCTCGGCGCGCTCGCGCTGCTGCTGGGCCTGCTCGTCGCGGGCGGGCTGCTGCTCTGGGACGACGGTCCGGGCCTCGGCGCGGCGGTCGCCCTGATCCCCGCGCTGGTCGCGGTGCCCCGCCTGGTGCTGGGGAAGATCGAGGCCGGCTGGGGGTTCGTCGCCCGGATGACCGACCGCGGCCTGCGCATGCGCCGCGGTCTGCTGAACACGCGCACCGACAACGTGCCGCCCGACCGGATCCAGGAGATCACCCTCTCCCAGCCGGCGCTGTGGCGCTCGCAGCGGTGGACCCGTGTGACCGCGACCGTCGCCGGGATCGGCGACAGCGAATCCGAGGGGTCGCTGACCGTGCTGCCCGTGGGCACGCCCGAGGAGCTGCGCCGGACCGTCGGACACCTGCTGCCGCCCCTGGGCACCGAGGACGATGCCGCCGCGCTCGAGGGCCTGCTCGGGGCGCGCGCCCGCGACATCCCCGGGATGCGGGCGACCCGCCGCTGGCAGTGGATCGCCCGGCGCACCGAGGTCGTCGTGCTGATGCCCGGCTTCCTGGTGCGCCGGTCGGGGATCCTCACCCGCCGGCTCCAGATGATCTCCCGCGACCGCATCCAGGGGGTGGGCATCTCCCAGGGGCCGATCGAGCGCCGCTGCGGCCTGCTCACGCTCACCGTCCCCGTCGCCGGCGCCACCCTCACCGCGCAGGGCATGGAGCAGCCGGAGGTGCTCGCGATGCGCACCGTGCTCGAGCACGACTCCGCCCATCTGCGCCGATACCGGGACCGTGCGCGCTGGCCGCGGCCCGCGCTGTCCCCGCGGCAGGAGCATCGGCCGCTGCCGCAGGGCGGGCCCGACGGCGGACGCGAGGACGCGGGCCAGGAGCAGCAGCGATGAGCGCGCCGCAGCGGCTGGGCATCGGCGTCATCGGCGCCGGCCGGGTCGGAGCGGTGCTCGCCGCCGCGCTGCGGCGCGAGGGCCACGCGATCACCGGGGCGTACGCGGTCTCCGACAGCTCCCGTGCCCGGGCCGCGGATCTGCTGCCCGGGGTGCCGCTGCTCGGCGCGGACCGCATCGTCGAGCGCAGCGAGCTGGTCCTGCTGACGGTCCCCGACGACGAGCTGCCGGGGCTGGCCGCCGGCATCGCCGCCGCCGGGATCAGCCCCGGCGGGCAGGTCATCGTGCACACCTCGGGAGCCCACGGGATCGAGGTGCTGTCCCCGCTCGAGGAGGCCGGCTGCGTGGCCCTGGCCATCCACCCCGCGATGACCTTCACCGGCACCGCCGCGGACCTCCCGCGTCTGGTGGGCTGCCCGATGGCGATCACCGCGCGGCCCGCCCTCGCCCCGATCGCGGAGGCGCTCGTGGTCGAGCTCGAGGGGCGCCCCGTGCGCCTGGCCGAGGGCGACCGCGCCCTCTACCACGCGGCGCTGTCCCACGGGGCGAACCACCTCGTCGTCCTGGTGGACCAGGCGCGGGAGGTGCTCGCCCGGCTCGGCGTGGACAGCCCCGGCGACTATCTGCGCCCGCTGCTCACGGCGGCCCTGGAGGAGTCGCTGAACCGCGGCGCCGATGCGCTGACCGGGCCGGTGCGCCGCGGCGACGCCGGGACCGTCGCCGGCCACCTCGCCGCCCTGCGCGACCTCGAGCAGGACGGGGCCGGCTCCCCGGACATCCGCGCCACCTACCGGGCGCTCGCGCTGGCCGCGCTGGAACGGGCCGGGCTCGATGACCAGCGGCGCGCCCGGATCCGTGGCATCCTCGATCCCGCACCGACGACTCCCGAGGAGGGACCATGACCGCCCTGGTGACCACGAAGGCCGATCTGCGACGGGCCCGGGCGCAGCTGCCCGGCACCGTCGCCGTGGTGATGACGATGGGGGCCCTCCACGAGGGCCACCTCATGCTCGTGCGCCGCGCGCGCGAGATCGCCGACTCCGTGGTGCTCACCGACTTCGTCAACCCGCTCCAGTTCGGCCCGGGGGAGGATTTCGAGGCGTACCCGCGCGAGCTCGAGGCCGACCTCGCGCAGGTCGACGGGCTCGTCGACCTCGTCTTCGCGCCGTCCACGGAGGAGATGTACCCCGTGCTGCCGCCGCCGGTGAGCGTCACCTCCGGCCGCCTGGGCACCCGCTTCGAGGGCGCCGCGCGCCCCGGCCACTTCGACGGGGTGGTCACCGTGGTCACCAAGCTGCTGCAGCTGGTGCGGCCCGACGCCGCGGTCTTCGGCCGCAAGGACGCCCAGCAGCTCGCGATCATCCAGCGCCTGGTCGCCGACCTCGACCTGCCGGTGCGGATCGAGGCCGTCGACATCGTCCGCGAGCCCGGCGGGCTGGCCCGCTCCAGCCGCAACGCCTACCTCAGCGAGGAGGGCCGCGAGCGCGCCCTCGTGCTCTCGCGCACCGTGCGCGCCGTCGAGGCCGCCGCCCCGGACACCGGAGCCGTGCTGGCCGCCCTGCGCGAGGCCACCGGCGGGGCGCCGGCCGGGGTGGACTGGGCCTACGCCGAGGCCGTGGACCCGGCCACCTTCGAGCCCATCGGCCCCGACCACCAGGGCGAGGTGCTCGTGGTGCTGGCCGCCCGGGTCGAGGGGACGCGCCTGCTGGACGCCACCAGCCTGCACGTGGCCGGCCGGGTGCATCCGCCGGTGTCCCGCGGCCGGCTGCCGGAGCCGACCGCTCCGTGAGGTCGCCCACGCCCGGCCGATCCCCGCAGGAATTCCGTGATACCTCCCGGTAGGGGGTGACACAATCGGGGCCATGACTGATGCGCCCGCGCCCCACGACCCGCTGGACACCTCCGACCAGATCGCCGTGCGCAAGGCGAAGCGGGAGCGGCTGCTGGAGCGCGGCGAGGAGGCGTACCCCGTCTCCGTGCCGGTCACCACGACCATCGCCGCGGTCCGCGAGGGCTACGGCCACCTCGACGCCGGTCAGGAGACCGAGGACGAGGTCGGCGTCGCCGGGCGCGTGGTCTTCCTGCGCAACACCGGCAAGCTCGCCTTCGTGACCCTGCAGGACGGGGCGGGCGAGCGCATCCAGATCATGGCCAGCCAGGCGGACGTGGGCGCCGAGCGCCTCGCCGACCTCAAGGCCGATGTCGACCTCGGCGACCACGTCTTCTTCCACGGTCGCGTGGGATGCTCCCGGCGCGGCGAGCTGTCGGTCTTCGCGGATTCCTGGCAGATGGCCGCGAAGGCCGTGCGCCCCCTTCCCGTGCTCCACGCCGATCTCAGCGAGGAGTCGCGGGTTCGGCGCCGTTATGTCGATCTCATCGTGCGCCCCGAGGCGCGCCGGGTGGCGCGTCTTCGCTCGGAGGTCATGCATTCCCTGCGCGAGTCCTTCCGCGGCCGTGATTTCCTGGAGATCGAGACGCCGATGCTCCAGGTGATTCCTTCGGGGGCGGCGGCGCGGCCGTTCGTCACCCACATCAACGCGTTCGACATGGATCTGTACCTGCGGATCGCGCCGGAGCTGTTCCTCAAGCGCGCGGCCGTCGGCGGGATGGAGCGCGTGTTCGAGATCAACCGGAACTTCCGCAACGAGGGCGCGGACTCCACCCATTCCCCCGAGTTCGCGATGCTGGAGGCCTATCAGGCCTACGGCGACTACCACACGATCGCCGACCTGACCCGGGACCTCGTGCAGGAGGCCGCGCTCGCCGCGACCGGCTCCCACGTCGTCACCCTGCCGGACGGCGAGGAGTACGACCTCGGCGGGCAGTGGGACCGGATCACCGTCTACGGCTCGCTGTCGGAGTCCCTCGGCGAGGAGATCACCCCGGAGACCACCCCGGAGCGTCTGCGGGAGATCGCCCGCTCCCTGGACCTGGACCTGGATCACCCGCGCTACGGCCACGGCAAGCTCGTGGAGGAGCTCTTCGAGCACCAGGTGGGCGATCACCTCCACGCGCCGACGTTCGTGTGCGACTTCCCCGTCGAGACGAGCCCGTTGGTGCGCGCGCACCGCGAGACCCCCGGCGTGGTCGAGAAGTGGGACCTGTACGTGCGGGGCTTCGAGCTGGGCACCGGGTACTCGGAGCTCGTGGATCCGGTCGTCCAGCGCGAGCGCTTCGAGCAGCAGGCGCGGCTGGCCGCGGCCGGCGACGACGAGGCGATGCGCCTGGACGAGGACTTCCTCGAGGCGATGGAGTTCGCGCTGCCGCCCACCGGCGGCATGGGCATGGGGATCGACCGGCTGCTCATGGCGCTCACCGGGCTGGGGATCCGCGAGACGATCCTCTTCCCCCTCGTGAAGCCGGGGGCCTGAGATGGACGGCGGATTCTGGTTCGAGGCGGGGGCGCTGCTCCCGTCGATCGGCGTGGGCCTGCTCTTCTGGTTCGCGATGCGCGCCATTCTTCGCGCTGACCGGCGCGAACGAGAGGCCGAGCGGGATGCCGAGAAGGAATTCCGGGCCGCACGACGCGACGGGGAATCCTCCACCCCGGGCGGCGCGACCGCGATCAATCACGTCGAGGATTGATTTTCCGTCCGGAACGCGCGAGTATTGTGCCGGCAGGGTATGACGCGCCCCGTCCACAACATCTATTCGAGGAGTACCCATGGCCCGCAAGACGTTCGTCGAGCTGATCGATGATATCGACGGTTCGAAGGCCGAGCAGACCGTCACGTTCTCCCTCGACGGAGTCTCCTACGAGATCGACCTGTCGGAGGACAACGCCACCCGCCTGCGCGAGGAGCTGGGGGCCTGGGTCGCCAAGTCCCGTCGCGTCAGCGGCCGCCGCACCCGGGGCACCGGTGCCTCGGCGCCGGCGAAGGATTCCGCGAAGGTGCGCGAATGGGCGCGCGAGAACGGCTACGAGGTCTCCGACCGCGGCCGCATCTCCGCCGAGATCCGCAACGCCTACGAGAACGCGCACTGAGCGTTCCCCGGACGCCGCGAGGGCGCCGCACCCCGTCGGGTGCGGCGCCCTCGTCGTCCTCCGGCCCGGTGCGCGGTCGCCGCGCGCCGGGCCGGGATGCGGTCAGAGGCCGCGGACGCTCCAGGCGGCCTCGTGGGACGCCCCGGGGGCCAGACGGATCACGCCGTCGCCGGAGCGGAACGCATCGGGCGGGCAGGTCATCGGCTCCACGGCGAGGCCGAGGCGGTTGTTCTCGGGCTCGGGGCGGTCCGCCGTGTGCAGCTGCAGCCACGGGCAGCGCTCATCGGCCACCATCTCCACGCCCGTGCCGCCGGGGGCGGTGACCACCACGCGGGCCAGGCCCTGCTCGTCCCGCCCCAGGTCGGTGAAGGCATGGTCGATCTCCTGGGAGCCCAGCACCTTCCCCTCGCGGAAGTCGAACTCGCCGCCCTCGTCCACGCGCACGAGGCCCGTGGGCAGCAGCCGGTCCGGCGTCACCGTCATCACGGTGCCCACGGAGGTGCGCAGCGTCCAGGTGTCCAGCGGCTCAGGGCCGGCCACCAGGTAGGGGTGGGGGCACACGCCGTAGGGGGCGTCCTGGTCGCCCACGTTGCGGGCCGTGACCGTGGTCGTCAGACCGGTCTCGGCATCCACCCGGTGCTCGACCGTCAGCTCGAGGGCGAAGGGGTAGCCGGGGCTGGGGTACAGCAGGGTGCGCAGCGTGACGGCCTCGTCCGCGGAGGAGACCTCCTCGAACGGGACGAAGGAGACCAGTCCGTGCAGCGCGTTCTGGCGGTCCGGCTCGGTCAGCGGCGCCTGGATGTCCTGGCCGTCCCAGGTGTAGCGGCCGTCGCCGATCCGGTTGGGCCAGGGGGCGACCACGGCGCCGCGGTAGAACTGCATCGGCCCGGTGGCCGGGTTGCGCACCAGCAGGTCGCGCCCGTCCACGGTGAGGTGCTCCACGATCGCTCCCACGGCCGCGATGCCGGCGCGGTACGGGCCGGCGACGATCTCCCAGGTGCGGCCGCGGGGGAGCTCGGGGCGGTCGTGCGGGGCGGGGGACGTGCTCATGAGGTCTCCTGGGAGGTCGGTGCGGTCTTCGGGGCGTCGGGGGCGGGCCCCGGCTCGGGCTCGGGCTCGGGTTCGACGATGACGATGTGCAGCCGGCGCGGGCCGTGCACGCCCTCGACGCGGCTGAGCTCGATGTCGCTGGTCGCGCTCGGGCCGGAGATCATCGTCCAGGGGGCCGTCGGGTCCTCGCCCATGCGCTCGATGCCCCGCGGCACGCCGAGGACGATCTGATCGGCCTGCACGACGATCACGTGCAGATCCGGCAGCAGGGAGATGGCGCGGCGCCCGGAGAGGTCGTCCGAGCGCAGCATGATCGTGCCCGTGGTGGCGATCGCCGTGTGGCAGCCGGTGAGCACGGCGTCGATGCGGTCCAGCGCGCGCGGGCCTGCCGTGCCGTCGTCGCGGGTCACGGAGAGGTCGCTCGAGGCCAGCCAGGCCTCGGGGACCCCGGGCGGCACGATCACGGAGGCGGCGCCCTCGAGGGCGGCGGCGACGGCCTCCGGCAGACCGGCCTCGGTGGTGCGGTGGACCGTCGCGGTGTAGTCTTCGAGCCGCTTGACCAGGAGCTGGCGGATCTTCGCGGGGTCGGAGCCCTCGGCGCGGTCATCGGCCCGCTGGTAGGTGCGCGGGACGTCGCCGGGCTCGGTGACCTCGTCGCGCCGGGGCACCTCCAGCGCGCTGCGCAGCCGCGCGAGGATCTCGTCGCGGGCGCTCATGCCGGCGACGCGGGAGGGTCGGGTGTCCTGCCAGGCGCTCATGCGTCCTCTCCGCTCGCCGGGGAGTCCTCGGGGCCGTCGCCGTCGGGGCGCGGGGCGGGGGCGCCGCCGTGGCGCTCGCGATCCTTCCACCAGCTGCGGAAGGACTGCCGGGGGACCGGCAGGTCCCGGTGGTCGGTCCAGCCCGGGATCAGCGGCAGCGCCGAGGGGAGCTTGCCGATGTTGCCGGTGCGCTTGACCGCGCCGAGAGCGGAGGAGGCCCGCACGGCCGCGTCGTACGCCCGCGGGGAGGACATGAGCTTCGAGGCCCCGCGCATGGCCACGTCCCAGGTGCCGTGGAACTGCCCGGAGGCCTCGCGGCGCTGGTCGACCTCCTTCGCGCGCAGGTGCACGAGGATCGAGGGGATGTCGATCTTCACGGGGCACACGTCGTAGCAGGCCCCGCACAGGCTCGAGGCGTAGGGCAGGGAGGCGTTGGGATCGTCCGGTCCGGTCACGCCCGTCATCTGCGGGGAGAGGATCGCGCCGATCGGGCCCGGGTAGGTGGAGCCGTAGGCGTGGCCGCCCGTGCGCTCGTAGACGGGGCACACGTTCAGGCAGGCGGAGCAGCGGATGCAGTGCAGGGCGCTGCGGCCCTCCGGGTCCGCGAGCACGGCGCTGCGGCCGTTGTCCAGCAGCACCAGATGGAACTCCTGCGGGCCGTCCCCCTCGGCGACGCCGGTGAACAGCGTCGTGTACGGGTTCATGCGCTCCCCGGTGGAGGAGCGCGGCAGCAGCTGGAGGAAGACCTCGAGGTCCTGGAAGGACGGGACGATCTTCTCGATGCCGAGCACGGTGATGAGGGTCCTGGGCAGCGTCAGGCACATGCGGCCGTTGCCCTCGGACTCGACGACCGCGACGGTGCCGGTGTCGGCGACGGCGAAGTTGCCGCCCGAGATCGCCACGGAGCCCGACATGTCCAGGAACTTCTCGCGCAGGAAGCGGCGGGCCGCCCCGGCGAGCTCGGCGGGGTCGTCGGTGATCGACGGATCCAGGTCCGGCATGGTGCGCAGGAAGATCTCGCGGATCTCCGCGCGGTTGCGGTGGATGGCGGGGACCAGGATGTGGCTGGGGGTGTCGCCGGCGAGCTGGACGATGAGCTCGGCGAGGTCGGACTCGATCGCGTGGACGCCGGCATGGGCGAGCGTCTCGTTGAGGCCGATCTCCTGGGTGGCCATCGACTTGACCTTGAGCACCTCCTGCTGGCCGCGCTCGAGGACCAGTCGGGTGACGATCTCCCCGGCCTCCTCGGCGTCCCGCGCCCAGTGGACGGTGCCGCCCGCGGCCTGCACCGACTCCTCCAGCTGCACCAGCATCTCCGGGAGGTGGTCGGTGACCTGCCACTTCAGGGCGCTGCCGGCGTCGCGGAGCTTCTGCCAGTCGCGCACCTCGCGCACCACGGAGGCCCGCTTGGCCTGGATGGTGCTCGTCGCGTGCTGGAGGTTCTGGCGCAGCACGGGGTTGGCCAGCTCCGTGCGGGCCTTCGCGGGGAAGGACCGGTCCCCGCGCAGGTGCGAGGACCCGGGGGAGGCGTGCTGGGGCCGGACGCCCGGCATCCCCAGATGGACGGTGCTCATGAGGCCCTCCCCAGCATCTCGGCGGACGGGACGAACGGGTCCTCGCGGGTCGAGGCGAGGATCTGGGCGAGATGGATCGGCCGGGGGGCATCGCCGTTGCGGGCGAGCTTGCCGCCGATGTTCATCAGGCACGAGGCGTCCCCGGCGACGACGAACTCCGCGCCGGACCTCACCACGTTGGCGGCCTTGTCGGTGACCATCGCGTTGGAGGTGTCGGAGTTCTTCACGGAGAAGGTGCCGCCGAAGCCGCAGCACGTCGAGGACTCGGGCAGGTTGACGACCTCGATGCCCTCGACCGCGCGCAGCAGCTTGATCGGGCGCGGGCCGACCTTCAGGATCCGCATGGAATGGCAGGTCGGGTGGTAGGTGACCGAGTGGGGGAAGTAGGCCCCGACATCAGTGGTCTTCAGCACGTCCACCAGCAGCTCGGAGAGCTCGTAGGTCTTCGCGGCGACCGCGCCGGCCCGCTTCTCGAGATCCTCGTCCTGCTCGTGCTGGGCGACCAGCCTGTGCTGGTCGCGCACGCAGCCGGTGCACGATCCCGAGGGCATGACGATCGCGTCGACGTCGTCGAGCTGCCGCTCGAAGGTGTCCACGAAGTGGCGCACCACGGGCGCCGCCTCGGAGTAGTAGCCGGTGTTGGTGTGCATCTGCCCGCAGCACGTCTGGCGGGGGTCGTAGACCACCTCGTGGCCGAGGCGCTCGAGCAGGATCACCGTGGAGCGGGCCACGTCGGGGGCCATCACATCGGCCAGGCACGTGGTCATCAGGGAGATGCGCATGTCAGCTCACTCGTGGTCGAGGCCGAGCGTCTCGGCGGTGCGGGCGAGGGAGGCGTGGGCGGCGCGCGGATCCTCGGACAGGTGCGTGCCGTAGCTGGGGACCATCTGCGCGATCCGCGGCGCCCACACGTCGCGGCGGGCCGGGAAGACCTTCCCCAGCAGCTCGAGCATGATCGTGGTGGCCGTGGAGGCGCCCGGCGAGGCGCCCAGCATGCCGCCGATCGAGCCGTCCGCCGCGGTGATGAGCTGGGTGCCGAACTGCAGCACCCCGAGCTTCTTGCGGTCCGGCGCGATGACCTGCACGCGCTGGCCGGCCGTGACCAGCTCCCAGTCCTCGTCGCGGGCGGAGGGCATGTACTCGCGCAGCGCCTCGAGCCGCTTGTCGCGGGTCGCGGCGACCTCGGTGACGAGGTACTTCATCAGGCCCAGGTTCGGCGGGGCCACCGCGGCCATCTGCGCGACGTTGTCGGGACGGATGGAGGCGAACAGGTCCGTGTAGGAGCCGGTCTTGAGGAACTTCGGCGTCCAGCCCGCGTACGGGCCGAACAGCAGGCCCTGGCGCCCGTCGATGTAGCGGGTGTCCAGGTGGGGGACGCTCATCGGCGGGGCGCCGACGGCGGCCTTCCCGTACACCTTGGCGCTGTGGCGGGCGATGATCTCGGGGTTGGTGCAGCGCAGCCACTGGCCCGAGATCGGGAAGCCGCCGAAGCCGCGGATCTCGTCGATCCCGGACTTCTGCAGCAGCGGCAGGGCGTTGCCGCCCGCGCCGACGAAGACGAAGGGCGTGCGGATCACGCGGACGTCGCCGGTGACGACGTCCCGGTGCATGACGCCCCAGTCCGTCCCCAGGCGCCGCAGGGAGGTGACCTCGCGGCCCGTGGTGACCGTGGTCCCGGCCCGCTCGGCGACGGCGAACAGGGACCGGGTCAGCGCCCCGAAGTTCACGTCGGTGCCGTCGGGGGAGAAGGTGGCGGCGATCGTCTCGGTGACCGGCCGGTCCTCGGCGATCAGCGGCGCCCACCGCGCGAGGGTGCCGTGCTCGGTGGTGAACTCCATCCGGTCGAACAGCGGGTTCGCGCTCAGCGCGGCATGGCGCCGGCGCAGGTAGTCCACGTTCTCCACGCCGTGCACGAAGGACATGTGCGGGACCGTGCGGATGAAGGAGGACGGATCCGCGATCGCGCCGGAGTCGACGAGATGGGCCCAGTACTGGCGGGAGACCTGGAACTGCTCGTTGATCGAGATCGCCTTGGCGGGGGAGACGGAGCCGTCCACGTCCTGCGGGGTGTAGTTCAGCTCGCACAGGGCGCTGTGCCCGGTGCCGGCGTTGTTCCACCCGTCGCTGGACTCCAGCCCCACGGCGTCCAGGCGCTCGAGCACCTGCACGTCCCAGTCCGGCTCCAGCTCGGCCAGGAGCGCCGCGAGCGTCGCGCTCGCCACCCCGCCGCCGATCAGCACTGCGTCCGCTCGGGTCACGTCCACCCTGAGGTCAGCCATGTCACTCCGTTCCAGCTCGTGGGTGTGGGCCCGATCGCACACGCGCTGGGCATCGGGCGGCCATCCGCCCCAGCTTAGCCGCGTTCGTCCTGCGGCCCGAACCCGGTCCGCGAGCGCGTCAGGCGCAGGCGTGCGCTTTCCCCGGCGGCGAGCTCGCGGGCGGCCGTCGCCGCGCCGCAGCGGACCTCGACCGCGATCGGCGCCTGCGCCGTCAGCGTCGCCCGGACCTCCTCCTCGTCCCAGGCGAGGTCGACGACGACCCCGCCGCGGGCGCGCAGGCCCCGGGCCTCCCCGCGGGGCCAGTCCGCCGGCACGGCCGGCAGCAGGTCCAGGCGCCGCGCCCCGGTGTCGGTGGTCCGCTGGGACTGCAGCAGCAGCTCGAGGATCCCCGCCAGCGCGCCGAAGTTGCCGTCGATCTGGAACGGCGGATGCGCGCACAGCAGGGTGCGGTAGACGCCGCCGTCCGAGGTCGAGACCCGCCGGGCGACCGGCTCCAGGTCGACGGGATGCAGGAAGCGGCGCACGAAGCGGTGGGCCAGCTCCGCATCGCCCAGCCGGGCGGCCAGGCAGATCCGCCAGGCCAGCGACCAGCCGGTGGATTCGAAGCCCCGGGCCAGCAGGCTCGCCCGGGCGGCCCGTCCGCGCTCCGGGTCCGTCTCGGGATCCAGGGAGGTCCCCGGGTGCAGGCCGATGAGATGGGACTGGTGGCGGTGCAGCGGCTCGGGGTCGGTGAAGGCGGGATCGGACCATTCGGCGATCAGCCCGGACGGCAGGACCGGCTCGCGCGGGATCCGTGCCAGGGCGTCGCGGGCCCGCCCCGTCAGCTCGGGATCCTCCGGTGCGGCGACCTCGACCAGCGCGGTCAGGGCCTCCCGGGCCAGCGCGAGGTCGCTCGTGGTCGAGACGTGGACCTCGTGCTCGGCGCCGCCGGGCACCGCGAACACGTTCTCCGGGGAGGTCGCCGGCGCCGTCCCCAGGCTGCCGTCGGGCATCTCGACCAGCAGGTCCAGCACGAAGCGGCACGCCTCCACGAGCAGCTCCCGCACCGGGGCGGGCACCTCCTGCCCGCCGAAGCGGTGCAGGTCCACCACGGTGATCGCGACCCAGGCGCCGCCCAGCGGCCAGAACGACCACTTGGGCCGGTTGCCGCCGTCGCCGACCGGGCCCGCATAGCCCCATCGGTCGGAGTTGTGGTGCACGGTCCAGCCGCGGGCGCCGTACACCTCGCGGGCCACCTCCCGCCCCTGCGCGGCCAGCCGGCCGGACCAGCCTGTCAGCCCCTCGCCGATCTCGAGCAGGTTCGCGGGGCCCGCGGGCCAGTAGTTCATCTCGAGGTTGATGTTGGTGGTGTAGTCGCAGAACCATGCCGGCACCGCGTCCTCGTTCCAGATGCCCTGCAGGTTCAGCGGCGGGTTCGCGCCGCGTCCCCCGCTGATCAGGAGATACCGGCCCATGTGCGCGAGGAGCGCGACGAGGTCGGCGAGCTCTGCCGGGCTCGCGGTGCCCTGCTGCGCCGCGACCAGTCGCGCCTCGGTGGTGACGGGGGCGCCCTCCCGGTCGGCGCCGGGGGCCAGGTCGAGCTCCGTGCGGTCGTACAGCGCGCGATGGGCGGCCTCCGCCCGGGCGAGCAGCTCCTCGACCGGCCGTGCCGCGAGCTCCTCCAGATGGGAGAGGACCTCCGCCTCGAGCGCCGCGTGGTCCCCGTGGCGCAGGGAGCCGTCCAGGGCGAACTGGGTCGCCGAGACCAGGCGCAGCTCCAGGCGGCGCGCCCCGCGCACCCGCAGCCCGTCGCCGTCCGGCTCCAGCGCGCCGTCGCTGCGGACCTCCAGCGCCCAGGAGGCGTGCACCGACTCGTCGAAGCCGGCGGGCTCCCGGGTGGGGCAGTCGCCCCCGGCGTCGGGGTCGACCGCCGCGGCGACCTGCAGGCGGCCGACCAGCACGACGCGTCCGTCCTCGAGGGCCTCGGCCCGCACCTGCTGGCGGTGCAGGGACGTGACCTGCAGGTCCAGGTCCGTGGCGGAGGGGTAGGTGCGCACATCCAGCAGCACGTCGTCGGCGGCGCTCACCGCGGTGAGCACCTCCCGGGACGCCGGCCCCTCGCCGAGGACGGCGCGGGCCACCGCCGTGCGCAGGTCCAGGACACGCTGCACCGTCCCGGCATCGGCGTCGGCCGGCTCGGCGATGCTGAGGTCGAGGTAGGGCTGGTACATCTGGGAGTCGCCGGACTGCAGGGCGTGCACGTGCTCCTCCGCGGCGTCCAGGTCCCCGGCCAGGGCCGCGGCGCGGGCGGCCAGGAAGGCCTCGTGCGCGCCGTCGGCCGAACGGCGGGGGCGCGGGCCGCCGCGCCACACGCCCGAGTCGTTGATCTGCAGGCGATCGGTGCCGGGCCGGCCGAAGCTCATCGCCCCCAGGTGGCCGTTGCCGAGGGGGAACGCATCGGTCCAGGCCTCTGCCGCACGGTCGGAGACGAGGGCGTGGCGGGGGTCGATCATGGAGGGGTCCGTTTCTCGCGGTGGTCCAGGAGCAGGGCGGGGCAGGGGTGGGGCGGGGCAGGGCAGGGCAGGGCAGGGGCGGAGCAGGAGGGGGCGGGGTCAGGAGGGGGACTCGTGCCGGGCCAGCAGCGCCTCGGTGCGCCGGCCCATCAGGGCGCCCGCGGCCTGCGCGGCGCCGCCGGGTCCCAGCAGGAGGCCGACGGGCGGCAGCACGAGAGCCGCCAGCCCGATCACCGCCAGCGAGACGACCAGCAGGAAGGCCGCCACCGGGACGGCGCCGGGGCACAGCAGGGCCGCCCGCCAGGAGACCAGGAGGTCCTGGCGGCGCAGCCGGGGCACCGCGATCAGGGCGGCGGCGCTCGCCGTCGCCCAGCCGGCCGCGACCGCGCCGAGGGTCGCCACCGGAGCCAGCATCCAGGGCTCCGGCACGCCGCCGCGCAGGGCGAGGAACAGCGTCGAGAGCCCGCCGAGGATGATCACGCCGAAGGGCAGCAGCCGCAGGGTCGCGGGGACGAGCTCGCGGCGGTACGCGGCCCACATGGTGCGCGCCACGGGCACGGCGCGGCCCTCGGCCCGCGCGCGCATCACCTCGGCGGCCGCGCAGCTGGCCGGTGCCGCCCCGAGCACGACGAGCCCCAGCAGCGTCAGCGCCCACCACAGCAGGGAGACCACCACCAGGGTCAGGGCGGCGTCGACCGCCTCGTTCGCCCGCAGCGCCCAGGAGGGGACATGCTGCGGGCCGGTGCTCGATCGCGTCGCCATACCAGCAGACTACCGATGAATACGGCGGATGTCTCGGGGTGACCAGCCGAGAGCTCGATGTTGCTGGGGAACGGTTCGCCAATTCCTCCGATCTCTGGAAGGCTAGAGGTATGACTGCAGAGACGGAGTCCGCACTCCTGGCCCCCACCCCCGAGCAGCTCGCCTGGCAGCGGGCCGGACTCGGGATGTTCTTCCATGTCGGCATCAACACCTTCGCGGGCAAGGAGTGGAGCGACGGCACCGTCCCGGCCTCCGACTTCGCCCCCACCGACCTCGACGCCGAGGAGTGGGTCCGCACCGCACGGGACCTCGGAGCACGCTACGTCGTGCTCACCGCGAAGCATCATGACGGCTTCTGCCTGTGGCCCACCGCGACCACCGACTACTCCGTGGCCTCCTCTCCGTGGAAGGACGGCTCCGGGGACGTCGTCGGCGATGTCGCCGCCGCCTGCCGGAAGCACGGGCTGGGTCTGGGGCTCTACCTCTCCCCGTGGGACCGGCACGAGCCCTGCTACGAGGATCCCGAGGCCTATGACGCCTTCTACCTGCGCCAGCTGCGGGAGCTGTGCACGAACTACGGCGAGCTGTTCGAGGTGTGGTTCGACGGCGCCGGCTCCGCCGGGCGGGTCTACGACTGGGAGGCCATCGGCGCGCTGCTCGCCGAGCTGCAGCCCCAGGCGATGGTCTTCAACATGGGGCCGGCGACGATCCGCTGGGTCGGCAACGAGGACGGGCTGGCCGCGGACCCCTGCGAGTACGTCACCCGCTCCACCGACCTGAACAACTACGACCCCGATGTGGTGGAGCTGGGCCAGGCCCGGTACCTGCCGCCGGAGTGCGACGTCTCCCTGCGCCGCGGCTGGTTCTGGCAGGAGGGGGAGGAGCCCAAGTCCGTGGAGCACCTGCTGGAGATCCACGACCGGTCCCTGGGCCTGGGTGCGAACCTGCTGCTGAACGTGCCGCCGGACCGCCGCGGCCGCATCGATCCGGTCGATGCCGCCCGCCTGGTCGAGCTGCGCGCGGCCCTGGACGCCCGCTTCGGCGCACCGGTCGCGGCCGATCTGCGCGCGATCGCCGCTCCCGCCGGCGCCCGCGTCGAGGCGGAGCTGCCGGGGCCCACCGTCTTCGACCATGTCGAGCTGGTCGAGGACGTCTCCACCGGTCAGCGGGTGCGCGCCCACCGCGTGCTCGACTCGGACGGGACCGTGCTGGCGCAGGGCGGGACCATCGGCGTGCGGCGCATCCACCGTCTGCCCGCCGCGGTCGAGGCCGCCTCGCTGATCCTCGAGGTCGAGGGCGAGGGCGCCGTGATCGAGGCGGTCCGGGTGCATGACGCCACCGGCGCCCCCGCCCCGGCGCTCCCGGAGGACTACCGCGCCCCTACCGACGCCCCGATCGACTGACCCGCGACGCGGCGGGCCCGTCCGACCCCGGGAGCGGGGCCGGCGGCCGCCTCCGGAAGCAGGGGCGGCGGCCGCCTTCGGAAGCAGCGCCGGCGGCCACCTCCGGAAGCAGCGCCGGCGGGGCGATCCCGGGGATCGCCCCGCCGGGATCGCTCCGCGACGGCGAGGACGGTCCGGCGCGCCCGCGCCTCAGGCGCGGGCCCGGTCCGCCTCCGTGAGGACCTCGAGGTAGCGCTCCACCCCGGCCGCGGTGAACGGCTCGAGGTAGGACTGCCAGTCGGCGTCATCGGTCGGGTCGAGATCGCCCAGGCACATGTGCGCGGCGCCCTGGGCGAAGATCCCGTCGAGGTTCGCGCGCAGCTCCCCGATCTCCGCGGACTGCGCGGCGTCGAAGAACGGCGGGATGAACACCGACTCCAGCGGGTTGCGGTAGGTCTCGTACATCTTCCCGGCCTGGTAGAGCACCGGCTCGACCGAGGTGAGCTCGTCGACGTTCTCCCCGTGGCGCACGTCCATCCCCAGGTTGTAGGGACCGAACTCGGGCCAGGTGACGTTCTCCTTCTCGCCGGGGATCTTCGTGTACAGCGCCGGGCGGCCGTCGATCCCGAGCTGTCCCTCCGAGGCCCACTGCCAGTGCTGGTCCTGCCTGCCCAGGCGCATCTCCAGGGTGGGCAGCAGCCCCAGCTGGAAGTCGGCCCATCGCACCAGCGTGGCCGGGTCCTCGCAGGCGCTCGTGACCACCAGGCCCGTCGCCTCGCCGTGGTTCTCGTTCCACGGGATGATCGGGTCGCCGCCGGGCCCGGAGAAGGGCGCCAGCGGCACGAACTCGCGCCAGCGCGCCGCGGGGTCCGCGTAGTCGACCTCCGCCACGCCGAACTGGTTGCCGTTCTGCACCACGCCCACCCGGGACCCGGCCGGATCCATGGTCAGCCGCTGGAACTGGTCGTTGTCCTGGGTGAAGGCGTTGGGGTCCAGGAGGCCGTCGCGGACCAGCCGGGCGACCACGGCGTAGACCTCGCGGAACGCCTCGTCCATCGGCGTGTAGACGATCGCGTCCCCGTCGCGGCGCAGCCAGTTGATGCCGGTGTCCAGGAAGGTCGCGCCGATCAGGCCGAAGGGTGGGACCGTCTTGTCCCCGCTCATCGGCAGCAGCTCGGGGTTCGCGGCCTTCATGTCCCGCAGCATCTGCTCGAACTCCTCGAGGGTCGCCGGCTGCTCGGACCAGCCGGCCGCCTCGAGGCTGGGCTGGTGCACCCAGGTGCGCACCCCGGAGGAGGCGCAGTGGTAGCACTGGTTCACCGCCGGCATGCCGTACATGGCCCCGTCCGGGGCGGTCCACGACGCCCGCAGGTCGGGGTTCTGGGCGAACAGCTCCTGCAGCTGCGGGGCGTACTCGTCGATCAGCTGGTCCAGCGGCTGGAACAGCCCCTGCTGCCCGTAGGCGTACAGCTGCGCCTTGGTGAAGCCGCCCATCCACTCGGGGCCGAGCATCAGGGCATCGGGCAGGTCGCCGCTGGAGATGACGGCGTTGACCTTCGGGGCGCCCTCCTCGCCCTGGGGGACGGTCTGGTAGGCGATCCTCACCCCGGTCCTCTCCTCGAGGTAGAGGGAATGCGCGTTCTCGGCCAGGTCGAGCCCGGTGTCGGTGCGGGTGAGGATCGTGAACTCGGTCTGCCCGTCGCCGAAGGGCTCGGACTCGCGGGCCTTCGGGCCGATGTAGCCCTCCGGGTAGGGCACCCCGTCGATCTCCGGTCCGAGCTCGACCTTCAGCGAGGAGGAGCCCTGGACGTAGTCGACCTGGGGCACATCGGCCGAGGTGCTGCCCCCGGAGCCGTCGGAGCAGGCGGCCAGGGCGGCCGCCGGGATCGCCAGCCCGCCGGCGAGCAGGGCGCGACGGGCCATCGTCCGCCCCGAGGGCGCGGCCGCGGAGGAGGGCGAGGGCCCGGGCCCGGGGTCGGGGACGGAAGCGGCGGGGGAGGTGGTGGGCGGGACAGGGGACATCGGCACTCCTTCGTGACGAGCGGCGCGGCGCGCCGCGGGCAGGGGCGGACGGGATGCTCCGCCCCCGGGGAGGAACGGAGATCAGGCCTGCGCGTCGTACGCCTGCTGGGTGATCTCCAGATAGGTCTCCAGCCCCATGCTGGAGAAGGTCTCCGTGAACGTGGACCAGTCCGCGTCCTTCGTGGCGTCGGCGGTCCCGGTGGCGAAGGCGGCCAGACCCTGGGTGAGGTGCTGGACCATGTTCGTCTCGATCTCGCCGATCTGCGCCGACTGGTCGAGATCGAAGGCCAGCTGCGGGATCTTGAGCTCCTTGGGCAGGCGGTAGGGCTCGTAGGCCGCGCCGGCCGCGTACAGGGACGGCTCGATGGAGGTGGAGCCCTCCTGCTGCGCCTCGCCGTGCCGCTGGCCCATCGACTTGTAGTACGGCCCCCATTCCCACCAGCCCTGGTTCTTCAGGTCGGTGCTGCCGGGGATGACCTCGTAGACGGCCTGGGCGCCGTCCAGTCCCGAGGTGCCGGAGCCCGCCCAGTCCCAGCCGGTGCCCTGCACGCCGCGGCCCATGGACGTGGTCATGCTCAGCTCGAACTGGTGGTCGGCCCAGCGGATCATGGTCACCGGGTCCTGGCAGGCGCTGGTGATCACGAAGTTCGGGGAGCCGATGCGGAACCACTCCCAGTCGCACGTGCGCACGCCGGAGGGGCCGGCCATCGGCGGCAGGGGCTTCATGATCGAGGCGACGTTGCGGGGATCGGAGGGATCGGCCGCGGCGGAGAACGCCCCCTGCGAGTTGCCGTAGACCACGCCGAACCGCGGACCGTCCGGGCCGTCGCCCATGCGCTGCAGCTGCTCGTCGGTGGTGGAGAACATGACCGGGTCGAGATGGCCCTTCGCGAACTGCTGCTGGATCCAGATGACGCCCTCGCGGTACTCCTCCAGCGTGGGCAGCCAGGTCACCGTCCCGTCCCGCAGCAGCCGATGATCGCCGGAGACCTCCAGGAAGGATCCCAGGAAGAAGGTGAACAGGTTCAGGACGGTGCCCGAGGTGGTCACCCCCAGCACGGAGTCCGCGGGCCGGGAGGCGAGCGGCCCCCAGGAGTCCAGCAGCGCGTCGAAGTCCTCGAGGCTCTGGGGGACCTCCGCGCCGACGGCCGCGAGCCAGTCGGAGTTGTACCAGGTGCGGATGCCGCCGGTCTTGCAGTGGTAGCAGTCGTTCATCGAGGGGACGGCATACATGCGCCCGTCGGGGGAGGTGAACAGGCGCCGCATGTCCGGGAAGGTCTCGAACATGTCGCGGATGTGCGGGGCGTGCTCGTCGATGAGCCGGTCGACGGGCTGGAAGAGGCCCTGCTGCCCGTAGACGGAGACCTGGGAGACGCTGAACAGGTCCATGCCGGTCATCATCGCGTCGGGCAGGTCGCCGGCCGAGAGGATGGCGTTGACCTTCGTCTGCCCGTCCTCGCCGAGGGGCACCTCGAGGTAGCTGACCGTGACCCCCGTCCGCTCCTCGACCAGCGCCGCGTAGGCATTGGTGGCGTAGTCGAGATCGGGGATGGTGCGGCCCAGCACCGTGAACTCGGTGGTGCCGTCGCCGAAGGGCTCGAGCTCGCGGGCGCGGGGTCCCTCGTAGCCCTCCGGATAGAGCACGCCCTCGATCTCGGGGCCGAGCTCGACCTGGAGATCGGCGCTGCCCTGGACGTAGTCGGCGGGGGCATCGGCCCCGCCGCCGGCGTCCTCGCCGCAGCCGGACAGGACGGCGGGCGCCGCCGCGAGGGCCGCGCCGCTCGCGCCGGCACGGGCCAGGAAGGTGCGGCGGGAGGTGCCCCGGGGCGGGGAGGAGGGTCGGCTGTCGGGTGTCATCGCGTGCTCCTGGGGGTGGGGGCGGTCGGCGGTGGGGCCGAGGGTCGGCGAGCGGGCGGACGGGGGATGACGAGGGCGGGGATGCAGGACGCCCTCCCCGTCGCGGGCGGCGGGGAGGGCGTCGGGATCAGAACAGTCCGGCTTTGGTGATCCGGCGTGACAGGGCGTTCACGGCCAGCAGCAGGATCAAGCCGACGACGCTGCGGAACAGGCCGATCGCGGTCGCATAGCTGTACTGCGGGATCGGGCTCTTCAGACCGACCTCGTACACGTACGTGTCGATCACCTGCGAGGTGGTGAGGTTCAGGGGGTTCTGCATGAGCAGGACCTTCTCGAACCCGACCGACATGATCGAGCCGACGTTGAGGATCATCAGGACGATCGCGATCGGCAGGATCGCCGGGACGTCGATGTGCCACATGCGCCGCAGGTGGCTCGCCCCGTCGACCTTCGCGGCCTCGTGCAGCTCCGGCGGCACCGAGGAGAGCGCCGCGAGGTAGATGATGGCGCTGAACCCGGCGGTCTGCCAGATGCCCGACCACACGTAGGTGTGGCGGAACCAGCCCGGGTCGGTGAGGAACGCCGGGGCGTTCAGCCCCAGCAGCTCGAAGGCGTGCGAGACGATGCCCGTCTGCGGGTCCAGCAGCATCACGAGGATGCCCACGACGACCACGATGGAGATGAAGTTCGGGGCGTAGGTGATCAGCTGGACGATGCGCGAGAAGTACTTCTGCCGCACCGCGTTCAGCGCCAGCGCCAGGATGATCGGCACGGGGAACCCGGCGATCAGCTCGTAGAACGCCAGCACCAGCGTGTTGCGCAGCAGCGGCCAGAAGTTGTAGCTGGTCACGAACTTCTCGAAGTGCTTCATCCCGACCCAGTCGGAGCCGGTGATGCCGCCGACGGGCGTGAAGTCGCGGAACGCGATCTGGATGCCGTACATCGGCCAGTAGGCGAACAGGATCACCCACACCACGGCCGGCAGCAGCAGCAGGTACAGCTGCCAGGAATGGAGCAGGCGGCGCGACAGCGGCTTCTTCCCCCGCTGGTCGGTGATCTCGGGGCGGGGGCTCTTGCGGCGCGGGGTGTCGTCCACGCGCAGCTGGTCGACGAAGCTTCCCTGGTCGGTGCTCATAGGTTCCTCAGCCCTTCAGCGAGCCGATCATCATGCCCTTGACGAAGTGCTTCTGCACGAACGGATAGGCGATGAGCGGCGGGACGGACGCGATGATGATCAGGGCGTACTTGAGCTTGTCGGCGATCTGCTGCATCTGCGCGATCCGCTCGGGATCGGCATTGGCCATCTTCGAGGGATCGAAGGTGTTCTCCAGCAGGATGTTCCGCATGACCAGCTGCAGGGGGTACAGGTCCTCGTCGGTGAGGTAGATGAGCCCGTTGAAGTACGCGTTCCAGGTGGCCACGCCGTACAGCAGCAGGTTCACGGCGATGATCGGCTTGGACAGCGGCAGCACGATCCTCCAGAAGAAGCGCATGTCGCTGGCGCCGTCGATCCGCGAGCACTCCAGCAGCTCGTGGGGGATCGTGGTCTGGAAGAAGGTGCGGGTGACGATGAGCTGCCACACGCTCACCGCGGTGGGGATGATCATCGCCCAGATGGTGTTGAGCATCCCCAGGTTCTTCACCACGAGATAGGTCGGGATCATGCCGCCCGAGAACATCATCGTGAGGACGAACATGAGGGTGAACAGGTTGCGGCCCACGAGGTCCGCCCGCGAGAGCGCGTAGCCGCCCATCACGGTGACCGCCGTGCCCACGAGCATCGCCGACCCGGAGTACAGCAGCGAGTTCAGGAAGCCGCGCGTGATCGCCGGGTAGTCCAGGACCGCCTGGTACGCGTCCATGCTGAAGCCGACGGGCCACAGCCACATCTCCCCGGAGGAGACGGCCGTGGGATCCGAGAGCGAGGCGCTGACGATGTACACGAACGGGTACACGATCGTGAGCGTGAACAGGGCCAGCAGCACGATGAGGACCACGTTGAGGATGCGGTCCGAGCGCGGGTCCTTGATGCGCCGCACGCCGGGCGGCGACACCGCGGGTTGAGCTGTCATGGGGAGGTGACCTTCCTGCCGCAGACCCGGATCAGCTGTACTGCTGGTCGTAGGCGGTCTGGTGGATCTCCGTGTAGGTGGTGATGCCGATGGCCTTCGCGGTCTCGAGGTACTCGTTCCAGTCGGCGTCCTTGCTCGCGTCCTTCTTGCCGGTGGCGAAGTTGGCGATGGTCTGCTTGAGGTGCGCCTCGAGGTTGGTCTCGATCTCGCCGATCTGCGCGGACTGGTCGAGGTCGAAGACGACCGGCGGGACGCCGGACTCCTCCTTCGTGGCGAACGGCTCGTAGGCCTTGCCGGCGGCGTACAGGGTGGGCTCGACGGTCGAGGCCTCCGGCAGCACGGCCTCGCCGTGGCGCTGGTCCATCGACTTGTACAGCGGGCCCCACTCGCGCCAGGCCTGGTTCTTGAGGTCCTCCGGGGTGGGCAGGACCTTGTAGATCGCCTGCCGCCCGTCGATCCCCTTCTCGCCCTCGGTCGCGTAGTCCCAGCCCACGCCCTGCTCGCCGCGGCCCACCGAGATGGTCATCCCCAGCTCGAACTGGTAGTCGGCCCAGCGGATCATCTGCACCGGGTCCGGGCAGTCGGGGGTGATGACGAAGTTGGGGTAGCCGTAGGAGAAGTGGTCCCACTGCGCGGTGCGCACGCCGCCGGGCCCGGCCATCGGGGCGATCGGCACCATGATGTTGGCGACGTTGTCCGGGTCGGCGTAGTCGAGGGTCGCCGCGAAGTGGAAGGACGAGTACCCGTAGGCCATGCCGAACATCGGCCCCTGCGCCCCGTCGCCCAGCTTCTGGTACTGCTCCGGGGTGTTCGAGAGGATCCCGGCGTCGAAGTTGCCCTTGGCGAACTGCTCCTGGATCCAGATCATGCCCTCGCGGAAGGCCGGGTCCTCATGGATCCACTCCAGCGTCTGGCCGGACCGGCGCAGCCACAGGGACGGCATCTCGAGGAAGGAGCCCAGGAAGAACTGCATCAGCTGCAGCATGGTCTCGGCGCTGGCCGTGGTCAGGACGGAGCCGTCCGGCTTGCCCGTGTAGGCGCGGAACTCGTCCATGAGCACGCTGTAGTCGTCCAGGGTCTCCGGGGCGCTCGCGCCCACGCCCTCGAGCCAGTTCTTGTTGATCCAGGTGCGCACGTTCGCGGACTTGCAGTGGTAGCAGTCGTTCATCGACGGCACGGCATAGAGCCGCCCGTCGGGGGAGCTGTACTGCTGGCGCATCCCGGGGAAGGCGGCGAACATGTCCAGGATGTGCGGGCAGTTCTCGTCGATCAGCTTGTCCAGCGGGAGGAACATCCCCTGCTGGCCGTAGATGCTGATCTCGTTGAGGTTGAAGATGCCCTGGCCGACCATGAGGGCATGCGGCAGGTCCCCGCCCGCGACGATCGCGTTGACCTTGGTCTTGCCGTCCTCGCCCGCCGGGACCGTCACGTAGGTGGCGTTCACGCCGGTCTTCTCCGCCACCAGCGTCGAGTAGTAGTTGGTGGCGAGGTCCATGTCGGGGTCGACCTGGCTGAGGATGGTGAACTCGGTCTCGCCGTCGCCGAAGGGCTCCAGCTCGCGGGCCCGCGGGCCCACGTAGTCCTCGGGGTAGAGCACGCCCTCGATCTCCGGGGCGAGCTCGACGGTGAGCTCGGCGCTGCCGGGGGTGTAGTCCTCGCCGCCGGTGGTCTCCGTGTCCTCTCCGCCGCCGCAGGCGGACAGGACCAGGGGGACGGCCACCGAGGTGGCGCCGACGGCGGCGCTGCGGCCCAGGAAGGCGCGCCGGCCCAGTCCTGAGCGGGATGCCGGCTCCGTCGGGGGCGTGGGGTGGTCCAGGGGTGCGCGATCAGTCACGGGAGACTCCTTCGTCTTCAGCGCGGATGGGGGTGCTACGACAGACGGACTATGACATAGACCCGACGAATGAGGCAAGCGTCGTGCGCGCCTGATGACCGTTCGGTGACGGGATCTGACTGATGACTCAGCGGCGAGCCGCTGACCAGCGAGGATGTGCTGAGCAAATGTCGGATGTTTGCTTGCCTTGCTCGGAGGGCTGACGTACAGTCTTCAAACATCCGAGGTCTGACGCGGTTCTGCTGCGGTCCGGACCCCCACTGCCCGAGAAGGTCTTCGATGCCCACGTTCACGTCCCTCGACGTCACCGACGTCCGCTTCCCGACCTCGCAGTCGCTCGACGGCTCCGACGCCATGAACAAGGACCCCGACTACTCCGCGGCCTATCTCGAGCTGACCACCTCCGAGGGGGAGACGGGCACGAGCCTGGTCTTCACCATCGGCCGCGGCAACGACGTGCAGTCCGAGGCGATCCGCGCCCTCTCGCACCACGTGCTCGGGCGCGGCGTCGACGAGGTCCTCGCCGACATCGGCGCCGCCGGCGCCGCCATGATCGCCGACTCCCAGCTGCGCTGGCTGGGCCCGGAGAAGGGCGTCATGCAGATGGCGATCGGGGCCGTCGTCAACGCCCTGTGGGACCTGCGGTGCATGCGCGAGGGCCGCCCGCTGTGGCGGGTGCTGGCCGATCTCACGCCCGAGCAGCTCGTGGACCTGGTCGACTTCCGCTACCTCGAGGACGCCCTCACGCGCGCCGAGGCGCTGGAGATCCTCGAGGCCGCCCGCCCGGGGCGGGACCGGCGCATCGCCGAGCTCGAGGCCGAGGGGTACCCCGCGTACACCACGACCCCGGGCTGGCTCGGATACTCCGACGAGAAGCTCGAGCGCCTCCTGCGGGAGGCCCGGGACGCGGGCTTCGACATGGTCAAGCTCAAGGTCGGCGCCGACCTCGAGGACGACCTGCGCCGCTTCGCCATCACCCGGCGCGTCCTCGGGGAGGACTTCCTGGTCGCCACCGACGCGAACCAGCGCTGGGGCGTCGAGGACGCCGTGGCCGCCGTCGGCGCGCTCTCCGCGGCGCGCCCGTACTGGATCGAGGAGCCCACCAGCCCCGACGACGTCCTCGCGCATGCCGAGATCCGCCGGCGCATCGCCCCCGTGCGCGTGGCCACCGGCGAGCACGTCCACAACCGGATCATGTTCAAGCAGCTGCTGCAGGCCGGCGCCGTCGACGTCGTCCAGATCGACGCGACCCGGGTGGGCGGGATCCACGAGAACCTCGCCATCCTCCTGCTCGCGGCGAAGTTCGGCGTCCCGGTCTGCCCCCATGCCGGGGGCGTGGGGCTGTGCGAGATGGTCCAGCACCTGGCGATGCTGGACTTCGTCGCGATCACCGGCACCATGGAGGACCGGCGCATCGAGTACGTCGACCACCTGCACGAGCACTTCGTCGAGCCCGTGCGCATCCAGGGCGGCCGCTATCTCGCGCCGCAGCAGCCCGGCATCGGAGCCCGCATGCTCCCTGCCTCGATACAGTCCCACCGGTTCCCCGACGGGCCGGTCTGGAAGGAGCTCGCATCATGACCGACCCCCACGCCTGGTTCGACGAGGCCCGCTTCGGGCTCTTCGTCCACTTCGGCCTCTACGCCATCCCCGCCCGCCACGAATGGTCCATGACCCGCGAGCGCCGCACCGTCGAGGACTACGCGCGCTACGCCGAGGTCTTCGACCCCGACCGCTTCGACGCCCGGCGCATCGCCCGCGCCGCGCGCGAGGCCGGCATGCGCTACGCGGTCCTGACCACCAAGCACCACGAGGGCTTCTGCCTGTGGGACAGCGACCTCACCGACTACACCTCGCAGACCGCCTGCGGCCGGGACCTCGTCGCCGAATGGGTCGAGGCCCTGCGGGCGGAGGGGCTGCGCGTCGGGTTCTACCACTCGCTGCTGGACTGGCACCACCCCGACTACACCATCGACCTGCAGCACCCCCTGCGGGACCACCCGGACCGCGAGAGCCTGAACGCCGGGCGCGACATGGCCCGCTACCGCGAGTACCTCCACGGCCAGGTGCGGGAGCTGCTGACCCGCTACGGCACGATCGATTACCTGTTCTTCGACTTCACCTACGCCTTCGAGGGCGGGAAGTTCCCGGCCGACTGGGACGCCGAGCACCTGATGGCGATGGTCCGCGAGCTCCAGCCCGGGATCCTCGTCAACGACCGGCTCGGCATCCCCGGGGACCTCGTCACCCCCGAGCAGTACCAGCCGGCGGCGCCCATGACCGATGAGCACGGGACGCCGGTGCGGTGGGAGGCCTGCCAGACCACCAACGGCTCCTGGGGGTACGACCGCGACAACCTCGAGTTCAAGAGCGCGGACCTGCTGCTGCGGATGCTCGTGGACTCCGTCGCCAAGGACGGCAACATGCTGCTGAACGTGGGCCCCGACGGGCGCGGCGGACTGCGCCGCGAGGACGTCGACGTGCTCGCGAGCATCGGGGACTGGATGGAGCTGCACGGCGAGTCCGTCCACGGCGCAGGTCCGGCCGCGGGCCTCCGGGCGCCCGAGGGCACCCTGCTCACCCAGCGCGGCGACCGGCTGTACGTGCACCTGACCACCTGGCCGATGCAGCACGTGCACATCAGCGGGCTGGCCGGGAAGGTCCGCTTCGCGCGGCTGCTGCACGACGGCTCCGAGGTCGCGCACACCACCATCGATCCCGAGCAGAAGGCGTGGAACACGACCGTCGGCGGTCTCGGCGCGGACGTGGTGACCTTCACCCTGCCGATCATGCGCCCCGACGTGCTGCTGCCCGTGCTCGAGATCCGCCTGACCGGTCAGGAGTGAGGCCGATGCAGACCATCGCCCTGCACACCCGCATCGCCGCCGGCCACGAGCAGGACTACGAGCGCGAGCACGCCGTCATCCCCTCCGATCTCGATGCGGCGCTGCGCCGTGCGGGCGTCGGCTCCTGGAGGATCTGGCGGGACGGCCGGGACCTGTTCCACGTGGTCGAGGTCGAGGACTACCGCGCCATGCGGCGCGCGCTCGCCGAGGACCCGGCGAACCTCGCCTGGCAGGAGCACATCAACGCCTTCCTCGAGGTCGCCGACTCCTACGCCGGCGACGACGACGGCATCCCGCTGGTCTGGGCGCTGCCCGAGCAGGCCCCGACGCCGGGCGGGGGAGCGGCATGAGCACGGGCCCCGGCGTGGACCTGCCGGCCTTCGGCTTCGGCGCCGCGCAGATGGGCAACCTCTACCGCGTCACGCCCGAGGACATGGCCGAGGCCGCCCTCGAAGCCGCCTGGGACGGAGGCCTGCGGTATTACGACACCGCACCGCACTACGGCATGGGGCTGTCCGAGCGGCGCCTCGGCGCGATGCTGTCCACCCGCCCCCGGGAGGAGTTCGTGCTCTCCAGCAAAGTCGGTCGCCGGATCGTCCCGAACCCCGGCGGAGGCGCGGGCGACGACCTCGACCACGGCTTCGCGGTGCCCGATGCGACCCGCCGGGTGTGGGACATGAGCGCCGACGGCGTGCGCCGCAGCATCGAGGAGTCGCTGGAGCGCCTGGGCCTGGACCGGCTGGACGTGGTCTACCTCCACGACCCGGAGGAGGGCCCCGAGGACCAGGGCCTGGACGAGGCGATCCCCGCGCTGGTCGCCCTGCGCGAGCAGGGCGTCGTCTCCGCCATCGGCGTCGGCTCCAAGTCCGATCGGACGCTGGCCCGCTTCGTGGCCACGGGCGCCCTGGACCTGGTGATGATCTCCGGGCGCTACACGCTGCTCGAGCAGCCCGCCGCGCGCGAGCTGCTGCCGCTGTGCCAGGAGCACGGCACCTCCGCCGTGGCGGTGAGCGTCTACAACTCGGGGATCCTCGCGAGCGATTCCCCCTCGCCGGACTCCTCCTACGAGTACGGTCGCGTGCCGCGCGAGGTCTGGGAGCGGGCCGTCGCCCTCGCCGAGACCTGCCGCGAGCACGGGGTGAGCCTGCCGGAGGCTGCCACGCACTTCCCGCTGCGCCACCCGGCCATCGTCAACGTGACCCTCGGGATGCGCTCCCCGGAGCAGGTCGCCTCGAACCTGTCCCGCATGCAGGCGCAGATCCCCGATGAGCTGTGGGAGGCGATCGACGCGATGGGCGGCGACCGTGCGCTGTGACGCCCACCTGCACCTGTGGGACCCGGCGCGCAGCCGGTACGCCTGGCTCGCCGGGGCGCCGCAGCCGCTGCACCGCGCCTTCCGCCCCGAGGAGGTGCTGGAGGCGCTCGGTGCGCGCGGGATCGACCGCCTGGTGCTCGTCCAGGCCGACGACACGCGGGAGGACACGGCGCTGATGCAGGAGCTGGCGCGGGAGATCCCGCGCCGCGCGCCGGGGATCGGGGCGGTCGGCGTGGTGGCCTGGCTCCCGCTGGCCCGGCCCGACCTGGTGGGCGAGCTGCTCTCCGACGCCGAGGCGATGGAGCACGTGGTCGGGGTGCGCCACCTCACCCATGACGACCCGGATCCCTTCTTCCTGCGCCGGGACGAGGTCGGGCGATCCCTCGCACAGCTCGCGGAGGCCGGCCTGCCGCTGGACGTCCCCGACGCCTTCCCGGCGCAGCTGGCGTACCTTCCCGAGCTGGCGGCGGAGCATCCGCGGCTCACCATCGTGCTCGACCACCTGGGCAAGCCGCCCCTCGGCGACGCGGCGGCCCTGCGCACCTGGCGCGAGATGCTCTCCCGACTGGCCGCGCAGCCGAACGCGGTCGCCAAGTGCAGCGGCCTCGCCACCAGCGGCCCGGAGACCGATCCGGCCGCCCGCGCCGAGGGGATCGCCGCCGCGCTCGAGCACGCCCGCCGCTGCTTCGGGGCCGAGCGCCTGCTGTTCGGCTCGGACTGGCCGATCGCGCCGGCCGCCGGCGACTACGCCTCCGCCGCGGACCAGGTCCTCGCCCATCTCGGGACGTGGTCGGAGGCCGAGCAGGGCGCCGTCCTCGGCGGCACCGCCGACCGCGTCTACCGCGGGAGGGCGTGACCGCTTCCGCCCTCCGGCCGATGCGGAGGGCGGCGGTGCTCAGTCCTCGAGCTCCGGGACGGCCTCCGTCGAGGCGCGCAGCGGGACGCCCTCGGTGCCCGTGAGCGCGGCATGGCTCAGCCACATCTCCGCTCCCGCGACGTGCACCGCCGCCCATGCGCGGGCGAGGTCCCTGCGGCGGGCCCGCAGGGCGTCCAGGATCGCGCGGTGCTCGTCGAGGGTCTTGGCGACGGCGCCGGTCTCGGTGATGCCTCGCCACACCCGGCCGCGCACGGTGGCGTGGGCGATGCCGTCCAGCAGGGAGGACATGTAGGCGTTCCCGCAGGCGGCGTTGATGATGCGGTGGAAGGAGATGTCCGCGGCGACGAGGGACTCGACGTCCGTGCCCTCGTGCAGCGGCTCCATGATCCGATCGAGCTGGTCCAGGGTCGCGTCGTCCAGGCGGTCGCAGGCCAGCTCCACGGCCGTCGGCTCGAGCACCCGGCGCACCTCGAACAGCTCCAGGACGGAGCTGTCGCGGTGCAGCTCGACCACGAAGCCGAGCGCCTCCAGCAGCACCGAGGGCTCCAACGAGGTCACGTACGTCCCGTCCCCCTGGCGCACGTCCAGCACCCGGATCAGCTCGAGCGCCTTGACGGCTTCGCGCAGCGAGTTGCGCGAGAGCCCCAGGGACTCCGAGAGCTCCTTCTCCGGGGGCAGACGGTCGCCGGGACCGATCGAGCCGTCGACGATCATCTGCTTGATCGCAGTGATCGCCTTGTCCGTGACTGCCATGCGTCCTCCTCGGGTGCCGGTGGGTGCCGGTGATGGAATGGTACGTGCCCTCCCTTTCACGCCAGGGGCGAACAGGGCGGACACCCGCCCTCCGGCCGCGTAGGCTCGACGCATCTACCACCACCGGATGGGGGAGGACCATGTTCGAACGCTTCACCGATCGCGCGCGCCGCGTCGTCGTCCTGGCTCAGGACGAGGCACGTCTGCTCAACCACAACTACATCGGGACCGAGCACATCCTGCTCGGCCTGATCCACGAGGCCGAGGGGGTCGGCGCCAAGGCCCTCGAGGCCCTCGGCGTGACCCTGGACGCCGTGCGCGAGCAGGTGCGCGACATCATCGGCGAGGGCAACCAGGCGCCGACGGGGCACATCCCCTTCACCCCGCGCGCCAAGAAGGTGCTCGAGCTGAGCCTGCGCGAGGCCCTGCAGCTGGGCCACAACTACATCGGCACCGAGCACATCCTGCTGGGCCTGCTGCGCGAGGGCGAGGGGACGGCCGTCAAGGTCCTCTCCCGCCTGAAGGCGGAGCCCGCGGCGGTGCGCCAGGAGGTCATCGAGCGCCTGTCGGGCTATCAGGGCAAGGAGCCCGCGACCGCGGGCGGTCCCGCCGAGGGCCAGCCGGCCGGCTCCCTCGTGCTGGACCAGTTCGGCCGCAACCTCACCCAGGCCGCGCGCGACGGCAAGCTCGATCCGGTCATCGGCCGCGAGCACGAGGCCGAGCGCGTCATGCAGGTGCTCAGCCGCCGCACCAAGAACAACCCGGTGCTGATCGGCGAGCCGGGCGTCGGCAAGAGCGCGGTCGTCGAGGGGCTGGCCCAGTCGATCGTGCGCGGCGACGTGCCCGAGCCCCTCAAGGACAAGCAGCTGTACACGCTGGACCTCGGTTCCCTG
This sequence comes from Brachybacterium phenoliresistens, assembly GCF_039530785.1. Taxonomy (NCBI): domain Bacteria; kingdom Bacillati; phylum Actinomycetota; class Actinomycetes; order Micrococcales; family Dermabacteraceae; genus Brachybacterium; species Brachybacterium phenoliresistens. Next base: position 592,671 of record NZ_BAAAOW010000002.1, read on the forward strand.
GTGGCGGGCTCCCGCTACCGCGGCGACTTCGAGGAGCGCCTGAAGAAGGTGCTCAAGGAGATCCGCACCCGCGGCGACATCATCCTGTTCATCGACGAGATCCACACCCTCGTCGGGGCGGGCGCCGCCGAGGGCGCCATCGACGCCGCCAGCATCCTCAAGCCGATGCTGGCCCGCGGCGAGCTGCAGACCATCGGGGCGACCACCCTGGAGGAGTACCGCAAGCACATCGAGAAGGACGCCGCGCTCGAGCGCCGCTTCCAGCCGATCCAGGTGGGCGAGCCCAGCGTCACGCACACCATCGAGATCCTCAAGGGCCTGCGGGACCGCTACGAGGCGCACCACAAGGTGACGATCACCGACGGCGCCCTCGTGGCCGCCGCGAACCTCGCCGACCGCTACGTCAACGACCGGTTCCTGCCGGACAAGGCGATCGACCTGATCGACGAGGCCGGCGCCCGCCTGCGGATCCGCCGCCTCACCGCGCCGCCCGAGCTCAAGGAGTTCGACGCGCGCATCGAGGAGACCCGCAAGCGCAAGGAGGAGGCGATCGACGGCCAGGACTTCGAGAAGGCCGCCTCCCTGCGGGACGAGGAGCAGCGTCTGAAGGCCGAGCGCGCCGAGAAGGACAGCGCCTGGCGCCACGGGGAGAACGATGCGGTCACCACGGTGTCCGAGGAGGTCATCGCCGAGGTGCTGGCCGCCTCGACCGGCATCCCGATCGTGAAACTGACCGAGGAGGAGTCCTCGCGCCTGCTGCACATGGAGTCCGAGCTGCACAAGCGGGTCATCGGCCAGGACGAGGCGATCAAGGCCCTGTCCCAGGCGATCCGCCGCACCCGTGCGGGTCTGAAGGATCCCAAGCGCCCCGGCGGATCGTTCATCTTCGCTGGCCCCACCGGCGTCGGCAAGACGGAGCTGGCCAAGGCGCTCGCGGAGTTCCTGTTCGGCGACGAGGACTCCCTCATCCAGCTGGACATGTCCGAGTTCGGCGAGAAGCACACGGCCTCGCGCCTGTTCGGCTCGCCCCCCGGATACGTCGGCTACGACGAGGGCGGCCAGCTCACCGAGAAGGTGCGCCGCAAGCCGTTCAGCGTGGTGCTGTTCGACGAGGTGGAGAAGGCCCACGTCGACATCTTCAACTCGCTCCTGCAGATCCTCGAGGACGGTCGCCTGACCGACTCGCAGGGCCGCACGGTCGACTTCAAGAACACCGTCATCATCATGACCACCAACCTGGGCACCCGCGACATCGCCAAGGGCGTGTCCATGGGCTTCCAGGCCGGCGGCGACCTCGCCACCGACTACGAGCGGATGAAGGCGAAGGTCAACGAGGAGCTCAAGCAGCACTTCCGGCCCGAGTTCCTCAACCGTGTCGATGACGTGGTCGTCTTCCCGCAGCTCTCGCAGCAGGAGATCATCCAGATCGTGGATCTGATGATCGCCAAGCTCGCGGTGCGCCTGGCGGAGAAGGACATGACGCTGGTGCTGACCGATGCCGCCAAGACCCTGCTCGCCGAGAAGGGCTACGACCCGGTCCTCGGCGCGCGGCCGCTGCGTCGCACGATCCAGCGGGACATCGAGGACGCCCTCAGCGAGAAGATCCTGTTCGGCCAGGTCCACGCCGGCGACGAGATCCAGATCGATGCGGAGGGCGAGGGACTGCTGGGCGAGTTCCGCTTCCTCCGTCGCGAGGCCGACGGCGAGCCGGTGGAGATCTCCGACGCCGTCGACATCGACTCGATCACGCGGGCCCGTGCCGAGGAGGCCACGCAGTCCGAGGCTCCCTCCGACCAGGACAGCGGCGCGAGCGCCAGCCACGCGTCCTGAGCCCCCGCGAACGCCGCGGCCCCCAGGGGGTCGCGGCGTTCGCCGATCATCCTGAACCTCCCACGGAAGGGGAGCACACGGAGTGAACCTCATCGAGGACTGGATCCTCTCGCTGGCCGATGCCTGGTGGATCTACATGGCCGTCTACGTGCTCTCCGCCTTCGACGGCTTCTTCCCGGCCGTCCCCAGCGAATCGGTCATCGTCACGCTGTCCTCCCTGTGGTCCTCCTCCGGCCGGCCGCTGATCTGGCTCGTGGCGCTGCTGGCCTGGGCCGGCGCGTTCACCGGCGACAACGTGGGCTACCTCATCGGCCGCACCGTGGGCACCCAGCGGTTCCGATTCCTGCGCGAGGGCAAGGGGAAGGTCGCGGTGGAGGCCGCGGAGTCCGGGCTGAACAAGCGCGCCCTGCTGTTCCTCATGACCGCGCGCTACATCCCCTTCGGGCGCACCGCCGTGAACCTCGTGGCCGGCGCCGTGCACTACCCGCACCGCAAGTTCTGGCACCGGTCGCTGGCCTCCACCTTCGTCTGGGCCGTGTACTCCTGCGTGATCGGCGCGGTGGCCGGCGCCTGGTTCGAGAACCACCACCTGCTGGCCGTCACCGTCGCGCTGGTGCTCGCAGTCGTCATCGCGCTGGTCGTCGAGCGTCTGGTCACGGCCCTGCATCGGGCGCTCGACGCCCGCGCGGAGCGCCGCGAGGCCGCGGAGGACGCCCTGCGCGCCGAGCGCCGCACCGCCGCCGAGGAGGAGGCCCGGGCCGATGCCGAGCCGGGATCCCCGCGCGGCCTTCCCGACAGCCCGGACCCCGTCGACGAGGAGATCACCCCGTGAGCATCACCCTGCGCCCCGCCCGGCCGGCCGACGTGCGGGCGATCGAGGCCCTCGTGCTGCCGCTGGCGCACCGCAAGATCCTCCTGGCCAAGGAGCTCGTGGCCTACTACGAGGCCATCCAGGAGTTCACCGTCGCGGTGGACGAGGACGGCCAGGTCGTGGGCTGCGGGGCCCTGCACGTCATGTGGGAGGACCTCGCCGAGGTCCGCACCCTCGCCGTCAGCGACGCCGTCCGCGGCACCGGCGTCGGGCACCGGCTGCTGGACGAGCTCCTCGCGCGGGCCCGGGCCCTGGGCCTGGCGCGGGTGTTCTGCCTGACCTTCGAGGTGCCCTTCTTCGAGCGGCACGGCTTCGAGGTCCTCGCCGACGGCGGCGTGGACCCCGAGGTGTACATGCAGCTGCTGCGCTCCCACGACGAGGGCGTCGCGGAGTTCCTCGACCTCGCCCGCGTCAAGCCGAACACCCTCGGCAACACCCGCATGATCCTGCGCCTGGAGAGCTGACCCCCGCCGTCGACGCGCGGGCCGGGACCGGCGCGTGCTCAGCGCGGCAGGTGCACCCGGTCGCCGTCGCGCATGGCGAGGCCGTCGGCCAGCAGCGTCCCCAGGCAGCGGCGCACCCGGGCCGGATCCTCGGGATCCAGCGCGAGCAGCAGGGAGACGGGCACCTGATCGGCCGAGCGCAGGGCCGCCATGATCCGGCCGCGCATCTGCCGGTCCGTCCCCTCGAAGCGCTGGGTCCGCCGCGGGGCGTCCGCGGGCGCCTCGGGCCGGCCGGCCCGATCCCAGGCGCAGTGCGCGCGCACCGGGCAGAGGCCGCACTGCGGGGAGCGGGCCGTGCACACCAGGGCGCCCAGCTCCATCACCGCCTGGTTCCACAGCACGCTGCGCTCGGTCTCGTCCGGCAGGGTCGCCTGCGTCATCGCCCGTTCCCGGGCCGTGTAGGAGGGGGCGGGACGCTGCTCCCCGGCGATCGTCCGCACCAGCACCCGGCGGATGTTCGTGTCCGCCACGGCGGCGCGGCGCCCGAAGGCGAAGGCGGCGACCGCGGCGGCCGTGTACTCGCCGATCCCGGGCAGGGCGCGCAGCTCCTCCTGCGTGCCGGGGACCCGGCCCGCGTGCTCGCGGACGATCGCCCGGGCGCATTCCTGCAGCCGCAGGGCCCGGCGCGGGTAGCCCAGCCGGTCCCAGGCGCGGAGCACCTCGGCCGTCGGCGCCTCGGCGAGATCCGCCGGGGTGGGCCACTGCGCCATCCACTGCTGCCAGCGCGGCAGCACCCGGACGACCGGGGTCTGCTGGAGCATGATCTCGGAGACGAGGATCCCCCACGGGGTCGCGTCGTCCTCCCGCCAGGGAAGGCTGCGGGCGCTGCGGGCGAACCAGTCGATCACGGCATCGATGCCGGCATCGGGAAGACGGGGGAGGGCGGAGTCGGGCACCCGCAGACGGTAGCGCACATGCGCACGGGGCGGGACCGAACGGTCCCGCCCCGTGGCGTCCTGCGGCTGCGGCGTGCTCGGGCCGGTCAGCGCTCGGAGATCTGCTGGGCCTTGAGCAGGTCGCGGATCTCGGTGAGGAGCGCGACGTCCTCGGCGACGGGATCCTCGTCGGCCTCGGGAAGGCCGCGGCGCTTGCGGTCGAAGGCACGGGCCTTGGCGATCGGCAGCACGAAGATGAAGTAGACGACGGCCGCGGTGATGAGGAAGGCGATGATGGCGGAGATGATCGCGGCGAAGTCGACGGTGGTGGACTCCTTGCCGTCGATGATCTCGTACGCGAGACCGGTGACGTTGGTGCCTCCGGCGACGTTGATGACGGGCTGGATGAGATGGTCCACGAACGCCTTGATGAGCGCGGTGAAGGCGCTGCCGATGACGACGCCGACGGCGAGGTCGATGACGTTGCCCTGCATGATGAAGTTCTTGAAGCCCTTCACGGGAATCCTTGTCTGAGGAGGAATGGTTCTTCGGGGAGATTAGCCGAAGATCGTCACGCTGACCCATCCCTCGCGCATGGCCTGGGCCACGAGCGGGACGTCCTGCGGGGCGAGGACCACCACGAGCGGGACCACCTGCGCCCCTGCGGCGGGCAGCGAGGCCCTCCCGCCCGCCGCCGCAGGGTCGGACGGGGCCTCCAGGACCTGGGCGGTGACGGTGCGGGGGGTGCCCGGATCGCTCCCGGACAGGACGATGCGCAGCGAGGTGCCCGTCCCGACGTGCGGGGCGAGGGCCGCGTCCAGGGGCACCACCATGCGGGACCGGCCGTCCACGGCGACCGTCTCCTCCGCCGAGGCGAGGTGGCCGGGGAGCACCGGGGTGCTCGCGACGATCTCGTGCCGCACGACGCGGCCCGTCGCCTGGGCAGGATCCTGCAGGGCGCCCTCGGGGACCAGCGGGCCGGCCACGCGCTCGCGGCGCAGATCCTCGGCGGCGATCACGCTGCCGGCCGGCAGGGAGCGGGCGGCGACCAGCACCTCGACGCCTCGCGCCGACGGCGGCAGCATCCCGGGCAGCACGGCGACGAGCGCCGCCGCGAGGGCGAGCAGCGTCAGCAGGCGGCGACGCCGGCGCAGGGCACGGCGCCAGTGCGGGACGGCGGCGCGGAATCTCTCGAGCATGCCCCGACGCTAGGCGCGTCCGCCGAGGGGCGGCGGGGCCGGGGCGCCGCGGTGGAGAACCGGCCCCTGGGGAGGAGCAGCGCCGGGCGCACGCCCTCCCCGGGGTGGTGCGGGGCGCGTCGGGGGATCGGCGGCGTCGAGCGGATCAGGCGCCGGCGGCCGCGGCGGGAGCCGCGGTGCTGCTGGAGGATGCGGAGGAGGTCGAGGACTCGGCCGCGGGAGCGGAGACCTTCCCGGAGGCGTCGGCGGCAGAGGACGAGGAGGTGCTCGTCGCGCTCGAGGCCGTCGAGTCGGTCGAGTAGAAGCCCGAGCCCTTGAAGACGATGCCGACGCTGTTGAACACCTTGCGCAGGGCGTCCTGGTGGCACTCGGGGCAGGTCAGCAGGGAGTCCTCGCTGAAGCTCTGGTACTTCTCGAACTGGTTGCCGCAGCTCTTGCAGGCATACACATACGTGGGCACGGTTCCTCCGGGGCTCGTTCAGGCGGTGCTGCCGCTCCGGGCGGCTCAGGCACCGCCGTCGATCATATCGCCGAGGGCGGGGTGGGCGCGAAGGGGGCGCAGTCCCTGGGCGGTGAGCACGGCGTGCACCGGGACATCCAGCGGGGTCGTGGGGACGGCCCCGGGCGGGAGCACCTCCTGCGGGTGGACGACCGCGACGACCAGCACGTCGGCGCCGGCGCGGGCGAGGGCCCGGTCGTAGTAGCCGGCGCCGTGGCCGATCCGCGACCCGGTGACGTCCACGGCCACCGCCGGGGCGAGCACGAGCAGCGCCTCGGCGAGGGCGTCGGCCCCCAGCCGGGGCCCCTCGGGCTCCGCGCCGAAGCCCGACGCGGCCGAGGGGAGGACCTGCGCGCGGCCGTCCCATCGGACCCAGTCCAGGTCGCCGGGCCGGTCCGGGCCCGGCGGGGAGACCGGCAGCACGACCTCCGCCCCGGCCTCCGCGAGCTGCTGCACCAGCGGCAGCGGATCGGCCTCGGCAGGCATCGGGTGGTAGGCCGCGATGCGGGGCGCGCGGCCCGTGCGCGCCGCGGCGCGCACCAGCTCCACCAGCGGCGCGCCGTGGCGCAGGATGTCCTGGGCCTCCCGTGCACGCTCCGCCGCGGCGTCCGGCCGATCGGCGGCGCGGCGCCGGGCGGTGCGGATGCGGCGGCGCACGGCCGCCTTGAGATCCCTGCGCAGCGAGTCCATGCTCACAGCGTGCCACGGCGGCCGTACGATGTCCCGATGCCGCACGTCTGGCCCCTCGATCTGCGCGACGGAGATCTGCGCCTGCGACCGCTGCGCCGTCGGGACCGCCGCGAGTACCTGGCCCTGCGCGAGCGCAACCGCGACTGGCTCCTGCCCTGGGACGCGACCGATCCCGCCCACCCGCACCTGCGCCCGCCGTTCTCGGCCCTGGTGCGCTGGAACCGGAGGCAGGGCCGCAGCGGCACGGCGCTGAACCTGGTGATCGTGGTGGACGGGGCCCTGGCCGGCCAGGTCTCGCTGGGGCCGATCCTGCACGGGGCGCAGTCCACTGCGACGCTCGGGTACTGGGTGGACTCGGCCCGGGCGGGCCAGGGCATCGCCCCGCGGGCGGCGGCCCTGATGATCGACCATTGCTTCGCCGAGCTCGGGCTGCATCGCGTCGATGTCGCCATCCGCCCCGAGAATTCCGCCAGCCGCCGCGTGGCGGAGAAGCTCCACATGCGCGAAGAAGGCTTCCATCGCGGGCTCATCCACGTCGACGGGGCCTGGCGCGACCATGTCTCCTACGCCCTGACCGCGGAGGAGATCCCGGGGCATCTGCGGGACGCATCGGGCCGCGGAGTCCTCGAACGGCTGCGCCGGGAACGGTAGAGAGAACATTCACCGCGTCGTGGGCGCGTCGTGAGCTGTTGAAACACAGCGGCGTCATTAGTCTTGGCTCGTGGAATCGATCAATCTCGGGGCTGTCCTGTTCGCCCTCCTCATCGTGCTGTGGCTCGCCCATGTCGTGCCGCGCACTGCGCAGCGGCGCGCGGAGATGGGCCAGGCGATCACGGCGCGCAGCCACCGGGAGTCGAACCCTGCCGCGAGGGATCTCTCCGATGCCGCGCGCGTCCAGCGGAAGACTCTGGAGGAGACCTCGACCATGACCCAGCCCCGCCCCCTGCTCCGCCCGGCCGATCCCACGCGCCGCCCGCGCTTCGAGGACGAGCCCGGCTCCCGCATCGACACCCGGGCCGAGGTGGACCGCCACCGCAGCGCCCTGCGGGGTGCGCTCGTGGTGCTGGCGCTGCTCACCGCGGGCGTCGTCGCGCTGTTCGTGCTGCATGTCGTGCCGTGGTGGGCGATCGCCCTCGCCGGTGCGGTCGACGTCCTCTACATCACCGGTCTGCGCCGCGCCGAGCTGCGTCGCCGGGCCCGCCGTGCCGCCGCGGCCCGGCGCATCGCCGCGAGCGCCCGGGCGGTGCCGACGGCGCCGAGCGTCGCGCCCACGCCCACGCTGGAGGCTCCGCAGGCCCCCGCCGCTCCGCGGGAGATCGAGAAGACCTCCGAGGAGGAGGCCGAGGTCGACGCACGCATCGAGAGCGCCGCCCGCACGGTCACCCGAGCGGGGGAGTGGACGCCGCGCCCGGTGCCCCGGCCCACCTACGCCCTGCGGGGCGACGTCCAGGACCTCGCCACGCGTCACGCCGTGCACCGCGACTCGGTGATCGGCCGGCCGGTGCCGCTGGAGACCGAGGCGTCCGCCGGCGACGAGGCCCTCACCGAGGACCCCGCCCCGGCGCGCACCGCGCTGGACCTGCGCCTGGACGAGATCCTCGAGCGCCGGCGCGCCTGAGCGGCCCGCCGTGCGGTCCTGCGCCCTGGACGCGTCCCCGGCCCGCGCCTCGCGGCGCCGGGGCCTTCCGCGGCTCCTGGGCGCCGCCGGCGTGATCGCCCTGGCCCTCGGTGCGGCCGCCTGCGCCGGGCCCCGCGGGACCGCGGGCGATGCCGGGCACAGCACCCTGACGGTGTTCGCCGCCGCCAGCCTCACCGACGTGTTCGAGCAGGTCAACGCCGACTTCGAGGCGGACCATCCCGGGGTGCGCGTCGTCATGACCAACGCCGGCTCCTCCGATCTGGTCACCCAGATCGACCAGGGCGCCCCGGCGGACGTCCTCGCCACCGCCGACGAGCGGACGATGGCCCGGGCCCAGGAGCTCGGCCTGACCGCGGAGGATCCCCGGCCCTTCGCGACCAACACGCTCACCATCGCCGTGGCGCCCGGGAACCCGCGCGGCATCACCTCGCTCGCGGACCTCACGGACCCCGATCTCGCCGTGGTGCGCTGCGCCGCCCCGGTGCCCTGCGGGGCCGTCGCCGACGAGGTCCTCGCCGACGCCGGCATCCCCCTGGTCGCCGTGAGCGAGGAGAACTCCGTGACCGACGTGCTGGGCAAGGTGACCTCCGGCCAGGCCGATGCCGGGCTCGTCTACGCCACCGATGTCGCGCGCTCGGGCGGGGCGGCGGAGGCCGTGACGATCCCCGGCGCCGCCGCGCATGCCACCGTCTACCCGATCGCCGTGACCGACCGGGCCGAGGATCCGGAGCTCGCCGCCGCGTACCGGGAGGCCGTGCTCGGCCCGGAGGGACGCGCGGCGCTCGGCGACGCCGGGTTCGGCCCGCCGTGAGCGCCCGCACCGCCCCGCCGCTGCCGCTGGGCGTGGGCGCCCTCGGCGTGATCGCGGCCGCGAGCATCGTGCTGCCGCTGGCGGCGATCGTGCTGCAGGTGCCGTGGGAGGGCGCGACCGCGCTGCTGTTCTCCCCGGCGTCGCTGCAGGCGCTGCGGCTGTCGCTGCTCACGGCCGCCTGCGCCGCCGCGGTCTGCCTCGGGCTGGGGCTGCCGCTGGCGCTGCTGCTCGCCCGCACCCGCTTCCCCGGCCGGGAGGTGCTGCGCGCGATGGTCCTGGTGCCCCTCGTGCTGCCGCCGGTCGTCTCCGGGATCGCGCTGCTGATGACCGTGGGCCGGCGCGGCCTGCTGGGACCGCTGCTCGAGCAGGCCGATGCCCGCATCGTCTTCACCACCGCCGCCGTGGTCATCGCCCAGGTCTTCGTGTCCCTGCCGTTCACCGTGCTGACCCTGGAGAGCGCCCTGGTCAGCGCCGGCACCGTGCCCGAGCAGGTCGCCGCCTCGCTGGGTGCGCGACCGTCGACGGTGCTCGCGCGGATCACGCTGCCGCGCCTGGCGCCGGCGATCGTCACCGGTACGGTGCTCGCCTTCGCGCGCTCCCTCGGCGAGTTCGGGGCGACCCTCACCTTCGCCGGCTCCATGCCCGGGGTGACCCGCACCCTGCCGCTGGAGATCTACCTGGCCCGCGAATCCGATCCCGATTCCGCGGCGGTGCTCTCGCTGCTGCTGGTGCTCGTGGCGATCCTCGTGGTGCTCCTGGCCTACGCCCGCCGCGGCGCCCCGGGACGGACGCAGGAGGAGGCCCGATGACCGCAGCAGCCGCAGCGGCAGCAGGGGCGGGCGGCACCGGGCCCGCCGGGCCCGCGGACGCGGTGCCTCCGGGGCGGGCGGCACGCCTCGACGTCCAGGTCCGGGTGCCCACCCGCGACGTGCACCTGGCCGTGGCGCCGCGCCCGGGGCGCATCACCGCGGTCATCGGCCCCAACGGGGCGGGGAAGTCCACGCTGCTGGGCGCCATCAGCGGGGCCGTCCCCGCCCGCGGCAGCGTCGCCGTCGAAGGGCGGGAGATCCTGGCGCTGCCCGCCCACCGCCGCGGGGTGTCCCATCTGCGGCAGGATCCGGTGCTGTTCGAGCATCTCAGCGTGCTGGAGAACGTCGCCTTCGGACCCCGGGCCGCCGGTCGCGGCCGGTCCGCGGCGCATCGCCGGGCGCGCGCCCTGCTGGAGGAGGTCGGAGCGGCCGAGCTCGCCCCGCGCCGTCCCCGGGAGATCTCCGGCGGGCAGGCGCAGCGGGTCGCGATCGCGCGGGCCCTGGCCTCGGACCCGTCCCTGGTGCTGCTGGACGAGCCCTTCGCCGCCCTGGACGCGGAGGCCTCGACCCATCTGCGGGCCCTGTGCGCCCGGATGCTGCAGGGCCGGACGGTGCTGCTGGTCACCCATGACCTGCTGGACGTCCTCGTGCTCGCCGATGACGTGCTCGTCCTCGAGGGCGGGCGGATCGCCCAGGCAGGGGAGCGCTCCGCGGTGCTCGCCCGGCCCCGCACCGGCTATGCGGCGCACCTGCTGGGCAAGGAGCTGCTGCCCGGCACGGTCGAGGAGGTGGCCGGCGATCGGGCGGTGCTGCGCACCCGCGACCATGGACGCCTCGTGGCCGGCAGCGCCGAGGCGGGGCTTCGGGCCGGAGGGGAGGCGCTCGTGCTGCTGGACCCGGCGGCCGTCCGCCTGGAGCATCGCGGCGAGGCGGGGGCCGTCCCCGCCGATCCCGCTCCCCGGCGCGACGCCCCGACCGGTGCCGACGTCGCGACGACCCATGACGTGGTGATCGAGTCCCTGGACCGCGTGGGGGCGGGCATCATCGTGCGCGGCGGAGGTCTCGCCGCGCAGATCGCCCCGGAGCGGGCGATCGCCGAGCGGCTCGGCATCGGGTCCACGGTGAGGATGATCCTCGATCCTGTGCGATCGGCGATCTACCCTGGTGGGGATGAACGCGACCCCGCTCCCAGCCCTCGTCCGCACCCCGACCGAGCTCCTCGAGGCCGCGACCGCCGCGGCGCATGAGGCCGCGGAGTACATCCGCGGCATCGACCGCACGAGCATCTCCCGCGAGTACAAGACCTCCAGCCACGACATCGTCACCCTCCACGACAAGGCCTGCGAGGACATCATCGTCGCCGCGCTCCACCGTGCCGTGCCCGAGGCGCGGATCGTGGGGGAGGAGGGCGGCGTGCGCGAGTCCGACAGCCCCGTCACCTTCTTCGTCGACCCCATCGACGGCACCAGCAACTTCGCGGCCGGGCTGCCGCTGTTCTGCATCTCCATCGGCGCGGCGATCGGCGACGAGATCGTCGCCGGCGTCGTGGACGCCCCGATCCTCGGCCAGGTCTTCACCGCGGCCGACGGGCCGGCGATGCTCAACGGCCAGGAGCTGACCCCGCGCCCCACGCGGGCCGCGGCCGACGCCCTCGTGGTCAGCGGCTTCCCCGGCCAGCATGTGCTGGTCGAGCAGGAGGAGCTCTCGCTCACCGCGACGCGGCGCCTGCACGCCGAGGTCTCGGCGGTGCGTCATCTGGGCTCCGCCGCGCTCGAGCTCGCCTACGTGGCCGCCGGCTTCGCCGACGCGACGGGGCTGGGCCGGATCAACGCCTGGGACGTGGCAGCCGGCTTCCACCTGGTGCGCCGCGCCGGCGGGAGCATCCGCACCTGGCCCGGCCGCGGCCCTGCGGACGCCCCCGACCACGAGCGGCCCGCCTACGTGGCGTGCACCGGGACCGGCCGCCTGGACGTCTTCGACGAGCTCATGGACCAGCTGCAGGAGGTCCGCACCGGCACGGCCTGAGGCCGCCCCGCCGCGGTGTGATCCTCGTCAAGAGCGGGCCCGACGGTCCCGAGCAGGGTGCCCACCGGTGCTAATCTGTTCGGGTACCTGGGGCTATGGCGCAGTTGGTAGCGCGTCTCGTTCGCAATGAGAAGGTCGGGGGTTCGAATCCCCCTAGCTCCACCAGTGGGACTGTCCGGGCATCGATCACCGATGGCTCGGGACATCCTTCATGAAGCAGGGCCCCGGTTTCCTCCGGGGCCCTGCTTCATTGCATGACAGCTTCGGGTGCGGTCGAGGGGGCACGCGGCCAGGCTGCCGCTGCTGACGAGATCGGCGACGAGGACCTCGTCGCGGCCGATCAGATGATCGACAGGACGGCGCCTCCGCTGCCGGCGACCCCGTGGCGGGGCTCGGCGACCGCCACGTCGATCCGGAAGCTCGTGAACGCCTGCCCCAGCTCGCGTTCCGCCTGCGGCACGATGACATCCATCAGCTCGGCGACGGTCGCGGTGAACGCCGACTCGGAGCGGACCGCCACCCGGGCGACGAACTCCGGGCCGTCCGCGAGCCGGGCGATCAGCAGCTCTCCGTCGCACACCCCGGGCAGCGCCCGCACCGCCGCCTGGCAGCGGTGTCGCACCTGGCTGATGAATTCCTCGCACAGCGGGATGAGGGCGTCCTGCGAGGCGGGGGAGACGTGGGTGTCCGGTGCGACCTCGATGGTGGTCATGGCGTCCTCGCGGCTGGAGGGCCGACACGCGGCCCGGTCTAGGTAGAAACTCTAACTGTTAGCCAGCCTATCGATATTGTCGGCGCCCGTCAATCGGACCCCTCGCGGCACCTCGGTCGCGACAGGCGAGGACTGTCGCCGCTCGGCGGCTCCCGACTCCGCTGAGCGGCTCCCGTCGCCCGTCGGGCGAGACCCGTGGCCCACGGGCCGTTCGTACTGCGCGCCGTCGGGGAGGTCCCGTCAGGCGGGCTGGACGCTCACCTCCTCCTCCCGGGGCTCGCCGGTCGCGCTGGTCGGCGCAGAGGCGGGCGAGGCCCGACCAGTGCCGCGGGATCGCACGGCCAGCAGGGCGCAGGCGATCACGGCCAGGCCGCCGGCCGCCGTCGCGACGGTGAGGGGCTCGCCCAGCAGCAGCGCCGCCCAGCCGATGCTCATCACCGGCTGTGCCAGCTGGATCTGGCTGACCTGCGTGATCGGGCCGATGGCGAGGCCGCGGTACCAGGCGAAGAACCCCAGGAACATGCTGACCACCGCGAGATAGGCGAACCCTGCCCACTGCACGCCGGAGGCGTGGGGCAGGCCCTGGCCCATCGAGGCGACGGCGAGGACGGTCATGGCCGGCAGCGACAGCACGAGCGCCCAGGCCACCGTCTGCCACGCCCCGAGCTCCCGCGCCAGCAGCCCGCCCTCCGCGTAGCCGATTCCTGCAGCGATCACCGCGCCGAACAGGAGCAGGTCCTCGCGGTGCAGTCCGCCGAAGCCGCCGCCCTGCACCTGGGCGAAGGCGCCGGCGGCCACGGCGCCGAGCGCCGCGGCCGCCCAGAACGCCGGGCGGGTCCGCTCGCGGGTGCGCAGGACCGCCACCACCGCGGTCGCGGCCGGGAGCAGGGCGATCACCACCGCGCCGTGCGCCGCCGGGACGGTCCGCAGGGCGAAGGAGGTCAGCAGCGGGAAGCCGGCCACGATGCCTCCGGCGACGATCGCCAGGCGCAGCCATTGGCGCCCCTGCGGGCGCCGCGGGCGGGTCAGCAGCAGGGCGGCCACGGCGAGCGTGCCGGCGACCACGGCGCGCCCCGCCCCCACGAAGACGGGGGACATGGCCCCGCCGTCCACGACGATGCGGGTCAGCGGGACGGTGAGGGAGAAGGCGGCGACGCCCAGCAGCCCCCATCCGAGCCCGGAGGATCGGGATAGCGGGATCGCCCCAGAAGTAGTAGCGCTACTCTCTTGATTCATGCACCACGATAGCAGTGAGTCCTGGACATCGCGGCTCCGTCGGGGGCGGAGACACGTGCCGCACGACCAGGGCCCGGGCGCGGCGCATCGCGCGGGTCAGCGCATCTGCCGAACCCTCTCGCGGGTCAGCGCATCTGCCGGACCATCGCGCGGCCGATGATCTCGGTCCCCTCGGGGAAGCGCGCGGGATCGGGGCCGGCATAGTTCAGGCGGACGTACGGCCCGGAGGGATCGGAGGGGAACCACTCCGTCCCGGCGGCGATGAGCACGCCCTCCTGCTCGCAGTCCCGCTCCAGCTGATCCGCGTCGACCTCGTCCGGCAGGCGCACCCACAGGTTCAGCCCGCCGCGCGGCAGGCGCTCGATCCTCGCGGCGGGCATGTGCTCGGCCACGCTGCGCGCCAGCAGGTCCCGGCGCTCGCGCAGCTGGTCGCGCAGGCGGCGCAGATGGGCGCGCCAGGACGGGTCCAGGACGACCTCGGTGGCGGCGGCCTGCAGCACGGGGCTGACGTACATCGACTCGGCCGCGAGATCGGCCAGCAGCCGGTCGCGCACGGGGCCGCGCGCGATCACCGCGCCCACGCGCACCGCGGGGGAGACGCTCTTGGTCAGCGAGCGGACGTGGATGACATGCCCGGCGTCGTCGAAGGCCGCCAGCGGCGCCGGCGCCTCGTCGATGCCGAAGTCCCGCGCCCAGTCGTCCTCGACCAGGAAGGCGCCGTGCTCGCGCACCACCGACAGCACCTGGTCGCGGCGGGCCGGGGACCAGCTGGCCCCGCTGGGGTTCGCGAAGGTCGGCTGGGCATAGAACAGGCGCGCTCCCGTCCGCGCGAGGGTCCGCCCGAGATCCTCCGGCACCGGCCCCTCGGCGTCGCTCTCGACCGGCACCACCCGCACTCCGGCCTGCGCGGCCGCGAGGAGCGCGCCCCAGTAGGTGGGGGACTGGGCGACCACCGGGCTGCCGGTCGTCGCCAGGGCCCGGAAGATCGAGCTCAGGCCGCTCTGGGTCCCGGGCACCACCAGCACGTCGCGGGCGGCGACCGGGGTGATCCCCGGGGGCGTCGCCGCGGCGAGCTCGGCTGCGAACCAGGACTGCAGCGCCGGCAGGCCCGTCGCCGGCCCGCGGGTCAGCGCGCCGTGCCCGCGGGCCGCCCGGGTCAGCGCCGCCCGCACCAGCCGCTCCGGCAGCAGCTCGCGGGCCGGGTACCCCGAATGCAGGCCGATGGCGTCGGTCGCCGCATCGCGCAGCGGCGTCGACAGCAGCGGAACCCGCCCGCCGGCCGAGCGCAGGGCGCCGGTCTGCCAGCCGAAGTCCGAGGGGCGGTGCGTGCGCGCGCCGAGCACGAAGCTCCCCGCACCGGGGCGGCTCTCCACCAGGCCCAGGCCCACCAGCGTCCGCATCGCCCGCTGCACCGTCACCGGGCTCGCCCCGTAGCGGGCCGCGAGCTCGCGGCTGGAGGGCATCCGCGCACCGGCCGGGGCCGCGGCGATCCACGGCTGCAGGTCCTGGACGATGCGGTCGGCGCTGCTCGTGCTCATGCACCGACGATAGCGGTTCTCCGCGGACCTTCGGCTCAGGACTCGGAGCCCGGGGCCTGCGGCTCAGCCGCGCGGCCGGGCGACCCGTCCCTCGTCCCAGATGGGCTCGTCGCTCTCGCGGACCTCGCCATCGGCCCCGAACACCCAGAAGCGGTCGAAGTCCCGGGCGAACCACCGGTCGTGCGTGACGGCCAGGACCGTCCCCTCGAACAGCGCCAGCGCATCCTGCAGCGCCTCGGCGGAGACCAGGTCGAGGTTGTCGGTGGGCTCGTCCAGCAGCAGCATGGTCGCCCCGCCCAGCTCCAGCAGCAGGATCTGGAAGCGCGCCTGCTGCCCGCCGGAGAGCGAGCCGAACATCTGCTCCGCCGCCCGGGCCAGGTCGTAACGGGCCAGCACCCGCGAGGCGTCCTCCCGCGGCATGCCCGCCCGATGCTCGTCGCCGCGGTGGAGGATCTCCAGCAGCGTGCGGCCGTGCAGCTCGGGCCGGCCCTGGTTCTGCGCGAACCATCCGGGGCGCACCCGCGCGCCCAGCCGCGCCGTGCCGGTGTGCGGAACCGGGGCGATCTCGACCTCGCCGACGGGCGCGTGCTCGGGCTCCGGATCGGAGCCGCCGGCGGCGAGCAGCCGCAGGAAGTGCGACTTCCCCGAGCCGTTGGATCCGAGCACCGCCACGCGGTCCCCGAACCGCGCCTCGAGGTCGACGGGGTGCATCAGCCCGGTCAGCTCGAGCCCGGTGCAGACCAGGGCGCGCTTGCCGGTGCGGCCGCCGGGCAGACGCATCCGCACGTTCTGCTCGTGGGGCTGCTCCTCGGGCGGACCGATCTCCTCGAAGCGGGCCAGGCGGGTCTGCGCGGCCCGGTAGCGGGAGGCCATGTCCGAGTTGTAGGCCGCCTTCTGCTTGTACATCTGGACCAGGGCCCGCAGCTTGGCGTGCTCCTCGTCCCATCGGCGGCGCAGTTCGTCCAGGCGTGCGAAGCGCTGCGCGCGGGCGGCGTGATACGAGGCGAAGCTGCCGGGGTGCGTCCAGGCGGTGCTGCCGGCCGCCCCCAGCTCGAGCGTGACGACCGCGGTCGCCGTCCGGGCCAGCAGCTCGCGGTCGTGGCTGACGAACAGCACCCCCTTGTCGGTGGCGCGCAGCTGCTCCTCGAGCCAGCGCTTGCCCGGGACGTCCAGGGAGTTGTCCGGCTCGTCCAGGATCAGCAGCTCGTCGGGGCCGCGCAGCAGCGCCTCCAGGGCCAGGCGCTTCTGCTCCCCGCCCGAGAGCGTGGTCAGGGGGCGGTCCCCGCAGCGGTCCAGGGGGATGCCGAGGGCGGCGATCGTGCAGGTGTCCCACAGGACCTCCGCCTCGTATCCGCCGGCGTCTCCCCACGCGGCCACGGCCGCGGCGAAGGCCATCTGGGAGCGTTCGGTGCCCGCGGCCTCCATCTCCGCCTCGCGCCGCTCCAGCTCCGCGCCCGCGGCCTGCAGCGGGGCCGGGGCGACCGAGAGCAGCAGCTCGCGCACGGTGCCGCCGCGGACGAACTGGCGCATCACCCCGAGAGTGCCGGCACGGGTGATCGCCCCGGAGCTCGCGGCGACCTCGTCGAGGATGATCCGCAGCAGGGTCGTCTTCCCGGCGCCGTTCGCGCCGATCAGGGCGACGCGCTCACCCTGGCCCACCCGCAGCGAGACGTCGCTGAGCAGCGGGCGCCCGTCGGGCAGGGCATAGCCGATGGCGGAGACGTCGAGGTGGGGCATGCCTGCACGGTATGGACGCCGCGGGCGCGGCGGCAAGGGAATTAGGCGTCCGCGCCGGGCCGTGCGCGCCGGGCCGCGCCCTGCTACCCGGGGGCCGGGGGTCCCTGCCCGGCACCGGGAACCGTGGAAGACTGCGAGCAGACCCCGCCGCCAGGAGGAGCCCCCATGAGCCGTTTCTTCGACAGCCCCCTCGACCTGAGGGTGGCCGGCGGGCCGATCCGGGTCCACCGCGGCGGGGACCCGGAGGCACCGGCCCTGGTGCTGCTGCACGGCGCGATGCTCGACACCGGCCGCGGCGTGTGGCGGGAGGTCGCCCCGGCGCTCGCCGAGGACCACCACGTCCACGTGGTCGACCTGCCGCGCCACGGCGCCTCCCGCCCCTGGCGCGGCGTGCTGGACGACGACGCCCTGCGGCCGATCCTGCTCGAGCTGCTGGACCGGCTCGACCTCCCGAAGGCGGCGCTGATCGGCCTGTCCATGGGCGGCGGGCTGGCCACCGGGATCGCCCTGCGCCATCCCGAGCGGGTCGAGGCGCTGGTGGCCGTCGGCCCCGGCGGCATCGGCGCGCGGCGCCCCGCCCAGCTGCTCACCTGGGCGATGCTGCGCACCCCGGGGCTGCTGCGCGCCTCGACCCTGCTGCTGGCGCGCTCCCCGGGGATGATCCGCCGCTCCCTGGCCGGGCAGCTGGTCGCCGGCGAGGACACGCCCGGCTTCGAGGAGATCCTGCACCGGGTCATCGACGAGGCCCGCGCCAAGCAGGCCCATCACGAGCGCGTGCTGGACGACTGGCAGATCCACGCCTACGGGCCGCGGTCCATGCGCCTGGACCTGCTGCCGCAGCTGCCGCGGCTGCAGGTGCCGACGCTGTGGATGCGCGGCGACCGGGACACCCTGGTGGCGCCCGAGGAGGTGGCCGCGGCCGCAGCGGCCGCCCCCGGCTCGCAGCTGGTCACGATCCCCGACGCCGGGCACATCGTCACCTACGACCAGCCCGACGCCTTCCTCGCGGCGACCCGTGCCTTCCTCACCGAGGCTCGATCCGACAGGGAGCCGGCATGAGCGCGACCTGCCAGGTCCTGGAGGACCCCACCCGCCGGGCCCTGGACGGGGACCGGCCCCGCCCGGTGCGCATCCACCGCTGGCAGGCGGATCGCGCCGCGGCGCCGCTGGTGCTGCTCTCCCACGGCACGGGCGGCGCGGCGGAGGATCTGGCCTGGTGGGCCGAGGCGCTGCGCACGGAGGGATTCGACGTCCTCGCCCCGGACCACCACGGCAACACGCACGTCGAGCCGTACCGCGCCGAAGGCTTCGCCTGGTGGTGGGAGCGGCCGACGGACCTGAGCTTCGCCCTGGACCGGGTGCCCGCCCGGGGGCCCGTCGGCGCGGCGGGATTCTCCCTCGGCGGGTACTCGGCGGCGGCCCTGTGCGGCGCCCGGGTGGGGGCCGATGCCTACCGCGCGCTGCTGCGCAGCGCCGAGGACCTGCCGTCCCCGCCGGAGTACCCGGGGCTGCGGGAGGAGCTGAGGTCCCGCTACGGCGCGGAGGCGGCGCAGGCCTGGGCGTCGCGCGCCGCCGAGGATCTGCGCGACCCGAGGGTGCGCGCCGGATTCCTGCTGTGCCCGGCGCTGGGGCCGGCCATCGACCCGGCGAGCCTCGCCGCGATCGACGTCCCGGTGGCGGTGCGCTGGACCCGGGCGGATACCGAGACCCCGCCGGAGACCCACGGCGAGCTCTACACCCGGGGGATCCCCGGCGCCGACGGTGCGGCCGTCGGCGGGCCCGAGACGGGGCACTATGGCTTCGTGATCCCCGATCAGGTCGATGAGCAGGCGCGCGGGGAGGCCATCGAGGCGTCCGCCCGCTTCTTCCGCAGCACGCTCGGCTGATCGGCAGCCGGCGCCTCGCGCCGCCCGGCTGCCGATCCGTCCGGCTGCCGATCGGCCTCCGCCCGTCAGGACGCGGCGCGATGCTCCTGGTGATCGTCGCGCAGGTCCGTGCTCGCCGAGAGCGGGCGGGCCAGGGCGGCGCGGGTGAGGATCGGGCGGCTCTCCGTCTCCGCGAGCAGCTCGAGATGGTGACGGAGGAACTCGTCGCGCGAGAGTCCGCGGGCCATCGCCGTCCGTTCGAGGGCGCGGATGGTCTCGGGCTCGACGTCCGTGATGATCAGGTCCGACATGATGCACCTCCTGATCCATGATCCCGCGTCGGGCCGGGACACGCCAGAGCCCGTGCGGGGCGGGGGACCCCCGGGACAGTGCCGTCACCCGCCGGCGGCTGCCGCGCGGCAGAGCGCCCTCAGGGCGCGGCGATCCGCAGGATCCTGTCGTCGCCGGGCGCGGGATCTCCGCGGCCGTCCGTGTTGCCGGTGAGCACCCACAGCGAGCCGTCGGGCGCGAGCACGACGTCCCGCAGCCGGCCGTGCGTGCCCACCAGCCGCTCGCGCTGTCGGGTCGGATCCTCGAGATCGACGCTGCGCAGGCGCCGCCCCCGCAGGTTCGCGATATGGACCGTGCCCTCGGCGATCGCGATGCCGCTGGGGCTGGCCTCGGCCGGAGCCCACTGCGCGATCGGGTCGCGGAACCTCCCCTGCCCGCCGACGCCCTCGACGAGGGGCCACCCGTAGTTCGCCCCCGGCTCGATGATGTTGAGCTCGTCCCAGCTGCTCTGCCCGAACTCGCTGGCGTACATCGTCCCGTCCGCGTCCCAGGCGATGCCCTGGGGATTGCGGTGGCCCCAGCTCCACACCAGGGAGCCGGCGCGGGAATTGTCCGCCGGGGCCGTGCCGTCGGGCATCATCCGCAGGATCGCCCCGTTCGGGCTGCCCGGGTCCTGGGCGGAGTCGGGGGACCCGGCATCGCCGACGGTCGCGTACAGCATCCCGTCCGGGCCGGCCCCGAGGCGGCCGCCGTCATGGATCTGCGCGGCCGCGATGCCGTCCACGATCGTCTCCGGCGCGCCCAGGGCCAGGGATGCGGCCGTGCCCGACAGGGGCATCCGCACGATCCGGTTGTCCTGCGCGGCGGTGAGGTACGCGTAGAGGTGCCCGTCGAGCACGGCGAGTCCCAGCAGGCCGCCCTCGCCGCGGGCTGCGACGTCCTCGAGGACCGCGACCTCCCGCAGCACGCCGTCCTGCTCGGAGACCTCGAGGATCCGCCCGCTGTCGCGCTCGCTGACCAGGGCCGCGCCCTCGTGGAACACCAGAGACCAGGGGACCTCCAGCCCGTCGGCGATCACGCGCGCCTCGTCGTCGCCGGCGCCGGGCGGCGGCGGGGGAGCGGTGCAGGCGGACAGGCCGCCGAGCATCGCCCCGGCCAGCCATCCGCGGCGGGTGATGCGCATGGGCGTCCCTCCTCCCGGGGCCTCAGGAGGCCACGGTATCCGGGCCGGGCTCTGGTAGGGTGTCATCTCGGTTCCACGCCTCGCGGCGCGGCGACCACCCGCCCGGGGCTATGGCGCAGTTGGTAGCGCGTCTCGTTCGCAATGAGAAGGTCGGGGGTTCGAATCCCCCTAGCTCCACCGATGTGACGGCTCGGGACATCGTTCGCAGATGTCTCGGGACATGGTTCACGAAGCAGGGCCCCGGTTCTTGCCGGGGCCCTGCTTCTTCTGTCGGTGGCCGCGAGTGCGGTCGATGGTGGACTCGGCCAGGATTACCCTGGACTCGAGGTCGGTGACGAGGACGTCATCGCGGTCGATGAGGAAGGCGGACCTCCACTCCGGTGTCGAGCGGGAGGGACGGGCGCTGCAGGTGATCGAGCGGGGGAGATGTGACACGGCAGGGCATCGTGCTAATCTTGGTGCATGTACACACACTTAGGCGATCGGGGGACAGCGTGATCGGGGATGCGAGCGGTGCGTGGTCTCGGGTTGCGGCCTTCGCTTCGGCGGTGGATGCGAGCCTCGACAAGTGGCTCGGTGACAACTACCGACTCGGCCTGACCGAGTATCGCGCGCTGACCCTCCTGAGCCGGGAGTCGGACAAGGAGCTGCGGATCGCGGTGCTCGCGCAGCGGGTCGGCCTCACGTCGACCTCGACCACTCGCCTGGTGAGCCGCCTGGAGTCCAAGGGGCATGCCCGTCGGGATGTCTGTGCCGACGATGGTCGCGGCGTCTATGCCGTGATCGATGAGTCCGGTGAGGCCTTGCTGCGCGAGGTGCGCGAGCCGTTCGAGGCTCGCGTGCACGACCTGCTGAGCAACCCGGTGAAGCACTTCCCCCACCTCGACACCGGTCTCGTGGCCTCGGCGCTGGCGGAGGTGGGCGCACTCATCAAGCCCTGACGCCCGCAGCGTTCCGTTGCGGGCGTGCTTCTCGCCCAAATAAGTGCATGTACACACACCTAGAGAGAGGATGATCCATGCCCATCACGATCGACGTGTTCGTGGACTACGTCTGCCCGTTCTGCTTCCTCGTGGAGCCGGCGATCGAGGAACTGAAGCGCGACCGTGACGTGGAGGTCACGATCCGTCCGTTCGAGCTGCGCCCCGATCCGGTGCCGACGCTGCGCCCGGAGGACGAGTACCTGCCGCGCGTGTGGCGAGACGCGGTGTACCCGATGTCGGACCAGGTCGGCCTGCCGATCACCCTGCCGACCGTCTCGCCACAGCCACGCACCGAGAAGGCGTTCATGGTGCTGCAGCTGGCACAGGAGCGCGGCCTGGCGGAGGCGTACACCGAGGCGATGTTCGCCGCGTTCTTCCAGCAGGATCGCAACATCGGCCTCGATGAGGTCATCATCGACGTCGCCGTCTCTGTGGGCCTCGACCGGGCCGAGGTCGAAGCGGCGTTGCGGAGCGAGCAGCGACGTGACCGGCAGCGCGCCGACCAGGGCTACGCCGTGCACACGGTCGGCATCGACTCGGTGCCCGGCATCGTGATCGAAGGCCAGGTGCTGCGCGGCGTGCCGTCAGCGACCCGGCTCCAGAAGATCGTCGACGACGTCACCGAGCGCAAGGTCGCAGCACGTCCGGGGCAGTCGTGAGCACCGGGACCAGCACCCTGGCGTCGGTGATGTCGCAGGCCGTCGACGCCTGCACCGCGCATGTCGACGCAGGCGGCCTCCCGTTCGTCGGCGTCCTCGTGGGCACCGACGGTGAGGCGGCTTCGGTGTTCGGCGTGAATCGGGTCGCCGAGACCGGCGATCCGATGGCGCACGCCGAGGTCGTCGCGATGCGCGATGCCATGACTCGTCACGGTCTCGACTCCCTCGCCGGGTTCACGGTGCTGGCTACCGGGGAGCCGTGCGGCCTGTGCTACCGCTACGCGCTCGATCGCGGCATCGGCACCGTCCACGTCGCCGTCGACCGCGACGAGGTCGCCGGGTTCGGCTTCGACTATCGGGCGAGCTATCCCGCGTTCGGCATCACCGGCGCAGCACGCGACCGCCTCTACCGGCCGCTGGCCGTGCCGCACGGTGCCGACCCGTTCACCCGCTATCTGCACCACCGCACCTCCGGCCGCGCATCCGCTCGACCGGGCAACCGATTGAAAGGAACATCATCATGAGCTGGCTCTATCTCGCCATCGCCGTCGTCTTCGAGGTCGCTGTCGGCATCGCCGCCGGGAAAGCGAATGGGTTCACGCACCTCTGGTGGACGATCGCCACCCTCGTCTCGGGCGGGATCGCGACCTTCTTCCTCAGCCTCGCCCTCCTCACCTTCGACGTCGGCATCGGATACGCACTCTGGACCTCGCTCGCCGGCGTCGGGATCGTCATCGTCGGCGCCCTGTTCCTGTCGCAGAAGCTCACCTGGAAGAAGTTCCTCGGCATCCTCGTCGTCATCGGCGGCGTCGTCGGCCTCAACCTCGCCGGCACCGCCTGATCCGGCCCCCACACACTCTCGAAAGGAAAGCCTCCATGACCACTTCCACCACCTCTGCGGCCCCCATCCAGGGTGAGAAGAGGGGCGGTGCCTGGATCGCGCTGCTCATCGCTGGCGTCTTCGAGGTCGGCTACGCCCTCAGCGTCAACGGCAGCCGGGGCTTCACCGACCCGCTCTGGTCGATCATCGCCGTCGTGTTCTTCCTGTTCACCTTGTTCTTCCTCAGCGTCGCGCTGAAGCGGATCGATGTCGGGATCGGGTACGCGGTCTGGGCGGGCATCGGCGCCGTCGGCGCCGCGGTGCTCGGACCGGTGTTCTTCGACGAGACCCTGACCCTGGCCAAGGGCTTCTGGCTCGCCGTCATCATCGCCGGCGTCGTCTGGCTCAAGCTCGCCGACAGCCCCGAGCTCGACACCCGGACCCAGCCGGCCACCTGAATCCGCCGATGCCTGCGTCCTCCGCCATCTCCACCGATGTGACGGCTCGGGACATCGCCGATGTCTCGGAGCTCGGTCCACGACGCAGGGCCCCGGTTCTCGCCGGGGCCCTGCGTCGTCTGCAGGCCGGCGCTCAGACGCGTCCGGGCCTTCCTCGGGGGACGTCGGTGCAGGTCGCGGCGTCGTCGGCGGCCTGTGCGCCGCGGGGCTGCGATTCCTGCTCCGGCGCGGACCGGCGTGCTCGGCGATGGAGATAGCGCCGTTCGGTCTCGTTCTCGGTGAGGGCCGCGGCGGCACGGTACGCGTCGGCGGCGCGCTCGTGCTCGCCGAGCTGGTCGAGCAGATGGGCGCGGACGGCGTGGGTGCGCTGCGCGACGAGGGGATCCTCGGTGAGGGCGTGCTCGCGATCGAGCTGGTCGAGCAGGGCGAGGCCGCGGTGGGGGCCGAAGGCATGGGCGACGGCGACGACCCGCGAGAGGCGGATCGGCGCGGTGGGATCGAGGCGCTCGAGCCACAGGTACAGGGCGGCGATCTGGGGCCAGTCGGTCGCCTCGGCGGTGTCCGCCTGGGCGTGGATCGCGGCGATGGCCGCCTGGAGCTGGTACGGCCCGACCCGCTCCTGACGCCAGGCGTCCTCGATCAGTCGCTGGCCCTCGGCGATGAGCGGGCGGTCCCAGAGGGTGCGGTCCTGCTCGGAGAGGACCACGAGCCCGTCCTCGGGATCGGTGCGGGCATCGCGGCGCGCGTCGGTCAGGAGCATGAGCGCGAGCAGCCCCGCCACCTCGACGTCGTCGGGCAGCAGGGCGCGGAGCATCCGCGTCAGCCGGATGGCCTCGGCGGTGAGGGCGGCACGGGTCAGGTCGCTGCCGGCGGTGGCGGTGTACCCCTCGTTGAAGATCAGGTAGAGCACCCGCATCACCGCGGTGGTGCGGGCGGCGAGGTCGTCGGAGTCCCGCAGCTCGAAGCGGGCGCCGGCCTTCTTGAGGGTCTGCTTGGCGCGGCTGATCCGCGAGCCCATGGTGGCCTCGGCGGCCCCGTACGCGTGGGCGATCTCGGCGGTGGTGAGACCGCCGACCGCACGCAGCGTCAGCGCGATCTGCGAGGTCTCCGACAGCGCGGGATGGCAGCACAGCAGCAGGAGCTGCAGGCTGTCGTCGCGGTCGACGGCAGCGGGTCGGGGCGCGGCCGGATCGACCAGCACCAGATCGGTGGAGGCGGCGTCCTCCTCGCGCCGGCGCGCGGCCTGCTCCGAGCGCAGGAGGTCGATCATCCTGCGGTAGGCGACCCGGATCAGCCAGGCGCGCGGGCCGTCCGGCAGGCCGTCGGCCGCCCATCGCCGGGCGGCGACGATCAGCGCTTCCTGCACGGCGTCCTCCGCGAGGTCGAACCGCCCGAAGCGACGCACCAGCGCTCCGAGCACGTGCGGCGTCTGCTCACGCAGCACGTGCTCGATGCGAGCGAGGTGCGTCCCGCGCGCGTCGCCGGACGGAGCGGCCATCAGGCGAAGTCGTCGCCCATGATCGGCCGGATCTCCATCGGCTCGCCGAGCACCTCGACCATCCGGGCGACGATGTCCTTGGCCCGTTCGAGGCCGGAGACCTCGATGATCGCGAAGCTCGCGAGCACCTCCTTCAGCTCGGCGAACGGTCCGTCGGTCGCGGTCACGCCGGCATCGGTCCGGCGGACCGTCGTCGAGACGGCGGGGTGGCCCAGGCCTTCGCTGAGCACGAACTCCCCGGTCTCGCGCAGCTCGGCCTCGAACTTCTGATAGGCGGCGAACGCGTCCAGGGCCTCCTGGCTCGGCACGTCGGCGGTCTCGGCGTCCCACGCCTGCGCGGGCGTGTAGCTCAACAGCAGGAACTTCATGGTCGGTCTCCTTCGGCGTGTGGTGGTGTCAGTATCCGGCACGCTGCCGGCGGGTCGGATCAGGCGCGGCGCCGCAGCCGCAGCGCGGTGACGGTGATCCAGGTGAAGGCGATCAGTCCGGTGACGGCGATCTGGATGCTCGCCCCGCTCGGCGAGGTCGGCGCCAGCAGGGCGAGCGCGACCAGCCCGTTTCCGATCGAGGCCCCCACCTGCCGGCGGCGGATCGAGCGGACCAGCAGCGCGGTGCACGCTCCGGCGAGGGCGAGGAACGAGGCCGCGGCCGCGGCGGTGTGCACGATCGCATGCCAGGACATCTCCACCGCGCCGGCCGGTGCGCCTGCGGGGAATCCGTGCTGCGGGTCCATCGTGAACAGTCCGGCCAGCACGAAGCCGGCCCCGAAGACGCCCAGCAGGATCGGGGCCAGGCGCGCGCCTGCTCCGTCGACGACGAGACGGCGATGGGCGAGGGCGAGGGCAAGGCCGCCCAGGCCGGCGAGCACGAAGGTGAGCTGCTGGATCCAGCCGAGATCTCCGGTGGCGAGCTGGCTGAGCGGGTGGATGCGGATGTCGAACCCGGGCCGGGTCAGCGCCTGGCACACCGACGAGGCGAAGAAGACGGGGCCGGCGAGCGCGGCGGCGGCGAGCAGGGCGCGGGTCCGCGGACGCGCGGCGGCGTCCGGCCTGGACCTCGGGGTCGTGGCGGCGGTGGTCATGATGTCCTCCGGTCTCTCGAGCGTCGCAGCCCGGGGCGGGCGGCGTTCACGGGCACCACGGAGCCGCTCGCGCCGTCTTGACATCCCCGGCCGAGATCTCCCGTCAGAACTTCTTCGCGGCGGGATGTCGAGAACCCTGCGACCGCTCCGAGGTCCCGGTGAGCGCGGGCCGTACGAGGCCCGCACCGAGCAGCGCACAGGAGCTGATCATGACCGAGAACACCCGTACCCAGCCCGCCATCACCGCCGACCTGGATGCCGAGGCCGCGGCGCAGGAGGCGCCGCCCCTGCCCAGCGCTCGCCTTCGCGCCCTGGACCGGCTCGTCGGCACCTGGGCCGTCACCGGCGGCGCCGAGGGCACCGTCCGCTATGCGTGGATGGACGGCGGCCACTTCCTCATCCAGCACGTCGACCTCGAGCAGTTCGGCCAGAGCATCACCGGGTTCGAGGTGATCGGGCACCTGCATCCCTTCGGCGAGCCCGTGAGCGAGGAGATCGCCTCGCGCTACTACGACTCCCAGGGCAACACCTTCGACTACGTCTACGAGCTCGACGGCGGCACGCTCACCATCTGGGCCGGAGCCCAGGGCAGCCCGGCGTACTTCCGCGGCACCTTCACCGATGACGACACCGTCATGACCGGTGACTGGGTCTACCCCGGCGGCGGCGGATACACCAGCACCATGACCCGTCGGTGACCCGCGCCGCGACGAGCGGACCGCGAGACGGACGACCGGCCCCCGACCTGCACGGCAGGGCGGGGGCCGGCCCGTGCCCGGGCGGGAGGCGTCCGTGCCCGGGGGCGGGCGCGATCTGGTCAGAGGTTCTCGGCGATCTGCTTGATGGACGCCAGGCGACGGTCCCAGGCGACGCCGATCGCGTCCAGGCGCCGGGCCGTCGCGCTGAGGCCGGATCCGACGACCCGGTACCGGACCTCGCGCCCCACCTGGACGGTCTCCACGAGACCGACATCGTGCAGCACGGCGAGATGCTTGGCGATGGCCTGCCGGGTCACCGGGAGGCGGCGGGCGAGGGCGGAGGCGGAGGCGTCGCCCTCGCCGAGGGCGGCGAGGATGCTCCAGCGGGTCTCGTCGCCGAGCGCGCTGCACATCTCGACCACCGAGGGGTCGACCAGGTCGGGGCTCATGCGCCGCGCTCGAGCAGGGCGACGAGCTTGTCGAGCTCGGCGTCCCAGCCGCCCCGATGGTCGGCCATCATCTGCTGCGGGTCGCTGGTTCCGCCGAAGCCCGTCTCGACGACGGTGAGCTGCGTGCCGCCCGGGGCATCCTCGAGGGTGAAGGTGAAGACGGTGGCGCGCTCGTCGTCGACCGTCTCGGACAGCGGTCCCTCCTCGTTGCACCAGCGGTAGGACACCTCGGTGGACGGGACGAAGGTCTCGACCCGGATCGGGACCCGGCGCTCGCCGGGCCAGCCGATGGTGCCGACGGCTCCGGCGCCGGTGCCCTCGAGGGTGATCCGGCCGAACCACTGCGAGACGAGCTCGGGCTCGGTGACGGTGCGCCAGACCTTCTCGCGGGGTGCGGCGATGCGGATCGTGCGGCGCACGACGAAGGCATCGGTGTCGATCTCGGCCGGGGGGTTCTGCGTGTTCTCCATGGCGGTCTCCTCATGCGGTGTCGTCGGCGATGGGCCGACGGGGGCGGGTGCGGTGGCGGGCGTCAGTGTCGTGGCGGCGCCCTGTCCCGGTCTGCGGGATGCGGGGCGGGAGGGGAGGCCGCGATGCCGACGATGCAACTGTGTGGTTGCAGAAGAGTCTCGCACGTCGACCGCGAGCGTGCAACCGCTCCGTTGCAGGAGTTCTCGCGAAGAGATCGCGAGCCGGCCGCCCGGGGGTCGCGGTCGACCTCTCGCGGCCGGGATGCGCCCTGCTCAGCGACCGGTCCCGGCGTCCTCGTCGTGGATGCGGACGGTCCCGGCGGCGCCGTCGACGGTGATGATCTGGCCGGAGCGGATCCGCACGGTGGCGTCCGGGACGCAGATCACCGCGGGGATGCCGTACTCGCGCGCGACCGTCGGCCCGTGGGCCATCGGCGAGCCGGTCTCGGTGACCAGGCCGGCGGCGGTCATGAACAGCGGGGTCCAGCCGGGATCGGTCGTCGGGGCGACGAGGATCTCGCCCGGCGCGATCCGGGCGCCCGCAGGATCGGTGACGATCCGCGCCGGCCCGGTGGCGCTGCCGGGCGCCGCGCTCATGCCCGTGATCGCACCGGGGGTCTCGAGGGCCGGCAGGGTGGCCTCGACGTCCGTGCCGTCCGAGAGCAGCAGGACGGGGACATGTCGGCGTCGCATCTCCCGGGCATGCGCCGTGCGGCGCTGCGCCACCAGCGCGCGGGGGTCGGCGGCTGCTGCGGGCCCGGCCGGTGCCGGGGGCGGGCCGAGCACCGCGGCGACCTCGTCGAGCTCGAGGAACAGGATGTCCTCGGCCGTCTCCAGGATGCCGCCGGCCGCGAGCTCCTCGCCGATGGCCAGCAGCTCGCGCCGCATCCGCCGCAGCGGCATCAGCCACAGGAACTTCGGCAGCTCCCGCAGGCCGATGAGCATCCGTGCGCGGCGCAGCAGGAAGCCGACGGCCCGCGCCCGCAGCGGGCTGCGCGCGGCGGCCCGCTCGACCAGCTGCGCGAGCTGCGCCTCGGCCTCGGCGGCCGCGCGGGCGAAACGGCGGTCCGGGGCCTGCTCGAGGTCGGTGAGCTGGAGGTAGCCGGCGATCGCGTCGAGGATCGGGCCCGGATCGTCCTCCCAGCGGGGCACGCCGATGTCGATCTCGGCGGCGGCGCGATGCCCGTACCGGTCCAGGAAGGCGTCCAGCCCGATCTCCGGGAGGGTCCCGTCGCGGTGCCTCCGGACGAGCTCCTCGGTGGGCGTCGTGGTGAGGAGCTCCTGATGCTCGCGGGCGCCGTCGGCCAGGGACCACAGCTCCAGGTCCATCCGGGTGGTGACGTTGTGCGGCGCCCCGCGCATCACCGCCATCACCTCGGACTCCTCGGCGATGCCGTGCAGCAGGGCCGTGGCCAGCTGCTGGCACATCATGGCCGTCCACAGCGGGTTCAGCGAGTCCATCATCGGGCCCGTGAGCATCGCCCGGTGGACGGCCTCGGCGGTCTCCAGGCGCTCTCGCGGGGTCCTCGGCGCGGCGTCCGGAGCGCAGGCGGCGCGGACCACGTCGACGAGCGCGAGGCTGCGCTCGCGCTCGCGATCCGGGTGCCGCAGGGACGCGGCGATGCCGCGCAGCATCGGCGGCCCCATGCGCAGCGCCACCGTCGCCGCCGTGGCCAGCGGGAGCCTCCCGCCCCGGCGAGGCGCGAAGCGCGGGTCCTCGCACACCTGCTGCATCCCGCGTCGGACGCGGGGACCGTACAGCTCGAGCGTCCGCGGCAGGCTCCGGCGCATCCGCGCGCTGCGCACGAACGCGGTCAGGTCCAGGTACATCCGGCCGCCGATGAAGGCCACCATCGCGGGGCCCTCGGCCCGGGCGCGGGCGCCGAACGCCTCGAACCACTGGTGGGTGATCCTCTGCATCGCGGAGCGGCCCATCGGCGTGAACGGCCGCAGCATCCCCTGCATGTGGCCCGCCTCCATGTAGACCCGCGGCAGGTCCTCCGGATCCTCGGGGAGGGGGAAGAGGCTGGTGATGGCGCGGGACTGCAGCAGCCACAGGGCGCCGTCACCGTCGACGGCGAACTCGATGTCCTGCGGCGAGCCGAGGGCGTCCTGCACGCGCTCGCCGGCGGCGCGCAGCAGCTCGAGCTGCCCCGGCGCGAGGCAGCCGCGGGGCGGGGCCGGGTCACCCGCCGCGGGATCGACGGCGCCCCGACCGGGGGCCGGCATCACGTAATGGTCGGTGTCCACCGCGCCGTCGACGACGGCGGTGCCCAGCCCCGGGGCGGCGTCGACGACCATCTCGGTGCGGCAGCCTGTGACCGGGTTCGCGGTGAACAGCACGCCGGCGGCCGCCGGGGAGATCATGCGCTGGACCACGACCGCCATCCGGGATGCGCGGACGCCCTGCGCCCGGCGGTACGCGATCGCGCGCTCGGAGTCCAGGGATTCCCAGCAGGCCTCGATCGCCGCGAGCAGGTCGTCCTCGCCGCGGACGTCCAGCAGGGTGTCCTGCTGGCCGGCGAAGCTCGCCCAGGGCAGATCCTCCGCGGTGGCGCTCGAGCGGACGGCCACGGCCACGTCCTCGCCCAGCTCGCGATAGGCCGCGAGGACCTCCGCGCGGGGGATCGTCCCGGCGTCGAACGCGGCGGTGGTCAGGCAGAACCCCTCGGGGACGCGCTCGCCGGCGCGGATCAGCGCGGCGAGCCCGGCCGCCTTGCCCCCGACCTCGTCGATCCTCGCGGGGTCGATCTCGGACAGTCTCAGCACGGTCATCGTGGGGCCTCCTGGTGGGATGCGCGGCCCTCGCCATGGTAGTCATGGCCGATGATCTCCCCGCGCCGCCTCCTCGTCCCCGCAGCTCTCGGGGCCCTCGTCGTCCTCGGAGTGCTCGCCGTCCTTGCCGGCGGCGCCGACGACTCGCCGGGGCTGCAGGGCATCGGCGTGCTGCTGGTCCTGGTCGCGGCCGGGCTGGCCGTCCGGGCGGTCCGTCGGCGCCGCGACCGGCGCTGATCGCGCCGTCGCCGGCCTCAGGCCGGGCCGTCCAGGACCTCGCGCAGGCGGGCCGCGAAGGTCGCCGGGTCGTTGTGCGGCGTCCAGTCGCTCGCGGCGAAGCCGCCGTGGTCCCCGGGGAAGACCACCGGCTCCACCCCGAGCAGGTCCGCCAGGGCCTCCCCGCCGCGCCGCGCCAGCGTGCCCTCGCCCTGCTCTCCGATCGCCGGGACGATCCGCACGCCGCTGGCGAGCAGCCGGGAGGCATCGGGCCGGTAGGGCGTCATCGGCACGTTGTGGGCCAGCAGCGGATCGTCGCGGGACCCGTCGTCCGCGGTGGGCAGCCCGAACTGGGCAGGATCGGGGGCCGGACGCTCCCGGTAGTCCTCGGGCAGAGGGCCGGGGGTCATGATCAGCTGGATGAACTTCGCCATCGCCGGCCCGAAGCCCTCGCGGCGGTAGGTCTCGGCGATGTCGTCCATGGCCTGCTGGGCGATCTCGGCGTCCTCGAGCAGCAGGGTCAGCGGCGGCTCGTGGGCGACCAGCGTGCGCAGGTCCTCCGGGTGGTCGACCGCCCAGGGGAGGGCCACCATCGCCCCGCCGCTGGAGCCGAATACGTCCACGGGCCCCAGCCCCGAGTCGGCGACGACGGCGTGCAGGTCCTCCGCGTGCCGCGCGATGCTGACCTCTCCGCCCTCGGTGAGCCGGCTGCGCTCGGCCATGCGCGGATCGTAGGTGAGGACGACCCGGTCCTCGAGATGGGAGACCAGCTGCGCGAAGCCGGAGGCGCCCATCGGCGAGCCGAGGACGAACAGCGGCGGGCGGGCGGAGCCGCTGGCCGGGGTGCGCACGTCGTACGTGAGCACGGCGCCGGGCACCTCGAGGGTGCGGGTGGAGACGTCGACGCTCATGACAGCTCCTCGGTCCCGGTCCCGGCTCCCTCGCCCGCGGCATCCTCCGCGGGCCCGCCGGGCGGCGCTCCTGCCGGCCGGTAGCGGGCGACGATGACACCGGTCGCGGCGGTCTGCGCGGAGATCAGCTCGAGCGGGCGGGCCTCGCCGTCGGCGGGGAACATCCTCTTGCCGCCGCCCAGCAGGATCGGCTCGATGAACACGACAAGCTCGTCGACCAGACCCTCGGCGAGCAGGGCCTTCACGATCGTCAGGCTGCCGTAGACGTAGACGCCGCCGCCGGGCTGCGCCCGCAGCTCCTGCACGGTCGCCACCAGCTGGTCCCGGGGCACGATGGTGGTGGGGTGCCAGGTGATGTCCTGCTCGGTCAGCTCGTCGGAGACGACGTACTTGCGGGCCGCGTTGATCCAGTCGCTGAACGGGTCGCCGGAGCGCCCGGGCCAGGCCTCGGCGGAGACGCGATAGGTGCGCGAGCCCTGCAGGAGCACCTCGTGGGAGGCGGCGAAGGAGTCGACCACCGCCCCCATCACCTCGGGGTCGAAGTAGGGGAAGGACCAGCCGCCGTGCGCGAAGCCGCCGCTGGGGTCCTCGTCGGCCCCTCCGGGGGCCTGGACGATCCCGTCCAGGCTCATGAACTCGCTGACGATGATCCGCATGCCGACCTCCGGGCTCGGGTGCTGCCGCAGCGGACGCCTCGCTGCGGACCTGGCGCCAGACTACTCGTCGCGCGCCGCGGCGTCCCGGCTCGCCGGATCAGGGCGGGACCGTGCCCGCGGCGGCGCGGGCAGCGGCCTCAATCCCCCCAGGACTTCCGGATGAACGCCTCCCGGCGGCGCTGCTCGTCCAGCGCCCGGCGGCGGGCGTAGTCCCGCTTCAGCCGTGCGCGCGGATCGTGCGCGGGGTCGAGCGTCGCCGGGCCCATGACGTGCAGCAGCACCAGACGGATCCGGAACCAGGCGCGGTAGGCCCAGGAGAAGGAGTCGGAGCGCGGGACGGGGGTCATGGCGCCTCCCTGGTGACGCGGGCGTCCTCCCACGGTACGCCCGGGCGACCGCTCAGGGCAGGGGAGCGCTGCGGCGGCGGCCCCGCGCTCGGCCGGTGCCCGGTCACAGGCCCAGCTGCGCCCGCAGCTCGGCGGAGGACAGCGCACCCGGTCGGGCCCCGGTGCGGGCGGCCCGACGCGTCAGTCGCGCCAGCCCCGCGTTGACCGGCGCGGTGCGCCCGTTGCGGTGGGCGAGCGCGGCGATCTCCCCGCTGAGGTAGTCGACCTCGCTGTCGCCGGTGCCGCGGGCCAGGGACTGCCAGGTGGAGCCGCCCATCTCCTCCGGCTCCCCGGGCACCGGGCGGACCTGCAGCAGGTCCCGCATCGCCTGCTCCTCCGCCTCCGGGTTCAGGACGATGCCGGCGGCCTCGTAGATCCCGGCGGCCTCCTCCCGCGCGGCGCGGACGACGTCCCCGTCGCCGGTGCCCAGCAGCGCCTGCACCGCGTTGCCGAGGTTCCCCAGCAGCTTGCGGTGCTTCCACGGCATGACGTCCTCGACGGGATGCACCCGCAGCCCGGCCGGCGCCCAGTCCTCGGCGATGCCCGCGATCAGGGACCGGTCCTCGTCGGTGGTCAGCGCCGCCGGATACCGGGCGGCGGGGAAGATGCCGCCCACGGGCGCGCCGCGCACGATCACCTCGGCGGGCTGGAGGCGCACGGCGGGCATCCACACGCACACGCCGATCACGCGGGCGAACCAGCGCAGCGCCCGCTCCTCGGCGGCGGCGCCGTTCAGGGCGGTGAGGATCGGCAGCGCCTGTCCGGCGGTGCGCTCGCCGACGGGAGCATCGGCCCAGGCGGCGAGCGCCGCCTCGGCCTGCTGGGTCTTGGTGGCCAGGACGAGCACGTCGTCCTCGCCGAGGGTGATCTCCTCGGGGCCGGCGACGGCGGTGACCGGCACCGTCGCGTCGACCTCGGGGGTGCGCAGGCGCATGCCGGTGCGGCGCATCCGCGCGAGATGCTCCCCGCGCGCGACGAGCACCACCGCCGCTCCCTGCCGCGCGAGCAGCGCACCGATGCCCCCGCCGATCGCTCCGGCCCCGATGATCACGTATCGCCTCGTCATGTCCCCATCCAAGCGCATCCCGCCGCCGCGGGAGGCGGGGCCGGCCGTGCCGGAGGCGGGCCGGGAGGGTGCGGCGGTCCTCACGCGTCGCGCAGCAGGCCCTTCGGCATCTGCTCGAGGCCGACGGCACCCGCCAGCAGCGCGGGGTCGATGCTCTCCCCGGTGCGCAGCACGCTGATGCGTCCCGTCGGCTCGAGGGTCACGCAGGCCACCTCGTCGAGGTGGCGGACCCCGGCCAGGCGCAGGGCGGAGAGCACCTCGTCCTCGACCACGTGGGCGCGGGTCAGGTTCGCCGCGATCATGCGCGGACCGGCCATGAGGATCACGGGCGGGCTGTTGACCAGCCACGCCCCGCGCACGTGGCGGCGCAGCTGGCCGGTCACCGCCTGCAGCGCCACCAGCGTGACCAGGCTCAGCACCCCGGCGACGGCGGTGGGGGAGTCACCGAGGATCGCGCGGCCCATGATCGCGCCCAGGGCGATGATGGCGGCCAGGTCGAAGCTGGACAGGGTGGCCAGCGCCCGCTGCCCCAGGAACCGCACGATGAGCAGGATGATCAGGTAGAAGGCGACCGTCGAGATGACGATCCGCAGGGCATCGACCCCGTCCAGCCCGTACTCCAGCCACATGCTCCGCGCCCTCCGCCTCGATCCTGCTCGGGCCAGCATGATCCCACGCGACCGGCGGCCGATGCCCCACGGCCCTCGGCCGCCGGTGCCCCACGGTCCTCGGCGGCCGGTGCCGCGCGGTCAGCGGCGCGAGGAGCGGCCCGGGATGAGGCGGGCGGAGTTCAGGATGAAGGCCGTCTCGCTGCCCACGTGCACGAGGGCGGCCAGCACCGGGCTGAGCAGCCCCATCGCCGCCAGCGCCATGCCCAGCAGGTCGACGGCGATGGTGCCGGCGAAGTTCGCCATCACGATCCGGCGGGCGCGCCGCGCGACCCTCATCGTGCCCACGAGATCGTCGAGGTCGGAGCTGACCAGGACCACGTCGGCGCTGTCCTGCGCGATCTGGGTGCCGTCGCCCATGGCGATGCCGACATCGGCCCGTGCCAGGGCGGGAGCGTCGTTGACGCCGTCGCCGACCATCGCCAGGCGGTGACCGGCCGCCCTCTCGGCGTCGATCCAGGCGAGCTTCTCCTCCGGCAGGAGGCCCGCGCGGACCTCGTCGATCCCCAGCTGGGCCGCGACCGGACGGGCGGTCCCGGCGCGGTCCCCGGTGACGATCATGGTCCGCAGGCCCATCCGGTGCAGTGCGCGGATCGCCTCCGGGGCGCCGGCGCGCACCGCATCGGACAGCAGCAGGCTGCCGATGAAGCGGCCGTCGACGGCCACGTGCACGGCGGTCGCGGCCGCGTCCTGCGCGGCCGCCTCCGGGCCGGGAACCAGCGTCGTGGAGCCGGCGGTGATGGTCCGGCCGCCCAGCTCGGCGGTGACCCCGAGGCCGGGGGTGTAGGTGAAGGAGTCCGGGAGCGCGGGACGCAGCCCGCGCTCCTGCGCCCCGCGGACGATCGCGGCGGCCAGCGGATGCTCGGAGTACGCCTCGGCCGATGCCGCGAGCTCGAGCAGCTCGCGCTCGTCCCGGCCCGCGGCCGGGCGGATGCCGACCAGCTGCGGCTCGCCCCCGGTGAGGGTGCCGGTCTTGTCGAAGACGACGGTGTCGATCCCCGACAGCGCCTCCAGATGCGCGCCGTCCTTGACGAAGGCGCCGCCGCGGGCGATCCGGGCGATCGCCGCGAGCGTCGCCAAGGGGGTTCCGGCGGCGATGCCGCAGGCCCCGGCGACGACCACCACCGAGATCGTGGCGGTGAGGTCGCGGGTGACGAGATAGGTGATCGCGGCCCCGCCGAGGGCGAGGTACACCAGCGCCGCGGCGAGGCGGTCCGCGAGCCGCTGCACGGGCGGCTGGGAGGACTGCGCGCGCCGGACGGCCTCGATGATGCGCCCGTAGGAGGACTCCGCCCCGACGCGCTCGGCCCGGATCTCCACCGCGCCGACCTGGTTGATCGAGCCCGCATGCACCGCGTCGCCGGGGCCGATGTCCACCGGCAGCGGCTCGCCGGTGATCCGCGACTGGTCCGCGCTGGAGGTGCCTGCCAGCACGGTGCCGTCCACGGGGACGCGGCCTCCGGGGGAGACGACGACGGTCTGGCCGGCGGCGACCTCCGCCAGGGGGATGGTGGTGATGCCTCCGTCCTCGCGGACCTGGACCTGCTCGGGCAGGAAGGACATGAGGTCCGTCAGCGCGTCGCGGCCGCGGTCCAGGGAGAGGTCCTCGAGGATCTCCGCCGCGAGCACGAAGGTCGTGATGAGCAGGGCGGTGGTCCATTCGCCGATCGCGGCGGCGGCGACGATGGCGATGAGCATGGACAGCTCCATGCTCATGCGCCGCTCGCGCAGGTCCCCGAGGGCCTCGGCGGCGATCGGCCAGCAGCCCAGCACCAGCCCGGCCAGGGCGAGCACGGGCACCGACGGCCACGGCCAGGTCAGGCCCAGCCCGACGAGCAGGGCGCAGGCGGCGACGGCGAGGGTGCGGGCGAGGTCCCTGCGGTCGATGCGCTGCCACAGGCTCTCGCGCTGCGGCGGTGCGGCGGCCTCCGGGGCGGCGACGGCGGTCATCGCGAGGCGTCCGGGCCGCCGGCGGGGCACCCCGCCGCCGGGCCCTCGGGGGCATCGGCCACGACCTGGCCCTGGGCCGTGCGGTGGTGAGCGGGGGAGGCGTCCAGCGCGTGCTGCGCCTGGAAGACGGCCTGCGTCACGAGCTCGCGGGCGTGCTCGTCCGCCAGGCTGTAGAAGACCCGGGTCCCCTCCTGGCGGGTCCGGACGATCCGCCCCCAGCGCAGCTTCGCCAGGTGCTGCGAGACGGTCGTGGCGGACTTCCCGACCGCCTCGGCGAGGTCGTTGACGGAGCGCTCGCCGTCGCGCAGGGCGAGGATGATCCGCACCCGCGTCCCGTCCGAGAGCAGGGAGAAGACCTCGGCGGCGAGGTCGGCGAACTGGCTGTCCGGGCCGAAGGTGCACTTCTTCGAATCTTCACGCATACGCAGATAGTAAGGCTCCGGGGAGCTGGGCGGCAAGCGCCCGCGCCATGGCTAGGATCAGCCCCATGGCCGTCCTCGCCCGGAGACCCGACCGACCGCGCCCGATGGCGCCCAGCCCGCGATGACCCGCAGCGTCGTCCTCGTCCATGCCGTCCGCTCCTCGCGCAGCATGTGGAAGGGGCAGATCCGTCGGCTGCGCCGGAAGGGCTATCACGTGGAGGCGCCGAACCTGCCCGGCCACGGCACCCGCACGGCGGAGACCTTCACCCGGGAGGGGAGCTTCGCGACCATCGACGCCGCCGTCGCCGCCTGCCCCGAGCCGCCCGTCCTCGTGGGCCTCTCCCTCGGCGGCTACCTCACGATCCACTGGGCCGCCATGAACCCGGGCCGCATCGCCGCGCTGGTCGCGGCGGGCTGCACCGTCGTCCCCGGGCCGGCCCTGGCCCGGATCTACGGGCTGTGGCTGCGGATGAAGGACTGGATGCCCGGGGACACCGACGCCCGCGTCCACCGCGCCTTCGCCCGCGCCAACTCGCCCAAGGCCGCCCAGCGCTACTACGGCGGCGGGCGCGCGCACGGCGTCGTGCCCGGCGTGGTGCGGGTGGTCGGCGACATGGACATGCTCGCCGACATCGCGGCCATCGACGTGCCCATCACCTTCGTCAACGGCGCCTCGGACCCGTTCCGCCGCCACGAGGGCGCCTGCGTGGCCGCCGCGGGCCGCGCCGAGCTGCGGATCCTCGAGGACGCCGGGCACATCGTCAACCTCAACCGCCCCAAGCGCTTCACCCGCGTCCTCCGCGAGGCGGCCGCTGCGGTGCGCGAGCCCGCATGAGCGCGAGCGCCCGGGACGAGGCCCGGCCCGGGACGAGCGCGCCGGCGGCGGTGGTGCTGATCCACGGCACCCGCACCTCGAGCACCCAGTGGGACCTGCAGCGGCCGATCCTCGAGGCCGCGGGGCGCACCGTCCTCGCCCCCGACCTCCCCGGCCACGGCGCGCGCCGCGACGAGGACTTCACCCTCGAGGCCGCGATCGCCACGATCGACCAGGCGCTCGCGCAGGCCGCCGAGCGCAGCGCGACGGGCACGGCACACCTGGTGGGCTGCTCCCTGGGGGCGATGCTCGCCATCCGCGCCGCGGCCGAGCTCCCCGCCGGCCCTCCGCGCGAGGCTCTGGCCTCCCTCGTCGTCTCCGGCGGCTCCGTGGACGCCACGCCCCGGGCCGCGCGGCTGTACGGGCTGGGCATGCGGGCCGTGGACCTGCTGCCCGGCGGGGACGCCGCGACCTCCGCCCTGCTGCGGGCCGTGCTCGGAGCCGAGGGGGCGCAGGCGTGCCTGGCCGGGGGCCGGGCCGATGCCCGCGTGATCGCCCCGGCGATGGCGGCGGTGGCCTCGCTGGACCTCCGCCGCGACCTGGCCCGGATCAGCGCGCCCGTGACGATCCTCAACGGCCGCGCCGATCAGCTGCGCGTGCACGAGCGGTCCTTCGCCCGCGCCGCACCGCACGGGCGGCTGGTCGTCCTGCCCTACGGGACCCACATGGTGAACCTGACGCATCCGCGCCGCTACGCCGCCGACCTGCTGCGCATCCTCGAGGACGCCGAGCGGCCCCGTACCCTGGGGCCATGAGCATCCCTGTCCTGCGCGTCGGCTTCGTCCCCGGGGTCGAGCCCGACCGCTTCGCCCGGCGGTGGCGCGATGCGCGCCGCGCCGCCCGGCTCGAGCTGGTCCCCGTGCCGTGGAGCCGCCAGCGCGAGGCGCTCGCCGCCGGCGAGGTGGACATGTGCTTCGTGCGGCTTCCCCTGGAGGACCCCGAGCCGCTGCATGTGGTGCCCCTGTGGCAGGAGCGGGAGGTGGTCGTCGTCGGCGACGAGGACGTGCTGAGCCTGCACGAGGAGCTGTCGGAGGCCGACCTCGCCGATTCCGTGGAGATCCCCGCGGCGCACCGGGACGACGCCGCCGACCGCGTGGCCGTGGCGGCCACCGGAGCGGGCCACGCCCGGATGCCGATGTCGCTGGCCCGGCTGCATCACCGCAAGGACGTCGTGCACCGGCCGCTGCGCGAGGGGGAGCCGACCACGATCGCCCTGGCCTGGCCCATCGCGGAGGACGACGCCGTGCGCCAGGAGCTGGTGGGCGTCGTGCGCGGCCGCACCGCCCGGTCCAGCCGCGGCGCGGACGATGCCGCCGAGAAGGCCCCGGCCACCTCCCGCGGCGCCGCGCGCACGGACCGGACGCCGGCCCGGGGCGCCGCCCGATCGGCATCGGGCCGCTCCGGCGGATCAGGGACCTCGGCGAGGACCGGCCGGCCCCGGCCCGCCGGCTCCTCCCGCGGCGCCGGCCGCGGCCGCAGGGGAGGGCGCTGAGGCGTCCGCCGCCCCGGTGCGCCGGCTCCGACCGGATCCGCACACCAGCACGGCGACCCCGGCGATCCCCGCGGCGAGGGCGAGAGCGGCGAACGCCACCGGCGCGCCGGAGGCGAGGAGGACCCCGCACGCGGTGGGCCCGAGCGGGCTCGCCACGGCGTTCAGCACGCCGCGCACCGACTGCAGCCGTCCCCGCCGGCCGCTCGGCACGTGATCGGCGATCCACGCCTCGAGGCTGACCCGGGCCGTCGGGACGATCACCCACATGAGCGTGATCGCCGGGATCATCACGAGGAGGGTGGGGGAGACGGCGAGGGCGACGAGGCACAGCGTCCAGAGAGCCGCCTGCGCGAGGACCGCGGAGCGCGGGGAGAGGCGACCGGCGGCCCCTCTCGCGATCGCGCTCCCCGCCAGGACGCCGAGGCCCATGAGCGCCGTGAGAGCCCCGGCGCCCAGCACCGCCCGGTCCTGCGCGAGCACCGCCATCATCGTGAAGAACGTCCCCGTGAGCACGAAGCTCAGCAGCATCTGACCTGCGACCACGCCGCGGAGCACGGGGGAGGCGATGATGCTCCGGAAGCCGTGGGTCCACCGCCGCGGCGCCGCGGCGGCGCCGTCCGCAGCATCCGGGGGCGGCGCGAGCGGCCGCCCGATGCGGGCCAGCAGCAGCGTCGCGATCGTGAACGTCGCCGCGGCCACGGCGAACGGCAGCCAGGCGGCGACGCCGACCAGCGCCGCGCCGAGCAGCGGGGCGATCACGCCGAGGACGGCGTCGCGCGCCTGCATGGCGCTGAGCGCGCCCGTGAGCGCCGTACGGTCCACGAGATCGGGGACCGCCGCGGCGGACGCCGCGCCGAAGACGGCGAACATCGACCCGTTGACGAAGGAGAGCACGCAGAGCACGGGGAGCGAGGGCGAGCCTCCGGCGAGGGCGAGCACGAGCCCGAGCATCGCCGCCGCCTGGACGGACTCGGCACCGATCATGATCGACCGGCGGGGCAGCCTGTCCGCGAGCATCCCCGCCGGCACGCCGACGGCGAGCGTGGAGAGATAGGACGAGGCGGTCACGAGCGCGGCCTGGGCCGGCGGCAGGAGCAGCAGCGAGACGATGGGGACGGCGACATAGGTGCACTGTGCTCCGAGCACGGAGAACAGGCGCGCCGCGAAGTGGAGGCGGAAGTCGCGGGACCACGCGGGGGATCGTCGCGAGCTCATCGGCCCAGGCTATCGTGGAGCATCGCCGATCCCGAGGAGGCCCCATGCCTGATCAGACCGCAGACGCCGAGTCCGCGCAGGGCGCGCAGCCGCGCATGAACGTCGAGAGCTTCAACCTCGACCACCGCGTCGTGAAGGCGCCGTACATCCGCATCGCCGACCGCAAGGTGCTGCCCGGCGGGGACGTGCTCACCAAGTTCGACGTGCGCTTCACCCAGCCCAACGTCGACCACCTCGAGTCCGAGACGGTGCACTCCCTCGAGCACCTGCTGGCCGAGCACATGCGCGAGCACACCGGGGACGTCATCGACGTCTCCCCGATGGGCTGCCGCACCGGGTTCTACGCCCTGCTCTCGGGCGATCACACGCCGGCGCAGTTCGCGCCGGTGCTCGAGGCGACCCTGCGCGACCTGCTCGCGGCGACCGAGGTCCCTGCCGCCAACGAGGTCCAGTGCGGCTGGGGAGCCCACCACACCCTCGAGGGCGCGCAGACCGCGGCCCGGGCGTTCCTGGACCGCCGGGACGAGTGGGAGGACGTCGGCGTCTGACGCCGCGGCGCGCGGGGAGCATCCGGCGCCGTCGATCGGCTGCCGATGCTCCCTGCGCCCCGGGCCCCGGAGCGCGCCGGGCGCCTCGGGCCCGTCTCCCGCCCGCCGGCGGCCCGTCGGCGGCCCGTCGGCGGGCCGTCGGCTCAGTAGCCGCGGACGGCCTCGCGCATGGCGCCCAGCAGACGGCCCGTGCGGGCATCGGAGGCGATGTCGTCGACGGTGACGACACGGCCCTCGGCATCGGCCAGGGGGATGCGCCAGTTCGGGTACTCCTCGTCGGTGCCCGGCTGGTTCTGGATGCGCCGCTCGCCGACGCAGTCCACGAGGGACACCCCCAGCAGCAGCGAGGGGGCGCTCGCGAGATACCGGTGCAGGGCGATGATCGTC
Source organism: Brachybacterium phenoliresistens (assembly GCF_039530785.1). Lineage (NCBI taxonomy): Bacteria > Bacillati > Actinomycetota > Actinomycetes > Micrococcales > Dermabacteraceae > Brachybacterium > Brachybacterium phenoliresistens. Next base: position 633,666 of record NZ_BAAAOW010000002.1, read on the forward strand.
TCCTCGACCGAGGGGTCCTCGCCCAGCAGGCCCTGCATCCGCAGCTCCGCCAGGTAGTGGGCGCGCGCGGCGGAGTCCTCGGCCAGCTCCTGCTCGAGGGGCTGCTCGAGCAGGCCCAGCTCGTGGCGCAGCGCCACGTGGTCGCCGGCGAGGTAGCCGGCCGTCGGCGGCAGGTCGTGGGTGTTCACCGAGGCCAGGCACAGGCTGCGGTAGGAGGGCGGGGGCACGGGGGAGCCGTCGCCCTGCGTCTCGAACCAGAGGATCGAGGTGCCCAGGATCCCGCGGGAGGTGAGATAGTCGCGCACCCACGGCTCGAAGGTGCCCAGGTCCTCGCCGATGACGATGGTCCCCGAGCGCTGCGCCTCCAGCGCGAGGATCCCGATCATCGCCTCGTGGTCGTAGTGGACGTAGGCGCCGTCCGAGGCCGCGTTGCCCTCGGGGATCCACCACAGGCGGAACAGGCCCAGCACGTGGTCGATCCGCAGGGCCCCGGCGTGGCGCATCAGGGAGCGCAGCATGTCGCGCCAGGGCCGGTAGGAGTCGGCGACCAGCCCCTCGGGCAGCCACGGCGGCTGATGCCAGTTCTGCCCCAGCTGGTTGTACTGGTCCGCGGGGGCGCCCACGGCGACGCCCCGGGCCAGGACGTCGCCCAGGCGCCAGGCGTCGGCGCCGTCCTCGGTGACGCCGACGGCGAGGTCGTGCATGATCCCCACCCGCATCCCGGCATCGAGCGCCGCGGACTGCGCGCCGGCCAGCTGCTCGTCCAGCACGAACTGGATCCACTCGTGCAGCGCGACGCGCTCGGCGAAGTCCGCCTGCGCGGCGGAGACCTCGTCGGAGTCCCGGCCCGCCAGCGGAGGATCGGCGGGCGCGCGCCGTTCCCGCAGGGCGCACCACAGCGCGAAGTCGGCCAGGCCCTGGCCCTCCCGCTCCCGGAACGCGTCGAACAGGGCCTGCCGGCCGGCGCTGCGAGGCACCGCGAACAGCTCCTCGAGCGCCGTCATCTTGCGCTGGAGCACCGCATCGCGCTCGAGACGATCGGCCCGGTCGTTCCACGGCGCGACCTCGCCCTGCAGCAGGGCCAGGCGCTGGCGGGCGAACTCGGGCAGCAGGGAGTACTCGGGGACGTCCTCGATCCGCACGTAGAGCGCCGAGGTGAAGCGCCGGGTGACGGGGAGATACGGGCTGGGCTCCATCGGCGGCAGCGGCTCGGAGGCATGCAGGGGGTTGACCAGCAGGAAGTCCGCACCATGGCGGGCGCCGAGGATCGCGGCGAGATCCCGCATGTCGCCCAGGTCGCCGATGCCCCAGCTGCGCGCGGAGCGGACGGAGTACAGCTGGGCCTGGACGCCGACGGCGCGTCGCGCCCCCAGGCGCTCGTGCGCGTGCAGCCGGGTCGGGGTGACCACGAGGTCGGCGGTGGTGATCTCGCCCTGCACATCGGCCAGGAGGACGTGCCAGCCCAGCGGCAGCCCCTCCGGGACCTGGAAGCGGGCACGACCGCGCAGGGAGCCGTCGACCTCGCGCGGCGGGGTGTTGTCCTCGACCTGGGCCAGGGCACGGACGGTGCCGTCCTCGAGCTGCACCGACAGGTCCACGCCCCGGCCGTGGGGGACGTGCACGGCCACCGTCCGCTGCTCGTCCTCGCGCAGGACCGTCACCGGCGGCAGGGTGCGCCGCCACAGCGCATCCTCGCGCCGCTCCCGCACCCGGGCGGCGTCCTCCTCGTCCTCGACCTCGTGGCCGAGGGCGCGGATCACCGCGAGGAGCGTGGCATCGGGAACCTGCCTGAGCGTCCCGTCGTAGCCCCAGTGGTCGGTGCCGATGCCGAGGTCGCGGGCCAGATCCCGCAGCGTCTCGGGCCGCAGAGCGGTGGATGCCGGTGCCATGGCGTCATCATAGGGGCCCGGCGGGGGCGGGATGTGCCACGGCTCACGCCCGGCATGCCGGGCGGCCCCGGACGTGCCCGGACGGGCGGGGTCCGAGGGATCACGGCCAGCTGGGCAGCCACATGCGCCAGCGCCACTGCTCCAGCGGGATCGTCTGCCCCGTCCAGATCGGCCAGAAGAACGCCGAGACCAGCACGATCAGCGTCAGCACGGAGCCCACGAAGAGGGTCCCCGCCAGGCGCCGCTCGCGGTCCCCGTCCCGCGGGCCGATGATCAGGCCCATCACGTAGACCAGGCACAGGATCAGCCACGGCTCGAAGACGACCGCGTAAAACGTGAAGATGGTGCGGTCCAGGTACAGGAACCAGGGCAGGTAGCCGCCGATGATCCCGCTCAGCGCCGCCCACGCCCGGCCGTCGCGCCACACCAGGCCCAGCACCACGGCGACCAGCACGGCGATCGCGCCGAGCCACCAGATCAGCGGGTTGCCGACCGAGAGGATCTGCGCGCCGCACTTGGCGACCTGGCAGCCCGCCTCCCCGTAGTCGTAGGAGCGGTAGTAGAAGTTCGTGGGGCGGATCTGCAGCAGCCAGCCGAAGGGGCTCGCCTGGTAGGTGTGCTCGGAGTCCAGCCCCACATGGAAGGCGTACGCCTCCTGGTGGTAGTGCCACAGGGAGCGCAGGGCGTTCAGGATCGGGGAGCCGCCGGCGTGGCCGTTCTCCTCCGCCCAGTGCCGGAAATAGCCCTTGTCGCTCGCGAACCAGCCCGCCCAGCTGGCCACGTAGGTCACCAGCGCGGTGCCGACCATGGCGAAGAACGCCGGGATCGCGTCGCGGACCAGCCCGCCCACCAGCCAGCGCTTCTCGCGCACCCGCCGTCGCGCCCACCAGTCCCAAAGCACCGTCATGATCCCGAAGACCGCCAGCACGTAGAGGCCGGACCACTTGACCGAGCAGGCCAGGCCCAGCAGGACGCCCGCGCTGAGCCGCCAGGGCCTCCAGCCGCCGGCCGCCCCCCAGGGCGACAGGCGCTCCCCGGTGGTGATGACCCGGGCGGTGGCCTCCGCCAGCCGCTGCCGGAACTGGTCGCGGTCGATGAGCAGCGCCCCGAAGGCGGCGAGCACGAAGAACATCAGGACCAGGTCCAGCAGGCTGGTGCGCGAATGCGTCAGGTGCAGCCCGTCGATCGCGAGCAGGCCCCCGGCGATCAGCCCCAGCCCCGTGGAGCGGAACAGGCGGCGGCCGATGCGCGCCAGCATCAGCACCGACAGGGCGCCCAGCAGCGCCACGGAGATCCGCCACCCCCAGGGGTTGTCCCCGCCCAGGGCCAGCATGCCCAGGCCGATCACCCACTTGCCCACGCTGGGGTGGACGACGTACGCCCCGGAGTCCTCGTAGGAGTCGACGTCGCCGGCCTCGAAGGCGGCATCGGGGTCGTCGGGCCAGTTCATCTCGACGCCGTTGTGGACCAGCGTGTAGCCGTCCTTGACGTAGTACGTCTCATCGAAGATCAGCTCATGGATCGACCCCAGACCCCACAGCCGCAGCACCAGGGCGAGCGCGAAGAGGGCCAGGGCCGCCGCCCAGGCGGCGCGGGAGGCGGGCATCGGGGCGGCGTGCAGCAGGCGCTCGAGGGCGCTGCGGGTGGATGCCGGATCGGCCTCCGGTCGGGAGTCGCTCGGGGACGTCATCTCCTGCGTGGGCACCCGGTCATGCTAGGTCATCGTCCCCGGGAGCCTACGATGGCAGGCATGCTCGAGCCCGGAACGCTGACCCTCGCCGCGACGCCCATCGGCAACCCTCTGGACGCCTCGGTGCGCCTGGTGCGGGCCCTCGAGCAGGCCGAGGTGATCGCCGCGGAGGACACCCGCCGCCTCGCCCGTCTCGCCGCGGACCTGGAGGTCACGATCACCGCCCAGGTGATCGCCTACCACGAGCACACCGAGCGGGAGCGCACGCCGGCGCTGCTGGAGGCGCTCCGCGACGGCCGACGGGTGCTGCTGGTGACCGATGCCGGGATGCCCGTGGTCTCCGATCCCGGCTACCGGGCGGTGCGCGCCGCGATCGAGGAGGGGCTGCCGGTGACGGTGATCCCCGGCCCCTCGGCCGTGCTCACCGCGCTCGCGGCCTCGGGGCTGGCCCCGGACCGCTTCGCCTTCGAGGGCTTCCCGCCGCGCCGCGACGGCCAGCGCGCCCGGGTGTTCTCCCGGCTGGCCCGCGAGGACCGCACGCTGGTGTTCTTCGAGTCCCCGCGGCGCACCGCCGCGACCCTCGCGGTGATGCGCGACGAGTTCGGGCCGCAGCGTCCCGCGGCCGTCGCCCGCGAGCTGACCAAGACCTACGAGGAGGTGCGGCGCGGCACCCTCGCCGAGCTCGCCGACTGGGCCGCCGGGACCGAGGTGCTCGGCGAGATCGTGCTGCTCGTCGGCGGGGCGTCGACGGTCGCGGCCTCCCCGGAGGAGCTGCTCGAGCAGGTCCTCGCGCGCGCCGAGGCGGGGGAGCGGCTCAAGGACGCCGCCAAGGCGGTCGCCGAGGGGGTCGCCGGCGTCAGCAGCCGCGAGCTCTACGACCGGGCGCTCGAGCACCGCCGGAGCTGAGGAGCCGCCCGGGGCGGCGCCGGGCCGAACCGGCATCGGACAGGACGATCCGGCCTCGGGCATGACGAAGGGCCCCGGTTCCCACCGGGGCCCTTCGAACGTCGATGCTGCGCGCAGGCGCGAGGAATCAGTCCTCGATCTGCAGCAGTCCGCGCTGGTACGCCTTCGCGAGGCGGCGCGGCACAGCGGCGCTGCGGCCGCGGACCGTCACCTGCACGAGGTCGGCGTTGCTCGCCTTCCACTGCGAGCGGCGGGACCGGGTGCGAGCCCGGGACATCTTGAACTTGGGCACTGCCATGGGACGCTCCTTGGGACGGTCCGAAAGAATGATCGGATGACGGATCCCTCCGAGGCGGCGACCGGCTGCTCCGGGACGGAGCGGCAGGTGCGCGGAAGGACACGCAACGAAGGACCATCCTGCCACATGCGCAGGGAGGATTCCGCCGCAGAGGCCGTGACATCGACCACCGGACCTGTGACCCTGCTCGCTCCCGGGCCGATGCGAGAGGGCGCGGAGCCCACGGCCCGCGCCTCCTACGATGGTGCCATGCCCTCCGCGAAGACCGACGCCGCCGGCGCCCCGGCCCCGGTGCACCACCGCGAGCAGCTCGACCCCCGGTCCAGCTCCCGCGACCGCTCCTGGCCGCCCGCCCCGGACCCCCTGCCGTCCCCGGTGATCGACAACCACTGCCACCTCGACTTCGCCGACGGCGAGGACCACCTCACGGTCCCCGAGCACATCGCCCGGGCGGCGGCCGTCGGCGTCGACGCGATGATCACCATCGGCTCCGACCTGGAGTCCGTGCGCTGGACCGCCCGGCTGCTCGACTCCCCGGACGCCCCCGCCTCCCTGCGCGGCGGCGTGGCGATCCACCCCAACGAGGCCGCGCTGCACGCGCGCGGGCACGGCCACGAGGGACAGGAGATGATCGGGCTGGACGAGGCCCTCGCCGAGGTGGACTCCCTGGTCCGCGGCCCCGGCATGGTGGTGGTGGGGGAGAGCGGCCTGGACTGGTTCCGCACCTCCCGGAAGGACGAGCAGGCCCGGCAGGCGCAGATCGACGCCTTCCGCTTCCACATCGCCCTGGCGAAGGAGACCGGTCTTCCGCTGCAGATCCATGACCGCGACGCCCACGCCGACGTCCTGGAGATCCTCGACGCGGACGGCGCCCCCGAGCGCACCGTCCTGCACTGCTTCAGCGGCGATGCGGAGTTCGCGCGCGCCTGCGTCGACCGCGGCTTCTACCTCTCCTTCGCCGGGACGGTGACCTTCAAGAACGCCCAGGGCCTGCGCGAGGCGCTGGCCGAGGTGGGGCTGGACCGCGTGATGGTCGAGACCGACGCCCCGTTCCTCACCCCGGTGCCCTACCGGGGCCGCCCCAACTCCTCCTATCTGATCCCGCTGACCATGGCGACGATCGCGGAGGTCACCGGCACGGACCTGGAGCAGGCGTGCCGCCGGATCCGCGAGACCACCCGCGGCGTCTACGACTGGCCCGCCGCATGAGCGCCGATCAGCCCCGCGAGGGCGCCGAGCCCTCCCTGCTGCTCAGCGCCCGCGACATCCGCGAGCTCGCAGAGGCCGCCGGGATCCGTCCGTCCAAGCAGCGCGGGCAGAACTTCGTCATCGACCCCAACACGGTGCGGACCATCGTCGAGCGCGCCGACGTGAGGCCCGGCAGCGCCGTGCTCGAGGTCGGCCCGGGCCTGGGCTCGCTCACCCTGGGGCTGCTCGAGGCCGGGGCCGATGTCGCCGCCATCGAGCTGGACCGGGGCCTCGCGCAGCTGCTGCCGCTGACCCTCCGGGCCCGCGGCATCGCCCCCGACCGCTACCGGCTCGTGCACGCCGACGCCCTCGCCGTCACCGAGCTGCCCGAGCTGCCGGAGGCGGGCGAGCCCCGGATCCTCGTGGCGAACCTGCCCTACAACGTGGCCACGCCGATCCTGCTGACGCTCCTCCAGCGCTTCCCGCAGCTGCGCGAGGCGATCGTCATGGTCCAGTCCGAGGTGGTGGACCGCCTCGCCGCGTCCCCCGGCTCGCGGATCTACGGCGCCCCCAGCGTCAAGGCCGCCTGGTACGGCCGCACCGAGCGGGCCGGGCAGATCTCCCGGCAGGTGTTCTGGCCGGTGCCCAACGTCGACTCCTCCCTGCTGCGGCTGACCCGCCACGAGCAGCCGATGGGCACCGAGGAGGAGCGGGAGCGGGTGTTCGCCGTGGTCGATGCGGCCTTCGCCCAGCGGCGCAAGACACTCCGCGCGGCCCTCGGCGGCTGGGCGGGCTCCTCCGCGCGCGCCGAGGAGATCCTGCGCGCCGCCGGAGTCGACCCCGGGGCCCGCGGCGAGACCCTGGACGTCGCCCGCTTCCACGCCATCGCCCGCGCCGCCGACGGCATCGCCTGACCCGCGGGAGCGGCCGGACCGAGCGGCCGGACTCCGAAGGGCGTGCACGGATGGCTGTCTCAGGGCCGCGAGCCAGGCGATTGCCTGGCTCGAGGCTCTCAGGCCGCCGTTCGTGCTCGCTCAGCTCGTGGGATGCCCGCTCGGATCGCAGGGCGCCCGCTCGGATCCCCGGGCGCCCGCTCGGATCGCAGGGTTCCCGTTCGGATGCCCGGGAGCTCGCTCGGGTCTCAAGGGCGCGGAGCGGGCCTGTCCCACAGGGCGTGGAAGTGGTGGACGGGGCCGTGGCCGCCGCCCACGGCGAGCTCGTCCGCGTGCGCGAGCGCGCCGGTGAGATAGTCCTTGGCCTGCCGCACCGCCTCGACCATCCCGTGACGCGGCAGCAGCGCCGCGACGGCGGCGGAGAGCGTGCACCCGGTGCCGTGGGTGTTGCGGGTCGCGATGCGCCGGGCCGGCAGCTCGAGCACGGCATCGTCCGCGGCCGCGGCCCCAGCCAGCAGGTCCACGCTGGTCTCCCCGACCAGATGGCCGCCCTTGAGCAGCACCCACGCCGACCCGAGGGCCAGCAGGTCCGGCACCTGCTCCCGCATCCGCGCGAGGGAATCCGCCTCCCGCGCCGTGCCCCCGGTGCCCCCGGCGCTCCCATCGGCCGCCTCGGCCTCTGCCGGCCCGGTCGCCGGGGTGCCCGTCCCGGCCCGGACGGGTGCGCGATCGGCATCCGCGCCGTCCGCCACCGCCCAGGCCCCCAGGTCGGGGGCGGCGCCCAGCAGCACGGCGGCCTCGGGCAGGTTCGGGGTGATGAGCGCGGCGCGGGGGACCAGTCGGTCCCGGACCACGGCGACGGTCTCGTCGCTGATCAGGCGGTCGCCGCTCTTGGCCACCATCACCGGGTCGATCACCAGCGGCACCTCGGGGATCTCCGCCAGGACATCGGCCACCGCGGCGGCGATCGGGGCGGTGGCGAGCATGCCCAGCTTGATCGCATCGACGCGCACGTCGTCGATCACGGAGCGGATCTGGGCGGCGACGAACTCGGGCTCGAGGACCAGCACGTCCTGGACTCCTCGGGTGTTCTGCGCGACCACGGCGGTGACCGCGCTCATCCCGTAGGCGCCGAGGGCGGAGAAGGTCTTCAGGTCCGCCTGGATCCCCGCCCCGCCGCTGGGATCCGTCCCGGCGATCGTGAGGACGTTCGGGATCCGGGGCGCGTCCGTCGGGCCGGGGCGGCCGGTCGGCTCGTGCAGGACAGGGCTCATGGGTGACATCCCTCCGCGAGTGCGAGCTCGATCAGGTGCGACGGGTCTCATCTCAGCCCGCGCTCCGGACGCGGCGGGCACCCCGTGTCGGCCTCGAACCTAGCATCGGCGCCCCGGCCGGGGCGGCGCCGTCCGGCAGCAGGCCGGCTTCCCCTCGGCCGGGGAGGTGCTATGCTGTGCGCCGATCGACCACGATCACAGGATTGTCACTCCCCGAGGACGCCGCCCGATCGCCACCGTGCGATGACAGGGCAGCGCTCCGCCTGAGGGGAGGCAAGGCCTGGGGAACGCCCTGTGGGTGCGCCCCGGGCCTTTTTCGTTGCCCGGAATCGGGCGGCGGCGCGGCCCGGCGGCGGGCGGCGTGCGGGTCCCGAAGCCGGGATCGCCGCCGTGGCGCAGCAGGGGTCCGGTGGACGTGGCGGCGCACCTGCCAGGACGGCGCGAGCCGATGAGAATGCGAGGACGCATCATGAACACACCTGCACCGGGGCCCGATGCCCTCGCGGAGGACATCCTCCGCGGCGTCGGCGGTCCCGAGAACGTCGAGAGCCTCACGCACTGCGCGACGCGCCTGCGCTTCCAGCTCCATGACGGCGACAAGGTCGACCAGGCCGCGCTCGACGCCCTCGACGGCGTCATGGGCACGGTGCCGCAGTCCGGCGACCGGTTCCAGGTCGTCATCGGCGGCGCCGTCGCCAACGTCTACTCCCGGATCATGAACCTCCCGTCGATGACCGGCGGCGGCAGGCCCGCCGCGAAGAGCGACGCCGAGGTAAAGGCCGCGATCCGGGCGAAGAGCCGCGGGAAGTTCGCCTGGCTCGACAACTTCTTCGAGTACCTCTCCGACTCGTTCCGCCCGCTGATGGGCGTGCTGCTGGGCGCCTCGCTGATCATCGCGATCGCCTCGGTGCTCGACGCCCTCGGCGTGGTCGACTTCCGCGCCGCGGACAAGTCCGCCACCTGGGTCTTCGTCGATGCGATGTGGCGCTCGGTGCTCTACTTCCTGCCGATCATGGTGGCCTACAACGCGGCCAGGAAGCTGCAGATCGATCCGTGGGTGGGCTCGGCCGTGATGGCCGCGGTGATGACCCCGAACTTCACCGGCCTGCTGAACCCCGAGGGCGGCACCCCGGGGATCACCTGCACCACCAACGCGACCCTGGGCACCCAGAACTGCGTGGCCGACGTGTTCGGCCTGCCGATGCAGCTGAACGACTACGGCGGCCAGGTGTTCGTGCCGCTGCTGATGGTGGCCCTGCTCGCCCTGGTCTACAAGGGCCTGCAGCGCGTCTTCCCCGAGAACGTGCAGCTCGTGTTCGTGCCGTTCTTCTCGATGCTCATCATGATCCCGGTGACCGCCTTCCTCATCGGCCCGCTGGGCATCTGGGCCGGCAACGGCATCGGCGCGGGCCTGGCCTGGCTGAACGGCAACGCCCCCATCGTCTTCGCGATCTTCATCCCGCTGCTGTACCCGTTCCTGGTCCCGCTGGGCCTGCACTGGCCGCTGAACGCGCTCATGCTGCAGAACATCAACGCCCTGGGCTACGACTTCATCCAGGGCCCGATGGGCGCCTGGAACTTCGCCTGCTTCGGCGCCACCGCCGGCGTGCTGCTGCTGTCGATCCGCCACCGCGAGCCGATCATGCGCCAGACCGCGACCGGCGCCCTCGCGGCGGGCCTGTTCGGCGGCATCTCCGAGCCCTCGCTGTACGGCATCCACCTGCGCTTCAAGCGGATCTACCCGCGCATGCTCGTCGGCTGCCTCGTGGGCGGTCTGATCGTGGGCATCCTGGGCGGCGTGGACACCTCCGCCTTCGCCTTCACCTCGCTGCTGACGATCCCCGTGTTCGACCCGATGGGCGTGTACGTCATCGCGATCGCCGCCGCATTCGTCACCGCCCTCGTGCTCGTGTACTTCTCGGACTACATGACCCCCGCCCAGCGCGCCGAGGCCAACGCCGAGCGCGATGCGGCCGAGGCCGCCGCCCAGAGCTCCGCCGTCGTCGCCGAGCCCGCCGCGCGGGAGCGCGAGCTGGTCGGCGCCGGGGTCGGGGGCGCCGCCTCCGCCGCGGCCGCCGGCTCCGTGGCTGCGGCCGCCGGTGCCACGGCTCCGGCCGGTCCCGCGGCCGATGCCTCCGGCTCCGCCGGCGCGGCCGATGCCTCCGCCGCGGACGCCGCCTCCGGCACGGCCTCGACGGTCCCCGCCGGCCCGGCGGTGCAGATCGCCGCCCCCGTCGGCGGCCGCGTGGTGGGCCTGGACGAGGTGCCGGACCCGGTGTTCGCCTCCCGCGCCCTCGGCGAGGGCGTCGGCATCGAGCCGGTCGACGGCCGGATCCTCTCCCCGGTCGACGGCGAGCTGATCACCGTCGCCGGCACCGGCCATGCCTTCGGGCTGCGCACCGCCGACGGCATCGAGGTCCTCATCCACATCGGCATCGACACGGTGCAGATGAAGGGCGAGGGATTCGACGTCCAGGTCGAGTCCTGCCAGAAGGTCTCCGCCGGCGATCTGCTGGTCGTGGTCGACCTCGAGGCCGTCCGGGCCGCCGAGCACCCGACGGTCACGCTCATGACCATCACGAACACCGCCCAGCTCGCCGAGGTCGCCCCGCGCACGGGTGCGGACGTCGCCGCCGGCGAGACCGTGGTGACCGTGCGCCGGTGATCTCCGGCGACGCAGTGCGCGCCCCCGCCCCGCACCCGGGGCGGGGGCGCGCGCCCGCATCGGGCACGATCGGGGCCCGGTTCGGGACACAATGGGGCACGGGCACCGGCCCGCACGGCGAGGGAGGGGAGCGAGGATGAAGGCGCTGCGCGTGCTGAACAACAACGTCGTCCTCGCCCGGGACGACGACGGCCAGGAGGTCATCCTCACCGGCCGGGGCATCGGCTTCAGCTCCAAGCAGGGGCGGGCCATCGACCCCGCGCTGATCGTGCGGGTGTTCGTGCCGGCCGACGGCCGCGACCCCGACCATCTCGCCGAGGCGTTCTCCCTCATCGACGAGGAGGTGCTGCGCGCGGTGGTGATCGCCCTCGGCGAGGTGGGCATCGAGGGGCGCGAGTCGCGGCGCCCCACCCTCGCGATCGCCGTGGCCGACCACGTCGCCAGCGCCCTGGACCGGGCCCGTCGCGGCATCGTCCTGGAGTACCCGCTGCGCGCCGAGGTGCAGACCCTGTACGCGAGCGAGTACGCCCAGGCGCGGCGCCTGCTGCAGGCGATCAACGAGCACGTGGATCCGCAGCTGGGCGATGCCGAGGCCACGGCGCTGGCCCTGCACCTGGTCAACGCCGGATTCGCCTCCGGCGACCTCTCCTTCACGTACACGATGACCGGGATCATCCAGCAGATGCTCGCGGTGGTGGGGGAGCGCTTCGGGGTGGAGGTCTCCGAGGACACCATGAGCGCGGCGCGGTTCATCACGCACGTGCGCTACCTGTTCGTGCGCATCCAGCAGCATCGGCAGCTGTCGGGGCAGGAGTCCACCATCGGCGCCGGCATCCGGGAGAACTTCCCCGAGGCCACCCGCACCGCACAGCAGCTCGCCACCATCGTCGAGCTGCGGCTGGGGCACGCGCTCAGCCCCGACGAGGTCTCCTATCTCGCGCTGCACGTGGCCCGGATGACGATGGAGAAGGACGGCACCGCCGCCTGACCGCCGCCGCCTGACCGCCGCAGCCCGGGCACCGCCGCCGAGCGCCGAGGCCCGGCCCGCCCGGGCGGGAGCGAGATCACGCGCCCGGATCGGCTCCGCACCTGTAGCGTTGCCCGGTGGCCTGTCGCACCCCGGACGGGCACGGACCCGGATGGAGCGAGACACCACCCCATGTGCGGAATCGTCGGAATGGTCGGCAACGGGCCGGTCAACCAGGACATCTACAACGCGCTGCTCCTGCTGCAGCACCGCGGGCAGGACGCCACCGGCATCGCCACGGCCGAGCCCAGCGGCGTCATGCACGTGGCGAAGTCCTCCGGGATGGTGCGGGACGCCTTCCGCACGCGGGACATGCGGGCGCTGCTGGGCGAGGTGGGCCTGGGCCACGTGCGCTATGCGACCAAGGGCGTCGCCTCCCGCGAGGAGGAGGCGCAGCCGTTCTACGTGAACTCCCCCTACGGGATCGTCCTGATCCACAACGGCAACCTCACCAACACGCGGGAGCTCACCGCGGAGATGGCCCGCCGGGACCGCCGCCACCTGAACTCCTCGAGCGACACCGAGCTGCTGCTGAACGTGCTGGCGGGGGAGCTGCAGGCGACCACCTCGCCGGTGGATCTCGAGCCGGACCGGATCTTCGAGGCCGTCTCGCGCACGCACGAACGCATCGAGGGCGCCTACGCGGTGATCGCGGTGATCGCCGGGTACGGCCTGCTCGCCTTCCGCGACCCGCACGGCATCCGGCCGCTGATCCTGGGGCGACGCCCCGGGCAGGGGGAGGGGGCGCACGAGGAATGGGTCGTCGCGAGCGAGTCGCTGGTGCTCGAGAACGGCGACTACGAGGTCGTCCGGGACGTCGAGCCCGGCGAGGCCGTGTTCATCTCCCACGACGGCGAGCTGTTCACCCAGCAGTGCGCGGCGGCGCCGTCGCTGTCGCCCTGCGCCTTCGAGTACGTGTACCTCGCGCGCCCGGACTCCGTGATGAACGGGATCAGCGTGTACGAGTCGCGCCTGCGGATGGGGGAGCGCCTGGCCGCGACCATCGCGAAGCACGTCCCGGTCGAGGAGATCGACGTCGTCATGCCGATCCCCGACTCGTCCCGTCCGGCGGCCATGCAGGTGGCCCGCGTGCTCGGCGTCGAGTACCGCGAGGGCTTCTACAAGAACCACTACGTGGGGCGCACCTTCATCATGCCGGGGCAGGCGGTGCGCCGGCGCAGCGTGCGCCAGAAGCTCAACGCCATGTCCTCGGAGTTCCGGGGCAAGCACGTGCTGCTCATCGACGACTCGATCGTGCGCGGGACCACCAGCCAGCAGATCATCCAGATGGCGCGCGATGCCGGGGCGGCCTCGGTGGTCTTCGCCTCCGCCGCCCCGCCGATCCGCCATCCCCATGTGTACGGCATCAACATGCCCAGCCGGCACGAGCTCGTCGCCCACGGCCGCACCATCCCGGAGGTCGCCGAGGTCCTGGGCTGCGATCGCCTGGTCTACCAGGAGATCGACGACCTGGTCGCCGCCATCACCGAGGGCTCCGCGGTCTCCGATCTGGACACCAGCTGCTTCGACGGCCGCTACGTCACCGGCACCGTGAGCGGGGAGTACCTGGCCTGGGTCGAGGGCGCCCAGACCTCCTGAGCCGCCCGGCCCTCTCCGGCTCTGGACACCCTCGATGTCCGCCCTTACGCTAAGGGTCATCAAAAGCCGTGTCATCGACGACCCGGCACCGGAGAAGAGGTCGAAGATGCCCGCACATCCCCTGGATCGCCCCACGGACCCGCGCCCCGCCGCCTCGCCCGCCGCAGCCGAGGGCGGAGCCTTCTCGCCCGCGCTGGCGCACCCCGCCCGCGCCCTCAGCCGCCGGATGCTCATCGCCGCGAGCGCCGCCGCCGGGCTCGCGACCGGGGCCGTCGCGACGGGCGCCTCGGCGGCCTCCGCCGGGGTCCGGGCCGCAGGGCCGCGCCCGATCGACGCCGCAGGGGCGGCCGATGCCGAGCCCGCCTACCGGCTGCGCCTGGATCCCGCCGAGCGGCACCAGCGGATCGAGGGGTTCGGCGCCTCCGGGGCCTGGTGGGCCCAGAATCTGGGCACCTGGTCCTCGCCCTCGCGCAACCGCGTCGCACGGCTGCTGTTCTCGCGCAGCCAGGGCATCGGGCTGTCGCAGTACCGGTACAACATCGGCGGCGGGATCGACGAGACCATCGGCGACCCGTGGCGCACGGCGGAGACCTTCGAGACCGGTCCGGGAGAGTACGACTGGGACCGCGACGCGGCCGCCCGCTGGTTCCTGCAGGCCGCGAAGGAGCACGGCGTCGAGGACTTCGTCGCCTTCGTCAACAGCCCGCCGCGGCGCCTGACCGCGAACGGCCACACCTACGGCGACCCGGGCACCTCGAACCTGCCCGCGGAGAACTACGCGGAGTTCACGCAGTACCTGCTGGACGTGGTGCGCCGCTTCCGCGACGAGGAGGGCATCGACTTCCGGTTCGTGAGCCCGATCAACGAGCCCCAGTGGGGCTGGGACGCGCCCGGCCAGGAGGGCTGCCACTACGAGCCCGAGGAGGTCCGCGAGCTCCTGCGCGTCGTCCTGGACGGCTTCGGCTCGAGCGACCTGGACACGCTCGTCTCGGCGCCCGAATCGGGGGAGTACAAGGCCCTCTACTCCGATCAGGACTATGCCGCCGTGCTGCTGGGGGACGAGGAGATCGCTGCGGGCCTCGGGGAGTTCGCCACCCATTCCTACTGGTCCACCGACGAGCAGCGGGCCCAGGCCGCCGAGAGGATGCGCCAGCATCCCGACCACCACCTCACCATGACCGAATGGTGCGAGATGGTCGGCGGGCGCGATGCCGGCATGGACTCGGCGCTGGTCCTCGCCCGCACCATCCATTCCGACCTCACCATCGCCGGGGCCGTGGCCTGGCAGCTCTGGATCGCCGTGAGCCGCTACGACTACCATGACGGGCTGATCTACACCGACTACGTCGAGCCCGGCGACGAGGAATCGATCCTGGAGACCCAGAGGCTCTGGGCGATGGGCAACTACAGCCGCTTCGTGCGCCCGGGCGCCGAGCGCATCACCGCGGAGGTCGAGGCCACGCAGCAGTCCGACGGCGAGATGGCCGCGATCCCGTTCGTCACCCCGCAGATCACCGCGGGCGCCGCGCCGGGACAGCGGATCTTCCGTCTCGAGGACCCGGCGGGGGACGACCACGGCCACGGCGCGGTCACCTATCCGCGCAACGCCGTGTTCACCCCCGGCAGCTTCGACCTGCTCGCCGTCGAGGCGATCGACGCCGGGCAGGACGTGCTGTTCACCCTCGAGCTGGGCGCCGATCTGGTGGATCCGTGGAACGGCTCGCCGGTCGGCTACGACCTGCAGATCTTCGACATCTACGTGGACACCGGCGCCGCGGGCGGCTTCACCGAGCTGCTGCCGGGCCGGCGCGCCCGGGTCGCCGAGGGCTTCGCCTGGGACAGGGCCATCTGGGCCACGGGACGCACGGACGTCGCCCGGCAGAACGTGGCCGAGAAGGTCCCGGCGGCGATGCGCGAGGCCCTGTTCGTCCCCCTCGAGGACGCGCAGAGCGTGGACGGCGCGACCCTCACCCTGCGGGTGCCCAAGGCGTTCCTCGGCGAGATCCAGCCGGACTGGTCCTTCCAGGTGCTCGTGATGGGCTCGGACGGGAACATGGCCGCGGACTCGCTGCGCGTGCGAGAGGTGGTCGCCGAGGCCTCCGACTGGAACTTCGGCGGCGGCAGCGACGGGCACGAGGACCCCAACATCCTCGACCTGCTGGTGCCCGAGGGCATGACGCAGGCCGAGGCCCTCGCCTACACCCCGGCGACGCGCACCGAGGTCTTCGCCTCCGCCTACGTCGACGAGGACGAGGGCACCCTCGTGCTGGTGGTGATCAACGAGTCCGATCAGGTCGCCGCCGCGGAGCTGGCCGTGCCGCACAGGGCGCCGACGCTGAAGCTCACGCCCCACCGCACGGCCGAGGGCGAGGCGCTGGCGCGCGGGGAGTCCGTGCGCCTGGTCCGCGGCGGCGACGGGATCGCCCGCGGCACCGTGCAGCTCGCCCCCCGCTCGGTCACCACGTACACCGCGCCCTGGGGGTGACGACGAAAGCGACCGGGCGGCCGGGCATGCATCGCGATAATGCCTGGCCAAAGCTCCGGTAAGCGCGTACCGTCCGATGTGCGCCGCCGATGGCCCATCGGCGGCCCACATCGGAACCTCGAGAGAAGTGGAACCACCATGGAGTACGCACATCTCGGTCGCAGCGGCGCGACGGTCTCCCGCCTGGTGCTGGGGACCATGAACTTCGGTCCGCACACCGAGGAGAAGGACGCCCACCGGATCATGGACCGCGCCGTCGAGGAGGGCGTGAACTTCTTCGACACCGCCAACGTCTACGGCGGGGAGGGGCGGCGCGGCTGGACCGAGGAGATCATCGGCCGATGGCTCGCCGCCTCCGGCCGCCGCGACGAGGTCGTGCTGGCCACCAAGGTCTACGGCGACATGTCCGAGGGAGCCAGCCCGACCGGCAAGGGCCTGTCCGCCTACAGCATCCGCCGCGCCGTGGACGCCTCGCTGCGGCGCCTGCAGACCGACCACATCGACCTCTACCAGATGCACCACATCGACCGGGACACCCCGTGGGACGAGGTGTGGCAGGCCTTCGACACCCTGGTCGCCCAGGGCAAGGTCACCTACTTCGGCTCCTCGAACTTCGCCGGATGGCACATCGCCCAGGCCTCGGAGACGGCCCGTGCCCGGGGCGGCCTGGGCCTGGTCTCCGAGCAGTCCCTGTACAACCTCGTCACCCGCGACATCGAGCGCGAGGTGACCCCGGCCTCCGAGCACTACGGCCTGGGCGTGATCGCCTGGTCGCCGCTCGCCGGCGGGCGCCTGGCGGGGACCCAGGGCTCCGGCGTGCGCCGCGAGAACTCCCGGCATGCCGCGGATCCGGAGGGGCAGGCGCAGATCCAGCGCTGGCAGGACTTCTGCGACGAGCGGTCGATCGCCCCGGGCGAGGCGGCGCTGGCCTGGCTGCTCCACCGCCCCGGGGTGCTCGGCCCGATCATCGGCCCGCGCACCATGGAGCAGCTGGAGACGGCGATCGCCGCCTTCGACATCTCCTTCACCGAGGACGATCTCGCCGCGATCGACGAGATCTTCCCCTCCGCCGGCGGCACGGCCCCGGAGGCCTACGCCTGGTGAGCCTGCGCATCGGCCGCTCCGGTCGATGAGGACGGGGCCGGGGAGCCATCGGCTCCCCGGCCCCGTCGATGCTGTGCGCCTGGGGTGGTCGGCTCACCACTGGTGCGCGACGTCGACGACGATCCGGCTGCCCCCGCCGGGGCCGTCCAGGACGAAGGCCCGCATGGGCAGGCGGGCGCGCACGCCCAGGCCCACGGTGGTCTCGCCCTCGAAGCTCCCGGCCAGGGCGACCTGGCGGAAGGTGCGGTAGCCGTCCACGGAGACCGCCTTCGTGGGGTTCGCCGGGGAGTAGGTGGCCCTCCCGCCGTCGTCGTAGGCGGGAGCATGGACGATGATCTGCAGATCCGCGGCGCCGGCCAGCGGTACGGCCGTGCCGGAGCCGGGAGCATGGACCGCGGTGACGTAGCGGATCGAGTACCCGGTCACGTCCCCGTCGAGGTCGATCACGAGCCGGTCGTAGCAGGTGTGCTGTCCGGCCCGGAGGTTCGTCAGATGGGTGTCATAGGCGAATCCGCTGCGCGTCTTGGCGAGGGATCCCCAGGTGATGCCGCAGTACGGTGCGGCCTGTGCGGCGACCGGGGCGACGAGGCCCAGGGCGCCCAGCAGGAACAGCGAGGCCAGCAGAGAGATGATGCGCTTCATGACGGACTACCCCCTCCATGTCCTGCCGCCATGGCAGGTCATGGGCGCAGTATGAGCGTTTTCCGGGCGCTCGTCCAGAGTTCTTGTCGCGGCGGAATCGGGAGGGGTGCGCCGGTAGGCGACGCCCTGATGGGGCCTCGGGGCGGGGCTCAGGCGGGAGCGGCGTGCCGCTCCCGCAGCGCGGCGAGCTCGTGCTCGAGCGCATCCGAGATCCCGGGGAGGTCGCCGAGGTCGTGGGACTCCGCGGGATCCGCCGCGAGGTCGAACAGGGCCCGCGGCGTCGTCGCGGGCGGGTCCATGCCCTCGCGGGCGTCGACCACCAGCTTGTGGCGCCCGCGCCGCAGCGCCCACTGGCCCTCATAGGTCCAGTGCAACGTGCGCTCCGGCCGGGGTGCGGTCGGATCTCTGAGCGCGGCGAGCACCGAGACGCCGTCCACGTCGGGCAGGTCCGGCGCGCAGCCGTCGCTCGCGTGCAGCAGGGTGGGCAGCAGGTCCATCATCATGCCGGGATCGGTGAGCTCGGCGCCCGCGGGGAGGCGTGCGGGCCAGGTGATGATGCCCGGGACGCGGATGCCGCCCTCGAACACCGATCCCTTCGCGCCCCGCAGGCCGCCGGAGGAGCCGCCGTGGTACGAGATCTCCTCGCCGCCCAGCCAGTTGCGGCTCTCCCGGGAGGGGCCGTTGTCGGAGGAGAAGACGACGATCGTGTCCTGGTCCGCCCCGGCCTCCTCGAGCGCGCGGAGGATCTCGCCGATCGCATCGTCCAGGGCGGCGATCATCGCGGCCGTCTCGCGGCGCCCCGGCGGGAGGTGGGCCACCCGGGCCATGTGCTCGGCCGGCGCATGCATCGGGTAGTGCGGCGCGTTGAAGGGCACGTAGCAGAAGAAGGGGGCGGCGCCCTCCGCGCGCGGCGCGGCGCTGCGGGTGATGAAGTCCGCGGCGCGCCGTCCGATCACCGTGGTGAGGTACTCGCCGTTCAGCCACACCTCGTCCTCGCCGTCCCAGAGATCATGGATCGGCGCGCGGCTGCCCCAGTAGAAGATGTGCGAGTAGTAGTCCACGCATCCGGCGCGGAAGCCGAAGACCTCGTCGAACCCGTACCGGCCCGGGGCGAAGGCGGGATCGGCCCCCAGGTGCCACTTGCCGAAGATGCCGGTGCGATACCCGCGGTCCCGCAGCCGGGAGGCGAGGGTCGGCTGCGGCGGCAGGCCGGGGGTGGTGCGGCTGCCGCCCAGGATCGCCTCGACCCCGGCGTGCTCGGGGTAGCGGCCGGTCAGGAGGGAGGCGCGCGAGGGGGAGCAGACCGGCGAGTTCGCGTACCACTGCGTCAGCTTCACGCCGCGCCGGCAGAGGGCGTCGAGGTGCGGGGTGGGGACGTCCTCCGCCCCGAAGCATCCCAGATCGCCCCAGCCCAGGTCGTCGGCGTAGATCAGGACGATGTTCGGTCGCGGGGTCATGCGGGGTCTCCTCCGGCCGGAGCGCGGCGGGGTCTCGCTCCCGTCGACGGCGCGCATCCGTGCGTGGTCTCCCCCCACGCTATCCGCCGGCACCGGCGCTGCGGTGATGCTCCTCACGTGTCGCGCGCAGGGGCGCAGGTCAAACCGACCATCGGTCGGTATCTGTCGCGGTCGGGGTTCGAGGGCGCTGGACGTATTAGTTGTTGTCCACTAATAATCGTCCCAGTCCGCCTCGGCGGTTCCCGCAGCGCCGCGGATGCGGCATACGACGAAGGAGTCCACCCCGTGACGTCCACCAGGCCCGAGACCGGCTTCCCGCCGGATCCGACGATCGACCTCCAGGGCAGCCCGAACCTCATCGGGCCCAGGCTGCCGATCCCGCATCTGGGCATCACGCCCGATGCCAAGCGCCCCGCCTGGTTCATCGGCGGCGTCTTCCTGGCCCAGTTCGGCCTGTTCGTCGCCCTGCTCGGGCCGGCCACGGTCTCGATCGCGCTCAAGGCGCAGACCCTGGCGTCGAGCCCGGCGGAGCAGGCGGCGATCACCGCGCTCGCGCTGTCGCCCGGCGCCATCGCCGCGGTGATCTTCAACGCGCTGGGCGGGCGCATCTCGGACCGCACCACCTCGCGGTTCGGGCGCCGCCGTCCGTGGATCATCGGCGGCATCGTCGCCATGTCCCTGGCGCTCCTGCTCATCGCCACCGCCACCGGTCCGCTCACGATGGGCATCGGCTGGTTCCTCGCGCAGGCCTGCGCGAACATGGCGTTCGCCGCCTTCCTCGCCTCGGTCTCCGACCAGCTCCCCTCCGAGCAGTACGGCAAGACCTCGGGGATCATCGGCATCGCGCAGAACGTCGGCATCATGGTGGCGACCTGGCTCGCGGCCTTCCTCGAGAGCAACATGCTCCTGCTGTTCATGGTCCCCGCGGTGCTCGGCGCGGTCCTCATGGCGGTCTACGCCCTGATGCTCCCCGAGCCCGTCCTCAAGGAGAACAGGCACCCGTTCAACCTGCGCGAGCTCATCTCGACCTTCTGGACGAACCCGATCCGCTTCCCGGACTTCGGCCTCGCCTGGTGGGGACGGTTCCTCATCATCCTGGCCTCGTACCTGTTCGTCGTGTTCCGCGTGCAGTACATGACCGACCATCTCGGACTGCCCACCGCCGAGGCGACCAAGGCCGTGGCCACCGGCGTCACGATCTACACGATCGTCTCCATGTTTGCGAGCTTCTTCGCGGGCTGGCTCTCCGACAGGATCGGCAAGCGCAAGGTGATCGTCGCCGGCGCCATCCTGGTCTTCGGCATCGGCACCTACATGCTCCTGCACGCCGACACCGTCACCGCCTTCTACCTCTGCGAGGCGGTCATGGGCCTGGCCTACGGCGCGTACGTCGCGGTCGACCTGGCGCTGGTGCTGGACGTGCTTCCGGACCGCGAGAACGCGGGCAAGGACCTGGGCGTGTTCAACATGGCCAACGCCCTGCCGCAGTCGCTGGCCGGCGGCCTCGGCGGATTCCTCCTCGCCAGGATCGGCGGAGGCACCGACTTCACGGCGCTCCTGGTGGCGGCCCTCGTCTCCGCCGTCATCGGCGCCGTGATCACCATGCTCATCCGCGGCGTGAAGTAACCTCGCTCCCACACCGGGGCCGGGGCGCGCAGGTGCGCCCCGGCCCCGTCCTCGTCCCGACCGACGTCGCCGAAGGAGCCCGGACCCATGAGCACCGCCACGACGCCCCCAGAGGCCGGGACCGCCCCAGGCGGCCCGGATACGCGGCCGCGGCGCCGCCGCGGTCGCCCGCGCGGCCAGGACTCCGCCGTCGTGCGGGAGGCGGCGCTGCGCGCGGCGATCGAGCTGATCGCCCAGCAGGGCTACGCCGCGACCTCCATGGCCCAGGTCGCCGCCGCCGCAGGCATCTCGCCCTCCGGCCTCGCCCACCACTTCCCCTCGAAGAACGCGCTGCTGGGTGCGGTCCTCGATCATCGCGACGCGGAGGACACCTTCGTGCGCGAACGATCCCACGAGCCCTGGTCCGCCTTCGACCACATGGTGCACGTGGCGCGGCGGAACATGGGCCGCCGCCGGCTCGTGGCCCTGTACATGACGATGATCGGGGAGGCCGTCGCGCCGGAGCATCCCGCGCACGCCTGGATGGTGCGCCACTACGCCGACGTGCTGGACACCCTCCGGGACCAGCTGCGCGCCGACCAGCAGCGGGGGACGGTCCGCGAGGACGCGCCGGTCGAGGCGATCGCCCGCTCGATGGTCTCGCTGATGGACGGCCTGCAGGTCCAGTGGCTGCTGGACGAATCCGTGGACATGGCGGCGGTGCTGGCCGAGAGCGTCGCGGCGATGAAGCGGACCTGGGGGACCGAGCTCGTCTGACAGGACCGACCCTGCCGCGCGGCGCGGTTCCCGACCGGGGCAGGGCATCATCGACACGGAGGTCGCACATGGCCCGGATCAGCTTCGAACGCAGCGGATGGATCGGCTTCGCCGTCCTGGGCCTGGTGATGGGCGGCCTCTTCGCGGCCGAGGGTCGGTTCGTCGCCGCCGTCCTCGCCGCGGGGGCGCTGCTGGGCCTGGCCTGGTGGATGGCGCCCTGGCGCGGGGGCCGCAGCCCGCGTCACGCCGCCCTGGCGGAGCTTCCCGCGCAGGACAGGCGCGTGGTGATCTACTGGCGCCCCGGATGCGCGTTCTGCTCGCGCCTGCGCGCCGCCCTCGGGGACGCGGGGAAGCAGGCCACCTGGGTGAACATCTGGCAGGACGAGGAGGCCGCCGAGTACGTGCGCAGCGTCAACGGCGGCGACGAGACCGTGCCGACGGTCGTCCTGGACGGGCAGCCCGTCACCAACCCCGACCCGCGCCGGGTCCGCGAGCACCTGCGCTGAGACGGCCCCGGGATCAGCCGACCTGCTCGGACAGCTCCAGCCACCGCTCCTCGGCCTGATCGATCTCGTCCTGCACCGCCGAGAGCTGCTCGCTCAGGGCCTGCAGGCCCGCATAGTCGCCCGGGTCGTGCTCCGCCATCGTCGCGTGGAGCGCGTCGGTCTGCTTCCCGAGCTTCTCGATACGCCGTTCGAGGGCGGAGATCTCCTTCTGCGCCTCGCGCAGGTCCCGTCCGGCGAGCCCTGCGCCTGCGGAATCGGCCGTCCCCGCCGGGGCCGCGGACCCGGCGCCGGCCGACGTCCCCGGGGACGATCCGCGGGAGGCGCCTGCGGCCTGGCCCTCTGCGCGCAGGGCGAGGTACTGGTCCACCCCGCCGGGCACATGGCGCACCCGGCCGTCGAGCACCGCGTACTGCATCTCGGTGACGCGCTCGAGCAGGTAGCGGTCGTGGGAGACGACCACCAGCGGGCCGGGCCAGGTGTCCAGCAGGTCCTCCATGGCCGCGAGCATGTCCGTGTCCATGTCGTTGGTCGGCTCGTCCAGCACCAGCACGTTGGGCTCGTCCAGCAGCGTCAGCAGCAGGTCCAGGCGCCGCTTCTGCCCGCCGGAGAGCTCCTTGATCGCGACCTTCTGGTGCGCGGCGGTGAAGCCGAGGCGCTCCAGCAGCTGGCCGGGGGAGACCTCGTCCTTCCCGGCCTGGAAGGTGGTGCGGTACCGGCCCACCACGTCCGAGACCCGCTCCTCGAGATGCTCGGCGAGCCCCTCCAGGCGCTGGGAGACCTGCTGGACCGTGACCGTCTTCCCGCGGCGCACCCGCCCGGACAGCGGGGCGAGGTCGCCGGTGACCAGCGCCAGCAGCGTGGACTTCCCGGCGCCGTTGGGGCCGAGCACGCCGATGCGGTCCGCCGGGCCGATGTGCAGGGTGACGTCCTCCAGCACCACCGTCGCCGAAGGGCCCGCGCCGTAGCCGGCGGTGACGTCCTCGATGTCGATCACGTCCCGGCCCAGCCGCGAGGTCGCCAGCTGGGTGAGCGAGACGGTGTCGCGCACCGGCGGCTCCCCGGCGATGAGCTCGTTCGCGGCGTCGATGCGGAACTTGGGCTTGGAGGTGCGGGCCGGGGCGCCGCGGCGCAGCCACGCGAGCTCCTTGCGCATGAGGTTCTGGCGCTTGGACTCGATCGCGGCCGCCTGGCGGTCCCGCTCCACGCGCTGCAGCACGTACGCGGCGTACCCGCCCTCGAAGGGGTCGACCACGGCGTCGTGGACCTCCCACATGCGGGTGCAGACCTCGTCCAGGAACCAGCGGTCGTGCGTGATGACCACGAGGCCGCCCGCGCGCGCGGACCAGCGGCGCTTGAGATGCTCGGCGAGCCAGGCGATGCCCTCGACGTCGAGGTGGTTGGTGGGCTCGTCCAGCAGGAGGACGTCGTCATCGCCCACCAGCAGCTCGGCCAGGTGCACGCGCCGGACCTGCCCGCCGGAGAGGTCGGCGAGATCGGACTCGAGATCGATGTCCCCCAGCAGACCGGACATGACGTCGCGGATCCGAGGGTCCGAGGCCCACTCGTGCTCCGCGGCGTCGCCGAGCACGCGCGTGCGCACCGTGACGCCGGCGGTGGCGTCGTCCTGCTGGTCCAGCACGCCCACGCGGACGCCGCCGCGCACGGTCACGCGCCCGCCGTCGGCCTCCTGCTGGCGGGCGAGCAGCCGCAGCAGGGTGGACTTGCCGTCGCCGTTGCGGCCCACCACGCCGATCCGATCGCCCTCCTCGATGCCGAGGGTGACGGCATCCAGCAGCACGCGGTCGGGGAGGGCGACATGGAGGTTCTCGGCGCCGAGCAGATGGGCCATGGTGGGGTGGGACTCCTGGTCGTGAGGGGACGGGGCGGAAGATCGGGACGGGCGGCGAGGGGCTGCGTCCGGTGCGGCGTGACCGCGTCGCGGCTCAGCCGGCGGACGGCTCGAAGGGCAGGAGCAGGTCGCGCAGACGCATCGCGAGGTCGGTGCGGTCCGCCGCGGGGAGGGAGGACAGGAGCGTGCGCTCGGCGTCCAGCAGGCGCTCCATCGCCGCGTCGACGAGATCGACGCCCGCCGGCTCGAGGGTGATGAGCACGCTGCGACGATCCTGCGGGTCGGGGGAGCGGCGCACCAGGCCCCGGGTGACGAGCTTGTCGATGCGCGTGGTCATGGTGCCGGAGGTGACGAGCGTCTGGTGCATGAGCGCGCTGGGGCTCGCGGACTGCTCGCCGTCGCGGCGGAGGGCGGAGAGCACGTCGAACTCCCAGCCCTCCAGGCCCGATGCCGTGAACGCGGCGCGGCGCGCCGATTCCAGGTGCCGGGCCAGCCGGGAGATCCGCGAGAACACCGCCAGCGGCGCGGTGTCGAGGTCCGGGCGTGCGCGGGCCCACTCGTCGACGATGCGGTCGACCTCGTCGGCCGGGGGGTTCGTGGGCATGGGTCGAGTCTACGGAATCCCCGGTCCCTGCCCAGGCCCGCCCGGTCACCTCACACCCCGCGGATCCCCGGATCCTTCTCCAGCGCCCCCAGGCCGAACCAGGAGAGGTTCACCATGCGCGCGGCGACCTCCTCCTTGGACGGCTTGCGGGTCTCCAGCCACCACTGCCCGGTGTAGGCGACCATGCCCACCAGCATCTGGGCGTACAGCTCGGCGTCGCGCGGCGAGTACTTCCGCAGGCGCAGCTGGGCGGCCAGGATCGACTCGACCTTCGCGGCGACGTCCCCCAGCAGGCTCGAGAAGGTCCCGCCGGACTGGGCCACGGGGGAGTCCCGCACCAGGATGCGGAAGCCGTCCTCCGACTCGTCGATATAGGTGAGGAACGCCAGCGCCGCCCGCTCCATGAGCACGCGGGGGTGGGACCGGCCCTCGTCGAGCGCGGTCTCCAGGGCGCCCAGCAGGGCGCTCGTCTCGCGGTCGACGATCACCGCGTACAGGCCCTCCTTGCCCCCGAAGTGCTCGTAGACGATCGGCTTGGAGACCTTGGCGCGGGCGGCGATCTCCTCCACGCTGGTGGCGTCGAAGCCCTTCTGGGCGAACACGCTCCGGCCGATCTGCACGAGCTGCTCGCGGCGCTCCCGTCCGGTCATGCGGGCGGCGCGGGGGCGCGGGGAGGACGTGGCGGCCATCCTCGAAGTCTCCCACAGGGCGCTCGGGCGTCACGAGTCCTCGCGACCTGGACGTCCGATGCGCCACGCCCGGCCCGGGCGGGCCGGGGCCGCGCCGGAACGGGCGGTACGATTCTTCCGGCCCTGACGGGTCGATCCGCCATGGTGTAATCGGCAACACATCAGATTTTGGTTCTGGTATTTCAGGTTCGAGTCCTGATGGCGGAGCGCGCTCCGCGCCGACCAGGCGACCGCCGACCCCAGGAGATGTGTGTGAACTCCAACGCCCCCGCCGCTGTCATCGTGCTCGCCGCAGGCGCCGGCACCCGGATGAAGTCCAAGCTCCCGAAGGTGCTCCACGAGATCGGCGGGCGCTCCCTGCTGATGCACGCGATCACCGCCGCGCGCGGCACCGCGCCGGCGCAGCTCGTCGCCGTCGTGCGGCACGAGCGCGCACAGGTCATCGGACACCTGTCCGAGCATGCGCCCGAGGTGATCGTGGCCGACCAGGACGAGGTCCCCGGCACCGGGCGCGCCGTGCAGTGCGGCCTCGAGCAGGTCGGGGCCGAGGGCGGCACCGTCCTGGTCACCTACGGCGACGTGCCCCTGCTGGACGCCGGCACCCTGCGCTCCCTCGTGGCCGAGCACGAGTCCTCCGGCAGCGCCGTCACCGTGCTCACCGCACGGCTGGCCGATGCCACGGGATACGGCCGCATCGTCCGCAGCGAGGACGGCAGCGAGGTCCTGGGCATCGTCGAGCACAAGGACGCCACCGAGGAGCAGCGCGCGATCGACGAGGTCAACTCCGGCATCTACGCCTTCGACCTCGCCGTGCTCCGCAGCGCGCTGGGCCGCATCACCACCGACAACGCCCAGGGGGAGATGTACCTGACCGACGTCCTGGCGATCGCCCGCGAGGACGGCGGCGCCGTCCGGGCCGTCGTCACCGACGACGCGATCCTCGTCGAGGGCGCGAACGACCGCGTCCAGCTGGCCCAGCTCGGTGCCGAGATGAACCGCCGCACGCTGGAGCGCCACATGCGCGCGGGCGTGAGCATCGTCGACCCGGCCACCACCTGGATCGACTCCGAGGTCACCATCGGCCAGGACACGACCATCCTCCCGGGCGTGCAGCTGCTGGGCGCCACCGACATCGGCGCGGACGTGCGGATCGGTCCCGACTCGACCCTGCAGCACACCGTCGTGGCCGACGGAGCCGAGGTCACCCGCACCCACGCCCTGCACGCCGAGATCGGGGAGAAGGCGACCGTCGGCCCCTTCACCTACCTGCGCCCGGGCACCGTGCTGGGCCGCAAGGGCAAGATCGGCGGCTTCGTGGAGACGAAGAACGCCCGCATCGGCGAGAGCTCCAAGGTCCCGCACCTGAGCTACGTCGGGGACGCCGAGATCGGCGAGCACACCAACATCGGCGCGGCGACCATCTTCGCCAACTACGACGGGGTGACCAAGCACCGCACCCGGGTGGGCCGCCACGTGCGGGTCGGATCGGACAGCGTGCTGGTCGCCCCCGTCACCATCGGCGACGGTGCGGCCACCGGTGCCGGCGCCGTGATCCGCGAGGACGTCCCGCCGGGTTCCCTGGCCGTCAACGCCGTGGAGCAGCGGAACGTGGAAGGATGGACCGAGCGTCGGCGCGCGGGCACGAAGGCGGCCGCCGCGGCGGCCGAGGCCCAGGCGGCCCTGGCGGCAGGCGAGACCACCTCGCAGGAGTCGAAGGAACGGGAGAACTGATGAGCGGGATCGTCACGACCGGAGAGAAGCGCCTCGTCCTGGCCAGCGGGAGGGCGCACCCCGTCCTCGCCCAGGAGGTCGCTCAGGAGCTCGGCGTCGAGGTGCTCCCGATGGACGCCTGGGACTTCGCCAACGGCGAGATCTACGTGCGCTACGGGGAATCGGTGCGCGGCACCGACGTGTTCGTGCTCCAGTCCCACCCCGCTCCCATCAACACGTGGCTCATGGAGCACCTGATCATGATCGATGCGCTCAAGCGCGCCTCGGCCAAGCGGATCACGGCCATCGCCCCGAGCTTCCCCTACGCCCGCCAGGACAAGAAGCACCGCGGGCGCGAGCCCATCTCGGCGCGACTGGTCGCGGACCTCTACGAGACCGCCGGCATCGACCGGATGATCTCGGTGGACCTCCACGCCCCGCAGGTCCAGGGCTACTTCAAGGCGCCGGTCGACCACCTGATGGCGCTGCCCCTGCTGGCGGACTACGTGTCCACGAAGTACGGCGACGAGGACCTCACCGTCGTCTCGCCCGATGCCGGCCGCATCCGGGTCGCCGAGCAGTGGGCCAAGCGCCTGGGCGGCGTGGGCCTGGCCTTCGTGCACAAGTCCCGCGACCCCAAGAAGCCGAACCAGGCCGTGGCCAAGCGCGTGATCGGCGAGGTCGCGGGGAAGACCTGCGTCCTGGTCGACGACATGATCGACACCGCCGGCACCATCGTCCAGGCGATCGAGGCGCTGCACGCCAACGGGGCGGCGTCCGTCGTGGTCGCGACCACCCATCCGATCCTCTCCGACCCGGCGGCGGAGCGCCTGCGCACCAGCCGGGTCCGCGAGGTCGTCTGCACCAACACGCTCCCGGTGCCGGAGGACAAGCAGTTCGAGCAGCTCACCCAGCTCTCCATCGCCCCGCTGATCGGGCGTGCCGTCCGCGCCGTCTTCGACGACGGCTCGGTCACCAGCCTGTTCGACGGCGCCGTCTGACCGCTCCTCCCGACCGCGAGATCGACCAGGGCTCCCCACCGCGGAGGCCCTGGTCGATTGCGTGACGGCCCACCTCATCGGGCCGCATCCGCCGTGACCGCACGGGCGGCCCCGGCGCCCGGCCGCGGCGACCCGCCCGGGGTGAGGGGGCGCACAGCGGCGGCGCGGTGCCCGCGTGGTAATGTGGGCCGGTCACTTCGGCGAGGGAGATCCCGCGCGCCCTGCGCGCGACTCCGTGATCGACGCGGTGCGGGTGGACTCCTGGTCGCCTGCGGCGCATCTCGCCGCCCGGAACCGCGATCACAAGGAGCACCAGCATGGCTGAGAAGCTGAACATCGAACTGCGCGAGGAGTTCGGCAAGGGCGCCGCCCGCCGCATCCGCCGCGAGAAGAAGATCCCCGCCGTCATCTACGGCCACGGCATGGAGCCGGTGCACGTGGTCCTCCCCGGCCACGAGACCGCCCTGGTCGCGCGCAACAGCAACGCCCTGATCGAGCTGGTCCTGCCCGACGGCACCACCCACCTGGGCCTGATCAAGGACATCCAGCGCCACCCGCTGCAGCGCCACCTCACCCACCTCGACCTCATCGCGGTCCGCCGCGGCGAGAAGGTCGACGTGGACATCCCCGTCACCATCGTGGGCGAGCCCGTCTCCCCGTCGATCGCCGTGGTCGACCTCCAGGCCCTGACGCTGTCGGTGGACGCGCTGAACGTCCCCGAGCACGTCGAGATCTCCGTCGAGGGCGCCGAGGAGGGTGTGCAGATCTTCGCCGGTGACGTCACCCTGCCCGAGGGCGCCGAGCTGGTCACCGACGCCGAGCTGATCGTCGTCGCCGTGCAGACCCCGCGCGGCGAGACCGAGTCCGCCGAGGACGCCGAGGCCGAGTCCGAGGACTCCTCCGAGGAGTGATCCTCCGGGGCCGGCATCGCCGGCCCCACCCCCTGCGCGGGCCTCGGCGAGGCCCCGCGCACCCCAGCCTCCGGGGCGTCGCGCAGCGCGCGGCGCCCCGTCGGCGTCCCTGCCGACAGGCCGGTTCCCGGTGCGGCGCCCCGTCCGGCCGGCGGCCGCGCATCGTCCCGGTGCCCTGCGGGTTGTCCCGGCCACAGCGCGCAGGCACGCGGGGCGGGCGAGCGGTACCGTGTCGGAGGCCGCAGGACCTCGCGCCTGCCGGGCCGACGGCACGCACCAGCAAGGAGAGACATGGACGGCACCCATCTGGTGATCGGGCTCGGCAACCCGGGGCCGAAGTACGCCGGGACCCGCCACAACGTCGGCCAGATGGTCCTGGACCGGATCGCGGCATCCACCGGCGGCTCGTTCCGGACGGCGCGCCGCGCCCAGGCCGTCGTGATCGAGGGGCGCATGGGCGTCCCGGGCCGCGGCGCCCGGACGATCCTGGCGAAGCCGACCACCTACATGAACCTCTCCGGCGGTCCGACCAAGGGCCTGGCCGACTTCTACGGCGTCTCCCCGGAGGACGTGATCGTCGTGCACGACGACGTCGACCTCCCCTTCGACACCGTCCGCCTCAAGCGCGGCGGCGGGGAGGGCGGCCACAACGGCCTGCGCGACATCAGCAAGGCCCTGGGAACCCGGGGCTACCTGCGCGTGCGCGTGGGCGTGGGCCGCCCCGGCGGCCGCCAGGACACCGCCGACCACGTCCTCGCCCCGTTCAGCGCCACCGAGCGCAAGAGCCTCGAGCTGGTCATCGGCGACGCCGAGGACGCGGTGGAGGCGCTCGTCCTCGAGGGGCTCACCGCCGCCCAGCAGCGCTTCCACGCGAAGGAGACCCGATGACCGCCGCGACCGACCAGGCCTCCGCCGGCGCCGCACCCGGTGCCGTGCCCGAGGCGCCGCTGGCCCCGCTCCTGGACGCGCTGGAGGCCTCGCCCGATCTCTTCGCCGTCCGGGAGTTCGCCGAGCAGTCCGCGACCGAGGGCGGGGCGATCATCGCCCCCACCGGGCTGACCCCGTTCGCCGTGGCCGAGCTCGCCCGGACCGCCACGGTCGAGGCGCCGCTGGTCGTGGTGACCCCGACCACCCGCGCCATGGAGGACGTGCGCTCCGCCCTGTCCGCGCTGACGGGCACCGAGCACGTCGCCGAGCTCCCCGCCTGGGAGACGCTCCCGCACGAACGGCTCTCGCCGCGCGCGGACACCGTCGCCCGGCGCCTGGCGACGCTGCGCCGGATCGCCCACCCGGAGTCGGAGCAGGGCGTGCGCGTGCTGCTCGTCCCGGTGCGATCCCTCCTGCAGCCCATCGCCCGCGGCCTCGGGGACCTCGTCCCCGTGCGGGCCCGCGTGGGCGAGGAGATCGGGCTCGAGGAGCTCACCGAGAAGCTGGTGGGCGCGGCCTATGCCCGGGTGGACATGGTCGAGAAGCGCGGCGACTTCGCGGTGCGCGGCGGCATCCTCGACGTCTTCCCGCCCACCGAGCCGCATCCGGTGCGCGTGGACTTCTTCGGCGACGAGATCGACGACGTCCGCTACTTCTCCGTCGCGGACCAGCGCTCCCTGGAACCGGTCCCGCACGGCCTGGACGCGCCCCCGTGCCGCGAGATCCTGCTGACCGAGGACGTGCGCGAGCGCGCCCGCGCCATGGCCGATGAGCTCCCCGGCGCCCGGGACCTGCTGCTGCGGATCGCCGACGGCATCGCCGCGGACGGCATGGAGTCCCTCAGCCCGGTCCTCGTGGGCGCGATGGAGCAGGTCATCGACGTGCTGCCGGCGCGCTCGCGGATCCTCGTGCTGGACCCCGAGCGCACGCGCGGACGCGCCGCCGAGCTCGTGGCCACCACCGACGAGTTCCTCGCCGCGGCCTGGTCCAGCGCGGCCGCCGGCGGCGGCCTGCCCATCGACGTGGGCGCCGCCAGTTTCGTGCCGCTGGAGGACGTGCGCGACCGGGCCCGTGCCACGGGCCGGGCCTGGACGACCATCGCCCCCTTCGGACTGGACGAGGACACCGCGGTCACCGCCGCCTCGGTCACCCACCCCGGCTACTCGGGCAAGATCGCCGATGCCGCCGCCGACATCGCCCGCCGCCGCGCCGACGGCTGGCGGGTGGTGGTGACGATGACGGGCTCCGGCGGCGCCCGGCACGCCGCGGAGGTCCTGCGCGAGCACGAGCTGCCCGCGATCTTCGAGCACCCGCTGCACGAGCGCCTCTCCGAGGACCCGATGGTCACCGTCGGCCCCTTCACCGCGGGCCTGGTCGACGAGGCCGCCAAGATCATGCTGGTCACCGAGCGCGACCTCACCGGCAAGTCCGGGGCGCGCCGCGGCAGCGAGCGGAAGATCCCCTCCCGCCGCCGCAACGTGGTCGACCCGCTGCAGCTGCGCCCGGGCGACCACGTCGTCCACTCCCATCACGGCGTGGGGCGCTTCGTGGAGATGACCAGCCGCACCGTCGGCAGCGGCGCCAAGCGCGCCACCCGCGAGTACCTGGTGATCGAGTACGCGCCCTCGAAGAAGGGCCAGCCGGGGGACCGGCTGTACGTGCCCAGCGACCAGCTCGAGCAGGTCACCAAGTACGTCGGCGGCGAGGACCCGTCGGTCAACCGCATGGGCGGCTCCGACTGGGCCAAGACCAAGTCCCGCGCCCGCAAGGCGATCCGCGAGATCGCCGACGAGCTGGTGCGCCTGTACTCGGCGCGGCAGTCCGCCCCCGGCCACGCCTTCGGCCCGGACACCCCGTGGCAGCGCGAGCTCGAGGACGCCTTCGAGTTCGTCGAGACGCCGGACCAGCTCTCGACCATCGACGACGTCAAGGCCGACATGGAGAAGCCCGTCCCGATGGACCGCCTGATCCTCGGCGATGTCGGTTACGGCAAGACGGAGATCGCCGTGCGCGCCGCCTTCAAGGCGGTCCAGGACGGCAAGCAGGTCGCGGTGCTCGCGCCCACGACGCTCCTGGCCCAGCAGCACCTGGACACCTTCACCGAGCGGTACACCGGGTTCCCGGTGACGGTGCGGGGGCTCTCCCGCTTCCAGTCCGACGCCGACTCGCGCGAGACCATCGACGGACTCGCGAAGGGGGAGGTCGACGTCGTCATCGGCACCCACCGCCTGCTCACCGGGCAGGTCCGCTTCAAGGACCTGGGGCTGCTCATCATCGACGAGGAGCAGCGCTTCGGCGTCGAGCACAAGGAGACCCTCAAGGCGCTGCGCACGAACGTGGACGTGCTCTCGATGTCCGCGACGCCGATCCCGCGCACCCTGGAGATGGCGGTGACCGGGATCCGCGAGATGTCGATGCTCGCCACCCCGCCCGAGGAGCGCCACCCCGTGCTCACCTACGTCGGCCCGGAGGAGGAGAAGCAGCTGGTCGCGGCGATCCGTCGCGAGCTGCTGCGCGACGGGCAGGTGTTCTTCATCCACAACCGCGTCGAGGACATCGACCGCGCGGCCCAGCGCATCCGGGACCTCGTGCCCGATGCGCGGGTGGAGGTCGCCCACGGCAAGATGGGCGAGCACCAGCTGGAGCGGGTGATCGTCGACTTCTGGGAGAAGGAGTTCGACGTGCTGGTCTGCACCACGATCGTGGAGACGGGCCTGGACATCGCCAACGCCAACACGCTGATCGTGGAGAACGCGGACCGCTTCGGCCTGTCCCAGCTGCATCAGCTGCGCGGCCGTGTGGGCCGTTCGAGCGAGCGCGCCTACGCCTACTTCCTCTACGACGGCTCCAAGCCGCTGACGGAGACCGCGCACGACCGCCTGACCACCCTGGCCACCAACACGGACCTCGGGGCCGGGCTGCAGGTCGCGATGAAGGACCTCGAGATCCGCGGGGCCGGCAACCTGCTGGGCGGGGAGCAGTCCGGGCACATCGCCGGCGTGGGCTTCGACCTGTACGTCCGGATGGTCGGCGAGGCCGTGGCCGCCTTCAAGGGGGAGAGCACCGCCCCCGACAAGGAGATCAAGGTCGAGCTGCCGCTGGACGCGCACATCCCGCACGACTACATCGCCTCGGAGCGCCTGCGGCTGGAGGCGTACGCCAAGCTCTCCGGCGCGAAGGACGAGGCGACCATCGACGAGGTCCGCGCCGAGCTCTCGGACCGCTACGGACGCATCCCCGCGCCCGTCGAGGTGCTGCTGGACGTGGCCCGGTTCCGTCTGGAGTGCCGGGCGGCCGGGCTGGACGAGGTGCAGGCCCAGGGCAAGATGATCCGCTTCGCGCACGTGGAGCTGCCGGACTCGGTGTCCCTGCGCATGAAGCGCCTGTACCCCGGCACGATGGAGAAGCCGACGGTCCGCCAGGTGCTCGTGCCCCGGCCCACCACCAGCCGCATCGGCGGCACCGAGCTGCGCGATCACGAGCTGCTCGAGTGGGCGCGGACGGTCCTCGGCGTCCTGCGGCCCGACGCGGCGCCGGCGGTCGCGCGGCCGGCCGGCCGATGAACGACGAGGAGACGGCGGGCGCCGTGCCCGGGCACCGCCTGCTGCGCGCCGTCGCGGTGATGGACGCCCTGCGGCGGCGCGGCGGCGACGCCTGGAGCGCGCAGCAGACCCATCAGTCCCTGGCCCGGTACCTCCTGGAGGAGACCTATGAGGTCCTCGACGTGCTCGAGGATCCGCAGGCCCATGCTCCGGGCGCCGTCGTCGACGAGCTCGGCGACCTGCTCTTCCAGATCCTGTTCCATGCCCGCATCGGCCTCGACGAGGACCCCGCCTGGGGCATCGACGACGTGGCCGACGCCTTTATCGCCAAGATGGAGCGCCGCAACCCCCACGTCTTCGGCCCGGAGGGAGCCCTCGAGCATCCCGAGGACGTCGAGGCCATCATCGCCCAGTGGCACGCGGTCAAGGCCCGGGAGAAGGCCGAGCAGGCGGCGCGCGAGCAGGCCCGGCGCGATGCCCGGCGCGAGGCGGCGGCCCCCGGGAGCAGCCCGTCGGATGCGGACGCGGACCCGGGGCGGGAGCCGGCGCCGGTCGCCGAGCACTTCTCGGCGATCCCCTCGCGCCTGCCCGCGCTGCAGACCGCGGCGAAGGCGGTGCATCGTGCCCGCTCCGCCGGGCACCTCCGGGAGCTCCTGGCCGCGGCCGATGCGGTGGTCGCCGCGGAGGACGCCCCCGAGGGCGCGGACCTCGCGCGGGACATGATCGCGCAGGTCGTGGCGGCCGAGGCGCGGGACGTGGATCCGGAGTCCGCGCTGCGGGCGCTGCTGTCGCGGACCGCCCGCGAGCTCGCGGACCCGACGCGCCCCGGGCATCCGGGCGACGCGCGGGCGTGACCGCCTAGACTGTGCCGGGGCGGTCAGCGCGGACCGGCCATCCGGACCTGAATTCCCCCTACGGAAGGAACAGCTCATGGGAGCCGTCATCGATACCGTCCACGCCCGCGAGATCCTCGACTCGCGCGGAAACCCGACCGTCGAGGTCGAGGTCATCCTGAGCGATGGCACCTTCGCCCGCGCCGAGGTCCCCTCGGGCGCCTCCACCGGGCAGTTCGAGGCCGTCGAGCTGCGGGACGGCGACAAGGGCCGCTACCTCGGCAAGGGCGTCACGCAGGCGGTCAACGCCGTCATCGAGCAGATCGACGAGGCCGTCGCCGGCCTGGACGCGCAGGATCAGCGCCTGATCGACCGCACCATGATCGAGCTGGACGGGACCGACAACAAGGGCGGCCTGGGCGCGAACGCGATCCTCGGCGTCTCCCTGGCCGTGGCCAAGGCCGCCGCCGCCTCCGCGGACCTCGAGCTGTTCCAGTACGTCGGCGGCCCCAACGCCCACGTGCTGCCGGTGCCGATGATGAACATCCTCAACGGCGGCTCCCACGCCGACTCCAACGTCGACATCCAGGAGTTCATGATCGCGCCCATCGGCGCGGAGAGCTTCGTGGAGTCCGTGCGCATCGGCGCCGAGGTGTACCACGCCCTGAAGTCCGTGCTCAAGGAGCGCGGCCTGAACACCGGCCTCGGCGACGAGGGCGGCTTCGCCCCGAACCTCGAGTCCAACCGTGCGGCGCTCGATCTCATCGTCGAGGCGATCGGCAAGGCCGGCTACACCGCGGGCAAGGACGTCGCGCTCGCGCTGGACGTCGCAGCGTCCGAGTTCTTCGAGGACGGCTCCTACCTGTTCGAGGGCGAGAAGCGCTCCGCCGAGCAGATGGTCGCCTACTACGCCGAGCTCGTCGCCGCCTACCCGCTGGTCTCCATCGAGGACCCGCTGGACGAGGAGGACTGGGACGGCTGGAAGGCCATGACCGAGCAGCTCGGCTCGAAGGTCCAGCTCGTCGGCGACGACCTGTTCGTCACCAACCCCGAGCGCCTGGGCCGCGGCATCGCCGAGGGCGCCGCGAACGCGCTGCTGGTGAAGGTCAACCAGATCGGCTCGCTCACGGAGACCCTCGACGCCGTGGGCCTGGCCACCCGCAGCGGCTTCCGCTCGATGATGTCCCACCGCTCCGGCGAGACCGAGGACACCACCATCGCGGACCTCGCCGTGGCCACCAACTGCGGCCAGATCAAGTCCGGCGCCCCCGCCCGCGGCGAGCGCGTGAACAAGTACAACCAGCTCATCCGCATCGAGGAGCAGCTGGGCGAGTCGGCCGTGTTCGCGGGCGCCTCGGCGTTCCCGCGGTTCTCGGCCTGACCCCTGTAATCTGACGGCATGACCACACGACGACCGGGCGCCCCGCGGACGAGGCGCCCGGTCGCCGCGTCCGGGTCCGGGCGCGGCGCATCGACGCCTCGCGGCGCCGGCAGCCGGGGAGGAAAGGGCTCGCGCGGGGCCGCGAGCGCCTCCGGCGGGACCGGATCCTCCAGCACATCGAGCCCGTCCGGCGCGCCGAGCCCGCGCGGCACGTCGAGCCGCGGCGCCCGCTCGCCGGTGCGCCCGGCCTCCCGTGGTCGCAGCGGCTCCGGCGCCTCGCGCAGCACCCGCCCCGGCTCCGCCGCCCGTCCGCGTCGCAGCTCCTCCGCCGATCAGACGGCCGACGCGCCGGTCATCGCCCTGACCCGTCGCACCCTGTTCCTCATCACGGTGCTGGTGATCGCGCTGGCGGTGGTGGTCCCGACCCTGAACACCTACATCTCCCAGCGTCAGCAGCTGATCGCCCTCCAGCAGCAGGTCGCGCAGCAGGAGGCCTCGGTCGAGCAGCTCCAGCAGGACGTCGACCGCTGGGAGGACCCGACCTTCGTCGCCGCCCAGGCCCGCGAGCGGCTGCTGTTCGCGATGCCTGGGGAGACCCAGTACCGCCTGACCGACACCTCCGGGAAGGACGTCCCGCTGACCGAGCAGGAGCAGACCGCCCAGGAGGCGGCCCAGGGCGACTGGTTCAGCATGATGTGGGAGAGCGTGGAGGGCGCCAGCCGCCTCTCCCCGGAGGACATCCCCGACCCGGCTCCGGAGGAGGGAGACGGCGAGGGAGCCTCCGATGCCCCCGCCGATGACCCCGCCGCGGAGCCTTCCGGAGGCGCGTCCAGCGCCCCCGCCGCCGATCCGACCAGCGAGCAGGACACCGAGTGAGCACCCTTCCCCCTCTGCCCTACGAGACCCCCGCGAGCGAGGCCGACCTCGCCGCCATGCGCGAGCAGCTGGGCCGGGAGATGCGGGGGGTGCGATCGATCGCCCGCCGCTGCGCCTGCGGCCTGCCCGCCGTGGTGCGCACCGCGCCCCGGCTCGAGGACGGCACCCCCTTCCCGACCTCGCTCTACCTCACCCTCCCGTCGATGGTCCTGGCCGTCTCCCGGGTCGAGGCGACCGGCGAGATGGCGCGGCTGACCGAGGAGCTCGGGGAGGACCCCCAGCTCGCGCAGCGCTACGCGGCGGCCCACGAGCGCTACCTCGCGCGGCGCGCCGAGCTCGGCAGCGCCGAGGAGGTCGACCACGTCAGCGCCGGCGGCATGCCCACCCGCGTGAAGTGCCTGCACGCCATCGTGGGGCAGTCCCTCGCCGAGGGGGAGGGCATCAACCCCATCGGCGACCGCGTCCTCGAGCAGCTGCGCCCCGTGGCCTCGATCGACGTGTGCCGCTGCGAGGAGACCGCGGCGGAGCAGGACGCATGAGCGCGCCCGCCGCTCCGGTCGCCGCGATCGACTGCGGCACCAACTCGATCCGCCTGCTGATCGCCCGCCGCGACCCGGCCACCGGTGCCCTCGAGGATCTCGAGCGGCACATGGAGATCGTGCGCCTGGGCTACGGCGTGGACCGCACCGGGCGGTTCGATCCGGAGGCCGTCGAGCGCACCCTCGCCGCGACCCGGCGCTATGCGGAGCTCATCGCCCGCCACGGCGTGCAGGACGTGCGCTTCGTGGCGACCTCCGCGACCCGCGACGCGAGCAACCGGGCCGTCTTCCTCGAGGGCGTGCGCGAGATCCTCGGCGTCGACGTCGAGGTCGTCTCGGGGCAGGAGGAGGCCGAGCTGTCCTTCCGCGGCGCCGTCTCCACGCTCCCGGGGATCCCGGCGGGGCCGCGCCTGGTGGTGGACATCGGCGGCGGCTCCACCGAGCTGGTGCTCGGCGAGGGGTCGCCCACCCACCGCATCAGCCTGGACATGGGATCGGTGCGCCTGACCGAGCGGCACCTGCGCAGCGACCCGCCCACCGCGGAGGAGATCGCCGCCGCCCGCGCGGACGTGGACGCCCTGCTGGACGAGGCCGCCTCCGTCCTGCCGCTGGGGACCACCCGTCATCTGGTCGGCGTGGCCGGCACCGTCACCACCCTCACCGGGGTCGCCCTGGGGGCCGAGGAGTACAGCCCCGAGCTCTCCCACGGCGCGCAGCTCCCGACCGCGCGGATGCTCGAGGTCTGCGAGGCGATCCTCGGCATGACCCGCGCCGAGCGCGGCGCCCTTCGGATCATCCACCCGGGGCGCATCGACGTCCTCGGGGCGGGGGCGCTGATCTGGGAGCAGATCATCCGACGAATCGCCGACGTGAGCACCATCACCTGTACGTGGACCAGCGAGCACGACATCCTGGACGGCATCGCGCTGAGCCTGCTGGACCCGCGCGTCTGACGTGCGCGGGGGCGTGCCCGGAGGCCGAGGAGGGCCGATCCGGGCGCGTGCGGAGGGGCCGCGGAGGCGGTGTCCAGCGCCGGGCCCGGTCTTTGTGTCCGGGGCACAAGGGCCATAGGCTGTCGCCCATGAACACCACCACCGGCGCAAAGCCCCATGTCCTCATCCTCGGCGGCGGATCCGTCGGTCTGAACGCCGCGCACGACCTGCGCAAGGCGCTCGGCTCCGAGGTCGCGATCACCATCGTCGACTCCCGCCCGTACATGACGTACCAGCCCTTCCTCCCCGAGGTCGGCGCCGGCTCGATCGACCCGCGCAACGTGCTCGCCCCCCTGCGCAAGGTCCTGGCCGGCACCAAGGTCGTCACCGGAGCCGTCTCCAAGATCCGCCACGAGGATCGCACCGTGGTGGTCACCACCGACGAGGACGTCACCCTCGAGATCTCCTACGACTACCTGGTCGTGGGCCTCGGCTCCGTCCCGCGCCTGCTGCCCATCCCGGGCCTCGCGGAGAACGCCATCGGCTTCAAGCAGGTCGAGGAGGCCATCGCGGTGCGCGACCGCATCCTCGGCAACCTGGCCGAGGCCGCCTCCACCAAGGATCCGGCCGTGCGCAAGCGCCTGCTGACCTTCACCTTCGTCGGCGGCGGCTTCGCCGGCGGCGAGGCGATCTCCGAGGCCGAGGACATGGTCCGCGACGCCCTGCGGTACTACCCCGACCTGCACGCCTCGGACATCCGCTTCGTGCTCATCGACGCCGCCCCGTTCATCTTCCCGGAGGTCTCCGAGGAGCAGCGCGCCTACGCCCTGAACCAGCTGCGCGAGCGCGGTGTCGAGGTCAAGCTCGAGACCTTCCTCAACTCCTGCGAGGGCGGCGTCGTCAAGCTGTCCGACGGCGACGAGTTCGAGACCGACCTGATCGTCTGGAACGCCGGCGTCAAGCCCGCGCCGGTCCTGTTCGACTCCGAGGCCTCCGACCTCCCGGTCATCCAGGAGCGCGGCCCGATGATGGGGCGCCTCGGCGTCCTGCCCGACCTGCGCGTCAAGGGCGAGAACGGCCCCGTCGACGGCGTCTTCGCCGCCGGCGACTGCGCCTGGGTCCCGGACCTGGCCTCCGGCGAGGGCAAGTTCTGCCCGCCCAACGCCCAGCACGCCGTGCGTCAGGGCAAGCGCGTGGCCGACAACATCGCCCGCTCGATCCAGGGCCGCCCGCTGGTGGACTACTACCACAAGAACCTCGGCGTCCTCGCGACCCTGGGCATGTACAAGGGCGTCGGCTACATGATGCTCGGCGACAAGCGCATCGACATGAAGGGCCTGCCGGCCTGGGCCGCGGCGCGCGCCTACCACGTGTACGCGATGCCGACGGTGGGCCGCAAGGCCGCCGTCGTCGCCGGCTGGGTCGCCAACGCGGTGTCCCGTCGCGACATCATCGGCATCCCGCAGTCCTCGACCCCGCGCGCGGCGTTCGAGCTGGCCGCGAAGAAGTGACCCCGAGCGGGACCCGCCCCTGAGGCGGGTCCCGCCGCGGAGACGGGGCCTCGAGCCCGCTCCGCCGGTCGGCGTGCCGACCACCCCGTGCAGCCCACGGCGATCCGTCGCCGTGGGCTGTTCCGCGTCCGGGATGTGAGGTCCGCGGAATCCGTGCATGATCGCCGCCCAGAGGGTAGGCTGTGACCGAACGTGCGCGATTAGGCGACGTAATGATCATGATTCGGCGACCTGCGGGGTCGCCCCACGCGGAGGTTCCTCATGGAGATCGTCATCGCAGCCACCCCCGAGGACGCCGCGCGTCTCGTCGCGGATCGTTTCGAGCAGGCGGTCACCGCGGCCGGGGAGGACGGCATCACCCTCGGTCTGGCGACCGGCTCCTCGCCCGTGGCGACCTATCGCGAGCTGATCCGGCGCCATCGCGAGGAGGGGCTGTCCTTCGCCCACGCCCGCGCCTTCCTGCTGGACGAGTACGTGGGCCTGCCCCGCGAGCACGAGCAGAGCTACTTCCGCTTCATCCGCGACCAGTTCACCGCCCACATCGACATCGACGACGCGACGGTGCTGTCCCCGGACGGCCAGGCATCCGACCCCCTCGCCGCGGCGCAGGAGTACGATCGCGCGATCCGCGAGGCCGGGGGAGTGGACCTGCAGATCCTGGGCATCGGCAGCAACGGGCACATCGGCTTCAACGAGCCCGCGAGCTCGCTGGCCTCCCGCACCCGGGTGAAGACGCTGACCCGTCGCACCGTCGAGGACAACGCGCGCTTCTTCGAGACCGTCGACGAGGTCCCCGTGCACGTGATCACTCAGGGGCTCGGCACCATCGGCGAGGCCCGCCGGATCGTCCTCATCGCCACCGGCGAGGGCAAGGCCGAGGCCGTCGCCGCGATGGTCGAGGGCCCCGTCTCCGCGTTCTGCCCCGCGAGCGTGCTGCAGATGCATCCCACCGTCACCGTGGTGCTGGACGAGGCCGCGGCCTCCCGGCTGCGCGACGCGGACTACTACCGCTACATCCAGGAGGAGCGCCACCGCCTCGCGCGCTGAGCCCGACCGGCCGCGGCGGCACCGGCTGCGGTGATGTCGGCCGCGGCGACATCGGCCGCGGTGATGCCTGTTGTGGTGAAGCCGGCCGCGGTGATGTCGGCAGGGGCGGCGCCGGCCGCGCGGCGCGCTGCGGGGGAGCCGCGCAGGGCGGAGCGACCGCCGCCCGTGCCCGCCGCGGGGCAGATCACGCCCCGGGGATGCGGCCGGCGGCGGTGCGGCCGATAGGTTATGCACATGCCCACCGCACCATCCCTGCAGGCTCCTGCCTCCTCCTCCGCACTGGACCGCTACTTCCACATCACCGAGCGCGGCTCGAGCATCGGCCGCGAGATCCGCGGCGGGCTCGTGACCTTCTTCGCGATGTGCTACATCGTCGTGCTGAACCCTCTGATCATCGGCACCGTGCCGGACTCCACCGGCCACTTCCTGGGCGGCGGCACCGAGCCGAACCTGCCCGCGGTCGCCGCGGGCACCGCGCTCGTCGCCGGCATCCTCAGCATCTTCATGGGCGCCTGGGCGAAGTTCCCGCTCGCGCTCGCGGCGGGCCTGGGCCTGAACGCCTACATCGCCTACTCGGTGGTGTCGCTGCCGGGCATGACCTGGGCCGGCGCGATGGGCCTGATCGTGCTCGAGGGCGTGCTCATCCTGATTCTCGTGCTCACGGGCTTCCGCCGGGCGGTCTTCGCCGCCGTGCCGCCGTTCCTCAAGACCGCCATCGGCGTGGGCCTGGGCCTGTTCATCGCCTTCATCGGCCTGTACAACGCCCGCTTCGTCACCTCTGCGCAGGGCACGCCCGTCCAGCTCGGCAACGACGGCTCGCTGACCGGCTGGCCCACGGCCGTGTTCGTCGTCGGCCTGCTGCTCATGCTGCTGCTGTGGGTGCGCAAGGTCCCCGGCGCGATCCTCCTGGCGATCATCGCCGCGACCGTGCTCGCGGTCG
This sequence comes from Brachybacterium phenoliresistens, assembly GCF_039530785.1. Lineage (NCBI taxonomy): Bacteria > Bacillati > Actinomycetota > Actinomycetes > Micrococcales > Dermabacteraceae > Brachybacterium > Brachybacterium phenoliresistens. The sequence goes on from NZ_BAAAOW010000002.1 coordinate 674,963, forward strand.
TCCTGGAGAAGGTGCTGGGCCTCGGCGCCTGGAGCGCGCCGAGCGAGGGCGCGCCCGGCAACCCCGGCGGCTGGTCCATGAACGTCCCCGCCCTGGGGTCCTCGCCCGTCCAGATGCCCGACTTCGCGACACTCTTCACGGTCGACCCGATCGGCGGGATCACCGCCGCCGGAGCGATCGGTGCGAGCGTCATCGTCTTCTCGCTCCTGCTCGCGGACTTCTTCGACACGATGGGGACGATGGTCGGCGTGGCCACCGAGGCCGACCTGCTGGAGGCCGACGGGGACATCCCCCACTCCCAGCGGATCCTCGTCGCCGACTCCCTCGCCGCGATCGGCGGCGGCCTCGGGGGCGTCTCCTCGAACACCAGCTACGTGGAGTCCACCGCCGGCGTCGCAGAGGGAGCCCGCACGGGGCTGGCCGCCATCGTCACCGGCGTCGCGTTCCTGCTCACGACGTTCCTGGCGCCCGTGGTCGAGATGGTGCCCTACGAGGCGGCGACCCCGGCCCTGGTCATGGTCGGCTTCCTGATGATGACGCAGGTGACGTCGATCGACTTCACGGACATGGAGAAGGCGATCCCCGCCTTCCTCACGATCATCCTCATGCCCTTCGCGTACTCCATCACCGTGGGGATGGGCGCCGGCTTCATCACCTACGTGCTGATCCGCGTGGTGCGCGGCCGCGCACGCGACGTGCACTGGCTCATGTACGTGGTGGCGGTGCTGTTCGTCGCCTACTTCCTGCGCGGGGCGATCGGCACGCTGCTGCTCTGACCGCCGTGGCTGCTCCGACCGCGATGCCGGTCGGGCGCGGCCGCCCGCGGCCCTGACGGCCGATGCGACGAGGACGGGCCCCGGTGTTCATCACCGGGGCCCGTCCTCGTCCGCGCTGCGCGACGCGCGGGATCGATCCGCTGCGGCTCAGCCGGCCGCGTCGAGCACGTGGTCGAGCACGGCGATGAGCGCCTGCACGTCCTCCGGGGGGACGGAGGGGAAGGTCGCGATGCGCAGCTGGTTGCGCCCCAGCTTGCGGTAGGGCTCGATGTCCACGATGCCGTGGGCGCGCAGCAGCGCCGTGATCTGGGAGGCGTCGATCGCCTCGTCGACGTCGATGGTGGCGACGACCTGCGAGCGCGCCGCCGGGTCGGCGACGTACGGGGTGGTCTCCGCGCGCCGCTCCGCCCAGTCGTACAGCAGGGAGCTCGTGGTGCGGGTGCGCTCGTCGGCCCAGGCGAGGCCGCCCTGGCCGAGCATCCACTCGATCTGCTCGGCCATCAGCAGCAGCGTGGCCACCGCCGGCGTGTTCAGCGTCTGGTCCTTGCGCGAGTTGGCCACGGCCGTGGTCAGCGAGAGGAACTCGGGGATCCACCGGTCCGAGGAGGCGAGCTCCTCGGCGCGGGCGATCGCGGCGGGGGAGAGCACGGACAGCCAGAGCCCGCCGTCGGAGCCGAAGGCCTTCTGGGGGGCGAAGTAGTACGCGTCGGTCTGCGCGATGTCCACGGCCACCCCTCCGGCGGCGGAGGTCGCGTCCACCAGGACCAGCTGATCCTCGGTGGCGCCCTCGGGGCGCCGCACCGGCAGCATGACGCCGGTCGAGGTCTCGTTGTGGGGGTAGGCGTACACGTCGACCTCGGGATCGGCCGCGGGCAGCGTGCGGGTGCCCGGCTCGGCGGCCAGGACGAGGGGCTCATCCAGGTGCGGGGCCCCGCGGGTCTCGGCCGCGAACTTCGAGGAGAACTCGCCGAGCACCACGTGCTGGGCGCGCTCGCGCACCAGGCCGAAGGCGGCCACGTCCCAGAACGCCGTCGACCCGCCGTTGCCGAGCACGACCTCGTACCCGGCCGGGAGGGAGAAGAGCTCGGTCAGCCCTGCGCGCACCCGGCGCACCAGGTCCTTGACCGGGGCCTGCCGGTGCGAGGTGCCCAGCACGTGCGCTCCGGCCTCGGCGAGGGCGCTGATCTGCGCAGAGCGGATGCGGGAGGGACCGGAGCCGAACCGTCCGTCGGAGGGGAGCAGTTCTGCGGGGATCTGCAGGGACTGGAGGTCTGACACGGGGTCTCCTTGCCGGATGCGGGACGGGCTTGCAGGGCCCGGCCGGATCGCCGGGCTCCTCCATTGTGCCGACTCGGACGCGTCACGGCCCGGACGGTCCGCCGAGCGGGTCGCGTCTGGCAGGATCGGGGCATGAGCCGTGCCGATCTCGACAAGAAGCCCTACGACGTCGCGGGGATGTTCGACAGCATCGCCGGGCGCTACGACGTCATGAACAACGTCGCCGCCCTCGGCCAGGTGCGCGGGTGGCGGGCGGCCATGGTCGAGTCGCTCTCCCTGCGCCCCGGGGACACCGTGCTGGATCTCGCTGCAGGCACCGGGACGTCGACCGCGGCGATCGAGAAGGCCGGAGCCCGCGCGGTCGCCGCCGACTTCTCGCTCGGCATGATGACCGAGGGACGTCGCCGCCAGCCCCACCTCCCCTTCGTGGGGGCCGATGCCCAGCGCCTGACCTTCGCCGACGCGTCCTTCGACGCCGCCGTGATCTCCTTCGGCCTGCGCAACGTCCAGGACCCCCGCAGGGGACTGGCGGAGATGGCGCGCGTGGTGCGCCCCGGCGGCGCCGTGGTGGTCTGCGAGTTCTCGACGCCGACCAACGGTGCCTTCCGCGGGGTGTACCAGAGGTACCTGCTGCGCGCCCTGCCGGCCGTGGCGAGCCGGTTCGCGACCCAGCCCGACGCCTACGACTACCTCGCCGAGTCGATCCTGGACTGGCCGGCGCAGGAGGAGCTGCGCCGGTGGTTCGCCGAGACGGGGCTCGTCGGATGCCAGTACCGCAACCTCAGCGGGGGGATCGTCGCGCTGCACCGGGGCTACGTCCCCGCCGAGGACGCCGCGACTCCGGCGCAGACCGGAGCTCCCGCCCCGGGCGACGCAGCCTGAGCCCTGCCCGGGGCGACGCGGCCTGAGCCCTGGCCCGGGCGACGCGGCCTGAGCCCTGGCCCGGGCGTGTCGGGGGCTGGCTCCTCGCACCCCGGGGCCGTCCCTGCACCGTCCGGGGCTGCTTCTGGCTCTCCGGGGCTTCGCCGGGGCGGCCGGGTTCCCACCGGGACAGCCGGGAGCCGACCCCGGGCCGGCCGGGCTCGATCCCGTGCCGGCGCGGCTCGACCCCGGGGTTCCGGGGCCGTCCCCCCGAGGCATCGGAGCCGGATCCCGCCTCTCCGGGGCCGGGACACCACGGGCCCATCCCGGTACCGCCGCCCGACGCGGAGGACATATCTGCGGGCTGACCTGCAGCGATGCAGGATCGAGGCGTCCTCGAGCCGCGGCTGTGTCGCAGCACACGTGCCGAAAGTGGGCTCTCGAGTTGCGCGGGGGTCGGGGCGTGCGTAATGTATTCCCTCGTGCCCCGGTGAACGGGACGGGAACGAGGAGTGATCCTCAGGGTCCGGATCGGTCGCTGACCAGGCATTGAGCTTCATAACTGAATCGGACTCGCGGCGCGGATCACACCGAGCGGAGTTGACGAGGGAAGCGAAAGCCTCTAAGCTTTAGGGGTTGCCTCGGAGCGGATGAGCCGAAAGGTTCGGAAGTCTGAGTGCGCGTGTTGTTTGAAATCTCAATAGTGTGTCTGTTTGTTGATGCCAAATGTTTTGTTTGGCAGTTGACGGATGA